>DATHDP010000098.1:0-102893 GCA_035318985.1 Chitinophagaceae bacterium
TTCATTTGCTTTGTTTTCACTCAATGCAAAAGACGCTAACAGGCTTTGCAATGCTTCCGCATACCGGCCCATGTTTAGTTCCTGGTAAGCTTTGCGGCTGAGGATATGTGATTCGTTCAGTTTTTTATTATTTCTCCGGCTGATCTGTAAACATTGATCAGCATAAAAAAAAGCACTGTCCCGGTTCACTTCTTCATAATAATCATAAAGTTTGTTACCGGCTTCATACAGGATAGAATCATTGTTTGCGCCTGCAAAAAATATTCTTCGCAGGCTGTCTCGTAACATGTCCTGTCCATTGGAAAGAACAGGGAACAATAAAAGCAAAATTATTTTTGAAAAGATCCTCATCGTGATGTTTGATTAACTGGCAATTGAATAATGAATTCCGACCCTTCTCCTTCTTTTGTTTCAACCTTCAACTCACCTCCATGACCTTTTGTAACAATATCATAAGCCAAACTCAAACCCAAACCGGTACCCTGTCCTGTTGGCTTTGTGGTAAAGAATGGTTGAAAAATTTTATCCAGTACTTTTTGCGGAATACCATTGCCATTATCCTTCACTTTGATCTCTATCTTATCATCCGTTTTTTTAGTAAGCACTTCCACTGTCGGTTCATACCCGTTTGACTCTTGCTTTTTTCTTTCACTCACAGCATAAAAAGCGTTGTTGATCAAATTAACAAGCACTCTTCCGATGTCCTGTGAAATAATATTTATTTTTCCAATACTATCATCAAACTCCGTTTCAAATTTTGCATTGAAAGATTTGTCTTTTGCTCTTAAACCATGATATGCTAATCTCAAATATTCATCGGCCAATGAATTAATATCTGTTGGCTCTTTTTTACCACTGCTGCTTCGGCTATGTTGCAACATGCTTTTCACTATCGCATCTGCCCGTTTGCCATGATGATTTATTTTTTCTAAATTCTGTATCACATCATCGGCAATACCTTTTGCATCTTCGGTATTGCCAATCTCCAACTCAGTTTTCATTTCATCCAGTAGCTCTTTACTTACTTCAGAAAAATTGTTGACAAAATTCAACGGGTTTTGAATTTCGTGTGCAATACCTGCAGTCATTTCACCCAATGAAGCCATTTTTTCTGATTGCACCAGTTGTGTTTGAGCCTGCTTCAGATCGGTCAATGTTTTTTCTACCTGTTGCTTAGCAGCCTCCAGTTTATTAAAATCTTCATAGCGGGCATACGCAGTAGAGAATGCATCAGCCACATGTTGTATCAATTCAATTTCTTCTTCTTTTAATTGATTGGTATTTCCTACATATAGCATTCCTTGTAAAAAGGGTAGAAAGTGTAAATAAAATCCGCCCTTAGGAATTGTTTTGAGATATTGTTCAGCTGAAACAAGTGCTCCCTGTTTCATCAATATCTCTGCAAATTGTTTAAACTCAGATTCGTCCCAATGATCGATATATTTTTTATTTTTCTTCCAATTGGCCACGACATGATTAAGATTTCCTGGTGTATCATAAGGCAAATGAAAAGCAGCAATGGCTTTTCCATCAGGTGTTGAAAGAAATGTATGAATAAGCTGTGGCTCTTCATCCATGATAAATACACCGCAACGAATAAATGGAATACCCAGCACAGTCAATTCATTCCATATTAATGGTGTAATGCGATCAAGATCATTTATAGTACGCATGGATGCAATGTCTGCACGGATACGATCAAGTGCGGCTTGCTTTATTGCTTCCTTTGCGGTAGCTTCTGATTTTTGCAGTTCAATATATCTTCTGAATGTAAGATCAATAATAGAAGCAAAACGCTTTAGAATTTTTAACTCTGAATCATTATAAGGAGTATCCGACCACGCATATAAACACCCAACAGAGAACGGCAGGAAAGTTCCATATTGTTTTTCCCCTGTATCAGGAACAGAAACAGATAAACCTGATAAGAGCAAATCATAATAAGTCTTCATTTGTTCTCCGTTCAGCTCAGGAAAATAATCTTCATTATTTTTCCAGGTATCATAAATTTTTTCCAGAACAGGATGCCCCGATAATTGCACCCAGCCTACCAGGGAAAGACTGTCTTCTTCGTTGGATGAAGTGGCAGCATATATTTGCCCTTTACGGGATTCTTTATTTAAGAGACCAACACCACATCGAATAGGGCTAATACCCAACTTTCTCAATTCAGTAAATACTATGCTTGCCGTTGTGGAAAGATCATTACTGTTATGCATAGCCATTGCTTTACCACGAACTTTTTCCAATGCAGCTTCAATGGTTGCTTCTCTTGTCTGTGCTTCTGCTTTTTTCAAGTCCTGGTATCTGCGGAATGTAAGAGAGAAAACAGATGCAAATCTTTTCATTACTTGTTTGTCTTCTTCGGAGTGAGGTTGCAATGAATTGGTCCAAATTGCACCTTCACCAAAAAAGTAAGATTGAACATGTACATCAGGAAAATCTTTTATCGGCTGCGACAAGTAATTTGGCGTTGCATTTAATATGTCTAAATAATCTTCTTTGTCTTTACCGGCCAGCCGATAATAATTATAATCGCCGTTATTCAACTTTGCTTTCAATAATTCCCGCCAAAGAGGATGTAAATGCATATCAAACTCACCAATAGATCTTATTGTTTTGCCATCGGGCAGATTTGTTACGCCCCATACTTCCTGTTTATCGCCGGCTTTTATAATTGTAATGCCACCACGAAGATTTTGAATGCCTAATTTTTCCAGCTCTGTGAACATTGTTGCTGTTGCTGCACCAACATCCTCACTGCTATGCATAGCCATCGTTCTTGCACGAACTCTTTCCAGGCCCGCCTCTATCTTTGCTTCTCTTGCCTGTGCTTCGGCCTGTTGCAGGTCCTTATATCGTTTATAAGTAAGACTAATTACAGATGTAAAGCGGCGATATATTGTTAACTCGTCATCCGTTAATTCCTTTTCCGTCCATGCATATACATCGCCTTCATTAAACATAAAATAATAACCAAATTGAACTTCATCATGGGAATAATCCAGGTAATCGATCTGTGGCTTTAGCACCTGGTAATATTCTTTGATTTGATTACCTCTCAAAATAGCATGATATTCTTTTTTTATCAACCAGTTTTCAAAAACACCATCCAATACCGGGTGTCCTGCCATCTTTATTTTGCCGATAATTTCAATTGAATCTCCCTGGCCAGTCGTATTCATCGTAGTAAGTTCGGCCATTCGTGTGTCTTTATCCATTAAAGCCACTCCACATCTTATTGGTATTACGCTTAACGATTTTAGTTCACGATAAAAGACGCCTAGCGTTTCTGCCAGGTCTTTTGAGCTGTGCATAGCCATAGCTTTTGCACGAACTCTTTCTAAACTTGCTTCTATTTTTGCTTCTCTTGCATTAGCCTCCGCTTTTTGAAGATCGAGATAACGACGATAGGTTTGTCCGAATACACCTGTAAATCGTTTAAAGATCTGTGAGAATTCATCTGAAAATTCCTTTATTGAAAATGCAAATAAGCAGCCCTCATTAAAATTAAATTCGTAATGGAACATCAGGGGTGGTAGTGAAGAGATGTCATATTTTGCAGCATACGCCTGGTGGCTATTGATTGCATCAAAATATGTTTTGAGGTCTTCATCTTTCAATTGATAAAAAAAACCGTCAGCTTTATTTTTCCAGGCTTCATAACCGCCGGTCAGAAGCGGATGCAATTTCATATCAATATGTCCGACAATAAATTCTGCGTTTCCTGTGGCATCAGGTCTCGCCGTCCATAATTCCATTTGATAATTCTCCAGCATGATACCTACGCCACAACGCAAAGTTTGAATGTCTAACTTTCTTAATTCATCAAACATAACAGCAACGGTTTCACCAACATCTTGGCTATTATGCATAGCCATTGTTTTACTTCTTACTCTTTCTAATGAAGCTTCTATCTGTGCTTCTCTTGCCTGTGCTTCTGCTTTTTGAAGATCAAGGAAGCGGGTATAGGTTTGTTCAAATACTTTTCCCAGGCGTTTGAAAATATCATGTGCTTCCGGTACGGGTTCATATGTAATAAACATCAGGCTGACTTTTGAACCAAATACAAAATGTTCATATTGATGAGACGGGAACCGGCCTCCATCCTGCAACATTATTTGATACTGCTTTTCATCAAGCTTCGTAAGTGCCAGGTACAATTGTTTGATCTTTTCTCCTTCTACATATTGTACATCAAATTCGACCCCACTTTTTCTTGCATTACTTAGATCAGTTAATGCCTCTGCCGTATCTGTGTATACTGTATAAGGTTCAATAAAACCTCCCTGTGGACTTGTTATATAATCAACGTAAGAGTTATTGTCTTCACTCCATACATTAAACCCTGCCGTCCAGGTTTTAATACCCAATGCACTGACCTGTTCGAATAATAAACCTGCGACGTCAGTCAATTCATCACTTTTTTGCATGGCCATAGTACGGCTTCGTACTCTTTCCAGTACCGTTTCTATCTGTGCTTCCCTTGCCTGTGCTTCGGCCTTTTGAAGATCAAGAAAACGGGTATATGCCTGATCAAAAACTTTAGAAAATTTTACGAGGATCCCATTAGTCTCATCGGAAAACTTCTCACCATTATAATTATGGATAAAGATGGAAGAATGTTTGGCGATGCCTGTCGCAACAGAATAAGCACGGCCACTTAAAATGAGTTTTTTTCTTTCTTCCGGCAAATGTTTGTTATCGGAGTACTCGAACATGTATTCGAAGTACTTATTCTTTAAGTCGTGGTCATAAATTCCTTTATGAATAGTTTCTCCTTTTTTAACATCGTTGAAAAAATCATTGGCGATCGGGTGATCAAGATATGGTAGTCGGAAATTAGTTGTATAATCCTGGCCGGGTGCCGCCAGCCAAAGATCAAAATCACGGGAACCTTCATGAAAAATATTGATATTGACAGAATCAATATTTTGTAATCCCAATGAGCGGAAATTCTCAAAAACAATCTTTACTACATCTTTCAGCTCTTCGCTTTTATGCATAGCCAATGAACTGGAACGAACCCTCTCAAGTGCTGCCTCGATCTGTGCTTCTCGTCCCTGTGCTTCTGCTTTTTCAAGATCAAGGAAACGTATATAAGCTTGTTCAAAAACTTTTGAGAATCGTTTTAATATTTCACCTTCCCCTTCAGTGTACAATTTGTTATTGTACCTGTTTACCTGTACTCCTGTGTTTTTTGAAAATGCAATTGCTACCGTAATTGCCGGAGCATTTAAAATGAATTGTTGTCTTTCTTCACTCAGAAATTTAAAATCTGTGCTTTTAAAAGCATACTCGAACCATTCATTTTTTTCTTCAAATGAATAGGCCGTTGTAGAAAATTCTTTTCCGCTTTCCCTGGCAGCGATCAGATCTCTTGTTAACGATAGATCCGTATAAGGCAGATGAAATACTGCCGAACGCTTTTGAGCAGGACTTGCGATCCAATAGTCATAATCTCTCGTGCCTTCTTTGAAAATTGCAATATTGGCAGAAGCCATTTCAATATTCAGATCTTGTAATCTTTCAAAAACAGTATCCACAACTTCCTGCAACTCGTCACTTTTATGCATAGCAAGCGAACGGGATCGAACTTTTTCCAATGCAGCTTCTATTTGAGCTTCTCTTGCTTGTGCTTCCGCTTTTTTAAGATCAAGAAACCGACGATACGTAAGATTGAATACTGATGCAAAGCGTTCCAGTATTTGTATTGTTTCTGTTGATTGAGGTTCGTGAGATGTAGCCAATATCCATCCATGTGAGAAGAATGCAAGACTATGAACACGACGATCTTTTATTTGATCATCCCTTACAACAATTCCCATTTCTTCACGGGCAAACTTTATCCATTCTTTTAAATCCTCTCCATGAAGATCGAGCACTAATGACTTTTTATGTTCTTTCCATGCCTGGTAAGTTTTTGCGATCGTAGTTCTTTCATTTAGGCGGGCACTAAAACTATGATCAAGATGGCTGCCTTGCTGATCAGTTGTCCAAAAATCAACAATACCCTTTACTTCATCTGCGATACCAATAGAAATACGATCAGGAATTCCACCAAGCTCCCTTAACTGATGAAAGAGCACTTGTGAAGTTTCGGCAAGTTCTTCACTCTTGTGCATTGCCATTGTTCTTGCACGAACTCTTTCCAATGCTAATTCGATCTGCGCTTCTCTTGTTTGTGCTTCCGCTTGTTTCAGATCGAGAAAACGAGTGTAGGTCATTTCAAAAACTTTAGCAAACCGAATTACTGTTTGCTGCTCTTCCTGTGAAAAATAATCTGTAGCAAGTATAAGGAGGTAGCCGTTGGAAAAATTTGCGCAATGAAAAATTATCCTCTCAGGTACCTTGGAAAAAATGTCTTTAACAACAAATGAAGGAACATGATTTGATAAAAACTTATGATGTTCTTTATTCACTTCACCCTGGATCTCGTAAAGATGAAGTGGTTTTTTTTCTTTCCAATCTTTATACCTGTTATCAAGTACATGATCACCGGTTAACGGGAAAACGATAAAATTGGGAAGCAAAGTCCCATCCGGAAGAACGACCCAGGCTGTTTGAGTATGTTTTTCTTCATCGATAAACATATACCCACAACTGAAAGTTTTAATATTCAGGGTTGCGAATTCACGATAAAGTATTTGTGCAGCATCGGCTAATTCACCTGGTTTCTGCATTGCCATTGTTCTTGCCCGAACTCTTTCCAATGCGACTTCAATCCTTGCTTCTTTTGCCTGTGCTTCGGCTTGCTTCAGATCATTAAAACGTGTATAGGTAAGATCAAAAACTTTTGCAAAGCGAAGCATGATGTCAAAATGCTCATCTGATAAAGGTTCAAGTGTTGCCAGCGTCAGGTTGCCGAAACTATTGAACGAGGCATTTAAATAAACCCTGTCCGGAGCTTTCATACCTGCTATTACAAAATCAGGCAGATGTGAAAGTTCAGTTTCGACAAATAGAAAGTCATCCCATTCTTTCTTAGTATTTCCTTCTAAAGTGTAGGTCCATTTTAATTCTTTTTGATTCCATGCATTTACATATGCTAAATAAGATGGATACTCATGATAATGCACTTTTAAACCAATAGGTTGAGTTGGCGCTTCAGAATTTGCCATCCACCAAACTGAATCATTTGATTTAGGATCATAGATCATGATGAGGCAACGGGTGAGAACTATATCAAGTTTTGTTAGTTCTGTAAATACAGTTCCTATCAGCTCTCTTAATTGCTCTGAGCTTTGCATGGCCATTGCACGGCTTCTTACTCTTTCTAATGATGCTTCTATCTGTGCTTCCCTTGCCTGTGCTTCTGCTTTTTGGAGGTCAAGGAAACGAGTGTATGCCTGTTCAAAAACTTTTGCAAAGCGGACAAGAATTTTTTCCTCCTCATAAGGCTTAAGCGTTATCATGAACAAATAACCATGACTGAAATATGCAGCATGCCATTTTTGCCATGTGGGAAATGACCAATCGGGTCCCTCCTTAAAAAATGGTTTCAAACTGGGCACTGATTGCATATAATTGTAATGAGCTTTTAACTCATCACCCCCTTTCGCTATGGAAAAGAACTCCGATTTGTTTTTCCAATCTTCATATAATTTCTTTTGTACCGAATCTTCCGTATGCGGTATGGAGATAACGGGACGAAGCCCACTATCAGAACTCAGCCAGTACTCATCTTCATCTGCATCTTGTGTACACAAAGCGATGCCTGCATTCATGATGTCACCTCCGAAGATCCGGAGTTGCTGGAATAAAACGTCAGCCGCTGCATGTAATTCACTGCTGTGATGCATAGCCATACTTCTGGCACGAACTCTTTCTAATGCAGCTTCTATCTGCGCTTCTTTTGCTTGTGCTTCGGCATTTTGCAGATCCTGAAAACGAGTGTAGGCCTGGCCAAATGCATTTGCAAATCTTCTTAAGATGGCTTGTTGTTCATCAGTGAAATTTTTTATATCAAACTTGCCAATAGAAAGCCAGGTGTCTTTTAATGATATATTGGAAGTGGTATAACCTGGTTTTGCATATTGAATAGCTCTATATTCCCCCGGTACATCCTTAAAGATCGTTTTGGTAAAAAGATGATCCAGCCAGGTGTCCTTGGTTTGTTTATCCAGGGTTACTACAGTAAAATCTTTTCCGCCATTTGTAAATTCATTAATGCTTGCAGCCGAAGTAGTAAATACAGGATGATCAAAATATGGGATAAACACCCTCGCAGAAATTGGCGAAGTCCCCGGTACCACGGCAAAATTCCAAATATCGATCCCTTCAGAAATAGTAAATCCATTTGCGCCGAAATTGACCCAGTCAATATCAAAACCAAGATGAAGGAATTGCTCACCTATTATATTAATTATATCGGCAAACTCCGATGGTTTTTGCATTGCCATCGTTTTTGCACGAACTCTTTCTAAACTCAATTCGATCTCTGTTTCTCTTGCTTGTGCTTCGGCCTTTTGCAGATCAAGGAAACGAGTATAGGCTTGTTCAAAAACATTTGCGAAGCGTTTGAAAATCGCATTTTCTTCATCAGTAAAAGAAGTAGCATCATATCTGGCAACACTAAACCAAATATTTTTTGTTAAGAAAATCGAACGGGTAAAGCCTTTTGAATTGTATACAAATTGTTTTCGTTCTTCAGGAGTGTTTCTTGCGACTGTATTTTCAAAGAAATGATGAAAAAAAGTATTTGCTTCTTCTTGAGAATATACATCAGTAAAAAAATCATTTCCCTTCGTTCCCTCTTCTGTTATCCGGCTAAAGATCGGATGGTCTATATAGGGAACATGTATCAACGCCGGGTAAGTTTGTTCAGGTGTTGAAAGCCAAAGATCCCAGCTACCATCAGGATCAATTTTAGCAAAATTTGAAACATTGAATTTTACACTTAATACGGATAATTGCTCTACCACTACTTTAATGACTTCATGTAGGTCATCGCTTTTGTGCATAGCCATGGAACGGCTTCTCACTCTTTCCAATGCAGCTTCGATCTGTGCTTCTCTTGCCTGTGTTTCGGCTTTCGTTATATCCGTATATCTTTTATAAGCAAGTTCAAATACATTTCTGAAGCGTTTTAGTAATTGTAGTTTTTCTTCATTAATAGAACTAAAGGTCGAAATGCCGATATCACCTGTACCAACCGAATGGAAATAATAATAAAGTGCAGAAGTTTTATCTAACCCCGGATCATCGGGTTGTCCGCCGCTTTTTCTGAATTTTTTCCATTCGTTCAATTCCTTTCCTTTAATAGTAATTTCTGCAAACGCCTCATCTGATCTTATCTGCTTTAAAAAACGTTTAATGACCGGATGAGAGTTGTAAGAAATATTTGTAATGGATCCGCCAGTAAGATCAGAATAGTCATAATCAATAAAATAATTTTCCTCGTCGTTATATGTGTGAATAATGGCGTTCCTGATATCATTAAATCCTAATAAACTAAGTTCTTTAAATAATGCTCTACAAACGTTCAATAAATCGTCAGGCTTGTACATGCCCAATGCTTGTGCCCGCACTTTTTCCAGCGATGTTTCAATTTCCAGTTCTCGGTTTTTGCTTTCTAATTCTTCAGTACGTCTTTTTACAGCATTCCGCAGCTGAATGTTCTCAGCTTTTATTTTATCAGTATTTACCTGCTCTCCTTCTTCTGTTTTTGAGTCAGGAAAAGATCCATGCTGATGGATCACTTTCCATTTATTATTTTTCTTATGAAACAAGCTTGATATCCGGGCCGGGCCATAGAAGGTCCAATGGTCATCTATCAACAAATAAAAATCTGACTGTTCATTGACCATAACTCCTTTTTCAACAGGCATCATTTTGATCTTCCTGTTCCGGAATTCTGCTTTACCCGTTATTTGTGCGGCAGTAGCTTTATAATATTTAACAGCTGCTTTTTTGTTGCTGAATATTTCACCCGCAGCAGAACCAATTATATAACAGTTTTCATCCAGTATAGAAGCAAAGGTTCGCATATCACCTCTGAGATAAGCGTCCCACACCTCATAGTACACTTTCAAAATTTCTGCTTCCAGTTTTTTGGTCAGTTTCATTTTTATTAGGTGGTTGGAATACTGATAATAAAAGTTGTTCCCTCTCCTTCTTTTGTTTCAACCTTTAATTCACCACCATGTCCTTTTGTGATTATATCATAGCTTAACGATAAACCGAGACCTGTTCCCTGCCCGGTTGGTTTGGTGGTAAAGAATGGCTGAAATATTTTGTCCAATACTTTTTGAGGAATACCGTTACCGTTGTCTGTTACACTGATCAAAATTTTATCACCTGCTTTTTTGGTACTCACCGTAACTATTGGCTCGTAGTCATCTCCTTTTTGTTGCTTTTTTTCAGCAACAACATAAAAAGCATTGGTAATTAAATTCAGGATCACACGACCGATATCCTGCTGTATCACGTTTATACCTGGAATTGTATTATCGAAATCAGTCTTCACATCAACATTAAACGATTTTTCCTTTGCCCGCATACCATGATATGCAAGGCGCAAATATTCATCAGCCAATGCATTGATATCAGTCGGTTCTTTTTTATTACTGCTGCTTCGACTATGCTGTAACATACTCTTTACAATTGCGTCAGCCCGTTTTCCATGATAGCTTATCTTTTCTTCGTTTTCCTTTATATCATTTGCGATCTCTAATGCCTGTTCCTTATTGTCTGTTGCCAGTTGTTCCTTCATTTCATCGATCAACTCTGCATTAACTTCAGAAAAATTATTAACGAAATTCAACGGATTTTGAATTTCATGTGCAATACCGGCAGTCAATTCGCCCAACGAAGCCATTTTTTCTGATTGGATCAATTGATTTTGCGTGGTCTTCAAAGTAGTCAATGTAGTTTCTAACTCATTTTTCTGTTGCGATAGAAGAGAATTCGCTTTTTTTCTCTGAATGCTGTTCCGGTATAAAATAATTGCAATGAATAAAAAAATAGCCAGCCCCGTGATAAGTCCCCACATTCTGTATTTTACACGTTCGGCTTCTTTTGCTGCTTCTACTTGCTGCTGGCGTTGTTGCTCGTCAAAATCAATGTTTTGAAATTGCTGCGTCTGTTTTGTATTAAAAAGAGTATCATTTATATTAATGATGAGTGATTGGTACTTAACAGCACTGTCATTATTATTAGCTGTTTTGTAATAATCTGCAATGGCTTTATAAGATCTTTGCAAAAGTTCAGGAGCATTTAGATCATATGCTACATCAAGTGCATGTTTAATATAAAGGAAAGATGAATCCCGTTGACCAGATTGTTTATACAGATCCGCCAGCAAAAGATCACCAGCAACTACACCACGGGGATAATAGTTTTGATACGCACTTGCTGCCACAGCCTCCTTATAATATTCGGCAGCTAATTGTTTATTCCCCTGAGAAGAATAAATTCTTCCCATGTTCAATAAAATACTCCCAAGATATCTTTTGTATCCTACCTGCATTGCCTGGTTGTAAGCTTTTTCCAGGCTGATCGTTGCAGAGTCGCGTTTTTTTATGTTTAAGTAAGCCCTGGACAAAGTCATATTAATAATGCTTTGAAGAGGAATATTTCCTGATCGTTCTGCGATTTGCCTGGCTTCCAGGTATTGGGACAAAGCCTTATCATAATTACTTAAGTTGGTATACAATATCCCCAATGTTTGATGGATAAAACCTAATTCCGAAAGTCGTTGCACGCCGGGTGATGCGTTGCGATCTACTAAGGCATCTTCGGAATATTCGCCTGTTAACATTCTTTGTTCGCTTTTAGGATCCTCTGCGATCTTAAGAGATGATAAAATAGTTTGTAAGGAACGAGGATAATTACCCATATTCAGCAATGCATATGCCTTTTCTCTTAATGCATTTGCTTCATCCAGTTTAAAATCTAATTTCTGGCTAATGGCCAATAACTTTTCTGAATAAGTAAAAGCGCTGTCGGGATTTAATTCTGAATAGACCCTTGCGATGTTTCGCAGGCGGATCAATCTTATAGTATCATTCTCAGAAATAGCAATTTCATTTTTAAGGCTGTCAAGATATGATTGCTGCGCAACAATAGCGTTCGCAACAAAGAGATAAAGCATGACATTAATGATCCGGTTTCTCATTTTCATAAAAATTATTTCATGGGTAAACTTATTGTGAATGCAGAACCTTCCCCCTCTTTCGTTTCCACTTTTATTTCGCCATCATGTCCTTTTGTAACTATATCATAACTTAACGATAGCCCTAACCCTGTTCCCTGTCCTGTTGGCTTGGTGGTAAAAAATGGTTGGAATATTTTATCCAATACTTTTTGTGGAATACCATTTCCATTATCAACGACTCTTATTTCAACAACCCCCAAACCACCTAAAGGGGGCTTAACAGCCTTAGTACTGACGGTAACCATTGGCTCATAGCCATTGCTAACGGTACGCTTCTTTTCACTTACGGCATAAAAAGAATTATTTATAAGATTAAGTATCACCCGGCCTATTTCCTGCGGAACAATATTTATTTTGGTCACTGATGGATCAAGATCGGTTTCGAATTTTGCATTAAAGAATTTATCCTTTGCTCTCAATCCATGATAAGCAAGCCGGAGATATTCTTCTGCCAATACATTTATATCTGTTAGCTCTTTTTGGCCGGTGCTTGTCCGGCTATGTTGCAGCATTCCTTTTACAATTGCATCGGCTCTTTTTCCATGATGTAAGATCTTCTCCAGGTTTTCTTTTACATCAACTGCAATTAATTTTGCTTCTTCCGCATTTCCTTTTTCCAATTCAGCTTTCATTTCTTCCAGCAATTCATTACTCACATCAGAAAAGTTATTTACAAAGTTCAAAGGATTTTGTATCTCATGTGCAATGCCGGCAGTCAGTTCTCCCAACGAAGCCATTTTCTCTGCCTGCACCAGTTGTTTTTGTGCAGCTTGTAGATCCGTTAATGCATCTTCTGCTCTTTTCTTTTCTTCTTTTAATTTCACCAGGTCAATTCGTGCCTGTGAAAGATCTTTGAACCGTGAGTAAGCTAAAGAAAAAACCGATGCAGCACGGCTTAATAGCCTCCAGCTTTCATTGGATATTTCTCCCGGCGCTGCAGCACCAATATATCCATGTGAGAATTTATAAAGATGATAAGTGCGATCAGGAATTGTTTCACCATAAAAACCACTAAATACAGGAGAATGTTTATAACAATAGCCGATCCATTCCTTTCGATTAGTCCCTTGCATCACGATAGAGGTTTGATTTTCTTTCGAAGCATAAAATTTTTGCATCTCCCTTCCTACCCATGTATCATTAAGGTTAAGTTCAAAATGATCAGACACCATTCGCTTTTCAGTTGCTACCGGATCTTTTAATGCATACCAGCATTCTACTTTTTCAGAATTGTCAGGATGAATATATATACTGCTTGTTTCTAATTCTTCAACACCCAGCAATCCCATTTCATTTCTCAACACTTGTGCAACATCTTTTAGCTCTTCAGGTTGCTGCATCGCTAATGCTCTTGCACGAACTCTTTCCAACGCCACTTCTATTCTTGCTTCATGTGCTTTTGTTTCTGCAACAGTCAGATCAAGAAAACGAGTATAGGTAAGATCGAATACGCCGGCGAATCTTTCCAATAATTGTATTGATTCCTGTGGTCGTGGTTCATGAGTAGTAAGACCAATTACGCCTTTTGAAAAACAGGCAACGGTTTGAACTCTTCGATCACTCATTATACCTTCGATAACCGGTATGCCGACTCCTCTTAAAAAAGAAATATATTTATTCAAGTCATCACCGGTAAGATCTATTACTACAGATTTTGCTTTTGATTTCCAGGCTGCAATTATTTTACTGATCACTGTTGGTTCATCCACCGGCGCCCTGAAAAGTTTATTTAACTGGTTGCCGCCCTGGTTAGTTCCCCAAAGATCTACCCAACGTTCATCATCATCAAAAGTTGCGATAAAAATTCTTTCCGCTTCTTCACCCAATCCTTTGAATTGTTGAAATAAAACAAATGCAGCAGTTGAAAGGTCTTCACTTTTCTGCATCGCCATTGTACTTGCACGAACTTTTTCCAGAGCCGCTTCGATCCTTGCTTCCCTTGCTTGTGCTTCTGCTTTTTGAAGATCAAGAAAACGTTTATACGTAAGATTAAACACATTGGCAAAACGTTTCATTACCGTTTTTGCTTCATCAGTAAAAGCAGTATCGAGAAAAGCAAATAAAGAACCATCCTGGAATACAGCATTAAAGTAGTATTGCTGCTGATCTTTTTTTTCTGTTGTAAAAGTTGCAGAAACCGGTTGTTGAAAATTTGTTTTTGTTATTGCCTTGTAATAGTTGATAAGATCGTCATTTTGCAAGACATAAGAAAAGTCTTCAAGTTTCAGCCATGCGTCATATGCGCCTTTCAGTAAAGGATGAATATCCAGTGATTCGTCTCCTGATACCTCAATGGTGTTGCCATGGTCAGATTTTATAGTGATCCATATATCCCCTCTCGGTTTCTTCTTATCTAATATTACTATCCCACACCTGATCAATCCCAGGTTCAGTTTATCCAATTCTTCAAAAACCGTTGCTACTGCCATTTTTAAATCATCACTTTTGTGCATGGCCATCGCTTTTGCCCGAACTCTTTCCAATGCTGCTTCGATCTTTGCTTCTCTTGCCTGTGCTTCGGCTTTTTGTAAATCAAGGAAACGAGTATAGGCCTGTTCGAATACTTTTCCAAAGCGTTGAAGAATGTCATTATCAGCGGCTGAAAACTTTTTACCAAAATGGTTAATAATAAAAATACTGGTATGTTGAGATACATAACAGGATCTGGTATATCCCCCCGGACTTGAAAGGGTTTCGTCTTTCTGTTTAGCATCAAGCTTTGACCAGGGCTCATGTTTAAATAAAAAAGTAAAAAAATCTTTTTTCTCTTTCTGAGTGTATTCTTCGGTAAAGAATCCGGGAGCACTTTTTATTCTGTTTATAAGATTGGTACAAAATGGATGTTCATAGAGCGGAATGCGTACTTCTTCTGAAGTTTCAGCCGTACCCCCAGATCCCCAACAGCAGAGTACTGTATCAACGTCTTTATTAATAGCAATAAATGAACCTCCATTAATAGCAATATTCAAATTGAGTAATTCTTTATGCACCGTGTGGATGACCTCTTGTAATTCGGAAGTATTGTGCATGGCCAGGCTTCTGGAACGTACTCTTTCTAAACCGGCTTCGATCTGTGCGTCTCTTGCCTGCGCTTCTGATCTTAATAGATCATTGAAACGGGTGTAAGTGAGATCAAAAACTTTTCCGAACCGGGCAAGAATTTCAAGATTGCTTTCTGACAAAAGCTCATTGCTTACCGTTTGCAGCCCACCGAAATTACTAAACGAAAAAGAAGCAACATATTTTTCCATTGCCTTAAATGCAGCCTGTCCTTCTTCCGGTATTTTCCTGAATTCGGTTTCATTGAATAAATATTCATCATAGATCTTTTTCTCTTCGCCTTCAATCACATGAATAAACTTAGGATTTCTTTCTTTGTATCCTTTCATCATGGCATGATGAAAAGGATAATCTTCAAACTTCATGTAATAAGATTCAGGTGGCTTACCTGTTTCCGGACTTGCTGCCCAAACCATATTCGACAATGCAGGTTCATCAATAATATTAATGATGCACATACTGAGTGTAAAATCAAGTTTGGTCAGTTCTTTAAAAAGTGTCTCCACCAATTCGGCTATCTCACCAGATGTTTGCATAGCCATAGCTCTTGCCCTCACTCTTTCCAATCCTAATTCTATCTGGGATTCTCTTGCCTGTGCTTCTGCTTTTTGCAGATCAAGAAATCTTGTATAGGTCTGTTCGAAAACTGTAGCAAATCTTTTGAATACATCATGAAATTCAGGACACGGTTCCAACGTAATAAACAGCAGATTGCCTTGCGAAAAATTAGCCACGTGATGTATTTGTGTTTCGGGCATATCAAAACCAACACTTAGTGCATATTCGAAAAAAGCTTTAAAAGCAGGAATTCTTTTAAGATATTCATAATGCTCCTGCATTCTTTTGTCACGCAGTTCTAAAACGAAAAATTCTTCGCCATTTTGTTTTGATTCAACATAACGGATAAAATTAGCATCTTCGGTCAATGGGATATTTGGAACCCCGTTAATGATACTACCGTCCTGGGTACTCATCCAGGAAGTAAATTCCTTATCACCTTTTTCCCAAATATTATAACCGCAGCTATAGGCAGGTGCTCCTAATGATTTTACTTGTTGAAATAATAATGCAGCAGCATTTTTTAATTCATCACTATGCTGCATGGCCATCGTTCTTGCACGGACTCTTTCTAATGCTAATTGAATTTGCGATTCTCTCGCCTGTGCTTCCGCTTTTTGCAGATCGAGGAAACGGGTATAAGTTTGGTCAAATACAGCAGCAAATCTTTTGAATATATCGTGGAGTTCAGGTACCTGTTGATAGGTTATGAAAAGCAGGAATCCTTTCGAAAAATAAGCGCAATGATCTACCTCGTAGGTGGGAAGTGGGCGACCTTCTGCCATAATAGAATTCAATATTTCGCTTACTACAGGAAGGGAGAGCAGGTACTGGTACATCTCTTCAAGTGCTTTACCACTATTTTCCTCTATGTACAATTCCAAACCTCTATTATCTGCTTCCAGGTAACGTATGAAGAAGGATTTTTCTTCCAGCGGTGCCCGGAAGGGTGGTTGAATATCTCCCCAGGGACTGCTCACCCATAAGGTAATTGCTTTCTTATCTTCATCCCAAATGCAATAGCCCGCAGTCCAGCTAGGCGCTCCCAATGACTGAACCTGCTGAAAAAGTAAGCTGGCAGCCTCAGAAAGTTCATCACTTCGTTGCATGGCCATTGTTCTTGCACGAACTCTTTCCAATGCCAGTTGTATCTGCGCCTCTCTCGCCTGTGCTTCGGCCTGTTTTAAATCATTAAAACGTATATAGGTTTGATCAAATACAGCTGCAAATCTTTTTAGCAGCTCAAATGTTTCATCGGATATATTTTTATTGGAAGAAAAGGAAAGCCATCCTTTTGAAAAGAAAACGAGATTGGCGTTCCACTGGTCTTCAGGGAAATTTACTTTCGTTTCAAAAAAACTATTGCGATGTTCATTATAATCTTTCAATTCCTGTCCTTCAAACTTCAGCTTCAATGATTTTTGTTTTGCTCTCCATGCAGCAACTCCTTTAGCCATTACATAAGGGTCATCGATCGGAACATTCAGCGTATGTGGCAAATGGTGGCCATGAACAGTTGTAGACAACTCAACAAATCCTGTTTCCTCATTAATGATACCGATAGAATTCTGTACAGCCGTCAAACCCAATTCTTTTACTTGTTGAAAAAGTAAATAAGATGTTTCCGGCAGTTCATCGCTTTTTTGCATGGCCATTGTTCGTGCACGAACTCTTTCAAGGGCCAATTGAATTTGTGATTCTCTTGCCTGCGCTTCCGATTTTTGCAGATCAAGAAATCTTGTATAGGTCTGTTCAAAAACTTTTGCAAAGCGTTTGAATATATCATGGGATTCGGGTACCTGTTCGTAAGTAATGAATAATAAAAAACCTTGCGTGAAATATACATGATGCATGATTTGGAATGTAGGCAATGGGTGTCCTGCTTCGATGATCGAATCGAAAATTTCACCCACCACCGGAAGTGTACGCATATACTGGTAGTGTGCCACTAACTTTTTACCCCCCATTTCCACTACATGAAAGCTCTTGCCTTCCTCGTGTCCCTTCCGCATTTCAATAAATAGTTCATCTTCTGTCGTAGGTGCTTTAAAGGGGGGTTGTAAAATCCCTTCACTGCTCATCCACAAAGTGATAGCTTGCTTATCTTCATCCCAGATGCAATAACCGGCAGCGAAGGCGGACATACCTAATGATTGCACTTGTTGGAAGAGAATTGTTGCAGCACCTGGTAATTCATCGCTTCGTTGCATCGCCATTGTTCTGGCACGTACTCTTTCTAATGCTAGTTGTACTTGTGATTCTCTTGCCTGTGCTTCGGCTTTTTGCAGATCGAGAAAGCGGGTATAAGTTTGTTCAAAAACTTTCCCGAATCTTATAAATATATCATGAGCTTCAGGCACTGGCTCATAAGTAACGAAAAGCAGGCTCACTTTTGAACCAAATACAATATACTCGTGTTGCTTCGTGGGAAATTGAAACCCACTATTCAATATTGCTTTGAACTGTTTTTCCCCAAACTTGCTAAGTTGCCGATAGGTTTCTGCAAGCATTTCTCCTTGCTCACAACGAAACAAAAATTCATCTCCCCGTTTCATTGCATCACTCATTTCAATAAAAGACGGATGTTGTGTAGTATCTACAACATAAGGTTCTATAAACCCCCCCTCTGGACTTGTTACATAATCAGTAAAAGAATTATTGTCTTCACTCCAAACATTAAAACCTGTTGTCCATGTTTTAATTCCGAGATCGCCGACCTGTTTGAATAGTAAAGCAGCTACGTTAGTAAGCTCATCACTTTTATGCATGGCCATGGTTCTTGCACGAACTCTTTCTAAAGCAAGTTGTATTTGTGATTCTCTTGCCTGTTCTTCGGCTTTCTGCAAATCAAGAAACCGTGTATAGGTCTGTTCAAAAACTTTTGCGAAGCGTTTGAAAATATTATGTGCTTCCGTATAAGACTCATGTGTGTGAAAAGATAAAAAGCCATTTTTAAAAAATGCAAAATGAAAGATCATCCTTTTAGGAAAAACATACTTTGCTTTTCTAAGATGCTTTATCGTGTCTCCTATCCCAGGAAGCGTCAATAAATAATCAAAATGCTTTACCAGGTCTTTGCCCTCAACTTCCTCCACTAAAAATTCATCTCCCTTTTTCATTGCCGCATCAACCGGCTTGTAAACCGGGCTTTCCGTTAGCGGCATATCAAAAGGAGCCTGCAATCCTCCTTCCGCTGAACTCATCCATACTGTTGCAGTCTTTTCCATTTTGTTCCAAATATTGAAACCACAACTTCCGGTTTGAACTCCTAAAGATCTTATCTGCTGAAATAATAAAATGGCGGCATGTTGCAGTTCATCACTTTTTTGCATAGTCATTGTTCTTGCACGAACTCTTTCCAATGCAGTTTCGATCTTTGCTTCTCTTGCTTGTGTCATTGCCTGTTCTATATCCAGATATCTTTTGTATGCCAGTTCAAACACTTTCACAAAACGCTTGAATAAATCCAACTCATCTTCACTTAAAGGCATATATGAAGAAATGCCCAACGCAACTGGCCCGAGTGAATGCCAATAATAGCTGAGGGAATTTGCTTTTTCCAGGAAGCGGTCGATAAAAACATTGGTCGTCTTTTGATAAGCGATCCAGTCTTTTACTTTCTTTCCTTTGATATGTGTAGTATAAATTTCACCCTTGCCTTTTAGCATTTGTGTCGCAAAGGCTTTTGCTATTTTATGATTCGTGTAAACGGTTTCAGTAATAAATGTTTTTTTATGCTTTGCATAATATTCATAATTCATGTAGGCACCCTTACTCTCGTAAAAAATTGCCGTCTGCACATTCCGGATCTCTTTGACACCTAATTTTTCCAACTGAAGTGAAATGGTTTTACATACTTCCAGCATATCAGCTGGCTTTTTCATTTTCAAAGCAACAGCCCTCACTTTTTCCAGGCCGGCTTCAATTTTTAATTTCCTGGTATTACCCGCAAGCTGCTGTTTCAGTTCAGCATTTCTTTTGATCACTCCTTGTTCCTTGCGGCTATTCATAATTATTATTGACCTACTGGTAATTGAATCACAAATTCACTTTTTTATGCCTGCTTTTTAAAGAACCGCAGGCCCGGAATATCTAAATCATCACTTGAAAAATATACTGCTTATCATACTCAACTTTAAATTCTTCTAATAATTCCAGGTACTCTTCCGTGAACTTTTGAATTTTATGATGTTCTTCCTGATGCTGAATATACTTATAAACTGCATCCACATCCTTTTGGCTGTATGAAAAAACACCATACCCTTCCTGCCATTCAAATCTTGCCGGCGTTAAAGAATGATCATTAATATATTTTGATGATTTGGCTTTTACAGTTTTCATTAACTCAGAGATTGAAACAACTGGTCTTAATCCTATTAAACAATGCACATGGTCTTCCACCCCGTTCACAATTATGGTCTTGCAATTTGTTTCATTGATCAAATTACCGATAACACCTAATAGCTTTGGCCGCCACTCTTTTTTAATTACAGCATTCCTGTATTTTACTGCGAATACAGTTTGCAAATAAATTTGATGATAGGTGTTGGCCATCAGTTTGTTTTTATGCATCGTGCCTATGGCACTCAGGTTTGCTTTGCTTATTGTAACAACTGGTTGAAACCCGTCGTTACAATATTAATACGAGGCTACGCCTCTGCTTTCCTTTACCAGAAATTTTTCTTTTCGTTATGCAGAGCCGTAGGCTCGGCCTCATCTTGTAACACCGGAATTTATTCCGGTGCCGGTTCCGCTAATCCGAACCGAGTGCCATCGGCACGGTTCATATCAAAGCTGCAATGAAATAATAAATTCACTTCCTTCGCCATCTTTTGTCTTTACTTTTATTTCACCACTGTGTGCTTTTACAATATCATAACTTAAACTCAATCCTAATCCTGTTCCCTGCCCGGTTGGTTTTGTTGTAAAGAATGGCTGGAATATTTTGTCCAGTACTTTTTGCGGGATGCCGTTACCATTATCTTTTACAGAAATAACAACTTTATCACTTTGTTTTTTTGTAGTTACCGTTACTGTCGGCTCATATCCATTTGCTAATTGTTTCTTCTTTTCTGCCACAACATAAAATGCATTGGTAATTAAATTCAGAAATACTCTTCCAATTTCCTGCGGAATGACGTTGACCTTACCGATCTTTTCATCAAAATCAGTTTTCATGGTGGCATTAAATGATTTGTCTTTTGCTCTTAATCCATGATAAGCTAATCGCAAGTACTCATCTGCTAATTCATTGATATCGGTCGGTTCTTTTACACCACTGCTGCTTCTTGAATGTTGCAGCATGCCTTTTACAATTGCATCTGCCCGTTTGCCATGATGATTTATTTTTTCTTCATTGCTGATAATATCATTTGCAATAATTTTTACTTCCTCAAGATTCCCTCTTTCGATCTCCTCTTTCATTTCTATCAATAACTCTTTATTTACATCAGAAAAATTATTTACGAAATTCAATGGGTTTTGAATTTCATGTGCAATACCTGCAGTGAGCTCACCAAGGCTTGCCATTTTTTCAGACTGGATCAATTGCTTTTGCGTAACCTGCAATTCGGACAATGCATCTTCGGCTCGTTTCTTTTCTGTTTGCAGTTTTACCAGGTCCTCTTCTGCCTGCAAGGCATGTGCTTCCGCAAGTTTTAGGTCGTTGAAACGGGTGTAGGTCTGCTGAAACACTTTTCCAAAGCGCATAAGCGTGGCATTCTCTTCCTCTGAATAAGAAATGCCTGAAAAATTCTCGATGTATAGACCGACATTGTCTAACAACACAGTTGATATTGCAAGGCCAGGACAACTAAAATAATATTCCAATGTTTCCTCTGGCAGGTCAGGAATTAATTTAAATAGGTCCTGATAAAATTTGTTTTTTTCTTCAAATGATAATTCATTGGCAAAGAAGTCTATTCCTTTTTCTTTTGCTTCATTAAAACTATTCCAATGGGCACAATCAAAATATGGAATGGTAACCTGGAAGGGAACTGCATGTTTGTCTGCCAGCCAAATATGCATATCATTTCTTTCCTTATAATCCATGATAAACCCCGTATGTTCAACATTGACATTTAGGTGAACGAATTGTTCATATACAACCTGGATCACATCTTTGAGCTCATCGCTTTTTTGCATGGCCATTGTTCTGCTTCTCACTCTTTCCAATGCGGCTTCTATCTGTGCTTCCCTTGCCTGCGCTTCTGCTTTTTGAAGGTCGAGAAAACGTATATAAGCCTGTTCAAATACCTTAGCCGCCCTTTTAAGTATGTTCAGGTTTTCTTTTGGAAAAAATTCTCCTTTCCAGCTATCTACCAGGAATGCAGAATTTTTTTCAACAAATAAGCAAGCTATATGGTGTTGCATTTGCCGCAGAACCTCACGAGCCTGTTCCGGTATTTGCGTTAAATTATTATTAGAAAAAAGATAATTGAAATATTTATTTTTTTGTTCAACTGAATATTCTTTATTGATAATATCCACTCCATCGATCATGGCCTGCCAGCTGTCTTTCAAAAGAGTATCTTCAACCATCATTTGTTTGTCGTAAGGTAAGTCGACCATTTGTGGATCTTGAATCGTGTTGCCGACCCATAAAACAGAATGCATCGATTTTTTATCAAACAACTGGATAGCTACCGTTCCAGGAAGAACGTTTAATTCATTTAATTTTTCAAAAGTTATAGCAATTACTTCTTTGAGTTCTCTCGAGTGATGCATTGCAAGGGATCGACTTCTTATTTTTTCAAGGGCTGCTTCTACCTGTGATTCTCTTGCCTGTGCTTCTGCTTTTTGCAGATCAAGAAATCTCGTGTACGACTGTTCGAAAACTTTTGAAAATCGTTGAAGTATCTGTAGCTGTTCTTCGGATAGATGATCATAAGCCCAATGTATCGCACCATATTTCATGAATGCATGGGAAAAAGTAACTGACTCCAATTCTCGCATCCACTTTTTATCATTTTCAGGGATAATTTTATATCCTGTTGCAAAGTAATGATCATCCAAAGCTTTTTTTTCATCTCCCTGAAGCGTGTACACAAAAAACTTTTCACCTTTCTTCCATGAGTTAAGCAGTCCATCATGGCAAGGATGTTTTAAATAGGGAACAAAACAGCTTCTTAAAGTTTTGTCTTCTGAAAAACCGGTCCATTGTTCGGTATCACCTGTCTCTCGATTTATAATTATGATCGTACTTCCTCCACGGGCAAATCCAAGTCTTAATAATTCTTCATTTAAAGAAACAGCGATACCAGTAACTTCATCGCTTTTATGCATTGCCATGGTTTTGGCTCTCACCCTCTCAAGTCCGGCTTCGATCTGTGCTTCCCTTACCTGTGCTTCTGCCTTTTGAAGATCAAGAAATCTTGTATATGTCTGTTCAAAAACTTTTGCGAAGCGTTTAAGAATATTTGCTTTTTCTTCTGAAAGAGGTTCAGCTCCTAAAGCCTGTAATGCACCATAACTGATGAAAGCTGTTGACAGGGTCACAGACTCTAAACCAATCATTACTTTTTTTGCTTCTTCCGGTACGTTTCTAAATTCAGTTTGGGTAAAAAAGAGTTCATCAAAGCTTTGTTTCATCTGACCGGTATATTCATATACCACATACTTGTCACCTTGTCTCCAGGGTTTCAACAGCATATCCTGGTAAGGATGATCAAGATAGGGCACCATATAACTTTCAGGAAATATTTCCTGCGAAAAACCTGACACCCAATACTGGGCAGTGCCGGATTCTTTATCAATAATGATAATGTTGCAGGCTTTCGAATCAAAATTCAACTGTTGCAGTTGTTCATAAATTACAAGGACAGCTTCACGAAGTTCATCGCTTTTTTGCATGGCCATTGTTCTTGCACGAACTCTTTCAAGAGCCAGTTCTATTTGTGCCTCCCTTGCCTGTGCTTCTGCTTTTTGCAGATCGAGAAAACGAGTATAGGATTGTTCGAATACACCAGCCAGGCGTTTGATCACTTCATTTTCTTCGATTGTGTAAAGTGTGCCATCATAATTAATAACAGAAAGAGAAATGTTTTTCATGAGAACTGTGGTAAGTCCCATTCCTTTTTGCTGGTACACCCATTCCTTTCTTTCAGCCGGTGTAATTTTTGCAGCCGTCTCTTCAAACAAGTAATGGAAGAACCTGTTTTTTTCCTCCTTATTCAATGATGCAGTTAGGAATTCTTTTCCCGTAGTTATGGCTTTATTCCTTTCGTTGAATAATATATGATCAAAATAAGGAACATGAATTCTCGGTGGTGTATTGTCCAACCCCGGAGAAGATATCCATATTTCCCAATCAGGCATACTTTCATTGGTGACGAAATTGGCTGTATGAAAATGAAAGCCGAGAATAGATAGTTGGTCTGTCAGTACCCTTATCACTTTTTCTAATTCATCGCTGCTATGCATGGCAATGCTGGCACTTCTCACTCTTTCCAGCGAAGCTTCGATCTTTAATTCTTCATTTGCTTTTTTGATCTTTTCATTTAAGTCTGTCAATTCCTTATTACGCTGACTTACTATTTCTGCTTTATGCGAAATTTCAAGATTGGCAATTTTTTGATTAATGCTGTTTTTATGAAGTTCCTTTTCTATTTTAAAGTGAGCTTCGAGTTGAACAAGCGATTCTTTAAAATTCCCTTTGTACTGATAATACTCGTGTAAATTAAAATGTGTCTTACTCAAAAGGTCCTGTGCCTTCACTTCATCAGCAATTTTCAATGCATTAGAAAGCCATTCAAAGATCTGATGATCTTCAACATCGTTGCGGTTCTTATATAGGTCGGCAAGAAATAACAGTACTTCTGTTTCTCCTCTTTTATCTCCCCTTTCTTTTCTTATTTCAAGACTTTTATTTGAAAAATCTGCCGCTTGTTTGATATCACCAGCCTGCTCATAAATTTCGCCAAGATGCAGCAATGCGTTTGCTTCTCCTTTCTTATCGCCTGTGGCCTGGCATATAGCCAAACTTTGTTTGCAATGATCGATCGCTTTATCAAGATCATTTAATTTAAGATAAGTGAAACCGATATTATCCAGGCTCCCGGCTTCTCCCCATTTGTCATGTGATTGCCGGCGAATAGGCAGACCTTGCTGATAACAATCTAATGCCTGGTTATAATTGCCATTGTCAAAATAGATAGAGCCGATGATATTAGTGGCATAGGCTTCCATCAATGCAAAGTTCATTTTTTTGGCAAGCGAAAGTGTCTTGTATAAATAATCCAATGCATCTTCGTGATCACCGAGGTGCTTGTAAGTAACACCTAACTGGTAACTGCATGTTATTTCAATTTCCTGCGAACCAATTTGAAGAACTAATTCATTTGCCTTAAGCAAGAGATCTAATGAAGCACCTAAATTTCCCCAATTGCGTTCTATGATACCCAGGTATTCGTAAATAACAGCCTGCCCTTTAAGATCATTCAATGATTGAAATAAAGAAAGAGACTCTTTTAGAAGAGGAGCAGCCTCGTCATTTTTTGAATACCGTACATATGAAAAACCTAATGACCGAAGACCGTCGGCTAAACCTTTTGGATAATTAATGGTTCGGGCCAGTTTTACTGATTCCTGGCTCAATTCGAATGACTTAGGCAAATCAGTTACCCTCACCTCCCATGCATGTTGGTTGAGGTCATCAATTTTCTCTTTAAGTGATGCTATAGCAGTTTCGTTACTCATTTTGGCGAATGAGAAAATTTCTGTTTGTTGTAGTTCTCCCTGATCTTTGGTTGCTGAAATTAATGATTTCTTAAAGACTTATAAAATAAAGGAATATGCATGGAATTGATTAGATCTTCGCTATCGAAAACGATCAAAAAATCTTTGAAAAGAGATAAGTTATTTCATATAGAATTCCCATGCTATGCGATCAGGGTCTTTGAAAGCAACATATAGCTTATTTAAGGCTGCATCCAATTTTACTCCCGTGTTTTCAACCCCGGCATCTGTAATTTTTTTAGTAAATCGATGCAGTTCTTCTTCTGTTTCGCAGGTGATAGCAACATGATCAAGCCCGACTTCAAAAGGACTGAATGTTGAGTATTGTTTATCTCTTGGATCTGCTTTTTTAAATGCTATAAAAACACTTCCGGTTAAAAAGATGATTAGATCAGGTTTTTCCATCACCAGCTTCCAACCAAGAGTATTCCCATAAAAATCCTTTGTGACATTAAAATCCATTGTACGCAGGCCAATGTGATGAATGTAACTTTTCATCGGGCTTGCATCAAAATGATTTTCCTGTTCTGTTATTTTCCCATCCTTGTTTATTATAAAACGATCTGCTGCACGCAGGGTAACACCCATCACAGCAATTGTTATTTCTGCTTTTGTAATTAATTCCGTCAGCGACTCATTATAATAATGGTCGATAATATTAATAACTACGCCATCTAATGCTGGTTCCAGGGGTTTCCACCATTGTTCAAATACATTTTGTTTTCCTTTTATAGGATTCCCCGAGCCACCGGGTGCAAGCGGAGCCCTGAATGCGATATCATCACTGAAAGGAATTGCTGAAAAATTTCTATCCCTTAATGCCTGGAAATAGGTTTCTGAAATTTTTTTCAGTTGCTCTTTGGTGTGCATGGTGGATGGTTTATCCTTTAAATTTAAGGATATGTTTTATAAAAATTAATATCAGTGAGTATATAGCTGGTGAACGGTTTCCAGTTGCAAAACCTCAACCGCTTTTTCATAATATTCTTTGGCTCGTTGGGGTGAGCTACCAATACAAACCACTCCAATTTTTCCAAACTGTGATAAAGCGCCAATAAGATGAAACATGACGCCTTCTTGTAAAGTTCCATCATAATGCAGGTCATGAAGCATAGCTATATCAACAAGATCTGGAGGGGTAAGTCCATGAAACTGTTCACTGCGAAGATTATCCGAACAGAAATAAAATCGTTTTTGCCCGGTAGCAGTAAAGTATTCTCCTTTGCCTGCATCATAATCGCCATCGGTTAAGAACTGCAGCATGATATAAGGATGTGTAGTCCCACCTTTTCTTAAATTAATTTCAATGGGATAATGCGTCCATCCATTTTTATTTTTTACAGAAATAAAATCAACAGCAAATCTTCCCAGCACTCCTTTATCACGCAATGCTTCAGCTACTTTCAAGCCCATTTTTCCCAACTCAATTGCATATTCCGGGTTCGCAGGGAAATAAGCGCCAAGAAATACCTGGCCGCTTTCACCACCCAGTTCCTGGTCATGCGTTGAAATAATAACACATTTGCCTTTGGGATTTACGCGGCATTGCACTGACGGTGATGTCTTGATCTCACCATCCACAAACTCTTCCACTATACCTCCCATCGCTTTAAACTTTGCAAGAAATTCTTTTAACTCAAGATCGGTAGCAACAGTTTTCAATCTTGCATAGAGATCGGTATTTATTTTATCACTTAGATCGTCTTTTTCTTTTATGCCCTCATAAGAAAAGATCGCATTACCATCACCGGAGAAACCATCATTTAGTTTTACAACGGCTTTTCGTAATGAAGGATTTTGTTTTTTTAGTTCAATTAAAGAATTTATTATCTCCTTTTCTGTATAAAGATCTTCAAATCCTGCCGGCACATTTAAGCCACATGCTTTAAAAATTTTACGACCATTGCTTTTATTCCCAAGGCTAAAAAGATCGGGATCACAACCATAAATAGGTATCCCCAGTTCTACAGATAATTTTCTTTCTTTCTCCGTAACATTAAAACAAGCCATGTGTGCAATATGATTATCAGGAATGGATTGCTTTATCCTTTCGATCAATCTTGGCCTTTCAAGAATTTTTTCAGTTAACGACCTGCCTGATGAATCGTAACAACTCAACAGGTGTAATCTTTTTTGTGAATGATGACCGGTGATGCCGGGAAGTAAATGCAAATAATAGTCTATGATAACCGGGTCGATCGGCATACTTGTTACATAAACAACATGAGTACGCGGCATACGTAGCAACAGCAAAAAGCATAGCAATCGTTCTTCGTAGTGAGTTATTCCCTGGATCTTGGAAAGTATTTCCTGGTCCATAGTTAGTGAGGGTATGATCACTACAGTTTTGGGCGCCAGTTTATCCGGAAATACTTTATCAAACTGCTCTGCAAAACAGCTTTGAATTTTTTTGAATCGCAATTTTTCCTCTTCTAATGCTGGAAGCAATTTGTCAGCCCCATTTGTTGGAGCCGCAGAAATTCCTTTTTTATTTATTGCTTCCATAGTTGAGCTATGTATGTAATTTATAATTGTTAACCGGAATTAGAACTGATATTTATCATCATCCTTCCTGACCAAGCCAAATTGCACCCCCAATACTGCTACGCTTTGCGCCGGTAACGGAAGATAAAAAATTATATTCTTCCCGCCAGCGAAGAATGCCCATAAAAGCCACACATATAGTTTTATTTAACTCACTTAGATTTTCTTCTTTAATTCCCAGCTTTTCTGAAGCTGTTTTATAAAATTCTCCATTTCCACCAAGCGCTACATCAAGTGCTGTAAGATCTGTGATGACAGGCAACCCGATTGCTGCAGCAATAGAAGCACCGCTAAATAATGCGCCGGGTGATTCCGCATGCACAGTGATCAGTGCAACCTGGTATTGTAAATTATTTTCTTCAATAAATTTTTCAATTAATGAAATACTGTTTCCTGAGGGGTATGAATTATTTGCTTTTATTGTAAATGTCCATGCCCCGGCATTTTCATGAAACTCAGAAAAGACTACCGAATAGCCGGAATCAGAAAATAAAACACCTAATGAACGATAAACCATCTGATTTTAATTTAGTTTGCAGTTCCGATAAATATCGGAATAAGATTTTAGATTTGTTGCACCAAATCCCATCAACGTGATTGTAAACTTAAGCGACCAACATTCTCTTGTCAGCAATTGGGTAAGTGAATTGCGTGATCTGGAAATTCAGCAAGACAGGATGCGATTTCGCCATAATCTTGAACGTATTGCCGAAGTAGCAGCTTACGAGATAAGCAAAGTCTTACCTTTTGTAGAAACGGAAGTTGAAACTCCACTGGGAACTGCTACTAGTAAAGTTTTAAAAGATCAGCCTGTACTCGCAACTATTCTTCGTGCCGGTTTACCTATGCATAATGGCTTGCTTAATTATTTTGATAAAGCAGATAATGCCTTTGCAGCTGCTTATCGCAAACATGAAAAAGATGGCACATTTGAGATCAGCCTTGAATATATGAGTTGCCCTGATCTTGAAGACAGGATCCTTATAATTTCTGACCCGATGCTGGCTACTGGTGCCTCACTTGTAAAAACAATTCACTTTTTAAAAGAAGAAGGCCCGCCAAGAGAAATACATGTTGTTTGCGCCATTGCCTGTACTGTTGGAATAGAATATGTAAAAAGAGAAGCTCCTGCGGTTACGATCTGGTGTGGCGATATTGATGAGGAACTAACTGCCAAAGGCTATATTGTACCGGGTTTGGGTGATGCCGGCGACCTTGCCTATGGCTCTAAAAGTCAGTCTTAAAAGCAGCTAATTTTAAGTTTTAAACGTCTCTAAAAAAATGTACATTTACTTTCCTATTCATTTATAATGAAGAAACTCTTCTTAACCCTATTGTTCTTTTCAGGTATTGCTTCTGTCGCCTTAGCACAGGATCCTAATTTTTCACAATTTTTCGCTTCGCCGCTTACTTTAAATCCTGCTTTGACGGGTAAGTTCGATGGTAATTTTCGTGTTGCCGGTAATTACAGAAACCAGTGGCCTTCCATAAACAATGCTTTTGTTACTAAAACCGGTTCCGCAGATTTTCATTTACTGAGAAATAATTTACCTGAAATTGATCGTTGGGGTTTTGGCGTATTATTTATGAATGATCAAAATGGCAATGGTGCATTACGTACCAACCAGTTTTCACTTTCTACTGCTTATCATAAAGGACTTGATGAAAATGGTTATCACCAAATTGGTGTCGGGTTTCAGGGATCGTACACAGATAAAAGCCTTAATGTAAGTATGCTTGATTTTGAAGATGAGTTGACCGCACTTGGATTTACCGGTAACACCAGTGAAATATTTACTCAAAGTGATCTGCAGGTAAAATATATGGATATCAATGCCGGTATATTATATAATGGAAGTACCAATGGTTATAATAGTTTTTATCTCGGCGCTTCTATGTATCATATCAATCGTCCGAAAGAAACTTTCCAGGGTGGCGAGTTTTATTTGAATTCAAGAACGACTTTGCAAGCTGGTGGTAAAATGCCAACCAATCAGTATAATGCCTTTCATTTTAGCGCTAATTATAGTTTCCAGGCAAATGCTAACAACCTGATGTTTGGCGGCGCCTATGCATTGAACCTTAATTATGATGAGGAAAACCCGGTAAATGTTTATATGGGGGCATGGGCAAGATTCAATAATGTTACGGATGCAGTCATTCCCTATGTCGGGTTGGAGTTTGGCGACGTCATGATCGGGGCTTCTTATGATGTAAACATTTCGAGCCTGCAGCCGGCATCTAATATGCGTGGCGGATTTGAGCTTTCTGTTATATATATAAAGAAACCGGTTGACAGGGATCTTAAAAAACTTAACTGTCCGAAATTCTGATTCAGCACAATAATTTTTTATAAAAGCGTTGCAATTTGCGACGCTTTTATTTTGTGCAATAAATTTTTATCTTGTTCGCAAATTCAACCCATGAAAAAAGTAGCCACCTCTTTTTTTCTTGTATTTCTATTTATTACCTCGAATGCACAGATGGATGTTGGTTATAATACCGCAGATGTGGGTGCCGAATTTCAATGGTATAAAGACGGAAAATTCATTGGGCTTCATTTAGCTACAAATGCAAGACTTCATCATTCCTTTCATGCCACGATCGGTTATTATATGGCAGGCGATCCGACGGCTGCTTTTTATTATAATATAAATAATGGCGGACTGGGTGGTGGATTGGGCTATCGTTATTATACAGGTCTAAGACCACATCGCTTTTTTATTGGAGCAAAAGCAGATCTGTTTACTTATAAAGTAGGGCTGGAAACACTAACACTCAATATTGAACCCCGTACTTCCATGATCTTCATTCCTTCTTTACAAACAGGTTATATGATCCTTATTAATGATATGTTCTTTATTACCCCAACCGCAAGCATTGGATATAAAATGAACCTCCAAAGTGACATGAGCTTAGATGAAGAAAAAGCAGTTGGGTTGTTTGGGATAAGTTGTGGCTTTAAATTTTAGTCTAACCCTATTGCCGAAGATCTAGAATTTGCATAGACTTGAAAAAAGATGATTAGTCATAACCGCTTTTAATAATGGTTGAGATCATTTTAAACCGGCCGTTTGGCTTTATGAAATTTGGCGAATGTGCAGGTATTATTATTCCCTGGCCCGACTCGAGTAAATTTGATTCTTTATCAATAACGATCTCCGCCTTGCCTTCAAGGATCTGTACAAATGTGTCAAATGGGGAGGTCTTCTCTGTTAACCCTTCGCCACTGTCAAAAGACATTACGCTTATATTGCCGGTGGACTTTTTGATGATCGTTTTGATCACTACAGAATTTGTCATATACTCAATAATTTCAACGATGATATGTGCTTTTGATTTCTCCAGCTCTGAACTATCTGCTTTTTTATCCTGATCTTTCATAAAGATGCTGTTATTGATGCTTTTTATTATTTCCAACGGCCGAGGTGATCTTTCTCACATTTAACTTTAAGAATAAGACAAAGTATTAAGTAGAATAAAAAGGGCCAGGATAAAAATCCAGCCCTTTAATTTTATCCGCTAAACGCTATATTGCTATATTAAAGATAAGTAGCTGGTTCGCGGTGATTATTATACGATTTTATGTTTATCTTATATAATTCACACATTTCATTACACTGGTAAATTCTACAAAATCTTCTTTCCCTGGATAACCCGCACTAATATAACTATTACCGCAATAACAAGCAGCACATGAATGATACCGCCTGCATGAAATGCAAAATACCCAAGCAGCCAACCAATGATAAGGATAACAGCAACGATGTACAATAAATTATTCATGAATTTGTATTTTAAGATTTGATCTCCTTTGCTAAATACGATTTACAGAGCTCCAATTATTTTATGCAGTTCTTCTTTGGTTTTTCCCAATTTAGCCTGGAGCTTTCCAAGCATCTCGTCTTTCTTACCATCTAAAAACAACAGATCATTATCTGTGAGTGTTGCAAATTTCTGCTTGAGTTTTCCTTTTTGCTCATTCCAGTTTCCTTTTAATTCGATAATGGTTGTCATTTTATTTTGATTTTAATTTTTATAAATAAACTATTGTAAAGATGGATGTCTTTTACCTTGTGACTGTTACAGAATTGAATAAAAAATTTACATTATTCATATGTACAGTAAAAAATAAGAACTACAAAAGAACAGTCCCGGTAAAACAGGGACTGTAGGTCAAAACCAACGCCATAAAAAATCGCTTATGTGTAACCTATACATTTCAACGTTTGATTTTTCTCTGGTCGAAATGCGAGACTAAAAAAAACTTCCCGGAAGGTTAAGTATTAAAATTATCCCCGGCTATTAATAATGCTATCATAATAAAAGGTAAATATTGAAAGAGTGCCATAAAAGGATTTTATGCTATTTGTATAAAGATGGGGTCGCTTACATTCATAACTGTTACAAGACTAAAGGAGAATGTTACATCATTCACAGGTTTTCAAGCATCGTCAATCTTTTCTCACGAAGCTGTTTGAAGTGTGATGGAGTAAGGCCGGTGATTTTCTTGAACTGGGCGGAAAGATGCGCCACACTGCTGTAATGCATGAGGTAAGCAATTTCAGTAAGATTAAGTTCATTATAAACCAGTAATTCTTTTACCCGTTCAATTTTATGTGCAATAATGAATTTTTCAATTGTAGTACCCTGAACTTCTGAAAAAAGATTAGCGAGGTAAGTATAATTGTGGTTTAACTTCTGGCTTAAATGATCAGAAAAATTGATCGCCAAAGGTTCTTCTGAATAATGGATCAATTCAATAATAACATTTTTTATCTTTTGGATCAACACACTTTTCTTGTCATCCAATAATTCAAGACCCGACTTCAGCAACGCCACTTTGAACTGATCATGCTGCTCAGCTGAAATTTCTTCCATGATCTCAGCTTCGCCTAATTCCACAACAATATAATGCAACCCTAATTTTTCGAGTTCCGCTTTTACTACCATTTTGCAGCGGATACAAACCATGTTTTTAATATATAATTTCAAAAGATCTGTTTTGTTATTAAATGATTCCGATTTTTAATTCCAGATAATGAGTCATGATTCCTGAGGCTGCCGGCAAAACCACCTTGAATTTACCTTAATTTTTCCATACCAGGTCTCTTTGCGGGTCCATTAACCATTTCATATCACTAAATGAAAAAAACCGCCCTGATCAAGTCGGGCGGTTCAAATTCTTTGATCTCCAAAATCAATAATTATACTTTACCAGCTGCCCGTCACTCCTATAATAGAAATATGTTGGTTTCCCTCCTAATATGTCTTTGACCCGGAATATATCTTTTACAACATTTGGCACCTCAATTTTTATAACATCATCCAGCCTTGTATTGGGGTTGCTTTTAAAAATAGCATCTATAACATTTACTGGCATTTCATTTCTTGTTACCGGTGTTCTTGTATCCCTTCTTTCGCCATTTGCATGGTACACTGCTGTTGACCTGTACCATCCATTTCCAAAGGTTGCTGTCCAATCACCACGGTATTTACTCCAGCTAACATTGACTGCATTAGGATAATCTCTTTGAAATGCAGCGCTTACTTTGGTCGGTTGGTTTTTAGAAGCCATCGGGGCTTTGCCGTTCTTATCTGAAGTACCAGCCCAGACTTTTTTATTATGCTCCTCTTGCTGTTTCTTTTCATTTGCCTCTTTCGCTTTTTGTTCACTACTTCCCTGCTTCGCAGATTTTTCGTTCTTTGATTTATCATTTCCTTTTCCGTTATCACTGTTTCCCTGGCCGATCATCGTTAAACTAAAAATGAACCCGGTACTTAATAAAAAAAACTTTTTCATACTATTATTTTTAAAACCTGTAACCTAAAGAAAAGCCAAAGCCAGTGTTTTTGGCGGATGTTTTATCATTGGATGAACCTTCATATTCCGGGTTGATCTTAGTAAGACCCAATTGTGTATTTAATTGAAAAGAAACTCTATTGCCAAATTCATAACCTACCAGCATGTTAGCTCCTGCATCCATCGGCTTGATATAAACTACATCATCCGGATCGGAACTCTTCACTGTTTTTTGAAACTTTATTTTTTCGGTTAGGCTGGATCCGCCTCCTTCATATGTTGCCTTACCACCGATACCAAATGCGACATAAGGACCAAACCCCAATAACAGGTGTCCCTTTCCCAGCATTGGTTTGTAAAGAAAATTAAGAGGTAATTCCAGGTATGAAATTTTTATAGTTGTATTAAAAGATTGTCCAAGAATAACATCTTCACTTTTTGCTCCCTTTATAGAATAAAGCAACCCTGGTTGAAAATAAAAATCAATTCCCACCGGAATTTCTGCATTGATGCCGATATTAAAGCCGGTCAACATATCATTTTTTAATTTCTCGTCATTTTCATCCTTGCCATTAATATTCTGAAAGTTTACTCCTGCACGAAGACCAAAACTTGTACCACCTGCATGAGATGTTTTTTGCTGCGCCTGCGAAAAAATTGTTCCTAAAACCATTACTGCAATTAAACTGATTCTTTTTTTCATTTTATTTTGTTTGATCTATTCTTATAAAAATTTTGTTTTAAAACTCATTTGATAAATGACAGGTGGTCTTTTATTATTTACCACCATTCTTTTCTGCTTCTTTCGCAGCCTCTGCTTTCATCTTTTCATTGGCGGAAATAACGAAATCCACCCGGCGATTTTGTGATTGGCCGTCATCTGTGTCATTGGTATACCTGGGCAGCGTTTCACCAAATCCAATAATAGTGAGTCGTGAAGTAGTGATCCCATTTCCGGATAAATAATAGGAAACAGTGGAAGCTCTTTCTTCTGATAATTTCTGATTGTAACGAGTAGTTCCTTTACTGTCTGTGTGTCCCTGTACCTCTATGTTTGTGTCCGGGTATTTTTGCAAAATGGCTAGTAATTTACTTAAGTTAGTACGGGCATCAGTTGTAAGACCGGATTGATCAAAGCCAAATAATATCTTACTGTTAAACTCTATGACGATCCCTTCTCCTACCCTAACTACTTCTGCATCCGGAATTTCCTTTTTCATTTCTTCTGCCTGCTTATCCATTTTGCGCCCGATAACGGCTCCGGTCACTCCACCAGCAACAGCTCCAATAATAGCACCCATCGCTGTATTACCTGCTGCTTTACCAATAACTGCACCTGCAGCTGCGCCACCAGCTGTTCCTATTACAGCTCCTTTTTGTGTCTTATTCATTGTTTTACATCCTGCAGAAAAAATGGCGACTACTAAAAAACTGGCGACTAAAATTTTAAATGTTTTCATAATGCTTGTTTAAATTGTTAATACAGTATCTTTTTTTTATTAATAAATTTTTTTCTTTTCTCTCTGTTCTTTGAATTCCATCGAAGACGCATCATAACGAATAAGACATTTGTTGCATTAAGTAGAAAGTAAAAAATAAAGAATGGCGCTAACCGCTATATGATCCGGTTAGTTAATTTCTTACAGGATTGTAAAACTGTAATGCCTGCGGCATATATGATTTTATATTTGCAATTCTTGTTTCGTCAGAGGGATGACTACTTAAAAACGCAGGTGGTTTTGCTCCGCCGGCTGCAGCCATTCTTTCCCAGAATGGAATTGCTTCCTGTGGATTATAACCTGCCATAGCTGAAAAATATAGTCCGAATTTATCAGCTTCTGTTTCTTCTTTGCGTGAAAAAGGTAATGTTCCTCCTACAGTGCTTCCAATACCATAAGCTGTCATGAAAAGTTCTTGTGTTTCAGCAGGCTTACTTGACACGGCTACCTGTAGTGCAACACCACCCAACTGCTGCAATAAAGCCTGGCTCATTCTTTCGCTGCCGTGTTGTGCAACTGCGTGGGCAATTTCATGTCCTAATACAACAGCCAACGCAGCTTCATTTCTTGTAATGGGTAATAAACCGGTGTACACTACTACTTTTCCGCCGGGCATGCACCATGCGTTTGCCTCTTTATTATCTACCAGGTTAAATACCCATTGATATCCTTCCAGGATCGACGTTTGTCCTTTACCATCATAATAAGTTTTAATAGCAGCAGCAATACGAGATCCCACGCGGCGAACCATTTCAGCGTCTTTATTGGTGGTTGCGTTAACAACACTATTGGCATTTAAAAAAGTCTGGTATTCTTCTTTAGCCATTGATTGTAATTCCGGTTCCGAAACCAGGCTCAATTGTTTACGACCCGTTACCACGTTTTCTGCGCAACTGATAAAAACAAAAACAACCAAAAAGAAAGTAACTATTTTTTTCATTTGAAAATTTTATAGATAAGAAACATGCAGTAGTTGCAAAAGCCGCAAAAGGGCTTATCAAGTAATACCATGTCAAAAACGATCAACGAAGGTGATTCTCTTTGTTCACATCAGTGTTATACAATTAAAAAAGATTGTTGTAAGATTCACAGGTTTAAGTAAGTATATATGAATGATGTAACTTATTTCAATGATTGTATAACAATTATACTTAACAGGTAGCAGACCTTTAGTTTGTTATATAACCGCAGATTAAAATAAAATTATGAAACAACGATATACTTACGCTGGCTTTATTGTTCCTCTGTTCTTTTCAACTTTTTTACTGATTTCAGCATTTATTCTTTTATTCAGCTATTTCGGTTGAGTTAATAGTGGCTAATCAAAAAAACTGTTTCAAAGAGTCAGAAGAGAAGGTTTTGTGAAATATTTGAAATATTGTGAATCTATAATTTAAAAAAACTGAACACATTATGCAAGCTTTAATCATAGCATTGAAAATAACTCCTGTATTTGTGGGGGTAACTCTTGCCACAATTGGAATGCTTATACTAGTATATATCATAATTGTCATTAGTAAAAAGGAACGCAATTCATTTCTTACATAGACAATTGAAGATCATTTATAGGTCAAATTTAAAAAATATGAAACGATTTACTTACCCTGGCTTTATTATCGCACTGGTTTTTGGAGTTCTGTTTCTCATTATATCATCTATCCTTCTTTTCAACTATTCCGGTTAAATATTGAAACCGCTAAAAAAATAAAAATTGGTTATTAATTTAAAGAACGGTTTTGCAGAAGCCGGTAATGCTATATTATTTATTGCACGGTTTTTTAGGGAAGCTATTAAACCGCCTTATGAAATAAAAGAATTTATACGGCAATGCTATATCATAGGATATAAGTCCATGCCGTTAGTGGCAATTACCGGTTTTATTATGGGATTGGTGCTAACTATTCAGTCACGCCCTACATTGGCAGAGTTTGGTGCAGAGTCCTGGTTGCCTGGTATGGTTGCACTTTCATTGATACGTGAAATTGCTCCTGTGATCACAGCATTGATCTGTGCAGGAAAAATTTCTTCCGGTATCGGCGCTGAATTAGGTTCCATGAAAGTAACCGAGCAAATAGATGCAATGGAAGTTTCTGCCATTAACCCGTATAAATATTTAGTAGTTACAAGAGTACTGGCTACTACACTCATGGTCCCTCTTTTAGTTGTATTCGCAGATGGCATTGGAATTTTAGGCGGTTATGTTGGGGTTAATATTCATAGTGATGTGACCATGTACCGTTACTTTTCACAGGTACTGTCCTCACTTGACTTTTTAGATATTGTACCTGCCACTATTAAAACTTTTTTCTTTGGATTTTTCATTGGTTTGATTGGCTGCTACAAAGGATTTACTGCAGCCAATGGGACTGAAAGTGTGGGCAAGGCTGCCAACTCTGCAGTAGTAACAGCATCCCTTGCAATATTTATTATAGATATGATGGCTGTACAATTAACTGATCTTTTTTTCTGAAATAAAATGATACAAGTAGAAACAAATACAATAAAGCAAACGGTTGCTGATCACTTAAACCCTGAAATAAATACTAAAGCCGGGCCTGTGATAAATATAAAAGGCCTGTATAAATCATTTGGAAAAAATACAGATATACTAAAAGGGGTAGATCTTACTGTAAACAAAGGTGAGAACCTGGTAGTATTAGGGAAGTCAGGATCTGGTAAATCAGTATTAATAAAATGCCTGGTGGGATTAGTTGTTGCCGACAGAGGCGAATTAAAAGTGTTTGATACGGATATTGTCAACCTGAATAACCAACAACTAAATGCAATAAGAGTCAGGATTGGTTTTCTTTTTCAAAATTCGGCGCTGTATGATTCAATGACCGTAAGAGAAAATCTTTTATTTCCTCTAAAACGTCATTCGAAAAAATTAACGAGCAAAGAAGCAGAGCAATCAGTAAATGAAGCATTGGAAAGTGTGGGGCTAAAAGAAGCAATTGATAAAATGCCTTCGGAATTATCAGGTGGTATGCGCAAGAGGATCGGGTTGGCACGTACACTTATATTACGTCCTGAGATCATACTTTATGACGAACCAACTACCGGGTTAGATACTATCACTTCCAGGGAAATAAGTGAATTGATATTGCACATTCAAAAAAAATATAAAACAACCTCGATCATCATAACTCATGATATGGCTTGTGCAAAGCTTACCGGAGACAGATTGGTGATCCTAAAAGATGGAGTGATGGTAGCAGAAGGCAGTTATGAAGCATTGGAGAAAAGCAACGATCCATGGGTTCGTTCTTTTTTTATTTGATCATTTATAAAAAATTAAGTTATGCGTAAAGAATCAGGGTTCACATGGAAATTGGGAATCTTTGTAATACTAGGGTTAGTGGTGTTTGTTTCAACTATTTATTTTGTTGGCAAGCAAAAAAATATATTTGGAAATACCTTTCACTTAAAAGCAATGTTCAAAACAGTGAGTGGTTTGAAAGTGGGAAACAATGTTCGTTTTTCGGGTATAAATATTGGCAATGTAAATGAAGTAGAATTATTAACGGACACTTCTGTAATGGTGGACCTTGTGATCAGAAAAAAATACCAGGAATTCATTAAAAAAGATGCAATGGCAAGCATTGGCTCCGATGGGCTGATGGGTGACAAAGTATTAACTATTTCTCCCGGCACATCCGATAAAAGCCCGGTAAATAACGGAGATATTATCCTGACAAAAAATGCAATTGAAATGGAGGATGTAATGCTGAGTGCAAAAACAAGTGTCGACAATGCGGGCATTATTACAGCACAGCTTGCAGAATTTACCACTAAGATGAATACAGGAAACGGTGCCCTGTCAAAACTGATCAGTGATGAAAAATTCTCCAATAGCCTGCAAAGTACACTTGTCAACCTGCAAACAGCTTCCAATGAGTTTGCTGTGTTTACTGCAAAACTTAATAGTGGAGGATTGAGTGAATCCCTTGACACTACCATGCGTAATATACAGGGAGCCACAAAAGGGTTAAATGAAAATATGGAAGCAGCAAAAAGTAATTTTCTATTAAAAGGTTTTTTTAACAAAAAGAAAAAGGCAGATGCTAAAAGAGCTGCGGAATTAAAAAAGGAAGAAGAAAAATGGAAAAAACAACAACTTAAAAATACAGCTGATTCAATAAAAAACGCCACGCTGGTAATTCCTGTAAAAAAAGTACCAGATGGTTTATAAGCCTGGTCGAAATTTATTCTTCTTAAATGTATGAATCATGTAATTAATTTTAAAAACTATGTAACACCTCTTCCTGAACGAGTGGTCAACTTTGCATAGTATACATTAATTATTCCTCAAAAATAAAATCATGCGTCTTATTGGTAATAATATCAGCACACCTGTTAATAATCTTACTGTCAGCTACAGTGATCATGGACCCGATGATGCGCCTATTATCATCTTCATCCATGGATTCCCGTTAAATAAATCCATGTGGGACATACAGGTAGAATCATTAAAGGAGAATTACAGAGTGATAGCGTATGATATCCGCGGACATGGAAATTCTGATCCCGGTATGGATGAATTCTTTATTGAACTTTTTGTTAACGACCTTCTCCGTCTCATGGAAAAATTAGGGATTGAAAAATCAATCTTGTGTGGCTTATCCCTGGGCGGATACATTGCATTAAATGCAGTTTTAAAATATCCGGATCGTTTTGATGGGCTTATTTTAAATGATACACAATGTATAGCTGATACACCCGAAATAAAAGAAAACAGGTGTAACGCAATTATCCGAATTAAAGAAAAAGGAGTAGAACAGTATGCTGATGAAAGTATATCAAAACTTTTTTCACCTGGATCTTTCACAAAAAAGAAAAATGAAATTGCTGCAGTGAAGGAGATGATCGTAAGTACTCCGAAACAGTCACTTTGTAATACGCTGCATGCTTTGGCAGAACGTAAAGAGACCTGCACCCAATTATCGGAAATAAATATTCCCGTACTTATCATGGTTGGCAAAGAAGATAAAATAACCCCAATTGCCGCCGCGCAGCAGATGCATGAAAAGATAGCGAATTCAAAACTGGAAATTATTCAACAGGCAGGTCATCTAAGCAATCTCGAGAATGCCACTTCATTCAATACTCACCTGGTGAAATTTTTAGAGTTCGTTAGCAAAAAGTCATCTTTAGTAAAAAACGCTGCACTTAACCAGCACTAATTCACCTGAATTCAATTAATGTGTGAATTGTGTAACTTATTTGAAGTATTATATAACATCTCCCGGACAAAATGACTCACCTTTAGCAGTCCCGGTATAAAAGGTGGAGCTATTTGAAAATATTCATTAAACACATGATAAGCAACCGCTGTAAAATAGCGGTGAAAGAGGAGCTGAGAAAGCTTGGGCTGCATTTTATCGTCGTTGATCTGGGCGAGGTAGAGATCATGGAAAATATTTCTGCAGAACAACGTGAGCAAATGAAAGCCGCATTGTTGATCTCAGGATTTGAATTAATGGACGACAAAAGGGCAATACTGATCGAAAAAATTAAAACTGCAGTTATTGAAATGGTTCATCATTCAGATGAAAACATTAAAATAAATTTCTCTGATCATTTGAGTGAAAAATTAAGCCACAATTATACGTACCTGGCAAATTTGTTTTCCGAGGTCCAGGGAATCTCGATCGAGCAATTCATCATTGCCCATAAAATTGAGCGGATAAAAGAATTGATCATTTATGATGAGTTAAACATTACAGAGATCGCATGGAAGATGAATTACAGCAGTGTTGCTCATTTATCCAATCAATTTAAAAAAGTTACAGGGCTCACTCCTTCGCATTTCAGACAATTAAAAGATAGAAGGCGAAGTTCGATTGAAGACATCGGGATCCCGATGACTCCCGGAGCAAATGGCATTGATAAAAGCAAAACCTTAAAAAAATAAAGTGGAAACTACGAACACACAGAAATCTCAATATGCCAGAAGTTTGATAGAAGCCAGCCTGGACCCCCTCGTAACTATCAGCACTGAAGGTAAGATCACTGACATGAATGAAGCGATGGCAAGTATTACAGGTATGACCCGCGAAAAACTGACTGGCACTGACTTCTTCGACTATTTTACTGAACCACAAAAGGCCCGTGAAGTTTACCAGGAAGTGTTTGCAAAAGGATTTGTAGCAGACTACCCATTAACTATAAAAGATCATAAACTAACAGATGTGCTATTTAACGGCTCCGTTTATAAAGATGAACAGGGAGGTGTCCTGGGTGCAGTCGTAGTGGCAAGAGATATTACAGAACAAAAAAGAAATGAAAAAGAATTAATAGAAGCAAAAGTGTTTGCTGAGCTGGCAACATTAATTGCTGAAGAAGCAAAAGGTAAAGCCGAAACTGCTACAGGGATAGCGGAAGATGCGGTGAAAGCAAAACAGCAGTTTTTGTCAAACATGAGTCATGAGATCCGTACACCCATGAATGCGATCATCGGTTTTACGAAAGTGTTGTTGAAAACTGATCTGTCTGCAAAGCAAAAAGAATATTTAACCGCCATCAAACTAAGTGGTGATGCATTGATCGTGTTGATCAATGATATACTCGACCTGGCAAAAGTAGATGCAGGAAAAATGACTTTTGAACAAACACCCTTCAAACTGGCCATGTCCATATCGGCCATGCTTCACATGTTTGAACCAAAGATCCAGGAAAAGAATTTAGAGCTTGTAAAGGAATATGATAATAGTATCCCTGAAGTGTTGTTGGGTGATTCTGTGCGTTTGCACCAGATCATTTTAAATCTGATAAGTAATGCAGTAAAGTTTACATCAAAAGGAAAAATTACCGTAAGCGTTAATTTAATTCATGAAGATGAACAGAAAGTCACGATCGAATTTGCAGTGACCGATACTGGAATCGGAATAGCAGCAGATAAAATAGAAAAGATCTTTGAAAATTTTCAGCAAGCCTCCAGCCATACATCAAGATTGTATGGAGGAACGGGGTTAGGCCTTTCAATTGTTAAACAGTTACTAGAACCACAGGGTGGAAGCATCCGGGTAAAAAGTAAAATTGATGAGGGCTCAGTTTTCAGTTTCACTTTAGATTTTCAAAAAACGAATGCTGAAGTGGAAGCAGAAGCAGAAATACTTGAACTGGATCCGAAAATTAAAAATATTAAAGTATTGGTGGTTGAAGATATTACCCTCAACCAGCTACTGATGAAAACATTGCTGGATGATTTCGGATTTGAACATGATATTGCTGCCAATGGGAAGATAGCGATCGAAAAATTATCTCAAAAAAGCGCCGACGGAACAATTAAATCGTATGATATTATTTTAATGGATCTGCAGATGCCAGAAATGAACGGATTTGAGGCAACAGAGTTCATTCGCAAAAAAATGAATTCTAAGATCCCCATTATTGCTTTAACGGCTGATGTTACCACTGTTGACCTGGCAAAATGCAAAGCCGTTGGCATGAATGATTATATCGCAAAGCCAGTTGATGAGAGAATTTTGTATAGTAAAATAATCGGGTTAGTAAGAAAGCCTGCGATGATAAAATATTCTGACGATAAAGGAAATGAAACCGCTCAAAGTGAAAAAATAAAATATACTGACCTGGCTTACCTGGTCCGCCGAACCAAATCTGACCCGAAACTGATGATGGAAATGATCTCACTTTACCTGGAGCAAACTCCACCCCTGATCACTATAATGAAAAAAAGTTTCAGGGACAAAGACTGGGGTGCGTTGCGTGCAACTGTACATAAAATGATCCCTTCATTTTCAATAATGGGTATCAGTACAGATTTTGAAAACATGGCAAAAAAAATTCAGGATTATGCAAACTCACAACAATTGGCAGATGGAATACATGACATGGTTTTACAGCTTGAAAATGTTTGTACACAGGCATGTAAAGAGTTAACAGAAGAATTTCATTCGCTTAAAAATGCTGGTTCATGATACAAGAAAACAAAATACACCTGTTCCTGGTTGATGATGATGCTTTATTTCTGAAATCATTGGAAATTGAATTTCATCATCATACGGAATTCACTGTTGAAACTTTTGCAACAGGTGAACTTTGCGTGGAAAATTTATCTCACAACCCTGATGTAATTATTTTAGATTATCATTTGAATGGCGTTGATAAAAATGCAATGAATGGTATAGAAACGCTGGATAAAATAAAGGCATTAAAACCGGATATCCCTGTGGTGATGTTATCCTCACAGGACAAAATAGATGTGGCGATCAGCTGTATGCATCACAGGGCTTTTGATTATGTAGTGAAAAGCGAAACTGCTTTCCTTCGTTTGCAAAAAAATATTACTGCTTTTTTTCATCACGAAAAAATAGAAAAAGAGTTGAACTGGTATATGGCAAGAATGTAGCAACTCATGATATTTTCAAGAAAAATTCCCGCCTGTTGTTGTAAAAATTACTGTTAGTCAAAAGCTGCCCTATTTGAAATCAAATAGTGGCAAAATCTATGAAATAGGACCCGGTTACAAACTTAACACAGCGAAACATGTGAATGATGTAAGTTATTCCTTTAGTTATATAACACTTACCATTACAGATACACCAACCTTTGTGGTTATTAATTTTTTCACAAATACTAAAACTAATATTATGTATTTTATAAAAATTGCAAGGCTATTTACTGTTATACTCCTTGTAGCTGTGTGTTCGCCAGTATATTCACAAACAAAATCACCGTCAAAATTTGATATGAAAAAAGATGGTGATGGCGATGGTGTTAAAAACAAAATAGATAAATGTGCTTCTACCCCTCCCGGTGTTGCGGTAGATGGTACCGGTTGCCCGGTTGATACTGATAAAGATGGGGTAGCAGATTATTTAGATAAATGTCCTTCTATACCCGGTACTGCAGGTATGAATGGCTGCCAGGATAAAGACAAAGACGGTGTAAGTGATAATAATGATCTATGCCCGGATGTTCCAGGTGATACAAGATTTGAAGGTTGTCCTGATAGTGATGGTGATGGCATAGAAGATTCAAAAGACAAATGCCCCAACGCAAAAGGATCTGATATGTTCATGGGTTGTCCGGATACAGATAAAGATGGTGTGCAGGATGCAAATGATAAATGCCCGGATACTAAAACGGGAATTAAAGTAGATGTAAACGGATGTCCGGCAGATAGCGACAGAGATGGAATTCTGGATGCAGACGATAAATGCCCGGATACTAAAATGGGAGTTGCAGTAAATACTATGGGATGCCCTGCAGATACAGATGGAGATGGTGTATTGGATGCAGACGATAAATGTCCTGGAGTGATAGGTGATATAACTAACTACGGGTGTCCACTTGCAAAAAAAGAAATTCCAAAAAGATTAGAGTTTGCTACCCGCAAGATCAGTTTTGAAAAAGGAAATGCATTACTAAAAGTTAGTTTTTTTCCGATGCTGGATGAAGTAGCAAATATCCTGAAAGAATATCCTGACTATAATTTAAGAATAGGAGGCCATGCAGATGGAATTGAGAAAGATCCAACTACTATTTCTCAGACCCGTGCCGATGTGGTAAAATCTTACCTATTGGGTAAGGGTGTGGGTAATAGCAGGACCGTAACAACCGGATATAGCAAAACAAGACCTGCTGCTTCAAACGCAAACGAAACTGGTAGAGGACAAAATAGAAGAGTTGAATTAGAATTGTATGTAAGATAAGAGGCGCTTTCTTTTATAAAATAATTTACCCTTGAAACTTATAACCACTGGTAAAAACTGGTGGTTATTCTTCTTTCGGAACTTTCAGTTCCGAATTTTTTAACAAACAAAATAAAATCGAAAAATGAAACAAATTAAATTAGTGGTGACTGCGGCTCTTGTGATAACTGGATTTATCGCATGCAAAAATTCTCAGACAATAGCCCAACAAGATGCAATGAATTTAAACAGTTATGTAGATTCAATAGGAAACCTCACCCCGGTTTATACGGCGGCTTATTGGTCTGACCTTGATAACGGATACCGGGTAAGAGTAGCTAAAACAGATAATACAATGGCTACGCTGGAAACCTCTGATAAAGCAAAACTGGATGAAAGTAAAATACAATACGCTGTATTGAAAACCACTTATGAATTAAAGATCAAAGAAACCGAAACAAGTGCTGCACCAGATTACAGGCAAGCATTAAGAAACAACTTATTTGGAGAAGGCATGATCGGCTCTGATATGAGTTTTGGTTTTGCAACTGCCGATAATTTACTGAGCATCTACAGGAAATTTGTAAATACGGTGGACGAAAACAAAAATAAATATAGTCGTGAAGACTGGGATGAAATAAAAGTATTGTATGAGGCATTGGATACCCGTAAGAATACAGTTGAAAAACAGCTTCCCGATGGCGATAATACGAAAATAGCTGGCTTGAAAATAAAATTCTCTCTTATTAAAGCAACACATAGAGGTGGGACAAAGGGTGAAGAAAATAAAGCTGCGAAAGAAAAAGCATAAGAATATTTATTTCCCTAATCGCTTCTGAGGTCAAAAGCTGCGTTATTTGAATTAGAGACTTATGTAAAAGGGTATAAAGATTGATTCTCACAAGTACAATACACTGTATTTATTTGTGAATTTAAAAGCCGCTACAAGTCCATGGAACTTTTAACTTATAACCACTGGTAATAACTGGTGGTTATTCTTCTTTCGGAACTTTCAGTTCCAATTTTAGTTCATCAATATCCATTTCCCGTTCTACCTTTTTGATAGCCGCATCACTGAATTCTCCTTCTTTGTGAATTTTCACTAATAACTCTCTTTTAAACTTGCTGATCTCTAATTGGGCATTTACCAGGTCATTTGGTGGTGGTGCTTTTATTTCTTCATCATTGTGTTTCGCTTTTTTCTGAAGTCGAATTTCTTTTGTGAGATCATTGATCTTCAGTTCATATTTCTTTTTTAGTTGTTCCTGTAATTTATCATCCAATTGTATTGGAAATTCCTGCTCAATAAAACTAAGCGTACTGTTGGCAAGATATAATTGCAATTCTTTTTCTTCTTCAATGGTATTGTCTTGTGGTTTTATTTTTAGCCAGCGTATAAGCAACGGAAGCGATAGTCCTTGTACTACCAGTGTTACAAAAATGACAACGAAGGCAAGAAATATGATGGAATGTCTTTTAGGAAAAGGAGTTCCATCTTCTAATAGCAATGGTAATGCCAGCGCTGCCGCCAATGATATCACGCCTCTTGTCCCTGTCCATGCAACGACCAATACATTTTTCCAGGTACTATCCTGGTTTTCACTGGCAGATAGATCATCCGTTCTCTTTATCTTTTTCTGAAAAAAAGTTTGCGAGGAAACACCGGCAAAAACCCAAATGATGCGAACTACAATAGTAACAGCACTGATAAGTAATCCATATCCGAGTATTTGTGAAAAAGGATAATTACCAAGATCCTTAATAATAGAAGGAAGTTGAAGGCCGATCAATATAAATACAAAACCATGTAACAAAAAAACAAGTGTTTCCCATACTCCTTTGATCCTCATCCTGGCATGGTAAGCAAAAACTTCTGGTGCTCTCCATGATATAACTAACCCCGTGGTTACTACAGCAAGCACACCAGACATATGGAACTGTTCCGCTGCTAAATAAGATACGTAAGGAGAAAGCAGTGTAAGACTTGTTTCAACAACAGCGTTATTTTCAATTTTTTTATGTGCCAGTACAAACAAATAACCGACTACAATTCCAATGATGATCCCTGCACCGGCAACTAACAAGAATTGAAGACCGGCTTTCCAGAATATAAAAGTTCCTGTTGTTACAGCTGTTACTGCATACCGGTAAGCAATCAGAGCAGAAGCATCGTTCACAAGACTCTCACCTTCTAATATCGTGATCACTTTTTTATTTAGCCCCAGGCCTTTTATAATACCAGAGGCTGCTACTGCATCAGGTGGAGAAACAACAGCTCCTAAGACAAAAGCCAATGGCCAGCTAAAACCCGGAATAAGATAGTGGGCTGTTATCGCAACAGCGACAGTTGTAAAAAAAACTAGTGTAATGGCTAAAGCAGATATAGGTCGTATCGCTGTTCTGAATTCATGCCAGGAAGTTTTAGCAGCTGCATCGTATAAAAGAGGCGGAAGAATGACAATAAAAACGATATCGGGCTCCAAGGCAAGGTTAGGCAATTGTGGTACAAAACCAATGACCAAACCTGCAGCTACTAACAAAATGGGAAAGGGTAACTTTCTTTTATTAAAGATCGCTGTCAGGCTGATCAGGATAGCCATCAAAAAAATTACGATCTTAAATTCGTCCATACATTCTCAAGCTACGTAAAGCAAGAAATATTTATAGAAAAAAATTTAAAATAGTAAAATTATAATAGCATGGATGGCTGGAAAAAAAGAGCCACGATCGTTGTTAATTTTTTATAACTACATCTACTTTTTTAGCTTCCACCTTTACTCCATTTTTATCTAAAGTGACAGTTGTGCCCTTTTCAGGAGGGTTTTTTACTATTATTACAGGTGCGGCGGGAACAATAACGACTTCTTTTTTAGTCTCAGCAGGTCTGCAAGACATTATAGTTAAAACAGCAGCAAATGACAGGAAACCAATGGTCTTTTTCATAATAAAATTTGAGTTGAAAACGCTGCATTTTGTTACAGCACTTTATAGTGCTACACAGCTATAATATAGGTCAAACATCATACCCCGTATATGAAAGCAGCGATAATAATTTCATTTCGTCATATTGGCACAAAGAAACTTCGAAAAGCTCAGTAGTTATACCTTAATTAATAACGGTAATAAGAACCAACAGAAGAGTGTTATTAAAACAATGGCGACGAGGTTTATTACAAAACCTGCTTTCATCATTTCTTTGATCTTTATATGGCCGCTTGCAAATACGATGGCATTGGGTGGGGTACCCATCGGCATCATGCTGGCACAACTTGCGGCTAAGGTCATTGCTATGCCAAGTATCAATGGATTCATACCAACCGAATCGGCCAGGCTGCAAACTACAGGTGAGAAAACAATTACCTGCGCAATATTGCTCATTACTTCACTTATAAAAAGAGAAACAATGGTTACCATTAATAAAAGCGTAAATCCTCCGCCGGCATATTGCGATAACCAGTCTCCCAAATTTTTTATTAGCCCGGTTTTTTCCAATGCACTTGCCAATGCTAATCCGCCGCCAAAGAGTAATAATATTCCCCACGCCATTTTTTTTGTATCCCCCCACTCTAACAAGCTGCCATGAGAGTCATGTTCGTCAATTTCATTGAGGTTATCAGAAAGTTTTATACTACCCGAAGGAAAAATAAATAAAGCGACAGCACCGATGAGAGCAATGATGTTGTCATCAAGTTTCACCAGGTCCTGTGATTGATTTAAAAGATCTTTGAATATCCAAAGCAATGCAGTAGCAGAAAAAACTATCAGCACTCTTTTTTCAGCAACTGAAAGACGGCCAAGACTATTATATTCTCCGTATATAAATTTCCTGGCCGCATCATTAGAACGTATGTGATTCGGAAAAAGAATTCTGGTTAATACAAAATATAAGGTGATCATCAGCAATAATGCGATCGGAACACACAAGATCATCCAGTCAACGAACTCAATATTTGTTTTGTATGTTTTTTCAAAATAGCCAACAAAAGCAACGTTAGGAGGTGTGCCGATAATTGTTCCGATCCCTCCGAAATTTGAAGCATACGCAATCGATAACATTAATGAAAGATTAAAATGACGATGATTGCCAATCCCTCCCCCTTCTTTTATTACATGAATAACAGATAATGCGATCGGGAACATCATCATCGTAGTTGCTGTATTGCTGATCCACATACTGATGAACCCTGTTGCAAGAATAAAACCCAATATTATCCGATTGCCGCTTGTGCCAGTGATCTTCACAATGCCTAACGCAATGCGACGATGGAGGTTCCATTTTTCAATTGCCAAACCAAGCATGAACCCGCCCATAAAAAGAAAGATTACAGGATCAGTATAATTTGCCGATACTGATTTTATATCGTTGATATGCAGGATTGGAAATAATATCAATGGCAGCAATGCAACAACCGGCATTGGCATAGCTTCCGTTACCCACCAGGTGATCATTAATACCGCGATGGATAAAACGATACAGGCATTTTTTCCAACAGAAAAAGGATTTACAAAATAAAAAAACAGGGCAATTGCAATGCCCGCTAATAAAGAAAGGTATTTGTATTGTTGTTTTGAAAGTTTTTGCAAGAGATCAATTTATCACGGAAAATACAATCTATTTTGGTTTTCCGCTCACAAAAGGATTCCCTTTTATATAGAATCGGTAAGGGAGGCTCGCATCTTCCCCTGCATAGTCAACGCCGATCCTTGGAGAAGCAGCCAGGCTTTTTTTATTTAAAATAAAATCATCTTCCGCTAAAAAAAGATCCTTGCTTAATAATGAGTGACCTGTATGATGCTTGAAAGAAATTCCTAAAGCCTTTGAAACATTTCCCGGGCCTCTTGTTAATGTATGATCTAATTGTTTCTTATTGGTTCTTTCCAGCATTGTATCAATTCCTTTTAATGGTTCCAAAGCCCGAATAAGAATTGCATGTGGTGTTTCCTTTTCATTTGTGACCACATTAAATAAATGATGAATGCCATAGCACAAATAAACATAAGCCACGCCGCCTTTACCATACATTACTTCATTTCGGTTTGTTCTTCTTCCGCCCGAAGCATGCGATGCTTTATCAATAATACCATTGTAAGCTTCCACTTCAACAATGCGACCTGATGTTTCGATACCATTCCATTTTGTCACCAAAATTTTTCCAAGTAGCTCTTTAGCTATTTGTAAAACATTGGCTCGTTGATAAAAATCAATTCCTAGTTTCCTCATAATCCATAATTAATCCTGATAATCGTGGTTCTCATTATATTTACCCAAATTTATGTCTTGCTGAAAGAAATCATCATAGCATTTCAATCTTTTGGAGAAGCAAACCTGTTTATCCGCCAGCATAAAATGGTTAAATGGATCATCATTCCCGGTATTATTTATACACTCCTTTTTATAGTAGCTATGATATTGTTTGCCCAATCAGCAAATGGCGCTGTAAATTGGTTAAGTCAGCAATTACGCATCGAACCCTGGCTTCAAAAGGAACGTAACCCATTCCTTGCTTTCATATTTGTAATGGCCGGTATCATGTTGCGCCTGGTATTATTCCTGTTTTATTTCGCTTTATTTAAATACCTCATTTTAATAATCGGATCACCAGTATTTGCCTACCTGAGTGAAAAAACTGAAGCTATAATTGACAACAGGGAATATAGATTTAACCTGAAGCAGATATTACCTGATGCAAAACGGAGTATAAGACTGGCACTGCGCAATGCGGGTTGGCAAACTGTTTATATGGTTGGTATCATCTTTCTATCTCTTATCCCGGTTATAGGATGGATAACCCCTCTTATTGCCATCATTGTTGAATGTTACTATTATGGTTTCTCTATGCTTGATTATGGTTTAGCAAAAAATGATTTTAACCTTCAGAAATCGATCTTTTATTCCGGTCGGCATAAAGGCTTATCTATTGGCAATGGCATTGTGTTTTATTTAATGCATGCAGTGATAATATTTGCCCCGGCTTTTGCCATCATTGCTTCCAGTCTTAGTGTTATTAAAGTAAAAACCGATTAGTGTGGCTGCAACTGTCTATTTAATTCCCAGTTTGCTTCATGAAGAAGGTATGCGATCTATCCCTTCTTATATAACGGAGATTGTAAAACAATGCACGGTATTGTTTGTAGAGAATGAAAGAACAACCCGGCGTTATCTGAAAAAGCTTGACAAAGAAATTGTGATCGATAATTATGAATGGTTCACCATGACCAATGATGATCCGAATACTGATTCATTTAGAAAAAAATTAAAAGAAGAAAAAACGATTGGTATTATCAGTGAAGCCGGTTGCCCCGGCATTGCCGATCCCGGCCAGCAATTAATTGCAATCGCCCAGGAATTGAATATCGAAATAAAACCATTGGTGGGACCAAACTCCATCTTACTTGCATTAATGGCAAGTGGCATGAATGGACAGCAATTTAAGTTTGCAGGTTACTTACCAATTAAAAACCCTGAACGAAACAATGCCATAAAAGAATTGGAATCAGAATCAGCAAGGAAGAATTGTACACAGATCTTTATCGAAACACCTTACCGTAATAACCAGTTGATGGAAGCTCTACTTTTGGTCTGCCAGCCTTTAACAAAGGTTTGTATCGCTGCTGACCTGACTGGATCGACGGAATTGATCATAACAAAAACTGTAGTTGAATGGCGGAAAAGCAAACCAGATATTCATAAGCGACCTGCAATTTTTCTATTACAGGCCGTCTGAAAGTTGTTAAGGCTGCATTGAAATGACACTGTCTACAATGTATTTAGTATTGCCGCGCCAGGGTATTATTCCATGGTATTCCTTATAGTGAAGATCAAAACGCTTACCACTGTTAGCAGCAAGGATATCATAAACTCTTTTATTGTTTATTGAAAATTCAAATTCATAAGACTGGATCACGTTACCAGTTGTGCTCCTGTAGCCTTCCTGTATTAGTTTTCCCTCATATGTTTTAAAAATATTTCCTTTCCTTACTGCATAATTCAGTCGACCGGCTTTCACCCCTTCTCCAAACACATAATAGTATCTGAAAAATATAAACACAGCGAGGGCAAGAAGTGCAACAATAAAAAACCTCTTGATAAACCGTTTAACCCCTGATGTTCCTTTGGGTTTAGTTGATTCGAATGTACGTGTTGACTCCATAGCAGTTAATTTTTTTTAACCAAAAAATCGACATTTAAAACAATTATTATTATACATTTGTACTCAATTTACAATTTGTTAGAAACAAATGCGTAACATTCTGACACATACTAAACAATTTGCATTCCATGCCACTTATGCTGTCATAGCATATACAGTAGGCTTTGATGTGTTTGCATTTTCTCCCCGACCTCGACGTGTATTCTGACAGGACGAGCCCCTCACCATGGTCCCTGTCAGTGAACTGCACCCCGCATTGATTATCGGATTGGTCATCCTTATCAAATCAATATCTCTAAGTTGGACAATCAAAATATAATTATTCGTGTAGCCACTCCTGATGATGTACATTATGCAGAGACCATCACTAATGAGATGGCCGAAAGTGCACAAGCAAGAGGTACCGGTATTGCCAAACGCAGTCCTGAGTATGTGGCCGATAAAATGAAAGAAGGCAAAGCTGTGATTGCTCTCACTCCTGATGGCACATGGGTTGGTTTTTGCTATATTGAAACATGGAGTCATGGCGAATATGTAGCCAACAGCGGTCTCATTGTTTCTCCGCCATTCAGAAAAAGTGGTGTGGCAAAAGCGATCAAGAAAAGGATCTTCGATCTTTCAAGAGAAAAATATCCCGATGCAAAACTCTTTGGTTTGACCACAGGTCTTGCTGTAATGAAGATCAATAGTGAACTTGGTTACGAACCTGTAACTTATTCTGAGCTTACACAGGATGAAGATTTCTGGGCCGGTTGCAAAAGCTGCGTGAATTATGAAATACTCATGAGCAAGGATAGAAAGAATTGTATGTGTACAGCAATGCTGTATGATCCAAAAGATCATTACAAGCCGGAAGAAACAAAACAATTCTTTGAAGAAAATAAAACGGGGCTCGAACGATTACTCCAATTCAAACGATGGAAGCTATTAAAACCATTTTTGAAAAAAAATAAAGAGGAAAATGGTGATAATGGTGGTTCACAACAGAAATCGTTTCTACAATATTTTTTTAATATATAACAATGTGCCCGGCGACATTGCTACCATTTGGCTTAAGTTGCGTCGCACTCTTGTACGTTCAGTAATTCTATTCAACAAATAAGAAGATGTCAGACAAAAAAATAGTTTTAGGTTTTAGCGGTGGTCTCGATACTACCTACTGTGTAAAATATCTCACCGAAGAAAAGGGTTACGAGGTGCATAGCATCATTGTCAACACTGGCGGCCTTACGGAAGATGAATTAAAAAAGATTGAAGCACATGCTTATAAGCTTGGCGTAAAAACACATACTGCTGTCGATGCAGTAAAAGGTTACTACGACCGCATCATTAAGTACCTGATTTTTGGAAATTGTTTAAAGAATAATACCTATCCTCTTTCTGTTTCTGCAGAAAGATTAAGCCAGGCTCTCCATATCGCCGAGCATGTAAAAAAGTTAGATGCGAAAGCCGTAGCACATGGCAGCACCGGGGCAGGAAATGACCAGGTAAGATTTGATATGATCTTTCATATCATGATCCCCGGTGTAGAGATCATTACTCCAATCCGTGATCTGAAACTAAGCCGTGAACAAGAGATCGAATATCTGAAGAGCAAAGGCATTGAGATGAATTTTGAAAAAGCGATGTATTCTATCAATAAAGGATTGTGGGGGACAAGTGTTGGTGGAAAAGAAACATTGAACAGCAAAGGCATGTTACCTGAAGAAGCATGGCCTACTCAAGTGACTAAAACAGGCAACGAAGAAGTAAAACTTCACTTTGAAAAAGGCGAGTTGAAAGGCGTGAATGATAAAAAGTTTTCTCATCCATCAGAAGCAATTCAATATTTACAATCAATTGCCGGAGCTTACGGCATTGGAAGAGATATACATGTTGGTGATACGATCATTGGCATCAAAGGTCGTGTAGGTTTTGAAGCGGCAGCGCCGATGATAATATTAAAATCGCATCATGCATTGGAAAAACATGTGTTGACCAAATGGCAATTGCAATGGAAGGATACATTGGCACAGTTTTATGGTAACTGGATGCACGAAGGACAAATATTGGATCCTGTTATGAGGGATATTGAAGCATTTTTGGAAAACAGTCAACAAAATGTATCTGGAGATGTATTTGTACAATTAATGCCATATCGCTTTCAAATTATAGGCATTGAAAGTAAATACGACTTGATGAGCAGCAAGTTTGGGAAATATGGTGAAATGAATACTGGATTTACCGGTGATGATGTAAGAGGGTTTTCAAAAATATTCGGCAACCAAACTTCAATTTGGAACGCAGTAAACAAAGACAATAATGGCAATTAAAGTCGGCATAATCGGCGGAGCAGGTTATACGGGTGGCGAACTCATACGTTTGTTGATCCACCATCCGGGTGTATCTGTTTCTTTTATTCATAGCCGTAGCAATGCTGGCAAGCCTGTCTATTCTGTTCATCAGGATCTGCTTGGTGATACTGAGTTGAAATTTTCTGGTGAATTAAATGATGATGTTGATGTGATCTTTCTTTGTTTGGGTCATGGTGAATCAAAGAAATTTCTCGCAGAAAATAAAATTGCCGACAAGGTTAAAGTAATTGATCTGGCAAATGATTTTCGTTTATCTCAAAGCTCAAAGCATGAAGTTCGCAACTTTGTTTATGGTTTGCCAGAATTGAATAGAGAAAAAATTAAAAAAGCAACCAATGTTGCCAATCCAGGATGTTTTGCTACGACAATTCAATTAGGGTTATTGCCATTAGCAAAAGCTGGTTTGTTGAAAGATGTCTATACAACTGGCATTACTGGCAGCACTGGTGCCGGACAAAGTTTAAGTGCAACTTCACATTTTAGCTGGAGAGAGAATAACATACAAGCTTATAAAACTTTAACGCACCAGCATCTGGGTGAAATTGGTGAGTCATTAAAACAATTACAACCCTCAGGAGATATTCATGTAAACTTTGTTCCTTGGAGAGGTGATTTCACAAGAGGGATTTTTATAAGTTCGCAATTACCATGCGACTTAAGTCTTATTGAACTCAACAAACTTTACCAGGATTTTTATTCAGGCCATCCATTTACCCATATAACAAAAGATCCTGTTTTTTTAAAGCAGGCTGTAAACACCAATAAATGTATCATTCAACTAGAGCAGGTCGGAAGTCAATTAGTCGTTCATTCTGTTGCGGATAATTTATTGAAAGGTGCAAGCGGACAAGCGGTACAAAATATGAACCTGATGTTTGGACTCGATGAAAGAACAGGATTGAATCTTAAAGCAAATTATTTTTAAACAGCAGTCGTGCCACCCCGATTAAATCGGGGTGGCACGACTCAATCATAACAAACTCTATAAAATGAATTTATTCGACGTTTACCCGATCAATGATGTTACTATCGTAAAAGCGAAAGGCTCTTATGTATGGGATGATAAAGGTGAGCAATATCTTGATCTTTATGGTGGTCATGCTGTGATAAGCATTGGTCATACGCATCCGCATTGGGTGAAAAGGATTGAAGAGCAACTGGAGAAAATTGCATTCTATTCTAATTCAATAAAAATTCCTTTACAACAAGAACTTGCCGCGAAGCTTGGAAAAGTTTCCGGTAAGGAAGATTACCAGCTTTTTCTTTGTAATAGCGGTGCTGAAGCAAATGAAAATGCCTTAAAGATGGCTTCTTTTCATAATGGAAGAAAAAAGATCATTGCCTTCAATAAATCATTTCATGGAAGAACATCATTGGCAGTAGCTGCTACTGATAATAAAAATTATATCGCTCCTGTTAATGAAACCGATAATGTGATCTTTCTTCCTTTAAATGATGAGCAAGCATTAGAAGAATGTTTTAAGAAGAATGGCAAACAAATTTCATCAGTAATCATCGAAGGAATTCAAGGTGTTGGCGGAATTAATGTGGCTGATGTGAGTTTTTTGAAAAAGATCCGTTCGCTCTGCGATGAATATGGTGCAGTTTATATCGCTGACAGCGTTCAATGTGGTTATGGAAGAACTGGTAAATTCTTTAGTCATGATTTTGCTGGAGTAAATGCAGATATTTATACTATGGCAAAGGGAATGGGAAATGGTTTTCCTGTTGCAGGTATTATTATAGCTCCGCATATAAAACCAAAACATTTTCAACTCGGAACCACTTTTGGCGGCAATCATCTTGCATGTGCTGCTGCACTTGCTGTCCTTGAAGTATTAGAAGAAGAAAAATTAATGGGCAACGCTACATTGGTTGGAAAATATTTAAGAGATGAGTTGGAAGCAATTCCTGAATTAAAAAATGTAAGAGGTCGTGGTTTGATGATAGGCTTTGATGTACCGGAAGAATTAAAGGACCTGAAGAAGAATTTGCTTTGGAACCAGAAAATATTTACCGGTGAAGCAAAACCAAATGTGATCAGGCTCCTTCCTTCATTAGCTTTGAAGAAAAGAGATGCGGAACAATTCATTGATTCGATAAAAGAGGAAATAGCTTTGTTGCAGGAAACTGCAAGCTGAATAGACTTAATATAGCACAAGAGTGCGACGCAACAAAAGCTTAATAGTAACAAAATAGCTTAGTTCATAATAAACTTTCGAAAATTGAAACAGTTCATTTCAGTTAATGATGTAAGAAAGATCGATACATTAGTGTTGTCGGCCCTGGCCTATAAGACCAATCCGTTCTCTGATAAATCGCTTGGTTTAAATAAACGTATTGGTTGTTTGTTTTTGAATCCGAGTATGCGTACAAGATTGAGTACACAGATCGCTGCACAGAATCTTGGAATGGAATGTATCATTTTCAATGTGGGACAAGAAGGCTGGGCATTGGAATTTGAAGACGAAGCGATCATGAGTGGCAATACTGTTGAGCATGTAAAAGATGCGGCTCCAATTCTTGGAAAATATTTCGATATTCTTGCGATCCGCACTTTTCCGTCATTGAAGAATCGTGAAGACGATTACAGTGAGCTTTATATAAAACAATTTATTAAATACGCGGGCATACCAGTGGTAAGCTTAGAAAGCGCAACACTTCATCCATTGCAATCTTTAACAGACATCATTACAATTACAGAAGAACTAAATAAATGGGAAGTGGCTCGTAAACCAAAAATTGTCTTGACATGGGCACCGCATGTAAAACCACTGCCACAATGTGTGGCGAATAGCTTTGCGCAATGGGTGAATGCATGGGGTAAATCTGATTTTGTAATTACTCACCCTGAAGACTATGAGCTGAGTGAAGAATTTACAAAAGGTGCAACGATCACAAATAACCAGGAAGAAGCTTTGAAAGATGCAGACTTTGTTTATGTAAAAAACTGGAGCACCTATAATGATTATGGTAAAATTTATACCAATGATCCAAAGTGGCAATTAAAAAATAAACGCTGGGCTGTTACAAATAATGCAAAAGTGATGCACTGCTTACCTGTGAGAAGGAATGTTGAATTGAGCGATGAAATACTGGATGGAGAAATGAGCATTGTAACACAACAAGCATCAAACAGGGTTTGGGCTGCACAAGCAGTGCTTGCAGAAATTTTAAGAAGGAATGGATAAGCTTTATGTAATAAAGATCGGTGGCAATATTATTGATGATGAAAAAAAGCTTTCATCATTTTTAAGATCTTTTGCGGCAATTGACGAAAAAAAAATATTAGTGCACGGTGGTGGCAAGCTGGCAACAAAGTTGGCAGAGAAAATGGGAGTAGAACAAAAGCTTGTAGAGGGAAGAAGGATCACTGATGCAGAGACACTCAAGATCGTGACGATGGTGTATGCTGGCTATGTAAATAAAAATGTTGTTGCCCAATTACAAAGTTTTAATTGCAATGCGATTGGTTTAAGCGGTGTGGATGGTGATATAATTCTTGCACATAAAAGGAAACACCCGGTAATTGATTTTGGATTTGTTGGGGATGTTGATTCGGTTAACGCTCCATTATTAAAAAATTTACTTGATCAAAATCTTTCACTGGTATTTGCCCCCATCACCCATGACCAGACTGGTCAGTTATTAAACACGAATGCAGACACTGTTGCGCAGGAAATTGCAAAGGCAATGAGTGGTGAATATGAAGTAAAACTTATTTATTCTTTTGAAAAAAGTGGTGTATTGATGGATGCAGAGGATGAAAATACTGTTATCTCAAGCATCAACCCGAATTATTACAAAGAACTGAAAGCAAAAGAAAAAATATTTGCAGGTATGATACCAAAACTGGATAATGCTTTTGCAGCTTTAAAAAGCGGAGTGAATAAAGTAATCATCGGGAAAGCAGAGGAATTGGATAAATTAATGAAGGGCACAGCCGGAACAACAATAAATAATGACTAAGGATGTCGCTATATTACAGGCAAATGCAATTGACCTTTTAAAACAATTGATCGCTACTCCTTCTTTCAGCAAAGAAGAAGATAATAGTTCTGCCCTTATCAGATCTTTTCTTGAAAACAACAGTATAAAGACAGAGCAATACCTGTATAATATCTGGGCAAAGAATAAATACTTCGATGCAAACAAGCCCACAATTTTATTGAATTCTCACCATGATACTGTAAAACCAAATAAAGGTTATACACTTGACCCATTCACTCCAAATGAAAAGGATGGAAAGTTATTTGGCCTGGGAAGTAATGATGCAGGCGGAAGTTTGGTATCGTTGATCGCAACCTTTCTTTATTTCTATGATAAAGAAAACCTGAAATATAATATTATTCTTGCAGCAACTGCAGAGGAAGAAATATCCGGGCATAATGGAATTGAAGTTTTGTTGCCGCAACTAGGCAAAATTGATTTTGCCATTGTTGGTGAACCTACACAAATGCAAATGGCTGTTGCTGAAAAAGGATTAATGGTATTGGATTGCACTGCTAACGGAAAAGCTGGACATGCAGCAAGAGAAGAAGGTGAAAATTCTATCTATAAAGCAATAACCGATATCGAATGGTTCAATTCATATAAGTTTGATAAGGTTTCTGATTTGTTGGGGCCAGTGAAAATGAGTGTTACTGTTATCGAAACAGATAATAAAGCTCACAACGTAGTTCCGGCACAATGCAAGTTTGTAGTGGATTGCCGGGTAAACGAGTTGTATACTTTTGAAGAAATGCTTGACATTATAAAATCAAATGTGCAAAGTGAAATAAACCCAAGAAGCACAAGGTTAAGATCAAGTTCGATCGCATTAAATCATCCAATAGTAGAAGCAGGTCTGAAAACAGGAAGAAGTTATTATGGTTCCCCCACCACATCGGATAAGGCACTGATGAACTTTCCTGCATTAAAGATTGGCCCAGGAGATAGTGCAAGAAGCCATACGGCAGATGAGTATATTTATATTGATGAAATAAAAAATGGAATTGAGTTGTATATTCAATTATTAAACCAACTGCTATGAAGTTGTGGCAAAAAGATAAAGCCTCATTAAAAGAAGTAGAAATATTCACTGTTGGAAAAGACCGTGAAATGGATATGTATTTAGCTGCTTTTGATGTGCTGGGTTCTTTAGCGCATATAAAAATGCTGGAATCAGTTGGCTTGCTTACTAAAGATGAATTATCGCAACTTCAGCAAGAGCTTAAAAATATCTACCAGCAAATAGAAAAAGGTGAATTCAAATTGCAGGATGATGTAGAGGATATTCATTCACAAGTGGAATTACTACTTACACAAAAGCTTGGAGATGTTGGTAAAAAAATACATGCTGCACGCAGTCGGAATGACCAGGTGCTTGTAGATATAAAATTGTTTTTAAGAAATGAATTGGAAGAACTGGTAAAAGCAATTAGCCCGTTTTTTGAATTACTACAAACACAAAGCGAAAAATATAAAGCCCACCTGCTTCCTGGTTATACGCATTTACAATTAGCAATGCCATCATCATTTGGTTTATGGTTTGGCGCATATGCAGAAAGCCTGGTTGATGACATGATCACATTGAAGGGCGCATACGATGTGGTAAATAAAAACCCGTTAGGTTCTGCAGCAGGTTATGGTTCATCGTTCCCAATCAATCGGGCACTAACAACAAAGCTCCTTGGATTTGATGATCTGAATTATAATGTGGTGTATGCGCAAATGGGAAGAGGAAAAGCTGAGAGGATCGTGGCGCAGTCTTTGGCAAATGTTGCAGACACTTTGACTAAACTCAGCATGGATACTTGTTTATACCTGAACCAGAATTTTAGTTTTATTTCCTTCCCTGCTGAATTGACAACTGGCAGCAGCATTATGCCGCATAAAAAAAATCCGGATGTATTTGAACTGATACGGAGTCATTGTAATCGCATCAAAGCATTGCCCAATGAAATTATGATGATGACTACAAATCTTCCTTCAGGTTATCATCGTGATCTGCAGTTGTTGAAAGAACATTTATTTCCTGCATTCAAAACACTGAAAGCTTGTATTGAAATGGCAGCCCTGATGCTGACTAATATCGAGATCAAAAAAGATATTCTTGCTGATGAAAAATACAAATACTTGTTTAGTGTGGAAGAAGTAAATAAGTTAGTAAATGCCGGGATACCGTTCCGCGATGCTTATAAAAAAGTCGGATTAGATATTGAAGTCGGCAATTTCAAATACGATACCTCAGTTCATCATACCCATGAAGGTTCAATTGGAAACCTTTGTACTAAGGAGATAAAAAAGCAAATGCAAACAATAACTGAAAGCTTTCCTTTCACAAAAATTGAAAAGGCAGTATCAGCTCTCTTAAAATGATCTTAGTTATCCAATAGACGCCTGTGATAATTTACTTGCCCAAGATGATAACCCAGGTGAATAGCCAGGTGGATAAGAAAATAACCGATCGATGTTTTTTCCTTAAATACCAGTAAAGGATACTCTCTTTCAAGATCATTTTCATTAAGCTTGCTTAATCCGTCCTCCACAACCACTATTGTATCCTCTATCATTTTCAAAAGTTGAACCTGAGGAATATTTTTCAGTGAAAACTCCAGGTCCCTATTACGAACATAACCTGTTTTGCCGATCTCTGCGCCGATATAAGCATTAAGATTTCCAACAAGATGAAGGCAAAGATTGCCTGAAGAATTAGCAATGCTTTTATCTACTTTCCATAAATTATCCTCATCGCGATAAGAAGCAATTTCCTGTTTCAATTTTTCAAGATCTCTTTTGAATATTTTTTGTACCGTTTCTATTACCATTACAAACCGTATTTATCGATAAGATAGATCAGCGCAGCCATATTAACTGCTCCCAATTCGAGTTCACGTTTGTTTACATTCTCAAACACATCATTTCTTGCATGGTGATAATCAAAATAACGTTGCGAGTCAGGACCTAATTCTGCAACCGGAGTTTTAAATGTTCTGTTCAATGGACCTATATCAGCGCCGCCGCCGCCATTTGTAATTTCATAAACCCCATAAGGATAAAGAAGAGGCACCCAGCTTTGTAATTTTTTTAATTGTTCAGGACTCCCGCCAAAACTAAATCCGCGGGGAGTAAATCCACCAGCATCGCTTTCAAGAGCAAATATGTGTTTTTCATTTTTTTCTTTTGCTTCTTGTGCATACTTAGCACCTCCACGCAAACCGTTTTCTTCGTTCATGAACAAAACGAACCTGATAGTATGTTTTGGTTTAATTCCTAATGCTTTGAATGCTCTTAATATTTCAATCGTATGTACAACACCGGCACCATCATCATGAGCTCCTTCAGCAGGATCCCAAGAATCCAAGTGACCACCAATCGTGATTATTTCATCCGGAAATTCTGAGCCGGTCAATTCACCGATCACATTATGACCGATCGTATCAGGAAGAAAATGTGCATTCGTTTTTATTGTAAGGCTAATAATCTTATTTTTCTGAATTTGATCACTTAACCAGTCTGCATCTCTTAAGCCAACAGCTAATGCTGGAATTTTTGCATAAGTGGTATCGTATCTCGTAGCACCGGTATGAGGATTGTTATCAGTGCTATGACTCATGCTTCTTACTATTACACCTATAGCTCCATATTTAGCGGCACGGCTTGGTCCACCACCACGATATTGAGATGCCTCACCATAAGAACGAAATGTCTGAACATAAGTTGGATTGAATTTATAATTATAAAAAACGATCATTCCCTTCAAAGAATCCTTTTTCTTTTCCAATTCATCGAAAGAATTAACCAAAATAACTTTTGCAGTAAGGTCTTTATTTTTTGTTCCCTCGGAATTTCCCAGAGCCAGAACATCAAGCTGCTTATGTGATGTAAGCACATTTCTTGCGCCAGTCACAGCATCATTGTATGTTACTTCTGCTTTATCTTTTCCGCCTCTTACCCAATGTGGCACCATACATTCCTGCAACCATGCTTTATCAGCGCCGCTTTCTTTCATTAGTGCTACGCCCCATTTCTCCGCTTTTACCATTTGCGGTGAGCCTGATAATCGTCCGCCGATCTGTTTGGTTAAATAATGGAGATTGTCGTACGCTCTTCCATTCGTTAAAATTTCATCAGAGATCCTTTTGATCATCATTGAATCTTCGTTCTGCGAAAACCCGTTTGTAACAAGTAAAAATGAAAATGCAATAATTAATGTCTTCTTCATGTGTTGTGTTTTGTGTCCTTAAGCGATATTTGAAGGCTGAAAATAAAGAATGCACCGTTTTGTAACAAATTATTGATATAAGCGGCAATAGCAATAAAATTTAAGTATTTAACTTCGGGGGCTATGACGATCACTAAAACCATGAGAATAGGAATTGTTTGTTATCCTACTTTCGGAGGCTCGGGGGTACTGGCAACGGAACTGGGAAAGGCATTGGCGCAAAAAGGTCACCAGGTACATTTTATAACTTATCAGCAACCGGTGAGACTGGGTTCTTTTACACCCAATATATTTTATCACGAGGTACACGTTCCAACCTATCCATTGTTTGATTACCCGCCTTATGAAACTGCTCTTGCCAGCACCATGGTGGATGTTATTAAAAACAACAACCTTGATCTGCTGCATGTACATTATGCTATACCACATGCCTCTGCCGCATATATGGCAAAACAAATTTTAAAAAAGGAAGGAAAGAATATCCCTGTCATTACAACCTTACACGGAACTGATATTACCCTTGTAGGAAGAGATAAAACCTATGCGCCTGTAGTAACCTTCTCTATCAATGAGAGTGATGCGATCACTGCTGTATCAGACAATCTTCGTGACGAAACGTATAAGCATTTCAAAATTCAAAAAGATATTCATGTGATCAAGAATTTTGTTGATGTAAGTCGTTTTAACCGAAAACCGATCGATGCATTTAAAAAGATGATCGCACCAAATGGAGAAAGGGTTTTAATGCATGCATCTAACTTTAGAAAATTGAAACGTATACCTGATGTGATAAAAATTTTTAAAGAGGTTAATGATAAAATACCAAGCCGTTTAATGCTTGTTGGCGATGGACCTGAAAGACCAGCTGCCGAAGATCTTTGCCGCGAACTGAATCTCTGTGATGAGATTCGATTTGTAGGTAAACAGGAACAAATGGAAGACATTTTAGCAATTGCAGATCTGTTTTTATTACCATCGGAATATGAAAGTTTTGGTTTGGCAGCCCTGGAAGCTATGGCTGCCGGTGTACCAATTGTTACAACCAATGCAGGTGGCTTGAGTGAAATTAATATTCCCGGTGAAACAGGATATATGGGTGATGTAGGTGATGTAAAAACAATGGGGCAGCAAGCGATAAAAATTTTGCGTGACGATAAGGTTCTTAAAAAATTCAAAGAGAAAGCGGCTGCACATGCACAGGAATATGATATCAGTAAGATCATTCCTCTTTACGAAAATTTGTACGAGAAATTTTTATAATAAGAAAGCCATCTTTTTTTAAGATGGCTTCATTTATATATTGCAACGGCTAAGGGACTTTATTTATGCAACCACTGCTCGGGATTTAATTTCTTATTCTCGACCATTAACAGAAATTCAAGTTTCCCACCTTCACCAGTTTCCTCATCCACGCCTACTTTACCGATTGACTGACCCGTACTCACATTTGCACCTTTAGTAACAGTTACAGAGGAAAGATTACTGTAAACAGTAAAATATTTTCCATGGCGTATCATTACAGATTTTGAATCGCCAATATTGAATACACTTGCAACTTCACCCTCAAAAACTGACTTTACGTTATTGCCAGGCTGTGTAGTACAGATCGTAATTCCTGGATTATCTCCCCTAAGTTTTGTTTCTCCTATTTGATAGGGACCGTAGTGAATACAAACTGTTCCCTGGTCAACAGGCCATGGAAGTCTCATCCTGTTTTTTTCGAAATCAGCATTTAGTTTTAGATCCTCTGCTGAATTAAATACAACACTTTCTCTTACGACATTTGGTTTCGCATTCGTTGTTGTGTTTTTGGATACACCGGGATCTGTGATCACGGGCTTCGCACTTTTAGCAGCTTCGTCATCCGCTTTCTTTTTTGCTGCTGCTCTGGCTGCTGCTATTTCCCTGTTGATAATTGAAGTAATTGCTTTTTGCAGGTCTTTATCTTTTTTCTTTTTTGCCGTCAATTGTTTTTGCAGATCTTTTTCCTGTGATTTTAATTGGTTAAGCACCACATCTTTTTCTTTCTTCTGTCCTTCCAATGCTTTGGCTTGTGTTGTTTGATTTTGAAGCGCATCATCCTTTTGTTTCTTTTTGCTTAACTGATCTGTTTTTCTTCTTGCAATTAATGCCTGTGTTTCTTTTATCGTATTTACCTGCTGTTCACGAAAAGAACGATAAGTTTTAAGATAAGTAATACGTTTGATGGCATCATTAAAACTACTTGCAGAAAAAATGAAATTCAGGTAGTCATAATTGCTTTTGTTCTTATAAGCATATACGACGCTTCGTGAATATTGGGATCTTAATGTGTCTAGCAATTTTGAAAGACGATAGATCTCCACATTGCATGTAAATATCATCATCGATCATTCGAAGCTCTTTGCTGATATTGCTGATATATTTATTCTGTAATTTTATTTTCCTGTCAATAAGATTGTATTGCCCTACGATCTGCTTGGTTTTACCTTTTAATTTATCATATTCCCCCTGGATCTGCCTGATCTCTTTTTGTATATCCTGTCTTTCTTTTTCCAACTGTGACTTATCTTCTGTTTGTGCAAATAGAAAACAAGCAGAGAAAACTAAAGCGAGAAAGAGATAGATTCTTTTTTTCATGTTACCTGTTGTTTTGTGGTAAATCAATAAAGGGTTGGGATCATTTTAAAACGACGAACTGTAAATTTAATTTTATTTATTATTTCCTTTTATAGTTTTTTGGCACTGAAAACGGATAACTTAACGTTTCATTAAAAGCATATTGCTTGAAATTTAGTTTTACATCAAGCTTGGTCTTCTCAGTAACAGATACAGTACGGTTAGTTGCAAATTTCACCCCTTTTTCCGTTTCATAATCCGAGTAGGTGAGGAAGCAGGTTCTGTTTCTTAATATATCAACATCATCAAGTTTGCTATGCCGCACAAGATGATCGTTGTTATTCATTGAGATCAGGTGTCTGAACCATTGTCCCTCGCTTAGTAATGAAACCCTGTTTTCTTCTATGGAGTAGGAAACAATATTTGAATCAAGAAAAACAGGGTTACCAATGATCAATTGCTGTACTGTATGCAGATCAAGCGGCAATGCTGCAACTTCCGTTAAGTATTCCAGCGATCGTACCTGGTATTCTTTATCCAGCTTATTTAATATGCGGACAGAATCTTTATCAATTAATACACGCATGCCTTCTATTCCCAATGCACCATTTACAGATATCCAAATAAGACTGTCCTTTTTCATTCTAATAAAAACATTAACGTCATATTTTTTTCCATCACCGCCTTCATAATCGGTATTTACCTTTGCTGAAAAAGTTTCAAATTCTATCCTGTTTGCGAGAAGTTGAGAATAATTGTCTTTTATAAACCTGATAGAATCGGCATGTGGGTCAGTCGTTTGTTTTGCCACCTCCACTGTATCTTTTTTTGTGGAGATTGCCGTTTGAATTTTCCTGGTGGAGCGGCATGATGATACCAGCAAAGCACCCGTAATTAATAGTAAGATAAATCGAATCATTATTATTGTTTTCCTGTATGACCAAAACCACCTGCGGCCCTTTCAGTATTATTTAAAATTTCTACTTGCTTGAATTCGGCTCTTTCTGTTTTCTGAATTATCATTTGCGCTATCCTATCACCTGGATGAATGACTTGTTCATCTGAAGAAAGGTTGATCAATATGATCTTAATTTCTCCACGATAGTCAGAATCGATCGTTCCCGGTGTATTCAAACAGGTGATTCCCTGTTTAATCGCTAAACCACTTCTTGGTCTTATTTGTATTTCGTACCCCTGAGGTATTTCCACAAACAATCCTGTGGGTATCAAATTTCTTTCAAGCGGCTGAAGGGTTAATGGTATATCTAATGATGCTCTTATATCCATGCCTGATGCTCCTTTTGTTGCATACTCGGGCAAGGGATTAGAAGATCTATTAACGATATTTATTTGTATAGATGTCATTCTGGCAAAGTTAAGCTTCAGTGGCACACGGAAAAGGCTATATGTCACGAACAAGTAGTTAAACTTTCTGCAGCAATACAGTGGCATAAGCCATGATGCCTTTTCCTCTCCCTATAAATCCCATCTCTTCTGTTGTAGTTGCTTTTATTGAAACATCATTTTCTGATACACCGGTTATTGACGAAATGATCTTTTGCATTTCTGCAGTGTATGGTTTCAACTTTGGCTCCTGCAAGCAAATTGTACTGTCGATATTTACAACTGAATATCCTTTTTGCTTAACCATATCCATTGTCCTTTGTAATAATACAGTGCTCTGAATATTTTTGAACTCATTTGATGTATTAGGAAAATGAATGCCAATATCACCTAAAGCAAGAGCTCCAAACAAAGCATCGCAAATAGCATGAAGAAGTACATCGGCATCGGAATGTCCTAATGCGCCTTTTTTAAAAGGGATTTTCACCCCGCCGATCCATAGGTCTCTTCCTTTTTGCAACTGGTGAAAATCAACGCCACTTCCAATTCTATAAGACATGTAATTTTTATTTATTCAAATATAAAAAAAGACGTCCCGATGTATCGGGACGTCACTATAAATTATTTCTTCATTTTAATTTGCCGTTGTTGCACCACCTGAACCGTCGAAGTTAAAATGCAATGAGAAACGCAATGTGTTAGATAAAGGATTGCGGTCAACACCACTTCCTGAAGGAATCAAGTAAGAAAAATCAAGGCCAAAGCTTTGATATTTGATACCTACACCCATTGTAAAATATTGTCTGTTACCTTTTGTTTTATTCTCATAGAAATAACCTGTACGAAGTGCAAACTGATTGTTATACCAGTATTCACCACCTACCGAGAAATAGAATTCTTTTAATTCTTCACTCATTCCGCCGGGTGCATCAGAGAACGAAGTAAACCAGCTGCTGACTACACTTTTGCTACGATATTCCTGAAGTTGTTCAGGAGTAGCCGGATCTGCAGGGGGTGTAGGAACAAGTAGCTTATTCACATCGAGTCCAAATGATACTTTATTTTGAGCATCAAATGCTTTTGAGTAAGTAGTACCAAAGGCAAGATTAGCCGGTATATAATCTTTCTGATCAGCATTATCTGTATAAGAAATTTTCCCACCTAAGTTTGTTAGTGCAACCCCAAAAGCCCATCCAGTTCCCATGTCATCATGACCTGAATAATAATATCCCAGATCAGCTGCAACGGTGCTTGCTGCTTTATAAGTATTTCCCGCACCTGGTGTTCCTGAAGCTAAATTTGAATTTATATATCTTAATGCGACGCCTAATCCGGATTTTTCTGAAAGCTTTCTTGAATATCCAAAATCAAAGGCTATCTCTCTTGGTCTGTATGTATTTAAGTCATTACCGAGGTTATCAGTAAATTGTATAGTACCAAGACTAAAATATCTTAATGAACTTGATATAGCCGATTGCTCATCTAATTTATAATACCCTGCTACTGTAGCATGATAAACATCATTAAGGATATCTTTAAGCCATGGAGTATATGAAGCAGAGACAGCACCCTTATTAGTATTGAATGCAACTTTACCCATATTCCAAAATGCAGAATTTGCATCAGGAGAAATTGCAACTCCTAATTCACCCATACCGCCAGATCTTGCATCAGGAGTAATTCTCAAAAAAGGAACAGCTGTAGTAACAGTATTGATTACATCACCTTGAGTTTGAGCGTTGGAAAATTGAGAAAATCCCAGAAAAGCCAGGATTATAGCAGTCAGTTTAAATGCAGTCGGTCTCATTAGTAAGAATTTATGAAATTTGTAAATATATAAGAATTTTAAAACCCTGATTTTATAAATTAATTTGTCCATTCATCCGTCTCAAAAGATCACTAGCTTTTCAGTCACAGTTCGGGATTTGGATCCGTTGCAAAAAACCTTGATCCTGTACACATATACTCCCCTCCCAATTTTGTCGCCGAAATCATCTCTCCCGTCCCAATCCACATAAGAACGATTTCCATGTATGTTTATTGTTTTTTCAAGCGTTTTTACTATTCTGCCGGCTAGCGAAAATACATGGATCTGTACGAGCAGATCCTGGCCTGGTTTATTATGTTCAAACCAAAATTGTGTGCTGGTTGTGAATGGGTTAGGATAATTAAGCACATGGTCGATCACAAGTTCATCATCGTTGACTACAGAAAAATCAAGTATAAACTCTGATGAGTTATTAAGCACATCCCAAACTTTTATTTTTAGAGAATGGATTCCGGGCTCTAATTCGGGTAATTGAAAACGTGTAAAACCTTGCCCAAATTGATCAAGATCAGCTTCGTAATAATTATTCAGATCAAAGAGTTGATTATTGTTGTTATCCAGCATTGCTGTGATGTTATGTCCAATACCCGTTCCTGAAGTATTGATGCCTGAAGAATCAGCCAGTTTCAAGATCAATATTGGTCTTTGATTTACAATGCTCCCGTTCACAAATTTTTCATCATTTAACCAGGCTTTTATTTCAGGACCATTTTTATCATTATCAATAGTGGATGCTGAACCGCCAACTATAAAGTCATTAAAAAGATCACTACCATCTTTGATTCCATCTTCAGCATAGTAACTCACTTTGCCACGACCATACTGATAATTGATGTCCTTTGGCACTTTGAAAGAAAAACTGAATCTTCCATTGGTAACAGTAGCTTTCCCTTTGAACAGAATATTCGATTGCTGCTGAAAAGTGGTTTGTTGACTACCCTGATCATTCGTTTTTGTAGTGATCGTTTGAGGTTTATCAAAAACAACCGGGTAAACGGTCCCGTTTAAAGTTGAAAGAATTAAACCATTGTTATCTGTTACCTCACCCTCTATCACTACTTTTTCTCCGGCAGATAACGTATCTATTCTTACGAGAGGATCAAATGAATTCAATCGGGTGGTTCTTATTTTAAATTGCGGAAATGCGAGTGTCAAAGCGGGGTCACCCAGCAATGTAAACTTCCTGTTATTGATCAGGTCGCCGGATGTTTGATAAGTATAATTCTTTGCTTCTTTTACTGCCTCACCAAGACTCCTGTATTTTCCATTTGCACCAGGTTGCATAGCAAATTGCATGTAGTTATTATTCATGATCCTGTTGCTGAAAGAAAATACAAGCCTGGTGGTTGTCATCAATGCAATGCCACCGGACTTTGGTCTCAATAAAAGATTTTCGCCAAGTGAATTGATGAATGGATTATCATAAGGTGCAAAATCGCAGGTGGCAGTAACAAATAAAGGAAGCCGGTTTGCATTAGTCCATCCGTTTATCATTGGTTGATCAAGTATCACTTCTTCAGCAAGCCTTGACGAGCCGCCATGACCGATAAAATTGAAGACCAGCGTTCCACTCGCAATTTGATTATTGATCGTCGCATTTACAGATGGATACCTGCTTCCCGCCGATCCGCTTTCCTGTTGAAATGCATCGAGATAAATTTTCTGAATATTGAAAATGGGATTTGCAGATACGGTGCCCGTTATTAATTCCGCATCCTGCAAATGCAGATTATTATCTTCATCATCTGCAATAATTGAAACATTGTTTCTCCATGCACCAAAACTTTCTTTGCTCTGATAAGCAATTACTTTGTCAACATAATTTTTCGCTTCTTCGGTATTTTTAGCTGGAATTCTGCCAATACCAACATCAAGAAGATTGGCGACCAATCCTGAATTGATATCTTCATTGTCATCCAAAAAACCAAAGAAATCATCACTTGTATAAGTGCTAAGCGGATCGAGAAAAATTTTACTTTGATATGCAGGAACAAGGTTTGTATTATTAGTGATCCTGTTTTTATAATCGAAAGAAGCATCACCAAAAAGCAATAAATATTTTGGACGATCAGCTGGGTTAGATCCATACTTGTCAAAATACATTTTTACAAGGTCACGAATGGCAACTGGGTCTTGTGTGCCTGAAGAAAATTCATTGAAAATTTTATCAGTAGTAATAACGGTCAACTTCAAATTCCTTTGTCGATGAAAAGAAGCTAATCGCTCAGCTTGTGAGATCAATAAATTATTTGTGATGATCAAATAATCTGTTTGCTGAAAGTTGTGCAGATCCTGATTTTGAACTCGACCTGCATTTACAGGTAACAACGAATTGCCAGGATCAAAAGCAATGTATTCCCTCAAACGTGCTGCATCATTAACAAACCGAAATTCATTCGTCAAAAAGTTTCCTTGCATTCTTATTGGAGATAAAGGATCGGTAATATCCCAAACCTGTGTGTTGCTTGTTGCATTGCTCAATACGAATTCGCAAATATTATTTCCAACACTATTCCAGTCACGAAAAGGCAATTGACCACTACTACTTAAAGCCAGGCTTCTTCTTGCATGCAGCTCGAAAAAATTTAACCAACCCTGAGAGTTAAATCCGCCAGGCAGGTAAGTATAATTGATCTGCAGGGATCCCTGGGATAATAAAAGATCTGAAGCCTGTTGTGTTTGTTGTGCAAACAGATCATATAACCCAGCTCCTGTTGAAGGAATACTTACCTGCTGCGCCAATTGATTATTTACCCGCACATCAAAACGACTCGGGACATTTATAGACCTGGCCACGCAATTCGAAATCAATGTAACGGGTGTGTTAGGAAGAAGATCTGGTATGTTAACTGAAAAAGATCTTGAAAGTGTTTTACCCGGTGCATCGGCAAACTCTTCACCCAGCCACTCTTTTCCGCTTGATAAAAGATTTATCGTATCAAGTTCATGAAAGATCCTTTCATTGAATGAATTAACTGTTAATGCTGAAGGAGTATTTACTTGTAATGATGTTATTCTTTTTCCAACCCCTCCGATCGTAATAAAGTAATAGGCAGAATCAGAAAAAAGATTTTTTTGATGAGTAAATCTTTTATTTATTGAATCCTTCAACCATTTGTTGGGTCCTGCAGCATAAAAAAGAAAATAATCGCTTTCATTAAACAACCCGTCGCCTCCATCAACTACCATGATCGCATTTTCGGCGAGATCATCGATGGGCTTATCTGCATTTGCTTCGCTAAGCATATTCCCTCCATTTCCAAAAAGTCTAATCGAACCAGAGGAAATATTTGATGTATTAAAACCAATTGCTCCCAAAAAAGGAACGTCTATTTTATAGATCCCACCTTCTTTAACAGCAATCTTACTCCAACTACCTGATGACAAAACTGAATTGGTTTTGTACACTCTTTGGGCACTAACATTTGTTGCAAAAAAGCAAATTAACGACAAGGTTATGACTGTAAATCTCCTCATGATTTCGTTGCAAAAATCAGGGGCTTTAACGAGGTGGTAAAAAGTATTTCTGCTTAATAAAATCGTTATAATGTGCCTATATTCGCAGATGCGGTTGATAAAATCTTATTAAGGTGCAATATTTTATCCAAGCCGGCGTTAAATTAATTCCAATTCAAAGGTTTATACAAAAAACTATGAAACTGAAAAACTTAATTATCCTTTTATCCTGCGCCGTTCTGATCGCTTCATGTAAAGGCAAAGGGCTATTTGGTAAGGACAAGAAACACGACAAGTCGGATGTAACCGGCTGGAATTACAATGACAAAAATATGGGTGGATACCAGGTATCCAAAGAAAAAGAACAGGCAACTGGCCCAGGTCTTGTGTTTGTACCAGGTGGTACGTTCACAATGGGTCAAACTGATGAAGACGTGATAGGTGATTTTAATAATATCCCTCGTCGTCAAACAGTTCCGTCGTTTTATATTGATAAAACTGAGGTAGCCAACGTTCATTACCGTGAATATCTTTATTGGCTTAACCGTGTTTTTGACCCGGCTAATGATCCTGGTTATCAAAAGATCATTGATGCTGCATTGCCAGATACGCTTGTTTGGCGTAGTGAATTAGCTTACAATGAGCCATTGGTTGAATATTATTTGCGCCATCCAAGTTTCAACAATTATCCTGTTGTTGGTGTAAGCTGGAAACAGGCTTATGACTTCTGTTTATGGAGAAGTGACCGTGTAAATGAAGGAAATCTTATGGACAAAGGATTGGCATCAAAACAGGGTTTGCAGGCGCAACAAGGTGAAGATAATTTTACAACAAAATCATACCTCTTAGGTTTTTATGCTCCTCAACCTGGAAAACAAGGTAAAAAGAGCACTTTAAAAACTGCTCAAGGGACACCGCGTACACAGGCAACAATGGAAGATGGTATTCTTCAACCTGATTATCGTCTGCCAACAGAAGCTGAGTGGGAGTATGCCGCTTTAGGTTATATAGCACAAAATCCAAGACCAAGCCAAAAAGAAGGCAAACGTGGGGAAGAATTAATTATGAACAAACAGATCTATCCATGGAGTCATAATCCGAATGGTATGCGTGACACACGTCATGGTAGCTGGCAAGGTATGATGCTTGCAAACTTTAAAAGAGGTAACGGTGACTACGCAGGTGTGGCCGGTGGATTAAATGATGATGCGATCTATACAGCTGATGTAAAAGCATTTTATCCAAATGGTTTTGGCCTATATAATATGGCAGGTAACGTAAGCGAATGGGTAGCCGATGTATACAGACCTCTTACATTACTTGATGCTGATGATGCTGCGCCATATCGTGGTAACAAATATCAAAAGATGCTTATTGTAGATTCTACATCAAGCGATCCTACCACTCGTTTTGCAAGAGATAGCATGGGTAGAGTAAAATATACTGATGTAACTGATAAGGAAAGCATGATGCGCAGAAACTATCAGCGTGGTAATGTTATTAACTTTCTTGATGGTGACTCTTTATCACAATCAAATTATGGTTATGGCATAACCACACTTGTAAGTGATAAATCAAGAGTGTATAAAGGTGGTAGCTGGGCTGATTTCGCTTATTGGTTAAGCCCCGGTACTCGTCGCTTCATGGAAGAAGACCAGGCAAGTGCAACCGTTGGTTTCCGTTGTGCCATGAGTCGTATGGGTAGCACAGAAGGTAATAAAAGAAAAACAGGTAACTGGTGGAAAAGCAAACGTCAGAGTCGTTAAGTTTTCATCTTAATAATATTAAAAAACCCCGTCGATGATTGGCGGGGTTTTTTAATTTATGCCTTTACATTTGCTTATGATGGTCGAAGAACTTTATAAGGTTTATCAGCAATATCCTTCTGTTCAAACAGACACAAGAAAATTAAAAGCCGGAGATATTTTTTTCGCATTAAAGGGGCCCAACTTTAATGGCAATTCGTTTACACAGCAAGCAATTGATAACGGCGCTGCCTGTGTTGTTATTGATGAAAAAGAATACGAGATCCCCGGAAAAACTTTTTTGGTGCCCGACGTTTTATTAGCCTTACAGGAACTGGCTCTTCATCATCGCAAGCAATTTGACACCTTGTCCCGTCCGGGCGGGATTCCTTTTATTGCCATTACAGGAAGCAATGGAAAAACAACAACGAAAGAATTGATCCACGCTGTGCTTTCTTCTACATTCAGAACATATACAACGGAAGGGAATCTTAATAACCATATAGGAGTACCATTGACGATCTTAAAAATAAAACCGGATGCTGAGATGGCGGTCATCGAAATGGGGGCCAATCACCTGAAGGAAATTGCCAGCTATTGCCGGATCGCTTTGCCAACACATGGTTTAATCACAAATTGCGGGAAAGCCCATCTTGAGGGTTTTGGAAGTGAGGAAGGTGTAAGAAAAGGAAAAGGTGAATTGTTTGATCATTTGCGAACGCTTACCCATGGATTTGCTTTCGTAATGTGGGATTATGATTACTTACGGGAAATGAGTAAGGGTATCAGTGGTATCATAAAATATGGAACAAAAGATAATGATCATGTGATCGGGAAAATTCTTCCCAATGAAAATTTCTTAAAAGTTCAGATCACACAAGGGCTCGACGATGGTATAATTTCAACACAATTAGTAGGAGAATATAATTTACCCAATGTACTGGCCGCTGTTACAGTTGGAAAATTCTTTGAAGTACCAGAAGATAAAATAAGATCTGCGATCGAAAACTATACTCCTTCCAACAGTCGTTCACAATTAATAGAAAAAGATTCGAATAAAATTATCCTTGATGCTTACAATGCAAACCCCAGTAGCATGAAACTGGCTATTGAAAATTTTGCAAAGAAAAATTCAGAAAATAAAATCTTGATGCTTGGTGCTATGGCCGAATTAGGCAAACAAAGCTTACAAGAGCACCAGGGAATAATTGATCTGATCAAAAAATATTCGTGGAAAGAAGTGGCGCTTGTTGGTGGTGACTTTCTAAAACTCTCCCACCCCTTTCTTTCATTTGAAAATTCTTTACTGGCAAAAGAATGGTTTAGTAACCAACAATTCCAAAACAGTTATATACTTGTAAAAGGAAGCCGGAGCATGCAAATGGAAAAAATTCTGCCGGATTAAATATTCAGTATGGAAATAGTTGGATATATCGCAGCAGTTTTTATTGGCCTTGTGCTTGGTATGATGGGCGGCGGTGGTTCAATTCTTACCGTGCCTGTATTAGTTTATTTACTTCATCTCGATGCAATAACAGCAACCACCTATTCATTATTTATTGTAGGTGTTACAAGTTTGACGGGCGGCACAAGAGCCTATGTCAAAAAACAAGTTGATTTCAAAGCAGTCTCAGAATTCGGCATTCCTTCTATCTTTTCAATTTTTATCACTCGTCATTTTATTTTACCAGCCATTCCCGAAAAATTATTTTCAATTGGCAACACTGATTTCACTCGTGATACAATGCTGATGATCGTATTTGCATTTTTAATGTTTACCGCCGCAGCATTTATGATATTTAATGGTGACGATGAAAATACAGAGCAACCAGTATCCCAGGAACGGAATAGTAAAATATTACCACTTGCTTTATGGGGATTAGCGATCGGCCTTATTACAGGCATATTAGGAGCGGGTGGTGGATTTCTTATCATTCCTGCATTGGTATTATTTGTAAAACTTCCAATGAAAACTGCCATCGGCACTTCGTTAGTTATTATCGCTATTAATTCAATTTTTGGTTTTCTGTTCAGTTTAAAGCAAACTCCCCTGGACTGGAATATCCTTTTGCTTTTCACTGGTCTTGCAATCATTGGTATTTATTTAGGAAGTCTTTGGGCAGAAAAGATCCCTGGTAAGATCTTAAAAAAACTATTTGGTTGGTTTGTTTTGTTAATGGCTGTTTATATACTTATAAAAGAATTATTCTTAAAATAAAGCGCTGAATTAAACTGTACCCAATTAATACCTTTGTACATTAAAATTTTAAAACATGAATTTCATTGAATGGATCAGACAACCATGGCCATGGTATGTTGCTGGTCCTTTGATTGGCCTTATGATTCCCGTCTTGCTCATATTCGGAAATAAAAGCTTTGGGGTTTCCTCATCATTGCGTCATATATGTGCTGCATGTGTTCCAATGAATATTTCATTTTTTAAATATGACTGGAAAAAAGAAATATGGAATCTTTTTTTTGTCGGCGGTATTTTAATTGGTGGAATAATAACAGCATTTTTTTTATCTAACCCAAACCCGGTAGTTATAGATCCAAAACTGGCTACTGAACTTGCAGGCTATGGCATTACTAATACTGAAGGACTTGTACCAAAGGAGCTTTTTAACTGGGAAAATTTGCTTACAATAAAGGGGCTTATTATTATTGTTGTCGGTGGCTTTCTTGTTGGTTTTGGCACCCGATATGCCGGCGGATGTACAAGTGGCCATTCCATCATGGGGATCAGCAATCTTCAGTTACCTTCTTTGATCGCTACTTGTTGTTTCATGGTGGGTGGTTTCGTTGTTGCGAACATTTTCATTCCACTTATTCTTAAACTCTAATCTTAGTTCAATGAATACTGCAACAAATACTTTTAAAACCGCTGATCTGAACACTGACTTTGAAGTGAGAACAGAAAATTCAGAATGTGTAAACTATTCAGTATTAGATAAACCACTTTTATCAAATATAAAATTTACAGTTGCCGGAATTTTATTTGGAATTATACTGGTAAAATCAGAAGTTATTTCCTGGTTCCGCATACAGGAAATGTTTCGCTTCCAAAGCTTTCACATGTATGGTGTCATTGGTTCTGCTATTGTAGTCGGTATCATCAGCGTTTTTATGATCAAGAAATTTAAAATAAGATCGATCGATGGTGAAGAGATACATTTTGACCAAAAAAAATTTAATAAAGGCCAGGTCTATGGAGGGCTGCTTTTTGGTTTTGGTTGGGCATTGACGGGTGCATGTCCCGGGCCATTATTTGCTTTAATTGGAAGCGGCTCCACAGTAATCATCGTAACTTTATTTAGCGCTATTGCAGGCACATGGGTGTATGGTTATGTAAGAGAAAAATTACCGCATTGATATTTGTTATTAAAATTGTCCAAAGGACTCCTACGGAGAAATGAAGCCAACACATTCTTTAAAAACATTTTTTGTTTTATTTATTGCTGTCTTGTTTATGAGCTCATGCAATAGTAGTGGCAATGGGTACGCAGTCGCGGATACGACAGAACATTTATGGCGGGGTTGGAATATGTACCAGATTCCTGAAAGTGATTCGATGGCAAGATATGGCCATCAATTAATTTCAAAAACATCATACTATCTCGGACCAAATGGAACGGTTGCACAAATAAGCAATGGAATGAATTGCCAGAACTGTCATCTGAGCGGCGGAACTGTGCCATGGGGAAATAACTACGGAGGGGTTTATGCAACCTATCCCAAATTTCGTGCAAGAAGTGGTGGATTGGAAACGATACCAAAAAGAGTAAATGATTGTTTGCAAAGAAGCTTAAATGGTGAGCCCATTGATAGTAACAGTAAAGAGATGAAAGCGATCATTGCTTATATGAAATGGTTAGGTGATGGTATTAAAAAAGCGCCAAAGGGAAGTGGCATCATGGATATTCCTTATCTCGATCGTGCTGCTGATCCGCAACAAGGAAAAATAGTTTTTACAAATAAATGCCAGCGATGCCATGGCGAAGATGGACAAGGAAAGAAAAAAGATGATGGCTTATATGAATACCCGCCACTTTGGGGAGAACATAGTTATAATACAGCAGCAGGTTTATATCGTATCTCAAGATTTGCTGGTTATGTAAAAAATAATATGCCCTATGGTGAAGTGGAATATCATAATCCACAATTGACGAATGAAGAAGCCTGGGATGTTGCAGCGTTTGTCAATTCACAACCACGTCCTTCAAAAATATTTAAAGAAGACTGGCCTGATATTTCTAAAAAACCAGTTGATCATCCATTCGGTCCTTTTGCTGATGGCTTTACAGAAGAACAACACAAGTACGGCCCTTTTAAACCAATTGCTGACGCAAGGAAAAACAAACAGGGTAAATAATTCAATAGAAGATCATGCCTCAAAAAAATAACCTGCATGAGAACTGCAGTTGTCTTTCCAGCCAGCAATTGACCGAAGCTGAAAAAAAATTACATCTTGAAATTTCTGAAAGTAGCCGAAGAGAATTTTTTAAAAATGCGGGCAAGCTTGGATTAGGAATTGGTATTGGCGGGGGATTGATCAGTCCGTTTGCTGCTTCTGCATTGGAGTCTGATGAATCTGCGTACAAAGACCAGGTAATAAAGAAAAGCAAAGCAGTGCAAAAGGGAAAAGTGCAAATACTTACGTTGCTTCACACAGCCGATATTCATTCGCAGCTTGATATTCATGATGAATTTTTTATCGAGAATAAAAAACCTGTTTATAAAAAACGAGGTGGATTTGCAACGCTGAAAACAATGATCAATGGGCTGAGAAACCAAAATCCATATAATACTCTTGTAATTGATGGCGGTGATTGTTTCCAGGGAAGTGGCATTGCTGCTCTTACAGAAGGACAAGCTATCGTTCCATTAATGAATAATATCGGTTATGATATTATGCTACCCGGCAATTGGGAGGTAGTATATGGAAAAGAAATGATGATGAAAGATATGTTTGCATATAATGGAGTAAAAGTATGCGCTAATATGTTTCATGATACGAAAGATGAACAACAAGGTGAATTGATCTTTCCTCCTTATTTTATAAAACATATTGCTGGTATCAAGATCGGCTTTATTGGTTATAATGATCCAATGACCCCTAAAAGGCAATCACCGGCTTATAGCTATGGAATAGAATTTACTTTTCCGCAAAAAAATATTGCCCGGTATATTCGTCTTTTAAAGGAATATGAAAAATGTGATATGATCTTTTTACTCACTCATATGGGGATGGCACAACAAGTGGGATTAGCCAATATGCCGGAAGTAAAAGGCGTTGATTATATTCTCGGGGCAGATACACATGAACGGATCCGAAAACCTGTTAAAGGAGCTTATGCAAAAGTTACAGAGCCCGGAGCATTTGGTTCCTTCATTTCAAAACTTGATATACTTATTGAGAACGGAAAAATAAAAGAACATAATTACCAATTGCTGGATGTTGATCCTTTACGCTTCAAAGAAGATGAAGAAATGAAAATGCTGGTAAAAAAAACAAAAGAACCTTTTGAAAAAAAATTAAACACAGTTATTGGTAAAACAATAACTCCACTTGTAAGATATTATGTTATTGAAACGCCGATGGATAATTTTATTACTGATGCGATCATGTGGAAATTCAAACCGGATATTGCATTGAGTAATGGATTTCGTTTTTGCCCACCACTTGTTCCGGATCCAAAAACAGGCGAAGCTGATATTACAAGAGATTTCTTATGGAGCATGTTGCCGGTAGATAGCGAAGCAAAATTGGGAAAGGCAAGCGGCCGTCAAATTTGGGATTGGATGGAACATGAATTGGAAAATGCTTTTGCAAAAGATCCGGAAAAAAGATTCGGAGGTTGGGTAATTCGATTCAAAGGAATGGAAGTTAATTTTACTATTGACACACAAGAAGGTAAAAGAGTGAACTGGATAAAAGTAAATAAAGAACCAATTGATCTTTTAAAACAGTATTCATTTGTAGCCTGTGAAAGAGAAGGTGATCCTGATACAACACTTTGCAGAATGGAAGGAGTAAAAGAACCAACAAAAATGGGAACTACACTTCATTCTGTCATTGAAGAATATTTAAAAGAATTTTCTCTGATTTCTCCAAAATTAGAAGGCCGCTGTAATGCAACAGATGCACCACACGATCTTCTCACCCAGGTAACGGGTGTTGGATATGAGTTCAGGTAAAAAAATGCCCCGATTGAATCGGGGCATTAAAAAAATTTTGAAAAAATTTATCCCGCAAAAATATAAGCACATTGTTTTTCCTGTGCACGGCCCAATGCCCAAACACCTGATGGTACTATCTGTACACCAGGAAGCACATTAGCAGTCCAGTCTTTTAATACATCTTCTGCCTTTGCACCTGTTTGCATAGCTACAACATTTGAATAGACGGTCATAGCCATATTACATACGCAAAACTGTACGCCACTTGCCTGCAATTCATTTATTCCAATAGGAACGGGACCAAGACCCGGTGCCTTAAAATCACCAGGTTTAGGATTCCACATTGGGTTACGTTCTTTAGCAGCGGTAGCCGCATCAGCAGCCTGGAATACTGGCCCCAGATCACCTGACTTTTTAAACATTTCGGAAAATTTATACTTCTTCCACATGGCATCATTAAATGCATAAGGAATTGAATCATGCCTCAGCACTACAACTACGTTACTATCTTTCTCAGGCGTACCCGTTGCAGCGTTTGTTAATAAAAATACTTTGGACCATACAAATACCGATACCCCGTTTGGTTCCGGAGAATCGAATACTACCCGATGCTTGCCATTGATCTTTTTAAACATTTCTTCCGGATCACCATAAACTTTGGGATCAAATTTTGCTTCACCCGCAAATGCAGAAAGTGAAGGAGCAATGCTTGTTAATCCAATAGCTGCCGCACCAGTAGCAATGGTTCCGAGGAAACTCCGGCGGTTAGTTCCTTCTTTTGTTTCGTTGTTATCCATAATAAAAAGGTTTTAGTTAAAAGTTTAAAAAAGCCCGATAAGCTACGAAAAAAAACAATACTATGTTTTGCAAATCCTTTTTTTCGGGGTTTTATTCGTAATTTTTGTACACCAAATTCTAAGTATGAAAAAGATGTTTTTTATCGCCGCAATTTTGTTGGGTATTACCTTCCAATCATCCGCCCAACAAAAACCTTATAATATTGTATTTGATCTCACAACAAATGACACAGCTACTCACCAACGTGTAATTCGATGGATAAACGGCATTCTCACTTCTCATCCTGATGCTAAGATCGAAGTGGTGTTTTATGGAAAAGCATTGGATATGATAGTAAAAGACAAGTCTACAGTGTCGGGAGATGTAGTTAAACTCGGTACAGAAAACAAGGTAACTTTTGCCGCCTGCGAGCATGCCATGCAGGTTTTTAATATTAGTAAGAGCCAATTACTTAACGGCGTAACTACGGTGCCAGATGCCTTGTACGAACTGGTTATAAAACAGGCGGAAGGCTATGGTTATATAAAGGTTACGAATTAAGGGAAAGTCATCCAGAATTATGACTTGCGTCACAACATAAAAATAACTTATCCAGTAAGTTTGTCCCGTCTTTTGCGGACCTTTGCGGTTTATGAAACCCTTCCTTTTTCAAAATAAATTACTGATTCTCGGCATAGTGCTAGGCGCTGTTGCAGGGTTTTTGTACTGGAAATTGGTCGGCTGCAACAGTGGCACCTGTTTGATCACCTCAAAATGGCATAACAGCACAGCCTATGGTGCAGTAATGGGTGGTTTGTTTTTTAGCATTTTTAAAAAGGAGACAAAAGGTGAACGAGACAACAAATAAAACAGAAACTTTCAACGACATTATCAATGGCGATAAGCCTGTTCTCGTTGATTTTTTTGCAGAATGGTGCGGTCCCTGCAAATTGATGAAACCCATATTGGAAGAACTTCGTGCAAAAATGGGTGATCAAATAAGGATAATTAAAGTCGATATTGATAAAAGTCCTGTCGCTTCATCGCACTATAACGTAACCAGTGTACCTACTCTTATGCTTTTCCAAAGAGGCAATATATTGTGGCGACAACCCGGTGTAACTCCTGCTGTTTCATTGCAAAAAATAATTTCTCATTTTATATCACAAAATAATGCCCAATAAAAAGAAGCGTAGTTATCTTATTTCAACTTTAGATTGTCGTTGTCCGAGATGCAGAGAGGGAAAACTTTTTACAAATAAGGTTAGCATTGGCCTGAAAAAAAATATGGCAATGCCGAAAAACTGTGCAGTATGCGGGCAACCTACCGAAAAAGAACCAGGATTTTATTATGGCACAGGCTATGTTAGTTACGCATTGGGAGTAGCAATAAGCGTATCTACATTTATAGCATGGTTTGTATTGATCGGAATGTCTGTCCATGATAATCGCTTTTTTTATTGGATGATCACTAATGCAGTTCTTTTAGTTGTTACGCAACCATGGATGATGCGCATATCAAGAAGCATTTGGCTCTCATGGTTTGTGAAATATGAACCGAATTGGGAAAAGACTCCATTAAATAAAAGGGACCTCGAACGAATTATTCCTGAGCAGCAAATGAGTTAAAAGGATTTGCAGAAGTCTGCCGGCTCCGTTGGAGCTTGAAAATAGGTACTATGAATTTTCAACGGGTTTATAAAAGATTAACTGGCCTTTTGCTGTTCGCTTTCTCCACCTTTTCTTTTGTATGTTCCCAAGAGGTCCTTGAACGTTATATAAAAGATTCTGTGGCCATCATAAGATCTATTGATCCAGTCGATACATTGTTTTCCGATCTTAATTTATTGGGTAAAGCCGTCGGCGATTCCAGGATCGTAATGTTAGGTGAGCAGGACCATGGAGACAGCAGGACTTTTCTTGCGAAATGCAGGATCATAAAGTACCTGCACGAGAAATTAGGATTCAATGTACTGGCTTTTGAAAGTGACTTTTATGCACTTAACAAAGTATGGGACTCAATAAGTCTGAATCCTTCGCAAGTCGAGTCAACAATTATGAATAATGTCTTTAAGGTTTGGACACAATGCCAGCAGTTCAAACCGGTTGTCCAATACTTGACTGATCAATACCAGAGTAACAATCGGCTTCGGTTGGCCGGATTTGATAATCAATTAGTGGGAGAGTATAGTGTGGCAAACCTTGAATCGAATCTTAGCAACTATATTATAGCCAAGGGGATTTCATTTTCCAAAGATGAAAAGAATATGAATCGATTGAAGAATACCCTCATATCTGTCTATGCATTCTTCTATAGCGGAAAGTATATCAAATCAGATTCAAGTATGCAAATGTTTTCAGATCTCGGCATATTGTCAGATATAATCATTCAACAACTCTCTCCTGATCCAGGGAATCTAAATAGCTTCAATATGCAAACACTTTTAAGTTTGAAAGCTATTAGTATGCAAATGATATACGCATTGAATAAAGATTATTTTCTTGCGGACAGTATCCGGGATAAACAGATGGCCAGCAATTTGCGGTGGCTGTGCGACTATAAATATCCTAACGAGAAAATAATCGTATGGGCAGCAAATTCACATATTGTTAAAAGCGATTCGAGGTTATTGAAGAAAAAATTCGCCAAGCCTTCTTCTATGGGATATATCTTTACAAGTGATCCGGCTATCCAGGATAAAACCTATATCATTGGATTTACAGGGCTTCAAGGAGAGACTGGCAGAATCACGTCTTCACGCAAGTATAGCATTCCAAAACCCGAAAAAAACGGTATCGAATCATGGCTTGCTGATAAAATGGTCACGTATGGGTTTGCAGATTTTAAGGCCTTTCGGGAAAGGAATGCCGCAGACAATGAATCATTCAATATGCGCTATACAAATTGGATCAGTGTTAAATTGCCATGGCATAATATATACGATGGAATTTTTTATATAAAAGATATGACCGCTTGTCAATAGGTTTTCGGTATGAAAAATCAGCTGGCGACATTATCTTCCATGGCCCCCAGTTGATTTAAAAGAATTTGAGGAGATTTCTTATTTAAGCTTCATCCTTCTCAAAATAGCTTCCAAAAAATAATAGTCAGCATAAATAATGGATGTATCCAATTCACTATCGGCCGGCTTATGGCCAGTACAATGTAAAAGTGTAAATCCATGATGGGTGCCAATAGGAGAACGATAATTCTTGATAAGGTTGTTCAATATTTTATCTGCAAAGCTTTTATACTTCTTTTTATTAAGTGAATAGCCTTGCAATTCATATAAGGCTGAAGCCATGATCGCAGCTGCGGAAGCATCTCTTGGTTCTTTCTTAATATCCGGCACATCAAGATCCCAATAAGGAATTTTATCGGACGGCAGTCGTGGATGGTTCATCAAAAAAGAAGCAATGTTTTCTGCAAGCCTTAAATAAGCCGGATCTTTTGTTTCTCTATAGCACATAGTGAAACCATACAGAGCCCATGCTTGTCCCCTTGCCCATGCTGATTTGTCTGAATAACCTTGCAATGTGCTTCCCCCGATAACCTTTCCGGATACGGTATCATAATCCATTACATGAAAACACCTGAAGTCAGGACGAAAATGATTCTTCATAGTTGTATTAGCATGAGCAACGGCAATTTTATAATAAGAACTATCACCGGTCAACCGGGTGGCTGCAAAAAGCAACTCCAGGTTCATCATATTGTCTATAATTACGGGGTATTGCCAGGTTCCAAAATCCCATGAACGGATACAGCCAACATTTTTATTGAACCGGGTGATCAATGTGGCAGCACCTTGTATGACCTGTTTTTTATATTCTGCATTATTGGTAAGACGCAAACCATTTCCATAACTATTATACACCTTAAATCCTACATCATGTGAGCCGGCATTTTTAGATTCCTTTTCCATTAATGCTGTAAACTCTTCAGCTTTTGTTCTCCATTCATTCTTACCTGTATAGTCATACATATACCAAAGCATACCCGGGAAGAATCCGCTCGTCCAGTCATTAGAAACAACAAGCTTTAGCGAATCATTACGGATCGTACGTGGAAATATTTTCTTTTCATTTCTTTCCTTCACTGCATTATTATAAAAAAATGACAACTGCTTTTCAGCATCACGCAATGCTCCTTTTATATCCTGGGCAGAAAGGATATTCGAAAACAATGTGACTGATAAGAAACCAAAAAGCTTTATAAAAAACCTGTTCATTACTGTATTGCTTGTCGCTGAATAATACTTTTCATTATGAAAAGGAAGTTCGGGCTTTATCCCAAACTTCTCTTTTCAAATAATGAAGCTTGCTTGCTGCTTATGAAACTTTTTATGACCGTTGCTAGTTGATCGTGATCGGCCTTCTGTATGCCGTTGAAAAAATATCTACATCAAACTGGCTTGTGATATTGTCCAACATCTGCACTTCAAATTTTCTTGCTCCGGATGCAGGGTTATTCAATAGCTTGATATAAATAGTATCCATTGCCTGTACAGCTTTTGGAAATACGATCGAATAAGTTGTATCGGCTGATGGTATAACGGTGCCATTCTTGTCAACGATATTATAATCTACCCCACGTTGTGCAGGCCCGGTAATACCTGTTGTTACCACCGCATACTTCGCAACCGCATCATATTCCCTGGTAAATGTTGAATAGAATTGTACCGGGAATTTCAGCAATGCAGTTTGAGTTCTTGCTACTGTAACCGCGGTATTGTTATTGGGAACGAATATGGCATAGTAATGATGTTCCAGCTCAGTCAATCCTGCCGGGTAATCTTTTTTCTCACAAGAAGAGAAAATGAAACCCGTGATAAAAAGAATTATAATAAATATTATTGATCTCATTGTTTTAATTTTTAAAGATTATTGCCAATTAGGATTTTGAATTACAGTTCCGCCACTTGTAGTGATCTCATGAACAGGTACCGGGTACAAATAATCACGATCTGCCCGGAAATGCCTTGAGGCTGCTTGTTCGGTTATTAATACCTGGTCTGAATTAAGATTAAGGCTGCTTCCATTTGTCCCTACCCATTCAGATGCAATGAATTTTGCGCCTAATAGATTTTGCGGCAGTAAAGTTTCGGCAAGCTTCCATCTCACCAGGTCATCATACCTGAAACCTTCTATTGCTAATTCCACAGTTCTTTCACGTCTTATCTCATCACGCATATTTAAACTATTGGTAGTAACAAATGCATTAGTAAGTTTAGTAGCAAAACCAACTCTTGTACGTAACAGGTTTATTGAAAGATTAAGATCTGCATCGCTGATATTTCCGTTCAATTCATATTTTGCTTCTGAATAGATCAATAAAACCTCTGCATATCGGATAAGAATCCTGTCTGTTGTCGCTGCGCCGTTAATTGTCTGATCAGCTACGCTGAATCCTTTCTTGGGAGCAAAGGCAGTTCTTGAACCCAAAGATGTTTTAGGAACCCATGGCCCCTGGTAAGCAACATCACCCGATCTGAAAAAAGTAAATGCAACCCGTGGATCCCTGTTATCAAGAATTGTATTATAGCTTGGTTCACTTCCTTCATTTACAAAAAGCGGAGACTTTGTTGCTGATGGAGTATTGTCAATGTTCCATGCAGGCAGTCCATCGCTATATAAATACTGACGAAGTAAATTACGTGTTGGCGCCATGCGGCCATTTTCAAGATCCCTTGAGTTGTTATGAGCAACAATCACATTTGCATTGCTGATACCATAAATTTTCACAAGTATGTTCTCGGTATTTGTTGGGCCTTCGCCGGTTTGAGTAAACAGGTTACCATAGTTTGCATACAGCGTGTGTCCTTCAGCCATTACACTTTGTGCTGCAGCAATTGCAATAGTCAAATGGTTTTGCCAGTTGATACCAGAAATATTATGAAATTTTGCTCTTGTTCCTTCATGAAGACCGGCTCTTGCTTTTAATGCCCATGCAGCGCTTCTTGTAACTCTTCCATACTGTGCAGCAGGAAGATCAGCTCTTTTGGGTAACCATATAGCTGCATAATCAAGATCATCGTAGATCGCTTGTATTACTTCTGCACGTGGTGAACGTCCCATATAAAGTTCTGGCGAATTAACATCCAGTGTCTTCAATACTAATGGTACATCACCATATGTTTTTAATAATTTGAAATATGCATAAGCTCTGAAAAACCTGGCTTCTGCTATATAACGATTCTTGATCGGGTCAGTAACTTTTGCCCTCGGTGCCTTTTCTACAATATTATTTGCAGTAAATATTTCATCATACCGGTCATTCCAATCGGCGCTTGTGTTAGGTATTGACCTGTTACCCGTACTGATCTCATTAGGGCCGCCTTGGTTCACTGCATCATCAGCTCGATTATCGATCCAATCTCCATCCAGTTCCTGGTAAAGACGATTCGCAGCATTGATTAGATCATTTTCCGTATTCCAAAAATCCGCATCGCTGAACTCGGTTTCAGGAAAGCGATCTATTTTTTTGCATCCACTGAACAACAGTGTTGCAATAAGAATATAGATAGTTAATTGCTTTGTCTTTTTCATTTTTGTAGTTTGATTAAAGTGAAACATTAATACCAAATGCAACTGTGCGATAGAATGGATAAGCGGTGGCGCTAACGTTATTTCCAACTTCGGGATCGAACACTTTTAAAACTTTAGTTGATTCCCACAGATCCTGGCCAGAAACATAAAATTTTATCTCTCTTATGTTCTTGTTTTTTATTGGAAGCTTATAACCGATCTGAACGTTTTTCAAGCGGATATAACTCCCATTCTGCGCCCATTTATCTGATGGTCTGAAATTGTGTGCACTTGTTTGATACATTCTTGGGAAAAATCCATTTGGAGTAGCCGGGGTCCAATGATCCATATGAATGGACCATGGCATATCTGCTGTACCAAATATTGGCGACAATGTTTCTTCTGCTATTAAAAACTTTCTTTGCGCCGCACCCTGGAAGAAAATTGAAAAATCAAAGCCTTTCCAATCAGCTCCGAGATCAAAACCGTACGTATATCTTGCATTTGTAGTTCCGAGATACACAAGATCACCAGGTTTTGTGGGAGTACCATCGCCACCAGTAATAACTCCATCACCATTGAGGTCAAGATATTTCATGTCGCCAGCAGCAACATTAGAAAAGAAAGGATACGAAACTTTTGCTTTGTAGGCATCTGCCTCAGCCTGTGATTGGAAATAACCAGCAGTTTTGTAACCCCAAACTGTATTTAAAGGATAACCTTCCATGATAGGAACTACGCCTCCAGATCCAATTGAATTCTTTCCATCATACTTCATCACTTTATTTTGGTTATCAGAAATATTGAAGCCAATATCATAATTCAATTTGCCAGCTTTATCACGCCATCTTAGATCAAGTTCAGTTCCCCAGCTTTTTAATTCACCCACGTTTACAAAACCAACATTCACACCAATAATATTCGGCACATCCAATGTTGCCAGCATGTCCTTATTCTTTTTGATATAATAATCTGCAGTTATTGTAAGCCTGTTATGAAGTAAGCCAAGATCAATACCAATATTGGATTGTTGAATTGTTTCCCAGGTTACATCAGGAGAGGCCAGCTGATTCTGGAAAATGTAATTTGTGCGGACGCCGTTAAATGTGAGATTGTTGGCACTGGTCAGCAATGGAATAAAATCATACAAGCCAATAGCAGCGCTGTTTCCCAATTCTCCCCATGATGCTCTCAACTTTAAGCTATTGATGAAATTGATCGAATTCATAAAGTTTTCTTCACTCACTTTCCATGCGGCAGAGAAGGAAGGGAAAAGTTGCCAGCGATTTTCTGGTGCAAGACGAGAGCTTCCATCATAGCGATAAGAAGCTTCAAATAAATACCTGTCTTTAAAACTGTAATTCAATCTTCCGAATGCTGAAGAAAGTGCCCATGTCTGAACTACATCCCTGTTAGTCTTTGTTAATGGATCAGCAAAATTGAAACTAAAGAAATCATTTGTGATCATATTCTGCGCAGATGTTGTGAATTCATCTTTTCGATATTCTTCATAAGAACCTCCCTGCATTAAAGTGAATGCATGTTCTTTGACCTTATAATTGTAGGTCAAAAACCCCTGCAGGTTATTTTGATAAGCCTTGTTTTTAGTTTGAGTATATGAGTTGGGTTGATTGACGCTAAATCTTACTGTATTAGTAGTGCGGCCATACCATATCAGCGTTCTGCTCTTATTTTCCATCTCATAATAATTCTGGTTTCTCCAGGCGATCACATCAAGTGTTAATCCTTTGACCACATTCTTTACCTGTAAATTCAATTTACCGGTGAAGGTTTCATAATTGCGTTCTTCTTTTCCGGCATTTTTTTCAATATCAACAGCATTGATCTGCAAGTCTCCGTTGTATGGTTGTCCTGTTATATCTTCAGCAGGTGTGTAAAGATTTTGGCGTGTACGACTACGATAAAGCCTGTTCATGATCTGATCGGTACCATAAGAATTTTCATTTGTAAATGAACCGATATAACCAGCGGTTAATTTTAAGCTTAGATACTTACTTGGCTCGGCATTCACATTTACTTTAAGATTGTACCGTGTATTATCATCAGGTCCATAGCGAAGCACACCATCTCTTTTGTAATAACTTCCAAAAACCTGGTAGTTCAGCTTTTGCTCACCTCCCCCAATTGAAAGAGAATAATTTTGCTGATGATTAACCTCATCCATCCCTTCTTTTACCCAATTATTATTTCCATAATATTCCCAGCGATCCGCAGTTGGATTGGGACGATAAGAAAAATTAGGATTGCGCAACCATTCATATTGTTCATCTGAATATTCCTTTGCACCTGTTGCATTAAAACGAGCTTCATCGATCAGCAACTGTTCATCCCATGAATTAAGTCTTTCCGGATGACGGGCCGTAATATTTACTCCATAATAACCGGTAACATTGATCCTTGTCTTTCCCGCCGAACCTTGCTTGGTTGTAACGAGAATAACACCTGCGGCAGCTCTTGCTCCATAAATAGCAGAAGCTGATGCATCTTTCAAAACTGATATTGATTGAACGTCGTTTGGATCAATAAGGTTAATATCTTGTTCAACACCATCAACAAGCACAAGAGCTGATGCAGTATTTGCAGACGTAAATCCGCGTATTCTTATATTATAACCCTCGCTGCCAGGTTCACCGCTACCACGAACTACGGTTAATCCCGGTGACATACCTTGTAACGCACTTGTCAGGTTTGCGACTGGTCGATTCTCAAGATCTTTACCGTTTATCTGAGCAACGGCGCCACTGAGATTTACTTTCTTTTGAGTACCATACCCGATCACCACTACATTTTCCAACGCCTGGGCATTTTCAGAAAGAGATACATTGATAGCAGATCTTGCATCAACAGTTTCTTCTTTAGATAAAAAACTAGCCGATGAAAATACAAGTATTGATCCCGGGGTTGCAAGAATAGAGAATCTTCCCTTGTTATCGGTTGTAGTAATTGAGTTACCACCTTTGACACCAACCGTTACTCCCAGTAAGGGAACACCTTTGGAATCGGTTACCATTCCTTCTACTTTTTGGGATTGAGCAAAAAGAGAAGAACTAAGGAGATTTAAAATAAGCAGTAGCAGGATCTGAAATGACCACTTACTAGCTACCGATCTCCTGATGCAATGAATAATTAAAGCTCTCATATTGCAGTTTGATTTTTGTTTATTATGAATTAAGCAGGACTAAAATTTTTTATATTATCGTTTATCCTCAATAAAATCTTCACGCATCGGGCTGAAAACATCGATAAGTGTTCCGGCCTCTAAACAAACAGCACCATGCATTACATTCGGCGGCACATAAAAAGCGTCGCCAGCTGTAAGGATTTTTTTGCTGCCATTTATCTCTATTTCAAATTGACCGCTTTCCACATGACTGATCTGTGAATGTGAATGATGATGAGGTGAGCCAACTCCTCCTTTATCAAATTGAACTTTTACCATCATCAGGTCATCATTATATGCCATGATCTTTCTTCTTACACCCGGGTCTATTTCTTCCCAGGATACCTGGTCATCTTCGATAAAAATATTTTTTACATCAGTTGAATCCATAAAAGAGTATTAGTTGGTTATTTCAAAAATTTATTATCGTACAGAACTGTAAAAGGCCCCGTCCAGTTGATCCCTTTTGCCATATGCTTAGTCTCTTTATTAAATATTTTATTGCTTTGTGCTATCACAAACTTCTTTCCATTGATTGAAATTTCAGCAACGGTATAATCATCATTTTCCAATAGCTTGATGTTTTCTACAGAAGGATATGTGTTCGCAGAGTATTCAGTTATTGGGTCATAACTTCCATGTATCTCTATAACATTCAGAAAAACTTGCTTCTGCCCATTCTTACGAATTATATAAGCAGGCTCACGACGAAGATTAAAATTTGGGTCATTGGCACCGATACGGGTAAAAAAAAGTGAGGCGCTGTCTTGAACCAAAGAAGAAATAGTATAGTATGTCTTGTTATTAAGGAAGGTAAATTGAGCAATGGTATCTTTTACTGATCCTTCCGCTTCCTTCCATAAAAACTGGTAGCCATTCTTTTTACCCAAAGTTTCCTGTGTCTTTGTAGCCGGCTGATATTTGAAAGAAGTATTTATTAATTGACCACTATATTGAAAAGGAAGATCAAACTGCGTTTGTTTTGAAGCAATAACATTGAAAAGATCAACAACTATTTTCTTGCCCCCTGGCAATTGCAACAAGTAAACAGTTCTTTCTAACTGTGCATCTTTATAAGCATTCTGTTCCCGTGCAGCAACTACCTGCACATTGGGGTTATCAATACTGCTAAAAAGTTTTTCAGAATGATGCTTTCCGCTTTCACCTTCGTTGCCATTAAAATGACTTGCCTCGTCAAGCACCAGTGTGTTATGTGCAATAGTTTGAGCAGCGTAGGTCTTATTTTCCGGTAAATACCGGCCGCCAAATTTTTGTTCCACACTGATAAAACGCACAGCGCCATAATCAGTCAGCACCTCATTTCCCTTATCATATAAATTAATATTCAGCTTATCAAAATGTCCATGTGAAAGCCCGTGTGAAGTGTACTTATATATTAATGTGGTAAGATCTTTTCCTTTCCCATTTCTTAATACACTTACTCCACCTTCATCTCCTTTTACTCCGTCAATATATTCAACTGCTTTGTAAGGATAATAAACCGGAATATTTTTAGCCGATGCAATAACTGTTGCAATGGAAACACCACCTTTATTTAATAAAACCCGCTTTTGTTTATTCGCAACTACCATCAAACCATCGTCTTTTCCATACACGTCCCATGCAACGTCCACTGCAGTTATCAATTCATTACTTGTATAATCTTTTTCTTTCAGTGCATCATTTAATGGATAGAATGCTCCATCGAGATTTGATAACTGCAGACCAGACAACAAAGCTTTCTGCAATATCTTATCACGGTATTGAAAAACTTTTAATTCAGGTCTTGCATTTTTTAATGCATTTGCAAAAAGATAAAAAGGCAGGATAGCATACCTGACATAATAAGGCCCCTCTGTATAATAACCATCTGGCGAAAACAAGCCATCCATTTGCGCCATGAATCCACCTTTACCATCTTTATTAGAACCATAGAGCGCCATGTCAACATATTCTTTATTATCTGTTGCTATGCCAACAATGCCAACACCTGCACAAGCCCACACACCATGGTTATGGATCCAATTAAACCAGTTATTGCCCACACCTTTTATAAGATGATCAACTTCAGGTTTGAAAGCTCCGTCAGCAATTGTTTTTCTTTCTTCAGGTGAAAGTGAATCAGAAATGAGATCATAAGCCATTCCTGTGTAAACAAGCCAGTTTGCATCATTTAATGCTTGCCAAAATAAGTGACCTGTAAGACTGCCGACTGATTCGGGATGTTTGGGTAAAGTGGGGTTCAGCTTTGCATATTTTAAAAACAATTGTTTAACCAGCTCTGCATACTTTCTTTCGCCGGTAAGATTGTACAAAATACCGCTGTTAAACATCAGCATGTAGTTTGCCTTATGCTTTTCGTGAGTATAACCACCAGCAGGATCTTTGGGCATAGGAACATCTACATCTTTATTAAGCCATTCATCGACTTCCTTCTTCAATTCATTGTATGAATTAAGGCTGAGAGGATATTTTGTTATGCTATTACGTAGTTGAGTTGCCTCCGTTTTAGTAAAAAAAGTAACGGGGTGCTGTGCGTGGATTAGCACAGGTAAAAAGATCAAACATATCATCAATTGCAGGCAGTAAAATCTCATACAGCAAGTTCGGCTGTAATATTAAGTTGATTTTTAACCGACCCGCAGAGGAAGGCGGCTGAAACATTTCTAAAAAATGTTTATATATGTTGAACAATATCCATCAAATAAACAAGTTCATTAGCCATTATCTAATCTTTTGTATGCGATAACGTTACCGGTAACGCTACCGGAATTTCCGAAACAAAGTTTCCTTTAGCTTTACCAAATTGAAAAAAATGGAAAGAGCAGCAACAATAAAAGACATTGCAAGGAAACTAAATGTTTCTATTTCTACTGTTTCCCGTGCATTACGGAATGCTCATGATGTAAGCGCCGACACAAGAAGAACAGTGCAGGCATTGGCTGAAGAATTGAATTATCAACCCAACCTCTTAGCGTTAAGTTTAAAAAGAAAACAAACTCATACCATCGGTGTTATCGTTCCTAATCTCGATTATGTTTTATCAACAATGGTAAAAGGAATTGATGAAGTGGCGCTGGAAGCCGGTTATACAGTTATGGTTTGCCAGAGTAATGAATCGTTTGGAAGAGAAATTGTAAATACAAAAAGATTACTCGATAGTCTTGTGGATGGCTTTATCATTTCTGTTTCCAGCGAGACCAAAGTTTTTGATCACCTGAAAAAAATACAGGATAAAAAAATGCCCATGGTGGTCTTTGACCGGGTTACTCCTTTTTTAAAAGCACCAGGGGTCCGGATCGACAACGAAGATGGCGGATGGCAGGCAACAGAACATTTGATTCAACAAGGATATAAACGAATAGCTATACTGGCAGGACCTAAAAATCTTGACATAAGTAATCAACGACTAAATGGATACCTCAAGGCATTAAAAAAATATAAAATGCCGATCGATGAAAACCTTATTATCTATTGTGATTTTGATCAACATTATGCTTATATCGCTACGAAAGAATTATTATCAATGAAAAAAAGACCAGATGCCATTTTTACTATTAGCGATCGAATGGCGATCGGGGCGATGTTAGCCATCAAAGAAAAAGGATTAACAATGCCATACGATATCGGGCTCGTGGGTTTCAATAATGAACCAATAACAAGTTTGGTAACCCCGCAAATTTCCAGTGTTGAACAACCTTGTTTTGAATTGGGAAAACTTGCTGCAAAACTTTTTATTGAAACCGTCCACCAGGAGAACGATATGAGTGATGTGGACGAAGTATTAAAGACCAAATTATTTGTTCGTGAATCTTCACAACGATTAGTTCCGAAAAATAACCGCTTTAAATAAAAAATTATGATCCGGTTGCTGGCCCTTAGTTTTTTTCTTTTCCTCTGTTTGTTATCTTATTCAAAGGTCATTCCTGTAAAAAATATTGAAGAACTGAATAATGCAAATAAAAATGCAATACCCGGAGACACCATTATCTTACAAAATGGTGAATGGAAAAATGTAACGATTAGCCTTGATTGTATAGGTACAAAAGAAAAATCGATAGTATTTAAAGCACAAACTGCCGGTAAAGTTTTAATTACAGGCAATTCAAAATTAAAAATAGGAGGTCAATACATAATTGTAGATGGATTGTATTTCGTTAATGGTTATGCAGGCAAGGATGCTGTTATTACATTTCGAACAGATAACAAACACCTGGCAAACGATTGCCGTGTTACAAACACAGTCATCAATGATTTTAATAACCCCAAAAGAATGGATGAGAATAACTGGATAACATTCTTTGGAAAAAACAACCGTCTCGATCATTGCAGTTTCATTGATAAAAAAAACATGGGAGTCTTGCTGGCTGTTATTTTAGATGATGAAAGAAGCCGTGAGAACTTTCATTCAATTGATCATAATTATTTCGGCAGAAGACTTCCACTTGCATCCAACGGAGGAGAAATGATCCGGGTAGGTTTATCACAGCATTGCCGGTTTAATTCCAATACCCATATCAACAATAATTTCTTTGAAGACTGTGACGGAGAAGCAGAGATCATCTCAATTAAATCCTGTGCCAATGAAGTGAAAGGAAACGTTTTTAAAGAATGCCAGGGATCTGTTGTTCTTCGCCATGGCGATAACAATATTGTTATGAATAATTATTTTCTTGGCAATGATAAAGCAGGTAGCGGTGGCGTACGTGTTATTAATAAAGGACAAAAAGTAAGTAATAATATTTTTTATAAATGCCGGGGTGTTGATTTCCGTTCACCACTTGTTATTATGAATGGAGTTCCTAACTCACCTCCAACACGGTATGTACAGGTAACCAATGCAGAGATAGCAGATAATATTTTTTATGAATGCTCGCCGATCAGCCTTTGCGAAGGAAGTGATGCTGAAAGGACCTTGCCGCCGGACAATGTAACTTTTTCCAATAATGCATTTTATAATACCCGTGACAGCATCATTTATAATGCATATGACGATATTAAAGGAATTCATTTCACAAGCAATAAGGTGAGTGATAAAATAAATCAACCCCTTGCCGATGGATTCACGAAAACAGTTTTGCCTTTATCTGTTAATAATATTCCTATCGCTGAAAAACAAGTTTATACAAACAGTGGGACAAATTGGTTTAAAAAATATACTGCTTCGAATAGCAAGAAAACAATATTTATAAATTGTTTGACAGCAGAAGAAATTTATAAGCAATTAGAAAGAAAAGAAGAGGTGACAATACAGTTGACAGGTAAAGAATATAAGATCAATAAGCCATTCGTTATTTCTAAATCAGTCCAATTCAAGAGTGATAAAAAGAGCTCAATAGTATTTGAAACCGAAAACATTTTAAGCGTTTTCATTCTTTCAGGAAAAGGAAACCTTACTTTAAACAACATACATATTGACGGGAAGAATGTTAACGCAAATCAATTTATTTCCAGCGATAGTAACGGATATAGTGATCATTATAATCTGATCATCAACAACTGCTCATTCCAAAACTTTAATAGAGATAATGGATGTCAAACTATTTTTTATGCATTTAAATCCATGATGGCCGACAGCATTGTAGTACACAACAATTTATTTATCAATAATAATTGTAATTTCTTTTCAATGAAAGATGAAAAAGAAGATAAAGGTTATTATAACGCTGAAAAGATCATCATCGGGCATAATAATTTTAACTCACAAAACGGAACGCTACTAAATGTATACCGGGGTGGAAGCGATGAAAGTACACTTGGCCCTAACTTAATTTTTAGCCACAACAAGCTTAGCAATTGTAGCGCTACTGATCCATTAATAACATTGACCGGCGTACAGGTATCAAATATCTTTTCTAATAATTTTTCTAAATGCAATCCTACTTCGACACTTGTATTCTATAAAGACATTGTACGGGCAAGGCATAATTTTGAGAGGAATACTTTAACCAATTCGGGTAAAATCGAAAAAAATGTATTTGTTGTTGAGAAGGGCAATACGATGAAGTAAATAAAACTCTTCTTTATCTGACTAGAAAGATCTGTAATTATACATTGCGGAGACCAAGGGATTCGAACCCTTGATACGGTTTCCCGTATACACACTTTCCAGGCGTGCCTCTTCAACCACTCGAGCAGGTCTCCGGGGCGGCAAAAATACAGGTAGCATTTCAGATGTTGAACAATTCTTTCGCATTCTTAGTAGTAATTCTTGCAATATCTTCTTTCGATACTTTTTTTATTTCAGCCAATTTTTCTACAACATATTTTAAATAACTGCATTCATTTCTCTTTCCTCTAAACGGAACCGGCGCTAAATAAGGAGCATCCGTTTCCAACACCACATTTTTCATATCAATATCTGCCATTACTTTATCCAAACCAGAGTTTTTAAAAGTAACCACCCCTCCTATCCCTAAATAAAATCCAAGATCGATTATTGCTTTCGCCTGCTTTTCATCTCCTGAAAAACAATGAAAAACCCCTTTCAAATTTCCTTGTTGATTTTCTTTGATCGTAGAAATACACTCATCAATAGAATTTCGTGAATGAATAACAACTGGTATATCATAATGTTTTGCCCATCCAATTTGAGTTTGAAATGACTCGTATTGCTCTTTAGTAAAGGTCTTGTCCCAATAAAAGTCAAGGCCAGTTTCCCCAACCGCCACAAATCTTCTTTTTACCAGATACTCTTCTGCTATTTTGAGTTCTTGCTTATACCCTTCTTTTACCGAACAAGGATGCAAGCCCATCATTGAAAGGCATTTCCCCGGGAAATCTTCTTCCGTTTTAAGCATTGCTAAATAAGTCTCCTTGTCAACAGCAGGCGTCAGGACCAGATTAATTCCTTCGTTTTCAGCTCTCATTAGCATAGAATCCCTATCTGCATCAAACTCAGGCAGGTAAATGTGACTATGGGTGTCGATTATCATATTTTTATACTGATTTCCAAAGATAAAGCCTGAAAAATCCTAACAAAGCCTTAAACTAAGGTCAATATTTGGCGTCTCAAGTTCGTTATTTGTAAACCTACAAAATCAATATTATGAAACTGATTTTCAGTCCTACCCGTCTTGCTGCCATTGTTTTTTTGTCACTTATTGTATTTGGTTCATGTAAAAAAGAAGTCAGCGAAGACACTACACAGGAAGAATTTGCATCCGAGGCCTCTTCTGAAGCTGATGCCGAATCTGATGATATTTTCAATGAAGTCTTTGACAATGTATTAGGCGTTAATACTGATGTTGGTTTTGGTGGCACCGGTGTATTTGGTCGAATGAGCCAAGAAACATCTGTAGCAGGAACCGCAAGACTTACAGCATGCCCCGATGTGACAATTACTCACCTCAACAGTACGGACCCATTTCCCGTAAAAATAGTGATGGATTTTGGTACAGGTTGTACGGCTCGTGATGGAAGAACTCGTTCAGGAAAAATAATTTCTACTTATACAAATAGACTTTTCTTACCCGGAGCTAAAGCTACCACAACTTTCGAAGATTATATGGTTGATAGCATTAAGATACAAGGGACTCTTACTATAACTAACGAAGGCGAAGCGATCTCTGCTAACTGTATAAGGCATAAATGGAAAGTAGTTGTTGAAAATGCAAAACTTAGCAAACCCAATGGAAATTATACAGAATGGAATAGCACCAAAACAGTCACCCAGATCGAGGGTACTTGTACTCCTTTTATTCATCTGGATGACATCTATAAAATTGAAGGTGGTGCACGAGGCAAAGTAAAAAGAAATGATCTCCTGATTGCCTGGAATTCTGAGATAACCGAGCCGCTGATCAAAAAATTCAGTTGCCATTGGCTGGGAAAAGGTGTTATCCGGGTAGCCAGATTAAATCTTACAAATAGTTCCCCATGGGTTGCAACCATAAACTACGGTAATGGAGATTGTGATAACAAGGCGGTGGTAACCATCAACGGAATAGTCCATAATATTACTTTGCCGTAATTAAAAAATTATTATACCTTTAAACCAGTTTTCATAGGGTACGGATTAAAAACGGGCCAGGGTTTCTACCCAGGCCCTATTAATTTATAGAACCGTAACCATCCAGAAACACTACAGTGATTTAAATAAATATCCCTTTTCTGAAAAATATTGGAGTACCCTGGGCAGAGCATACTTAAGTTTTGAAAAAGCTTTCTCACTATCATGAAAAACTATGATCGATCCCGGAACTGATGCAAACAAGACATTAGCCAGGCATTGTTGAGGTGAACATGCAGTATCAAAATCTCCGCTTAAAACATCCCACATTATTATTTTTGGTTCTTTTCCCTTCATTACTGGTTTCAAATTTTTTGCCTGGAATGAAGTAATGCGACCATATGGAGGCCTGAACAAATAACTATCAATTTCGTTTGAGGCAAGTGCTATGTCTTTCAAATAATCATCATTATTTGTTTTCCACCCATTCAAATGATTGTAAGTATGATTGCCGACAGAATGACCTTCTCGTATTATTTGATCATAGATATCAGGATATGCAACAACATTTTTACCTATACAAAAAAAGGTAGCCAAAACATTGTATTTTTTCAATTCTTTCAAAATAAATGGAGTTGCTTCAGGATGAGGCCCATCGTCAAAAGTTAGGTACAGGATTTTATCACTTGAAGCTACGCTCCAAGTATATGAATCGTAGATCTTCTTGAGCCAACCTGGCGTTTTTACGAAGTAAAACATTTGTCAAAGTAATTTCTTTTCTAATTAATCGTTGTAGACTTTTGTAGGTCTTATCCCGAACTTAAAATTCAATTTATATGAAACTAAAAAAAATCTTTGCCCTTTTGTCTATCCCTTCTCTATTTTTCTTTACTGCTTGTCAAAAAGAAGAAAAAGAACCAGATCCTGAATTTGAAACAACTTTCAAATTAACCGAAAACCAGGCAGTATCTGAAGCTATAAACGATGACGCTAATGTAGTTTTCTTTGAAGCCGCTGCCAATGCACACCTTATGGCAGGTCGTCTAACGGAGGTATTTCAAACGACAAATACACTTAGCTGTGCTACTGTAAGTATCACTCCGCAAAACTCATTTCCAAAAACAATTGTGATCGATTTTGGAAATGGTTGTACAAGCATTGATGGCGTTAGCAGGGCAGGTAAGATCAATATCGTTCTTTCTGACTCTGTTCATCATACTGGAGCAACTGCAGTAATGACCTTTACTAACTACAGCACTGTTGGTTATAAAGTAGAAGGAACCATTACATGGACAAATACCAGCACACTAAACGGTGTGAGCTGGACAAGACAAATTACTAACGGACGAGTGATAGAACCTTTAGGTGGCTATTATTGGACACATGAAGGAACAAAGAATGTTACACAAACAGCAGGAGCCAATACTCCATTAAATCTCTTAGATGATGTATATTCTGTTACAGGCAGCCATACTGTAACAAACCCTGCAGGTAAAACAAGAACTGTTACAATATTAGAAGCACTTGAAAAGAAAACAACTTGTCATAATGTATCAAAAGGTAAAATGAAGATACAGGCACAAACGCATTTTGCTGTCCTTGATTATGGTGATGGCACTTGTGATAATGTTGCTGTTATAACTATAGATGGCGTTTTGCCAATAACCATAACGCTACCATAAATTATTTTAGCCTATGAATAAAAGGACCGTCTTCGGACGGTTTTTTTATTACTGACCATTGAAGAATTTCGAAACTTATCTTTGCCGTCTATGAATAAAAGAGTAAGGGTAAGATTTGCTCCTTCACCTACCGGAGGTTTACATCTTGGCGGTATGAGAACTGTTTTATACAATTATCTTTTTGCAAAAAAATATGATGGCGATTTTGTTTTAAGGATCGAAGACACTGATCAAAGTCGCTATGTTGCGGGAGCAGAGGAATATATTTTCAATTGTTTAAAATGGGCCGGACTTGAACCAACTGAAAGTTCAATACATGGCGGTAATTATGGACCTTATCGTCAAAGTGAAAGAAAAGAGCTGTATAGAAAATATACTGAACAATTGGTAAAAGATGGTCATGCTTATTATGCTTTCGATACACCTGAGGATCTGGAAAAAATGCGTCATGATTTTAAAACAGAGCAGAATCCTTCACCACAATATGATGGTTCCATAAGAATGAAAATGAAGAACTCGGTTTCGCTGCCTGCTGACGAAACAAAAAAATTACTTGATGATGGTGTTAGGCATGTGATAAGGATAAAAATGCCGGAACATGAAACAGTTTCCTTTACTGATATCATTCGTGGTGAAGTAAGTTTTGATACATCCACAGTTGATGACAAGGTTTTATTGAAAGCAGATGGAATGCCGACCTATCATCTGGCTGTTGTTGTTGATGATCACCTCATGAAGATTTCTCATGCATTTCGTGGAGAAGAATGGTTGCCAAGTGCACCAGTACATGTTTTATTATGGAGATATTTATTCGGGGTAGATGAAATGCCAAAATGGGCACATCTTCCATTGATACTTGGACCAAATGGTAAACTTAGTAAACGAGATGGCGCCAAATATGGCTTTCCTGTTTTTGCTATGAACTGGACCGATCCAAAAACAAATGAGTTGACAGAAGGGTTTAAAGAAAAAGGATTTTTGCCTGAAGCCTTTATCAATTTACTTGCATTGCTTGGCTGGAATGATGGAACCGAACAGGAAATTTTTACCAAAGAAGAACTGATCGAAAAATTTTCTATTGAGAGAGTACATAGCGGGGGTGCCAAATTTGATTATGAAAAAGCAAAATGGTTCAATCATGAATGGATAAAGAAGTCGGAAGTCAGAAGTCTAGAGACAGAAGTCAGAACCCTTTTGAATGAAAAAGGTATTAGTAGTATAGATGATAAAGTCCTCAATAAAGTAATTGCACTTGTAAAAGATCGTTGCACTTTGCTTACAGACTTTTACGATCACTCTTATTTCTTTTTTAAATCGCCGGAAAAATGGGATGTGGATGCAGTGAAACCAAAATGGAATGAAGCCAAACAATTATTCTTTGCTGCAGTGATCAGTAATTATGACATTAATAATGACTGGAAAGCAATTTCACTTGAAAATAGTTTCAAAGAAATAGCGGCAGCTAGTCAAATAAAACCTGGAGAAGTGCTGTTGCCATTACGTATTATGCTTGTGGGTGGAAAATTCGGACCCGGTGTATTTGATATCGCTGAAATAATAGGCAAAGAAGAAACCATCAGCCGTATCAAAAAAGCCCTTACAGCTTTTGCTTAACCTTGTTTTTGTATCAGATCCATCACTTGAACAAAATCTGTTGCACCAAGTTGTTCTATCATCGATCTGTCGTCTCTGTCCAATTGAAACAAGCCTGTTGTATTTAGCTGTACCTGCTCGGCAGTTCTTATACCGGCAATGATGGTTGATACTTCAGGATAACTGAGAATATAACTTAATGCCAGTTGCGTTTTGCTGCAATTATACTTTTTACATAATGCCCAAACCGGGTTCAGTGCATTATTTGAAGCATCAATAACATCTTTTGTTAACCTGTTCTTACGATGATCATTTGCTGAAAAATTTATTCCATTATCAAACTTGCCTGTAAGCAATCCGAATTGTAAAGCCATTCTTACTATCACTCCATATCCATCCTCAGCTGATCGTTTCAATAATGGTAAAGTTTTCTGATTAAGTAAGTTTAATACTAACTGAAACCCATTCCCGATCCTGTTTTGTATAAAAAAATCTGCCTCGGGCAATGGATCAAATGTGTTTAATGAAATTCCCCAGTGTTTTATTTTCCCTTGTTGCTCCAGTTGTTGCATTGCAGCGATGCATTCTCCCTTTTGCAAATGTTGAATTCTTGCGGAATGCAGTTGATAATAATCTATCGCTTCTCTTCTTAACTTTTTCAAAGAAGTTTCACAAGCTTTTAAAATATATTCTTTAGAGTAATCAACGGTGAACTGATCATTTCTTGATACGTTGCCTACTTTTGTCGTAATAATGACATCCTTCTTAATACCTATTGTTTTACCCAACAATTCTTCCGAATGACCTAATCCGTAAATATCTGCCGTATCAAAAAAATTAATTCCCGCATCTAATGCGCTATGAATGGCTTTTATCGAAACATTATCATCTGTATCTCCCCAACCGATTGCCGTGGCACCGATCATTGCTCCGCCGCCAATAGCCCAGGCGCCAAAACCAATTTCACTAACGACCAGATCTGTATTTCCAAATTTTCTGTATTGCATACTGTAATTTATTAAATACCCTGAAAATAATTATCTTGAAACTTATGTCGTCAACCAGGTCAGCAAGGAATTTTCTCTTTATACTGGCTATTATTAAACTAATAGCTCCTTTTTTCCTGCAAAATAGTTTTTACCAACCGCATCGTGATGAATACTTATACCTCGCAGAGGCAAATCATATGGATTTTGGCTATATGGAAATACCTCCATTGCTAAGCGTGTTTGCGTGGATCACAAATTTTTTTGGTGCCAGCATGTTTTGGATAAGAATATGGCCTGCTTTATTTGGCGCTTTAACTT
>DATHDP010000099.1:0-6507 GCA_035318985.1 Chitinophagaceae bacterium
TCAAATCGTCCACGCATGGTCATTTTTTCCGATGTACCAGAAACGATCCTCAAGTTGCCTTCGCCGCGACCATGAATTTCATCATTGGTTAATTCGTCTATTACTACTGTGACATTTACTCTTGGATTACCGGTAATATCAACGTCGTAAGTAATATTTGTTTCATTGTTACTAAAAGAAGAGTCAGTTAATTCTCTACCGTATTTTCTTTCAATAAGAAAATCAGCGACGCCGCTTTCTTTTCCCGTTGTATTAGGTATTGTAATATAAGAACTGTCTCTTTCAGATGCTTTACCCACGACCTTTATCCGCATATTTGACTGCGGACCCGTTAGTGAAAAAGAACCGGTTCCTAAAGCATAACCATAAAAGCTACTGTTGTCTTTCCTGGTTGTATTTAGTAAAAGCATGGGGTCTTCTCCTTGTGTTGTTGGATCATTATCAACCTCTGCTCTTATATTGTACACCAGGTTCCGCCAACCATTATGTTTTAATACGCCATTAGTTAATGTTGCCGTATTATGAGTTATTGTATCAATTAATGTAAGCCGGCCAAGATCAAGTTCACCTTCTTTAAATATAATTTCTGCATCGCTTAATTTATAATAGCATTGAGTAAAGATCACTTTAAGCCCGGCGTCCTCGAGTTTCATTTTACCAATATACTTTGCGTCCGGCCCGAGACCAATGATCTTTAATGCTCCCGTTGCAAACCCGTCAAGGTTTGTAAATAAATTACCAATGAAACGTTCCGCGATCCTTACGGGATATCGTTCTGGTTTTATGTTGATCACATCTTCTCCATTTGTAGCAAGATCATTCAGAAAAAGATTAAGATCAAAATCAAGTTTTTGATCAGTGTTTACAGTTTTCCCGTTTGCTATTAAGTTGCCGGTTTTATTATTATAAAATGCATGAACTTTTATTTGACCAATGCTGTCATTATCAATTCTCAATTGATCAGTTTGAATGTCTGATGTTACGTTAAAAATTTTAGCAGGGTCCTCAATTATAATGTCGCCGGAAACAAGACCATCGATCCTGTTTGTTTTTACAAGAAAAGATGCCACATCGCCAATATTAAAATTCTTCAAATCAATTTTAACATCATTCCAGTCGCCGGTAGCGGAAGGCACGGTTTTTACCCTGATCTCCTGATTGCTTTCTTTCAATACTATCTCGCCATGTGATACGTTATTTGATCTGAATTCCAGTTCTCCATTTTCTTCTATTGCCCACCGCTTGCCATTCAATACAAAATTTGACGAATCAAATTTTATGGCGATGCCATCATTGAAGGTTTTTACCAGAGCATTTATCGATCCCCCCGATATATTTCTATTATTACTTTCGGTAATGAATTTTACATTGGTGGAATCATTCCTGGCTAACAGATCAATTTGAGTAAATGGAAAACTAAGGCTATCACTCACTTTCACATGATCAATGGTTGTGGTAAGGGCAAGGTTTTGAAATGTTCCTTTACCAGTAATATTCACATTTTGAAACTCAAATTGCTTATAGGCAAAAGCAGGAACATAAGTAGTCAGTTCCAGTTGATTTTGTCTTGTATCCAGTCGCCCGGATACTTCTGTATTATTAAATCCCTGGAAGGTTGTATCAAAAAGATTCAGCAGATCCGAAACATAATTCGTTTTTATATTAAAAGTAAATGCCTGGTCGCGAATATTTCTTGTAGGCGCTTTAATATAAGCGGGATAATATTTATTTAAAAAAAGTTTAAAAGCGTCTGGAAGATCTTGTAATGAAAAATCGCCATTAATATTTCCTTCCACTTCTGGTGATTGAACGGACAGGTGTTTAGCGCCAGCAATGTATTCTGAGTTTATGACAAATGAATCAATCGGGAGCGATCTGCCATCTTTTGTAACAGTTGCATTACGAATAATTGCAGTACCAAGGAAGTCATCAATATTAGCACCTGTAAAATTGAAATCCAGTTTGCCCGCAAACGAAAGATCATCTTTTAATAAGTTCAACGGTTTTAGATTCAGAGTATCTACCTGAGCCAAAAAATTAAAGCGGGGAATATTGCTACTTAGATCCACAATGCCATGAAGTGATACAACAGCATTTGAATCCCTCATAGAAAAGTCACCGTTAAATATTTTTTTGCCAAGTATTCCTTTTGCTTTTATGTTTTCATAGCGGTAGTTGTTATAAACGAGATGTTTGATATCGCCATCCATTTCTGCAGAAATGGTATTCCAGTTAAATCCTCTGCCTTTTACCTGGCCGGCAAATGAGATAGTTCCAATTTTCGGATCATTAACAAACACACCGAGTTTGAAATCTTGTGAAGCTATATTACCTGAATAAAATGGTTGTTTGCCGTCTGGCAATTTCATATTCAGGTCACTTGTAATAGTGCCAAGATTTGTGCGAATAGTTCCGTAAGTCACGAAGTCTTTTATAAAACCGGTAAAGCTTCCATTGAAATCGAGATAAGAAATACTTTTCAAATTAGGCATGGTAATTTTCCTGATGCTGGGAATGAAGGTTGTCACATCGCCATAAGTTGTACGAAAACTGTTTGCTTTAAAATCAATAAATGTTTTATTGATATCAGGAAGCCCGGTCAAACTTATGTCACCATTCAGGTAAGTATTGTTACCGGCCTGTATTGTCATTTCATTTCCAAAAAGATCATCAACGGTGCCTCTTGCAAGACCGCTGATCTTAATTTTTTTGTTCCATGCCTTTGCTTCTGGTGCAAAAAAAGCAATATCATCGCTGTCAATTTCTGCATTTTCAAAACGGGCCTGCATTTTTATTTTAGTAATGAAATCATTCATGTCATTGAAATCCTCATACTTCATACTGAAATAATCACGAATAATACTGTTGTTAGTTTTGATCTCCAACTTGTCAAATGACATTTCATGCGGTGTAAGTTTTGCATCAGCTACCATTGACTTTACTTCAAAACCGCTTCTTTCTTTTGTATTTAATTCCAATGAAGTGGTCAATGTGTCATTATTAAAGATCAAATTCTTAAAAGTGGCATTGATAGACGCAAAATCAATATTTCTTCCATCAAAATAGTCATCATAGGAGCCGCTGATCACTTTTATGTTTTTAAAATCGCCGTTATTGATATTTATTTTACCAACATGAACAGACCAGCTTTCCGGGTTCCATTTTAACAAGGAATCAATTTTTTGTTCATCGGCAATTTCTTCATTCTCATTTACAACTTTTATAGAACGGGGTTTTTTGCCCGTATAGTTTTTAATTAAAAAAACCGGGTCAGAAAAATCAATGGAATTTATTTCGATCTTTTTAGAGGCAAGATCAATTTCATCCGCATCAAGATCCATGGAAGTTAATTTGAACTGCATGTCTTCACCACGCCACTCATCCTTATTAAGAAAGGTTACATTATTAAATTTGATCTTTTTAAAAGCAAGTTCAACTCCTTTTTTGTCACTTCCTGATGAACTGCCTCCCGAAAAATAATCAACTAGATATTGATAATTCCAAACTGAGTCGTTGCGATTCAAATAAATAACTGCATCGCCCAGTTCTATATAGTGAAGAACGATCTTGTCTTTAAAGAAAAACCAGTCTGTAATTTGTACCTGCATTTTGCCAGCAGAAAGTAAAGTGTCCTTATGCTGGTCTTCGATCATTACACCCTCGAGGTTCATTTTATCAAAGAGGGAAAAGCTTACATGCTTAATACTGATCTTACTTTTTAGCTCCTTTGATAACCTGCTTGTGACTTCGTGGACTATAATGTTTTGACCCCAATCTGTATTAATAAAGATCGTTCCTGCTATGATGAGAAACAGCAGTGTGATAAGAACCCATGTAACTATTTTCTTGAAGGTCTTCAGAAGCAGTGCTTTAGAAGTGTAAAAGTAACCAATCGTTAACTTAAGACAAATTAAGTACCAAAGGTCAGAAAGACGTAAATTAACGGACCGGGATAAGTGTTAAATGTAACCCACTATTGCTTGTTTTTGGGACTAGAGCACTACTTTACTTGTTTTGAAATAGTAACCAATGGAAATGCCTGCAGCTCTGTTACCGATATAATCACCATTATCTACATTACTCATAGTGCCAATACTATAGTTATAATGCCCGTACAAGTACCATTTATTTTTAAACTCATAGCCAAAATGTAGTATTGCTGAAGCAAGATAATGTCCATAGTTGGCAAAATTAAAAGGCATTGCTCTCTCAACTGAAGTGGTCTGGGTATTATATTTTTCATGTCCCAGAAGTGCAAAATCAAGAGAAGGACCAAAACGAATAAAGAAATGTCCGGGTGTCATTTTAAAATCATGTTGAAATAAAAACGCAAGTTCTATCGTATGAAAACTTGTGTTATTATCTATTGCTTCGGGATTGGGCAGATCAGGGGGAGCACTATATTTTACTTTATAACCACGAAGGTTATACATAATTGATGGTGCAAAATAAAGTCGACCTTCGAGTGGTATTTTTATCTGCAGACCGGCATTTACTCCTGGTTTCATTGAGCTTTCCTGATTTTTATGATCTACTTTATAGTGAACACCCGTTGCTTGTGGACCGGCAGAAGCAGCAAAATATATCTGGCAGTTTACAAAATGTGCGATCAATAGGGCCATTGCCGTGAGCAATACTTTCATGGTAGTTGTTTACAGAATTAAAATAAATCGGTTTTCAGAAAGGATTTTGCCCGAAAGATGATGCCAGGCTGGACTTAAAGGGGCGTAAAAATAGAAATTAAATCCGGCTAGTCAAATAGTATTGCTAAAAAAGAAAAAATTGTTTTATAGAGTTAAAAAGCGGGGTAACATGTAGTTTGATCAATACTTCTTTGCAGGATCTTTAACCTGGTTGCCGGCATTATATTGTTGTGATTGCCCTTTTGGAATCGATAGATTTTTCCATTCCTCGTTTTTGATCATTCTGCCGATATAAACGATTTGACCAATGTGATAAGGATAATGTGCCAACTGCCGGTTGATGGCATCAATAACGCTGAGCGGTTCTTTACGGATATAAATTATTGTCAAAAGATCATTCTCTGTTATTGATTCCAATGCATCAAAACAACATTGCCAGCCTTTGTTCCAAAGATCGGTCACTTGTTGTTTTGTATAATTGTGTATTTCAAATTCATCATCACGCTGTCGCCATTCTTTTTCTCCGTCCTCAGTTAAAAAATTAGTGAAGCGGCTAATCATGTTCCCTGCTAAATGCTGAACAATAACAGCAATGCTGTTTGATTCAGAAGTGGGCAAATAATGAAGTTCTTTTTCTTCTAGTTGTTCAAAAGTTTTTTCACCAAGATCCTTATAATACTTAAGTCTTTTAATAACTGTTGATAGGTACTCTTTCCCCAAACTCATTTTTAATTCTTAATTTTTAATTGTTAATTCAAGGATCACCATCCTTCTGCAGAGTCATCACCCCGATTATCTGCAACAGCTTCAAATTTTTTATTGGGCAAAACTTTGATGACCTCAGTTCTTCCAATACCACTTCTTTCAACAATTTTATATCCCATTCCTTCCAATGCTTTCCTTGTATCATCCGGAAATCCTTTTTCAAGATCTACTTTGTCAGGCAACCATTGATGATGAAATTTTGGTTTCCATACAGCATCTTCAGTGCTCATGTTAAAATCAATAATATTGACGATGGTTTGAAAAACAGAAGTACAAATAGTTGTGCCGCCCGGCGTACCGACAACTAAATAAGGCATACCATCTTTTAATACAAGTGTTGGTGTCATTGAACTCAGCATTCGTTTTCCCGGCATAATAGCATTTGCCTCGCCACCAACTGCACCATACATATTCGGAACTCCCGGCTTTACACTGAAGTCATCCATTTCATCATTTAAAATAAATCCGGCTCCGCCAACAACAGTTTTGCTTCCATAAGAATTATTAAGTGTTGTCGTAACGGCAACCGCATTCCCATCTTTATCAATTACACTCAGGTGAGTTGTTTCTTCACTTTCGACTGCAGGAATACCACCGGGCTTCACTAGTTCGCTGTTGCCTGCTTTTCCCGGAACAAAATCAGCCATTCGTTCTTTTAAATATTTTTCATTTGTAAGTTTTGAAACGGGTACTTTAAAAAAATCTGCATCGCCCATGAACTGTGCCCTGTCTGCATAAGCTCGTCTTTCGGCTTCAATCATCAATTGCACTGCTTCAGCAGAATGAAATCCATAAGAAGCGATCGGTTTATCTTCGATCATTTTCAACATTTGATGCAATAACAAACCACCGCTGCTTGGCATTGGCATCCCAACAATTTCATATCCTTTGTAATTAAAAACGTGAGGCTCTCTTGATGCAGCTTTATAATTTTTAAGATCATCAAGCGTAATGATCCCTTTTCCTCTTTTCATTTCTTCCACTATGAGCCTTGCCGTTTCTCCTTCATAAAATCCTTTTGCTCCCTTTTTCTTTATTCGTTTTAAAGTTTCAGCAAGATCTTTTTGAAAAAAAGTATCACCTCCTTTCCATGAAATAT
>DATHDP010000100.1:0-13327 GCA_035318985.1 Chitinophagaceae bacterium
ACTGTTGTAGTAGCATCAGTAAATGAAGTTGGTTTAGTAACACATATGCCTGATGAAATAAAATCAGGAAAGAAACCGGGATAGAGACCCATCTGCATAGTTGCTGAATCAGAACATGGCTCACCGGGATTAACAACGAGTTTTATAGTATATGACCCGGTATCAGGATAAGTAAAGGAAGGTGTTTCGACATTCGAAGTATCAGATAAAATACCATTAACACCAAAATCCCAATGCCAGGCATAAATAAGTGAAGTTGGAGTTTGATTTGCAAAGCCAACATTGAAGTCATCGCAGAATACCGCTGACAATGGCAATTGTGCAGCGACAAAATCACAATCGGCGACTTTTAAAATAAAATCTTTACGATGGGTATTAATGATGCTCCCGTTTCTCCATTCACTTATGCAAACAGTAATAACAAAAGATCCTGCTGCCGGTGCAATACCCGAGATGATACCGGTGGTTGGATTAATGGTAACTCCCGAACCCAATGGAGAGGAGGCACTATAACCATTGGCATAAGGAACAACATTGTATGGAGGAGGAGGTGGATTGGGAACAACCGGGCTTGTTTCGGTACCACCGGAATATGCATCACAAAATTCATAAGTTAATACATCACCATCAGGATCAGATGCGCTAAAGTCAAGTGTAAAATTCCTGTTTTGACAAACCAGCGCAGTATCTCTTAAGTAAAATTGAGGACTTGAATTATGATTGCCTGCACCAAGGGTATTTGATCCTGCTATACTCCCTACATATGTAGCACCCACTCCAATAGGCACACTCAGGTTGGTAATATTATCTACACGACAGCATCTTTGAAATGATATCCAATAACCCATTTGATTATCGGTAAGTGTTACTGTTAAATAATAAAAGCCCACCTGGTAACATACTTGTGGAGGATTTATGATACAAGGAATATTTCCACCTTTTTGTATTTGTTGGGTATGGTCAAGATTCACTTCGAACGGAGAACCATTAATTCTGGCACCTGAAAGTTTATCAAATATTCCAATGTTTACAGTTGGGTCAAGCGCTGCTCCGCCTGAAAAACAATCTCTGAAAAGTTTAAGTGTGATCTTATAAGTACTGGTTCCTGCTGGTCCACCTGGGCCCATGTATTCATAAAATATTTCACCGCCAGTAATATGGCGGGCAAAAGAGGGCACTGTGCAACAGATAAAAATTATAACCAATAACTTTTTCATGCCGGATATGGTTCGTATGTTCTTTGCCGAAAGCTCTTTTCAGAATTGAACAATAAGGAAGCCAGGAGGATTGTTTCCACCGGGCCGGAATAGGGTTTAAAATTACAAAAATTTAATTGCATATCTAATTATCAATAAGGTTACAGATCCGTTAAAAGACCTTGATAAATAAACGAATGCTGCACAATAAAGTTGTTATAAAAAAAGAAAAATCCTTCTGTAAGAGGGTTTCAAAACAGGGGTATTTGGACTGTCACCTAATAAGCAATACAGTTCCCTTTTTGAAATGAACATTCCCGATGACATCAGTTGCTTTTACCATCCAGATAAAAGTACCAGAGTTTTGTTTAGCCCCTTTAATTGTTCCATCCCATCCTTGCCCATCATCCTGTTTGTGACTATAAATTAAACCTCCCCAGCGATCATATACGCTGAAATAATCTATTGTTTTCATTCCAACATATATTGGTCTGAATACATCATTACGGCCATCGCCATTTGGCGTAAATCCTGTGGGCATAAAGATCTCCGGTCCTGTTTTATACACATGGATCGAAATACTTGCGGTATCAAAACAACCTGCCTGGTCTTTAACAGTAACCAGGTAGGTAATGTATTCCGGGTTGCCATCAAGCGTAGCAATTGGGCCTTGTATATTAGGATTATTCAAACCTGTTGCAGGCGACCATTGATAATTTACACCGCCGGTTGCTTTTAATTGCAATGGAAGGCTCGCAATGATGACGGTGTCATTTCCTGCAAATGCTTTTACTTTCGGCAATACAGTCACAATAACTGTATCATAAGAAGGTTTCGGACAGCCGGAAGAAATATCGGTTGCTGTTAATATATAGGAAGTAGTGCTTGTTGGAGTGGCAATAGGATCCAGCACAGTTGCCTCACTTAAACTTGATGTATTGGACCAGGTAAATGCTGTTCCATTTGTTTGCGCATTCAATTGCGTTGTTGAATTGTAACAAATAGCAACGTCATTGCCGGCATTCACAATTGGTTTCGGCAGTACTGTTATTACTACATTTTCAGTTGCATTACATCCACCGATCCTGGATATAATTTGATAAGTTGTCGTTACAGAAGGAGTAGCAATTGGGTTTAAAATATTTGAGTTACTCAATGTTGGATCTGGCGACCATGCATATTGTAGTCCGTCCGTGCTTGCAAAAAGCTGTACAGGATCTTTTGCACAGATAGCAGTATCATTACTGGCCGTGAGATTAACCCTGGTGATGACTCTTACTTTAACTGAGTCGGTATTAAGGCATCCATTATCATTAAATTCTACAATATATACAGTTGTTGTTTTTGGAAAGACAAATGGCGACACTGATGTTGAATTTAAAATATTATAATCCGGGGTCCATGAAATAGCGCCACTTCCACTTGCATTTAATTTTACTGTATCAACATTACAGATAATTGTATCCCGAAATGCCATCATGATCGGCGGCTTATCAATAACAGTCACGGTTTTATAAATTGTATCACGACAACCTTTGGTACTCCCTACAATAAATTCAGCAATATAATTTCCAATATTTGCATAAGTGTATTGCGGACTTTGCAGTCGCGAGGTATCATTTGAAATAGAAACAACACCAAAATCATATCGCCAGAAATTAACACTGCCATAGGCAGCGGTTGTTCGGTCAGAGAATTTGATCGGAGCATTCATACACATACCGGTAATATCAAAATCAGGAAAGAAACCGGGATATACTTTAACCTGTGCAGTAGTTGAATCAGAACAAGGCGCATTTCTATTAGCAACCACTTTTATGGTATAAATTCCTGTATCCAGGTATGTATAATTAGGTGCGGCTAAATGAGAACTATCAGCAAGTGTTGCCAGATCTCCAAAATCCCAGAAATAACTATTGATAAGTGCACTTGGGGAAAGATTAGAAAAGGACATGGTTAGATTATTACAATTAATATAACCACCCGGCTCAAGTGTTACTGTTGCTACATCGCAATCGGCCACTTTGATTTGAAGATCTTTTCTCTGCGTGGCAAGCAATTCACCATTACGCCATTCTTTTACGCAAACTGTAACAACATAGATACCCGCTGCCGGTGCAGTACCAGATATCATTCCGTTTGCAGCATTTATTTTGACGCCGCTTCCCATTGGAGATGCGCCGCTGTACGGAGAATTATAAAGAAGAGGACTATAAGGTGGCGGGTCCGGCGGATTGGGAATTGTTCCACCAGTGTTCGTATATCCTTCGCAAAATTCATAAGTGAGTATATCGCCATCTGCATCAGTAGCACCAAAATTGTATGTAAATGGATAACCAGCACAAATTATCACTGTATCTATACCCAAAAATTTTGCGCTGTTATTTACCGGTCCTGTTGGTTCTGAAAAATTGCCGGGTATTTCAGCTGTATAAGTGGCGCCGAAATTAGAAGAAGGGGCAGCAATATTTGTTATACTACTTACCCTGCAGCATCGTGCCCATGTAATAGTGTAGCCAAATTGAGATGCAGGAAGTGAAAGGGAAAAAGTGTATAGTCCAACCTGGTATGATACAATGGGTGGATTAATTATACACGGACCAGGGGTCGCAGTTAATGTTGCTAAACTACTTTGAGAAACCACTTGGGTGATAATACGTGCATTTGAACCCTTTGCATACACTGCTATGCTGATTGGATTATCGAGCAAAGTGCCAGATGTAAGATCCCTGAATAATTTTACTGTAACTGAATAAGTATAGATGCCTCCTGATTGGCTTACAAAAGTATACCACATTTCACCGCCTACAATATGATTTGCGTAAGTGGCTAAATAGAGTAATAAAGCAATAATAAGACCCAGGAATTTTGTCTTCATTTCTCCAGCAAAAATTCTTCTAGTATCCGGTTGGCGTTTTGTGTCTCTTCCATCATTCCCATATGGCCAGATTTTTTCAAGACATGAAAATAAGATTTTTCAGGTAGATGACATTGCTTGAGAACGTCATCCAGAGGAATGGCAACATCATGTTCGCCGGCAATGAAAAGCACAGGATCTTTTGTGTTTTTTAAAATAGAAGTTCGATCAGGCCGGTTCATCATTGCTTCATAATATGCTATGAGTGCTTCAGGTTTAAGATCTTTTAAACTTTCAATAAATGTGGTAATAGAATTCGGTATTTGTTCTTTGGAATTCGGAGAGAAGAGATTTGGTGTTGAAGTTTTTAAAAATTCAAAGGCTCCATGTTGTTTTATGAATTCAATTCCTTTTTTGCGGGTTTCTTTTTTTTCTTCTGTATCAGCAAAAGCGGAGGAATGAAATAGGCCAAATGCATTTACATGGTTCCAATAACTTTCAACAAGTGCTAATGTTATATAGCCTCCCATGCTATGACCGATCACTGTACACTTGTCAATATTTTCTTCATGAATAATTGTGTGCAACACTTCGGCCATCCCGCCCATACTCATATCATCGATCATTTCTGATCTGCCACTTCCCGGAAGATCGGGAACAATAAGATGGTATTTGCTTTTTAAATACTCAACCTGTTTGTCCCATACAGTTCCATCTTCACCAAAACCATGAACAAGCATTACAGGATCACCGCTGCCAATGCTACGGTAAAATATTTTTTTGTTTTGGTATAAAATTGTTTTTTCCATTAATGGTTTCTTTTGCTTAAGAAAAAACTTCTTATTAAGATGATCCCAACTACAGGAAGTAAAGCTGTATTGAATTGTTGGGGGAGAAAGAACCATGCCAGTAATAAAGCGATCGTATAAAAAAAGATAAAGCGGAAGTAACTATTGATCCACTGTTTTTTACTGAATAATATAAATGCAACTGGCAAATGAGTAGGTAGGGCCCAAAGTAAATTGAAATTATTCTTACACATGGCATGTTCTGTTCCAAACCACATGAACGAGATCAGTACGCCGATCAAGCCAACTATAACAAAGAAAAAGAAATCAAATATTTTGAGAAATAAATTCCATCTTTTGAAAACAAAAATGCTCAAAAAGGCGATCAATAGAAATAAAATTCCAAAGACAATAAAAGGGGTGATGCCAGTTTTTGTTTTGTAGGCATCAAAATAATTCAACAGGATCTTTTTCTCACTCACAACTGGTTGCCTGTTCAATTGGGAACTGTCGAAGGCCATTAATAAATAATCTGGTAAGAACATTGCTTCGCGGTTCGTTACTTTTTTATCCATGGGAGTTCCAAGAAGCATATCAATACCCAATTTGCTCCATTGCTGACCGCCTCTGTCAAGATAAACATGTATTAAATTTCTGAATGTTGTACCGGGTTTTGGTAAGATGTTTTTTGATTCAAGTTGTTTACCTGCTGCTTTTTCTAACATATCACGCAGTCGTGTGGTACAGTTATCATAATTAAAATCGTAACGATACTCTCTGTTTTCTTTTTTTATATTTTCATATAACGCTGCAAGTAATTTTTGTTTTTCGTTACAAGAAATATTTATCACCTGTTCTGTCACCCCTCTTTTAAAAAATTCATATTCATACATGAAAGAGTCCATGGAACTGGTATCTACATAGTAGAGCAATTTGCCTTTTATAAATTTTGTATAGAAGTCAGGATCATAATAATCGAAAGTGCCATAATTGAAAACAAGATCAGTATTGTCCATGCTGTCCACCACTCTCAATGCGCTGTGCCCGAATGTTGAATAAAGTTCTGTACCCGGTGTGCAGGTGAGTAGGCTGATACGAATACCACAGCTATCCTGTGCGAAAGATGAAAAGCAAAATGTAAAAAGTAAAAATGGAAAAAGCAGTTTCTTCACTACAGTTGTTTTGGTAAAAATATAAGTTTTATTTCACGCAAACCTGCCTGCCGGCAGGCAGGGGCGAAAAGAAATGCTAAGAAAGCAAAGAGTTATTTCTGATTTGTTGAATAGAATTACAAAACGTATAAGTGTGCGACGCAAGGAACGATGATAGTAGCAATGGAGCTGGCTACATAAACCTCATCATCCATCTTCTTCTCCTTAAGAAGAAGCGGTGCTTTAACAAAAAACTAAACTGTATATCTTCCACATCAGCATAAGAATATTACCAATCAATCGTGAAGTATAAATCTAAGTCTCCCCTTTAGGGGGACAGGGGGTTGGTTTTACTTCCTGCTATAATTCGGTGCTTCTCTTGTTACTTCCACATCATGCGGATGACTTTCTTTCATTCCCGCATTGGTTATCTTAATGAACGTTGCCTTCTTTAGATCATCAATACTGCCTGCACCGCAATAGCCCATACCTGCACGAAGGCCGCCAGTATATTGATAAACGATCTCTTTTAATGTGCCTTTATATGCAACACGACCTTCGATGCCTTCAGGAACAAATTTCTTTACATCATCTTCCACATCCTGGAAATAACGATCGCTGCTGCCGGTACTCATGGCGCCAAGTGAACCCATACCGCGATACTCTTTGAATTTTCTTCCTTCATAAATAATAGTTTCACCCGGGCTTTCTTCAGTGCCTGCAAACACACTTCCCATCATCACACAATCAGCGCCGGCTGCAAGAGCTTTTACCATATCACCTGTGTAACGAATACCGCCATCAGCGATCAACGGAATGTTTTTTTGTTTGAGTTCTCTATACGCTTCCATCACTGCAGTAAGTTGTGGTACACCAGCACCAGCAACAATACGTGTTGTACAAATTGATCCGGGCCCGATACCAACTTTCACCGCATCAGCACCTGCTTCTGCTAATGCTTTTGCGCCGGCTGCAGTACCCACATTACCTGCGATCACATTCATCTTTTTAAAATTCTTTTTTACATCTTTCAATGCATTGATGACACCTTTGCTATGACCATGTGCACTGTCAAGTCCAATGATATCAACGCCGACATTTTGTAATGCGGCAACACGATCAAGCATATCTCTTGTAATACCAACACCGGCACCAACTAATAATCTTCCAAAGGAATCTTTTACAGCATTTGGATGACTTTTTAATTTTAAAATATCACTATAAGTAAAAAGACCTTTTAATTTTCCTTGTTTGTCAATGATCGGAAGCTTCTCCACTTTCGTTTTCTTAAAAAGTTCTTCTGCTTTTTTAAGATCGGTTCCTTCAGGAGCAGTATACAAATTTTCTTTCGTCATAACCTCACTCACTTTTCTTTTGGGATCATCTTCAAAACGAAGATCACGGTTGGTAAGAATGCCAACGAGTTTACCAGCTTTATCAACAATTGGAATACCACCGATCTTATTTTCTCTCATCAATTTTAATGCATCGCCAATAGTAGCATTGGCAAGTAGTGTAACCGGATCGAGTATCAAACCACTTTCACTACGTTTTACTTTGCGTACCTGCGCAGCTTGTTCTTCAATGCTCATGTTCTTATGCAGAATGCCAAGACCGCCTTCTCTTGCCAATGCAATTGCAAGATTGGCTTCAGTTACCGTATCCATTGCGGCTGAAAGCATGGGGACGTTCAGTGTAATATCTTTTGTAAGACGGGTTTTTATTTCTACATCTCTCGGCAGCACCTGGCTATAGCCGGGTAATAAAAGCACATCATCAAATGTGAGACCTTCGCCGAAAAATTTTTGGGAATTGTTGTCTGTGGAGGGAATATTTCTTGTTGCCATGTGCAAAGATAGGGGGAGGAGAGGAATTTTAGATTTTGGATTTCAGATTCTAGATTTTGGCTTGTCAGCAGAAGTGTTGGTGTATTCTTTTATGTTGATAGTGAAGGTTGTTGATCAACTTTTGTAATTCTATTAAACTTCTGTTGTGTCACTCACTTGTACTAAAACAATTCTATTCAGCTTTTTTATTTTATGCAAAGGCGCAAAGACACAACGATAAAATATTTTGTTTCTGAATCTTTGCAACGTAGCGCCGCTGAGTGATTTTTTATCTTCTAACGGATCAGTGTTACTGTACCTTTCTTAAATACAGTTTGTTTTGTATCACGGTGTGTATAGCTGAGCATCCAAACAAATACGCCGGATTCTTGAGGAATTCCTTTTATCGTTCCATCCCACCTGTCTTGCCAGTTTGCTGAATGAAACACTAATTGCCCCCAGCGATTATAAACTTTGAATTCATAGTTATCGGCCTTTAATGCATTATGCGGACCAAATTTATCATTGAGCCCGTCATTATTAGGAGTAAAAGCGGTTGGTACATCAATAGTGCAGAAGTCAAGAACGGTGATTGCTTTAGTAGCACTATCACTACAACCAAGGGCCTGGTTAGTGACTACTAATTTTACCGGGTATTTTATTTCCCTGCTAAGTGTTGGAAAAAGAAACGGCGGAGGATCTTTTAATGAACTTGTTCCAATAGATCCATAGGTCCATCGCCATGTATCAATGCTTCCTGTACTTGTATTTTTAACTGAGAGTTTATCTTCCGGGCAAATGATATTCTCCATTTCAAAAGATGCTTTCACTTCATTATTCAGTTTGATAACAACAGAGGATGAATCTGTACATACTCCATTACTGACAAACAATTTCACATTATTCGTACTTGAGGCCGAAGCAATAATAGATGTGGTTGGAGCAAATACTGCCGGAAAATTGTTGATGTTCCATTTCCAATAATTCACATCATGAGCTCCATTATGCGAAAAGAAAACGGTGTCTTTTAAACAACCATATAAAATATTAGACTGAAAATCGGCAGATACTGTATCAACTGTAACAAATGAAAGTGTTTGTAAAGGTGTTTCCTGTCCGCATTCATCTATTACAATATTCCCGTCACTTCCGGGTTTTAATGAAACAGTGTATGTTCCTTTAGCGGAGATGGGGGAAGAAAATTTTACAATGATATATTCAGTTTTGCCATTGATGCAATTTCCAAATGCGCCAATTACATTAACAGGTGACGGGCCGGATACAGAAAAGTCGGTTCCATTGGTAGCAATAGTTCCGCAGTTAATTTTTTTAGGAAAATAAATTTTTATTGAATCCGGGGCACAACCGGGTTTACCAACACTATCGGCAAATATGGGTTGTGGTTTGTTATATGTAAATGAAACAAGTTCGCCTTGTGGAATAACATTGTCACAATTGTCACGAAGAGTATTACCATCACTGCCGTTATTAATAACGACACTATAATTGCCATTCGCAAGCGGCGCCGCCAGCGTTAATGTTATTTCATCGAAGTCAAAACCAAAACCACAGGAATCAGGCAAAGCAGATGTAACAGTTGTTGCAGCAGGAATTAAACTGAATTCTGAACCGCTGGCAGTGATGCTGGTGCATTTCACTTTTTTATTCAGCTTTACAGTAATTTTTGTTCCATCACAATCAGGTTTTGCGTTACCTAAATGAGGAATGTTTGGATCTGTAATAACAGCATTGCCGCCACCAAATGAAAGATCATATCCGCTCTGTCCATCTGTAAAATGACTTATCATTAAAATGTAATCATGACCAACAACAAGATTCGGCATAGCAGCAAACGTGGGGAAATTAGCCGAAGGATCTGAGCCACATTGTATAGCATTAACACCTGTTGCAGATGCCCCGGTTGCACCATATGTTCCTGCCCAGTTCGCGGTTACAACTAAAGTGTTATTTGTAAAAATATCATCAGGATTATGGCCTGTTATGTCCCATAATTGCCAGTCATAGTCTTCGTTTGCAGACAGAGGAGTTATTAGAAATCCCAATGTGCCGGATGCATAACAAGTGAATTTATAGAAATAAGGATTTTTATTCTGATAGGCTGCTCCTCCCGGCTGGTTTGAACAGCCAGGAACAAATATGTTGACTGTTGCACAAATAGGAACAGAGGCCTGGTGAAAAACTGTAGTACCACAAACCGGAAAAGCGGTAGAAGGAGTTTGTCCTAAATTAGCACAGGTCTGGCCAAAGCTGATGGTTGCCTGAAAAACAAGAACTAACCAAACGACGAAGTATTTCCGCAGCAACTTTAAGGGCATAAAATGAGATAAAGGTTTGCTTTTCTGCACTTCAGACAATAACAACGGTTAAAACGTTGCCCCACTCATCAATCAGCGCAAACTATATAACTTTTAGGTAAATGATATTATTGCGTTCTGCAATTATGCGACAAAAATAGATTGATTGTTTCAATTCAATTTGTAAAGTTTTCCTGGTAACGTAGCAACTACCCCTTGTAATTCAAGATTAAGTATTGCAACCGCCATCGAGCTACTGCTTAACCCACTTTTAAAATTCAATTCATCAACATGTACAAGGTCTTTTTCTTTTAAAATATCAACAATTATTTTTTCATCTTTTGATAACTCAATAAATAATTCTTTCTGACTCCTGGCTCCCGACCTCTGGTTTTTTTCTTCCCATCCCATCACCTCAATGAGTTCTTCGGCATCAGTAAGTAGCATTGCTTTGTTATTTCGTATTAAAAAATTACAGCCTGCACTTTTATGATCATTTACTCTTCCGGGTAATGCAAATACATCTTTGTTATAACCGTTTGCCAACTCTGCGGTGATCATACTTCCTCCCTTATCGCCTGTTTCGATAACAATGGTTGCGTCACTCATGCCCGCAACAATTCTGTTTCTTGTTGGAAAATTATGTTTATCCGGTTTTGTATTACTGCGAAATTCGGTCAATAATCCTCCGCCATGTTTCAGCATATCCTTTGCAAGGTTTGTGTGGTCAGAAGGATAGATTTGGTCAAGCCCATGACCTAATACACCAACAGTAGCCAAATTATTTTTGTAAGCCGTTTTATGGGCTATTGCATCAATGCCAAATGCCATACCGCTGACAACAAGAATATTTTGTGATGAAAGTTCTTTTACTAATTTTTCTGTTTGTTGTTTACCATACTCTGTGTGATTTCTTGTTCCAATAATGGCAACGACTTTTGAAGCATTCAGATCTGCATCGCCTTTGTAAAAAAGAAGGGTAGGAGAGTCGTAGCAGTTCAGTAATCGTTGTGGGTAATTTTTATCAGAGAGAAATAATGGGATGATCTTATATTTCTCAATAAATTTTATTTCATCCTCTGCCTTTGAAAAATCATTAAATGCTTTGATCGCCTTTGCTCTTACTTCTCCAATGCCCTCGATCCTTTCTAATAATTGTTGTTTTGCTTTAAAGATCTTTTCAGCAGAACCAAATTCCTGAGCAAGGATCTTTGCATGAACACAGCCGATATTGGGAACTTCTGTAAGAGCAAGCTGATATAGCAGTTCGGTTGGCAAAAGATGATAATTGATAGATGATAAATAGGCAATTTACTAAACTATCATCTTTCATCTATCATCTGATCATTGGCTGATCACTTTCATCTCCGTTCTCCTATTCAGCGCTTTTCCTTCTTCGGTTTTATTATCTGCAACGGGTTGTGTTTCTCCAAAACCTTTGGCAGAAAGCCTTGCTGTTGGAATTCCTTTTGAGATAAGATAAGTGACGACTGATTTTGCACGGTTGTTTGATAAAGTGAGATTGTCTGCAGGTTTACCAATATTATCGGTGTGTCCTCCGATCTGGATCTTTACGGAAGGATTATCATTCATTAATTGTACCACGATATCAAGCTCTGCTTCTGATTCTGCTTTAAGTTCAAATTTATTTACATCAAAGAAAACATTCTTTAGGACAACAGATGCATTGGCTTCTATAGGCTGCAAAGGAATATTTTTTTCATAAGTGGAGTCTGGTGAATGATTGGTCAGGAAAAAATTATCCGAATAGAATAAATAACCTTTCCTGTTTACATTGAATGCATAATCTTTTCCAACAGGAAGTGTGATGAGGTAATTTCCTTTTTCATCTGTCTGCACTTTTGAGATCATTTGTTTTGTATTCATGTCAATGAGCTCAACAGCAGATGGCAAACCCTTAGTTGTTTTTTTGTCAAACACTTGTCCTTTTACCCAAAGAGTTTTATTAGGGCGAATATTTTCTGGTAATATAAAACTATAAATGTCTAAGCCGCCTTTGCTATCAGAACGATCGCTGGCATAATAAGCTGTCTTTGCATCAGCCGCAATAAACAATGTTCCTTCTTTATAAATTGTGTTGATCGGGTAGCCAAGATTTTCAGGTACGCTCCAATCACCCTTCGGTCCTTTTCTTGCATAAAAAAGATCATCTTCGCCATAACCTAACAAGCCAGCTGATGTAAAAAATAATGTTTGATTATCGGCATGAATAAAGGGGCATGACTCATCACCGGAAGTATTTATTTGCGGGCCAAGATTTTCAGGGGTTGTCCACTCACCATTTAATTGTAAATGCGAAACATAAATATCGCTGCCGCCATAACCACCGGTTCTTCTGCTTGCAAAATATAGATCTCTTTTATCTGGTGAAAGACATGGTTGTGATTCCCATTGATCCGTATTTATTTTACCACCAAGATTAAGACCTTCACTCCAGCCTTGCGGGGTTTTAAATGAAATATAAATATCGCAACTTCCCCAACCTTCTTTCCTGTTACACGCAGTAAACACCAACCATTCTCCATCTTGTGAGATCATTTGTGCACCTTCATTCTGATCAGTATTTACATTGCCACCAAGCGGAGCCGCTTTTACCCAATCCTTACCATCCCATTTTGCAGAAAAAAAATCTTCATCAAAACCACGAAGTCTTCTTGTAAAGAAAAATTCTTTACCATCAATTGTTAAACAAGGAAGATATTCTGATTCTGCGCTATTGATCCTGTCACCGGCATTTTTAGGCGCAAACTCATAATTGCGTCCTGCATTCTTTTTTTCCTGGGCTAATGCAAATTCAAAACAACGCTTACGAAACTCACCGGCCTTGCGACTTGCTTCACCTAATTTGGGATTAGATAAATAATCATTAATTGTATTCAATGCCTTATCAAAATTTCCCATCCCCGCAAGATTAATGGAATAAGGAAGTTTATAAACTTTAGTGGCAGCAGAATCTTTTCTCAAAGCTTTTTCATAATACTCAACTGACAAGTCAGGTTTTCTTGTTTGACCGTAAACACCTGCAAGCGATAAATAGGCGTCAACATAATTTGAGTCGAGGTAAATAGCTTGCAAAAAATAACTGATGGCATCATTGAACCTGTCTTCGGTTGCCTTTGTTATTCCTTCATTGTACATTTTGATTGCCCGCGGATTTATTTTCGCCGGGTTTG
>DATHDP010000101.1:0-20168 GCA_035318985.1 Chitinophagaceae bacterium
GCACCCACGGTTTTTCTTTTTTAATAGCAATTGAGATCTTCTTCATAATTGAATCCACATTACTCCTGCGCCAATCATCTTTATTCAATTTGCTTTTCGACTTTTTATAAGAATCCTCATCGGGGAATTCCTTACCTGCAATTCTATATGGATAAAAATAATCATCCATATGGATCGCATCCACATCATAGCGATGAACAATATCGGTGACCACCTGCACGACAAATTTTTGAACATCCTTGCTCGCAGGATCAAAATATTTTTTATCGCCATAATCCAAGAACCATTCGGGATGAATTTTGGTAACATGATTCGGAGCAATAGAAGAAGCCCCGATCTTAAAATCAGCCCTATAAGGATTGCACCATGCATGAAATTCCATCCCCCGTTTATGCGTTTCTTTTATCATGAACTCAAGTGGATCATAATAAGGAAACGGTGGCTGGCCTTGAACTCCTGTTAACCATTGGCTCCAGGGTTCCAGCTGTGAAGGATAAAAAGCATCTGCAGCTGGCCTTACCTGTACTATCACTGCATTCATACCATTGTTCTTATGCATGTCTAACTGGCGAATAAATTCTACCCGTTGGCTATCAGGATTTGTCATTCCTTTTAGAGGCCAGTCGATATTATCAACTGATGCTATCCAAACACCACGAAACTCAGGTTTGGATTGAGAAAATAAGTTTGAAGTAAATAGAAAAAGGAAAACTATTAGAATAGTACGGTGGTTCGGTATTTTCATGCTTTGAATTTTGGATCAGTCAAAGCGAAGATACATCAATGATTATTTCGAAGCTTGTCCAAAAGATTATTTAACGTTTCCAACTCGTTATCCGAAAGATGATTTACAACCCCATCCAACTCTTCATTTCTCCTGTCAAGGTTTTCAAGTAACTCGGCTCCTTGTGGAGTAATGATCACATCCACCATCCGTTTATCTTTTTCCGAAACTGCTTTTTGTACCAGGTTTTTTGAAACCATTCTTTCCACAATGCGGCTCGTATCACTCATTTTATCGAGCATTCTTTCCCGTAATTGTAAAGTAGATAAAGGCTCACCTGCACCACGTAATATGCGAAGTATATTGTATTGCTGAGGAGTTATATTCTCTGATTTTACAAAGCTCTTTATATGATCAACCATCCACGCATGAGTAAACATAATGTTCACCATCGCTTTATTTTGATTGTTCCGAAACGTTGCCTGTTTTATTTCATTATCAATTCCCATTGGCTCGGCATTTTGTTTTCAAAAGGTCAAAAACCCGACCAAAATGTTTCTCCATTAAACTTAAATCCACACTAGTGGAAAAAATACTACGAAAGTGGTAGTTATTGATTGTCTATTAAATGATTGCTTTCAGTAGTTTTATGATCGATTAACCTTAAATCCTCCACCATGAAAGTTATTTCTGAATCGATCCGCAATTTTTTGGAAGGCTTTGTCTCTTTTTATACTGTATTTTGTAAGGAAGTAAAAAACTGGAAATAGAATCACACTCTGTGTAAGACCTTTGAATAAATGGGGATTTATTTCCCACACTTTTGGATCCGACTAATTGATTACGCATTCTCCCACACCTTCGTGCCTTCACTGCAATTTGAACATATATCGATATTCTTTCTCCCTTTCAAAATAGCCGTACGAAATTTTTTATACTCCCCATTCTCCCAAATTTCTTTAAAAGATCTTTCTTTAAGATCACCTAATTGATGCTGTGCATCTTTATCAAAACAACAGGGAGCAACCAAACCATCCCATGTTATTACAGGATCATGCCATAACCGCCAGCAATGATTGGCTAATTTGCCTTTGAATTCATAACCATTACTTGTTTTTTTATAACGGCTGTATTTATCAAGCGTAGGAATTAAATTGTTTGGGTCGTTTTCATAATCATAAACCTGTGCAGTTTTAAACCATACATCATCAACACCCATTTCTTTCGCCAATTTTTTTACGTCTTCAATTTGATGTTCATTTGGCTTTACTACCAAAAATTGAAAAACAATAAAAGGCGTTTTACTTTTCATCTCCTTTTTCCATTTCACTACATTTTTTGTTCCTTCCAAAACCTTAGCAAGTTTTCCTCCTACGCGGTATTGTTCATAAACATCCTGTGTAGTGCCGTCGATGGAAATAATTAACCTATCCAAACCGCTTTCAATTGTTCTTTTTGCATTATCATCATTTAAATAATGAGCATTGGTAGAGGTAGCAGTATAAATTTTTTTGGAAGAGGCGTACTTTACCATGTCTAAAAAATCAGGGTTAAGATAAGGTTCCCCCTGGAAATAAAACACGAGATATAAAAGCTGTTTATGAAGCTGATCGATCGTTTCCTTGAAAAAATTCTTTTGCAACATACCGGTTGGTCTTGTAAAAGCTCTTAAACCGCTTGGACATTCAGGGCAGCGAAGGTTGCAGGAAGTAGTTGGCTCAAATGAAATGGAAACTGGCAAGCCCCACTGAACGGCTTTTTTAAACCACTTGCTAAAATAATAACTGCTTAGTACCTTAAGCCCATTCCATGAACGGCGAAAAGTAAGTTTAGAGAATAAATTCAGGCTATCGTTCCAATTAAATTGTGACATCGAATGGTAAAGGTAAAAAACAACAAGCGGCAATAGACAATAATTTTCTAATTTGACAACTTATTGTATGGATCGATTGCCCTCATATAAAATTGCCTCTTTAGGAGAAACTGCATTGATCATTGATTTTGGAAATACTATTGATGAATCGATCAATAAACTGGTGCATTCTCTTTTTTATCAAATACAGAATGATCCAATTCCTGGTATGATAGAAGCTGTGCCAGGCTATAGCTCTCTTACGATCTATTATGATATACTGTTTATTCGAAACATATTAAATAAGCAAACAACCGCTTTTGAATGGGTTTCTGAAAGTTTAAAAAAATTTATACCAAAAGAAAACGTTGAGACCGGTGATCCACAAATATTGATCAAGGTTCCTGTTTGCTATGAAATTGAATTTGCTCCCGATCTCAATTTTATTGCTTCCCAAAATAAAATTTCTCCTGGAGAAGTAATTTATTTACATGCATCGTCTATATATCATATTTATATGCTTGGGTTTCTTCCGGGGTTTGCATATATGGGTATGGTTGATGAAAAAATTTCTTCATCAAGAAAACAAAAGCCGGTATTTGTTGAGGCCGGGAGTATTGGAATTGCCGGAAAGCAGACCGGGATATATCCATTCAGATCACAAGGAGGCTGGCAAATTATAGGAAGAACTCCTTTGAAACTATTTGATAAAGAGAAAATAAACCCAGTGCTATTTAAAGCCGGTGATAAGGTTCAATTTTATTCAATAACAAAAGATGAGTTTGAAGATATTAAAAGCAGGAATGCTTGACAGCATACAGGACTCCGGTCGGTTAGGTTACCAGCAGTTTGGGATCAATCCGGGCGGCGCAATGGATAAATATGCTGCAACTATTGCAAATATTTTAGTTGGTAATAATAACAATGACGCTGTTATTGAAATGCATTTCCCTGCACCAGCAATTTTTTTCGAAGAACCTACAATGATCGCTTTAAGCGGGGCCGATTTTTCTGCAAATATTAATGGAACCCCGATACCACTAAACCATGCAGTGATCATAAATAAGAACACAACACTTCAATTCATTACACCAAAAAATAAAAGCCGTTGCTATCTTGCCGTAAAAGGTGGAGTAAAGATCTCAAAGTGGTTAAACAGTTATAGCACTAACCTTATTGCAGAAGCGGGTGGATTTTCAGGAAGAAAACTATTAAAAGATGACATACTTGAACTGAATAGTAGCACCAACACTTATAAATTACAGGATACCGACGATTTCAAAATTTTACCCTGGGGCGCAAATGAAGATTTTGGGATCCAATTCAAGGAGGAATTTTTGGTGATGTTGGGTAGTGAATGGGATTGGCTTGATAAGCTTTCGCAAGAAAAGTTTTTAAAAAACCCTTTTTTCATTTCGCATAATTCTGACAGAATGGGTTATCGACTTGCAAGTGAACCACTGCATTCAGCTACAAAAACAGAACTTGTTTCTTCTGCTGTAAATTTCGGTACCATTCAATTGTTACCCGATGGGCAACTGATAATTTTAATGGCAGATCATCAAACAACAGGTGGCTATCCAAGATTGGGAAATATTATTGCGGCTCAATTACCAATACTTGCACAAATGAAAGCAGGTGATAAAATACAGTTTAAATTTACCGATCATCAGGCGGCAGAGAACTTAATATTAAAACAACAACAACACTTGACGCAATTGGAAATTGCCTGTAAATTGAGGCTCGAAAATTATATCCATGAAAACTATAGATATTAACTGTGACCTGGGAGAAGGCATAGGGAACGACGAGCTGATCATGCCTTATATTTCCTCCGCCAATATTGCATGCGGCTATCATGCCGGTGATGAAAAAACCATGAAGCAGACTGTTCAGCTTTGCAAAAAATATAGCGTTGCTGTTGGTGCACATCCTTCTTATCCTGATAAAGAAAATTTTGGCAGAACTGATATGCTGCTTCATCCCGGGGAAATTTATGAGATGATCGTTAAGCAAATTAATTGCCTAGAAAAAATTGCAGCAGCAGCAGATGTTCCCATTCATCATGTAAAGCCACACGGTGCTTTATATAATATGGCCGCAAGAGATAAGGGACTGGCTCCATTCGTTGCCCTTGCTATTTTGGATACAAACAGTAAGTATCTTTTATATGGATTAAGCGGTAGCTATTTGGTAAAAGAAGGAAAGAATCTTGGTGTAAAAACCGTGAATGAAGTATTTGCTGACCGAACATATAAGAACGATGGAAGTTTAACTTCCAGAAGTAAACCCGGCGCTTTGATTGAGAGTACTGATGCAGCCATTGCGCAAGTATTACAAATGGTAAAAGAAGGAACGGTCACATCCATAACAGGAAAAAAAGTTCCGATAGTTGCGGAAACAATTTGCATACATGGCGACGGTGAACATGCCGTTGAGTTTGCAAAAGCGATACATGCTGCTTTAAAAAAAGAAGGAATTGAAATAAAGAGCCGATAAGATTTGTCAATGGTGAATGGTCAGTTGTCAATTAGGTACTGGTATTCACAATTCACCATTGACAATTCAGGATAGATGAATAGAGTTATTGTTGTTGAAGTGTGCGACGCAACAGGAGCTGATAAGAATTACTCCAGCCGGTAACATAATGAAAAAAAACTCAGCCATACTCGGTGCCGCATTCCTGATGGCAACTTCGGCGATCGGTCCCGGCTTTCTTACTCAAACATCTTTATTCACCGAGCAACTACTTACAAGTTTTGGATTTGTGATTCTTATTTCAATCCTGTTAGACATCGGGACGCAAATAAATATCTGGCGGATCGTAAGTGTGAGTGAAAACAGGGCGCAGGATATTGCCAATAAAATTTTTCCGGGCCTTGGTTTCTTTCTTGCTTTCCTGATTGCATTTGGGGGATTGATATTTAATATTGGAAATATTGCCGGTTGTGGTTTGGGTGTAAATGTTTTGACCGGAATAGATCCAAAATATGGCGCCATTATAAGTTGTGTGATCGCTTTAGGGATCTTTTGGTATAAAGAAGCAGGAAAACTGATCGATGGATTTGCGAAATGGCTTGGAATAATAATGATTGGCCTTACTGTGTATGTTGCTTTTAAATCACATCCGCCGCTTGGTGAGGCTTTATACAGAACAATATGGCCGGAAAAAATTGATGTAATGAAAATTGTGACATTGGTTGGCGGCACTGTTGGTGGTTATATTTCATTTGCAGGTGCACATCGCCTGCTTGATGCTGGCATAAAAGGAAAAGAAAGTTTACACCAGGTAACAAGAAGTGCAGTAAGTGGCATCCTCATTACATCAGTAATGCGTTTTGTTTTATTTCTCGCAGCATTGGGAGTTGTTTGGGGTGGGGTAAAATTAGCAACGGGAAACCCGGCTGCATCCGTTTTTCAATCTGCAGCAGGAGAGCTGGGCTATAAGTTTTTTGGACTTGTTATTTGGATCGCTGCTATCACTTCCGTTGTCGGTGCATCTTTTACATCTGTTTCATTTTGGAAAACATTGCATCCTGTTGTTTTTAAAAACGAAAAAATTGTTATCAGCTTATTTATAATAGCATCAACTATCATTTTTGTCAGCATTGGCAACCCTGTTCAACTATTGATTTTTGCAGGAGCGGCAAATGGAATTATACTACCTATCGCATTAGCAGTAATTCTTATTGCAGCAACAAAGTCTTCGATCATGAAAGAATACAAACATCCGGTATGGATGCAGGTTATGGGCTGGTTAGTTGTAATTGCGATGAGTTGGATGAGCATTCTCAGTATTCAACAGTTAATTGAGAAGTTATAGAAATAAAAAATCCCGCAGTTGCGGGATTAAATATTAAATAAGATTTTTTTTACTCAACTACTTTCACGCCTTTGATCATCATGATCACTTCTTTCTTTGGTTCTTTTATTTTTTCGATCTCTTCCTTGCTTTTGCCTGCATCTTCAGCATAATGTTTTTGCATAGCTACTGAAGTTTCTTTCAGTTCTGCTTTGCCTTCCACAACTATTGTTTTTCCCACTATATCTTTTGGCATTGCAAATTCATGATCTTTTACTTTTATCATTACAGTGCTGCCATCTTCCTTTTGTATTTTGGCCCAGCACCCCATTGCCTGGCACACTTCCACCACCTTGCCCTGGATCTTACCATCAAATTTATTATCTGTCATCTTTTTTTCAAGATCGTTAATGCTTATTGGGGTCATTCCGGCTTCAGAATATTTACCATAAACAACACCCGGTTTTGCAGATTCTGCATCCTGTGCGTTTACCATGACCATTGCTAAGAATGCGACCAATAAAGAAAATAACTGTTTCATATTCCTAAATATTTTGGACATCAAATATCGGAATAAATTTCCCGGAATTAAAATGGATTTTAAGTTGGCTTGATGCCCCAAAAGTGGAATTTTTAAAAAAATATCCAAATTAATTAGTGTTGAAATACTAAAATCATTAGTTTCGCTGTTCATATAAATTTTTAACTACAGTCCCCTGAAAACCTAATTTTGATCCATGGCAAAAACAGCAAAAGAAAAAACTACCGATATGTCAACCAACAATGAAAAATTAAAAGCATTAAAGCTGACCATTGACAAGATCGAAAAAGATTATGGCAAGGGCAGCGTCATGATGATGAATGAAAAAGGAATCCATGAAATGGAAGTAATATCCACTGGCTCCATCGGGCTTGATGTAGCACTTGGTATAGGTGGATTACCAAAAGGACGGGTTGTAGAAATTTATGGCCCTGAATCTTCTGGTAAAACAACCATTGCCACTCATGTGATCGCACAGGCACAGAAAAAAGGCGGCATGTGTGCTATCATTGATGCGGAACATGCTTTTGATAGTGCGTATGCTCAAAAATTAGGAGTGGATGTTGACAATCTATTGATCTCTCAGCCGGATTATGGCGAGCAGGCACTTGAAATTGCCGATCGTCTTATTCTTTCGGGTGCTTTGGATGTTGTGGTAATTGACTCGGTAGCAGCTCTTGTACCAAAAAGTGAGCTAGAAGGTGAAATGGGTGACAGTAAAATGGGCTTACATGCAAGATTGATGAGCCAGGCATTGAGAAAACTTACAGCCACGATTTCCAAAACAAATACTATTTGCATTTTCATTAATCAGTTAAGGGAAAAGATCGGGGTGATGTTTGGAAATCCTGAAACAACCACTGGTGGTAATGCATTAAAATTTTATGCATCGGTTCGTCTTGATATTCGTCGTATGGCACAAATAAAAGACGGTGAAGAAGCTGTTGGTAATCGGGTAAAAGTAAAAGTGGTAAAAAACAAAGTGGCTCCTCCATTCCGTGCTGCAGAGTTTGATATCATTTTTGGAGAAGGCATTTCCAAAAGCGGTGAAATAGTTGATATGAGTGTTGAACTGGGTATTGTTCAAAAAAGCGGAAGCTGGTTCAGCTATAATAATGATAAACTTGGCCAGGGCCGTGATACAGTTAAACAACTGCTTATTGATAATCCTGAACTGGCAAATGAAATTGAAACCAAGATCAGGGAGAAAATAAAAGAAATGCAAGCTGTATAATTTCTGTTTTTAGAATTAAACAAACATGGGTTAGTTAAGCCCGTCCTAAAATTCAGGACGGGTTTTTTTATTATCATAAGTCAAGTAAAGTTTGCAAAGACGGATCAACCTTTGCATTGCTTATTTCTTTATTAAGAGACGCAGAGGTTTTCAAGAAAATACGTAAAATAGATTACCGAATAATGTTGAAAAATCCCAAGAATAAGAAAGTTTTGAAATGGTTGCTGGTGGCAGGTGGTAGTTTATCGCTTATCGGTTTTATCGTTTATTTTTATTTCGCGACACTGTCACATGAAGATACTGCCAGCCTGAAAGCTGATTATACAGTTGAGGCCATTCCCTTTATCAAAGAATTCGAAAAAGATCATAAAGCCGCCAATAAAAAATATGCTGAAAAAATAATCGCAGTAAAAGGAATAGTAACGACAATAGAACCGGCAGACACAACGATGAATATAAAAATGACAGATACGACAACTGGCTCCTATTTAATTTTTGCTTTTCAAGATCAGCACATGGCCGAAGCAAAAAAGTTAAAGCCCGGAGAAAATGTTCTTATTAAAGGATCTTGCAGCGATGGCATTTATAGTGAAATCCTGGGCACTTACTTTATCAGTTTTAAACGCAGTACTGTAGAAAAAAAAATTCTTTAACCAATAAATAAATTAAAACAAAAATGAAAAAAATAATTTTATCTCTAATAATCGTTACGGCCTCGATGATAGCTTTCGCACAAAAGAAAACTTCAACATCAGCCACAGTTGCATTTGATGCTACTACCTCGTTAGATAATTTAGCAAAAGCAGAAAATAAAACCGCCATTGCAGCTATTGACCCTTCAAAGAATACTGTACAGTTTGAAGCGGCGATCAAGAATTTTGCTTTTGCTAACCCAAAGATCCAGGAGCATTTTAATCAAAAGAGCTGGCTGAACTCTGATGAGTTTCCAAAGGCAACTTTTAGCGGAGTGATCACAAATCCCTCTGCAATTAATTTCAACAAAGACGGAACTTACAATGTTACCGTAGAAGGCGATCTTACAATAAAAGGTAAAACTCAAAAAGTAAAAGCCCCTGGAACTATTGTTGTTGCAGGCAAAACTTTAAAAACAAGCGCATCTTTCAATATTAAGTTAGTAGATTTTGGAGTAGAAGGTCAGCCGATCACAGCAGGAAAAGTTTCAGCTGAACCAAAGATCAGCGTATCGGCAGAACTGAATTAATTAATCGTAACTTTAGCATTCAATGCCTTGCCTTATTGGTAAGGCATTTTTTTTAACTTATTTCAATATGACTACAAGAATAATGGAACGCCGGAAGCGTATTGCCTTGGTGGCCCATGACAATAAAAAAAAGGAATTGATCGAGTGGGCGGTATTTAATAAAACAACGCTTGCTAAACATCGCTTATATGCAACAGGAACTACAGGCGGTTTGCTTGAAGAGAAACTTGATCAATCAATAACAAAATTGCAAAGCGGTCCTTTAGGTGGTGACTTACAAATAGGAGCTAAGATCGCAGAGGGGAAGATCGATGTCTTGATTTTTTTCTGGGACCCGATGGAAGCCCAACCTCATGATCCGGATATAAAAGCCTTGTTGCGTATCTCTGCAACCTGGAATATCCCGGTTGCCTGTGACAGAGCCACAGCAGATTTTATTCTTACATCTCCGCTTATGCAGGAGACTTATGAACCGGTGATCGAAGATTACTCTGTTTATATTAAAAGAAAATTGAAGTAATAAGATAGTAAATTTGTTCCCCTGCATTTATGGCTTTTAAACTTCATACACCTTATCCCCCTGCCGGCGATCAGCCGGATGCGATCCGTAATTTGACAGAGGGGATCTTAGAGGGAGAAAAATACCAGACATTACTTGGAGTAACGGGTAGTGGTAAAACTTTTACCATCGCCAATGTTATTCAAAATGTTCAAAGACCGACACTGGTTCTTACACATAACAAAACACTGGTGGCTCAACTTTACGGTGAATTCAAACAATTCTTCCCCGAAAATGCGGTTGGATATTTTGTTTCTTATTACGATTACTATCAACCGGAAGCTTATTTACCAGTAAGCGATGTGTATATAGAAAAAGATCTTTCTATTAATGATGAGCTGGACAAGCTTCGCTTACATGCAACATCCGAGTTATTAAGTGGCCGCAGGGATATTATTGTCGTTGCATCGGTAAGTTGCATTTATGGTATTGGAAACCCTGATGAGTTTGCCAATGGCATCATTCGCATTCATAAAAAACAAACGATCTCACGACAGGGATTTCTTCATTCCCTTGTTAATATTCTTTATTCGAGAACGACGATCGAATTCAAACGGGGGACATTCCGCGTAAAAGGAGATACGGTTGATATTAACCTGCCTTATCTTGATACTGGTTATCGTATTACTTTCTTTGGTGATGAAATTGAAGAGATAGAAAGTTTTGATGTAGTGACGGGAAAAAGAATTAGTGTTATGGATAATGCTGCGATCTTTCCTGCTAATCTTTATTTAGCGCCAAAAGATATGATCCAGCAAATTCTGTTCGAGATACAGGATGAAATGAATTCACAGGTTTCCTATTTTAAAAATTCCGGAAAATATATTGAAGCACAACGTTTGAGTGAAAGAGTAAATTATGATGTTGAAATGATCCGTGAATTGGGTTATTGCAATGGTGTAGAGAACTATTCACGATTTTTTGACAGGAGAAAACCGGGAACAAGGCCATTCTGTTTGCTTGATTATTTCCCACAGGATTTTTTATGCGTTATTGATGAAAGCCATCAAACAATTCCGCAAGTAAGCGGCATGTATGGCGGAGACAGAAGCCGGAAATTAATTCTTGTTGATTATGGTTTTCGTTTGCCATCTGCATTAGATAATCGTCCACTGAATTTTCATGAGTTTGAATCAATGCTGAATCAAACAATTTTTGTTTCAGCAACACCCGATGATTTTGAATTAGAAAAATGTGGAGGCGTTGTAGTGGAACAAGTTGTTCGCCCAACAGGTTTGCTCGATCCACCAATTGAAATAAGGCCAAGTGTAAATCAAATTGATGATCTGCTGGATGAGATTGATAAACGAGTTACAAAAGGTGACAGAGTCCTGGTAACAACACTTACTAAACGAATGGCCGAGGAGATGGATAAATATCTTCATCGAATCAATATCAAATCAAAATACATACACAGCGAAGTGGATACACTGCAAAGAGTGGAGATACTTCGTGAATTAAGATTGGGAAAGATCGATGTATTGGTTGGAGTAAATCTTTTGCGTGAAGGTTTGGATCTTCCGGAAGTATCATTGGTAGCAATTTTGGATGCAGATAAAGAAGGTTTTTTAAGAAATGAAAAAAGCCTAACTCAAACAGCAGGTCGTGCCGCAAGAAACGTGGATGGCCTTGTTATTTTTTATGCGGATAAAATGACAGAAAGCATGCAGAAAACAATTGATGAAACAATCCGTCGCCGGGAAAAACAAATTGAATGGAATATTAAATACGGCATCACACCTAAAACAATTATAAAAACAACGCAGGATGTTTTTGCACAAACATCTGTATTAGATATCAAAGGATATGATCCTGCCAATCCTTATGCTATTCTACCGGGTGAAGACCTGGTAACTATTGCTGCAGAAGATCAGGCTGAATACAAAACCATTCCGCAGGCAGAAAAAGCCATCTCAAAAATTAAAAAAGAAATGGAGAAAGCGGCAAGAGATCTTGATTTTATGGAAGCCGCAAGACTGAGAGACGAGATGTTCAGATTGCAAAAACAACTGGAAGAATTGAAGAAATGAGTACAACCCGAAAAAAATATTCGTAGTAATACGAATCCCTCTCCGGTACATTTGCCCGATTTTAATTTTTTGATTTCATAAAATTTTGTACGCCATTATTCGTTTTATAGTTTAGCTGAACGAATCTAAATCCAATATTTATGAAAAGACGCATCCGTAAAATCGTTAACTTTTTTGCATTCAACCTGCTGTTTTTTGCTCTTTACCTGAACTTTATCCATAAAGACAGGGCGAACAGTGACATAGCTCCTGCAGTTGTGAACACTTCAGCTACCAATGCTGGTGCTTATACAGGAACTGTGCTTGTTCAGAATCCTGAAAAATATTTGCGTAAGGAAGAAGAAGAGACTAATAAAGATCATCAGCAGTAAAACTGACTACTAAAAAGAAATTTATGCCTTAACCGGGTGGGTGATCCGGTTAAGGCATTTTTATTGGCTCGCCATGAATTTTTTATCTTAGCAGAATGTCAAAAAAACTTTTTCTGCTAGATGCCCTTGCTTTGGTGTTCAGAGCCTATTATGCACTTATCCGCAATCCGCGAATAACTTCAAAAGGAAAAAACACAAATGCACAGTTTGGCTTTACCAATACTTTGCTTGAACTGATCAATAATCAGAAGCCTACACACCTGGCAGTTTGTTTCGATACGGAGGCTCCAACAGAACGACACACCGATTTTGTAGACTACAAAGCTAATCGCCAGGAAGCTCCAGAAGATCTGATAGCCGCCATACCCGATATAAAAAAAATAATCCAGGGTTTTAATGTTCCTGTTGTTGAACTTGATGGCTATGAAGCTGATGATATAATAGGTACGTTGAGTAAACTGGCTGCAAAAGAAGGGTATGAAGTGTTCATGGTCACCTCCGACAAGGATTATGGTCAATTGGTAAATGACAAAGTGAAAATTTACAAACCTGGCTACCAGGGAGGTGATGTTGAATTAATGGGACCAAAGGAAGTTTGTGAAAAATGGAATATTAAAGATGTAAGCCAGGTGATCGATGTGTTGGGCTTAATGGGTGATGCAGTAGATAACATTCCGGGCATAGCTGGCGTGGGAGAAAAAACAGCAGCGAAACTTCTTGCTGAATATGAAACATTGGAAAATGTTTTAAAAAATGCTGGCAATATAAAAGGTAAGCTGGGAGAAAAGGTAGCAGCGGGAAAAGATCTTGCTATACTAAGTAAAAAATTGGCAACGATCATTACGAATGTGCCGGTAGAATTTCATGAAGAGAATTTCAGAATGAAGGAAATAAACAAAGACATACTAAGAGATGTTTTTGCAGAGTTGGAATTTAAAACCCTTGGAAAAAGGGTATTGGGTGATGAGTTTGCCATCACTGTTTCTAATAAAGATTTTATTAAAAAAGAACAGCCTGTTGGAGTGCAAACCGATCTGTTTGGAAATATAGTTGAAAGTGCTGCCCCGACAATACCTGTTGAACAAGCTTCTTCAAATGGAAGTGATTCCGGCGAATCAATATCTGTAAGTAAGAATATTAATAATACTCCGCACAAATATGAAGCAATACAAGACAATGCTGCTATAAAAAAATTAGTGGCGGAATTAAAGAAACACGATGAAATATGTTTTGATACTGAGACAACAGGTATCGACGCCAACGAGGCGGAATTAGTAGGACTGAGTTTTTCTATAACACCTGGAGAAGCATATTATATCCCATGCCCTCCGGATCAGAATAAGACGAAAGAGATCCTTGCTTTATTCGAACCATTATTTAATGATAAAAGCAAAATATGGATCGGGCAAAATACAAAATACGACATGCTCGTATTGAAATGGTATGATATAGAATTAAAAGGAAAAATTTTTGATACAATGCTGGCACATTACGTAATAGAACCGGATGGAAAAAGAAGCATGGATCAATTGAGTGCAAAGTATCTTGGTTATGAACCAGTGCATATTGAAGAACTGATCGGAAAGAAAGGAAGGGCACCACAGGGAAGTATGCGTGATGTAGAACTAGAAAAAATAAAAGAATATGCTGCAGAAGATGCAGATATCACTCTGCAACTGAAACAGATCTTTTTACCGCAATTAAAAGAAAAAGAAGTTGAAAAAGTTTTTTATGAAGTAGAAAACCCACTTGTAAAAGTTTTGACTGATATGGAATTTGAAGGGGTAAAGATCGATGAAGAGTTTTTGAAAGACTATTCTAAAGAGTTAGAAAAAGATGCAAAGAAAGCGGAGGAGAGTGTTTACAAACAAGCCGGCGTTCGCTTTAATCTTGCTTCACCAAAACAATTAGGCGAAGTATTGTTTGATAAACTCAAACTGGATCCTTCTGCTAAAAAAACAAAAACAGGACAATATCAAACAGGTGAGGATGTCTTGTTGAAACTTGCAGCAAAAGAAAATAAGATCGCTGACGATATTCTTGTTTTCAGAGAAATGACAAAGTTGAAATCAACTTATGTTGATTCATTGCCATTGCTTATTAATAAAAAAACAGGAAGAGTTCATACAACTTACGGACAAGCAGTAGCAGTTACAGGTCGTCTTGCAAGTAACAATCCTAATCTTCAGAACATCCCTGTAAGAACAGACCGGGGAAAAGAAATTCGTAAAGCTTTTGTTCCAAGAGATAATAAGCATATTCTTTTATCCGCCGACTATTCTCAAATTGAATTAAGAATTGTTGCTTCTATTAGCAGCGATAAGAATATGTGTAAAGCATTTAAGGACGGGACTGATATTCATACGGCAACCGCGTCAAGAGTTTATAACGTAGATGAAAAAGCTGTGACAAAGGAAATGCGTTACAAGGCTAAGAGTGTAAACTTCGGGATCATTTACGGCCAGGGAGCATTTGGTTTAGCAGACAATCTTGGTATTGCAAGAAGTGAAGCAAAAGAGATCATTGATAATTATAAAAAACAATTCCCGGGTATACAGAAATACATGGATGATACCATCAACTTTGCCCGTGAACATGGCTATGTGCAAACATTGATGGGACGCAAGCGTTGGTTAAGAGATATCAACTCATCCAATTTTACAGTAAGAGGATTTGCAGAACGAAATGCGATCAACTCCCCAATCCAGGGAACTGCTGCTGATATGATAAAACTGGCGATGATAAAAGTTCATGCTGCTATGAAAAAAGAAGGGTTTAAAAGCAGGATGATCTTACAGGTGCATGATGAACTTGTTTTTGATGCAACAAAAGATGAAGTAAAAGAATTAAAACCATTGATCGTTGAGTGCATGCAGGCCGCAATGCCTTTGCCAAATAAGGTTCCGGTAATTGCTGAATGTGGCGAAGGAAAGAATTGGCTGGATGCACATTAGAACCACGACCTGCCTGCCGGTAGACAGGTTTACAGGATTTTGATAGATTATGAGGAAATAAAGGGCTTATGAAAAAGATATTCTTTATTCATTTTCATGAAGCAGAGCTGAAAGAAAAAATTCAACCGCTGAAACAAGCCGGATATAAAATAGACTATCATTTCAGTACTGAAACGACAGCAAACTTGAAAGATAATCTACCGGATGTTTTAGTTGTTTCTCTTGATCGATTACCATCACATGGAAAAGCTTATGCAGAATGGCTGTGGGAAGCAAAGAAAAGACAACACATACCAATTATTTTTTGTGGTGGTAAACCAGAGAAAGTAATTACAGTCAAAGAAAAACTTCCGAAAGCTATTTTTTGCAGTAATGAAAAATTATTATCAACTCTTGAAAAAGTAAAGCAATGAAGTGGGATGATTATTTAAAAATACTTCAGAATATAAGTTTAAGATATTTCTATATAGCAGGCATTGCTTTTGTGCTTGGCTATGTTTTATTACGTAAATGGATCGGCAATAAAAAAATACAACAAAAATTTCCGAGAGCATCTGATTATTTGCGGGAGATCTCTTATTCCGTTATAACGATGCTATTGTTTGCTTTTATTCCTTTCTTTCTTATTAAGAATCCTAACATTGAACCATACACAACACATTACACAAAGATCGAAGAGTTTGGTTGGTTCTATTTTTTTGCAGCCTTTCCTTTAATGTTCATTATGCACGATGCTTATTTTTATTGGACACACCGGATAATGCATTATCCAAAAGTTTTTAGAATATTTCATCTTGTTCATCACCAATCTACCAACCCATCGCCCTGGGCTGCTTATGCTTTTCATCCTTTGGAAGCAATTATAGAAGTTGGCATTACCGCAGTTTTTCTTTTTACAATCCCTATTCACAGTCTTCATTTGCCTATCTTCTTTTTAATGTCGATCATTTATAATGTTTATGGCCATACCGGTTACGAGATCTATCCAAGAGGCTTTAACAAGAACTGGTTTGGTAAATGGATAAACACTTCTGTGAATCATAATCTCCACCATCAATATTTTAAAGGCAATTATGGCTTGTATTTTTTATTCTGGGATAGGATGATGGGAACGATAAGAAACGATTATGATGAAAGATTTGAAGAGGTAAAGACAAGAAGTCGAGTAGAATTACAGAAAGTACAAGTGAGTGACACAACAGTAGCCTAATATTGGTACTACAGCTGATTTAATAAAATTAATTTCCTTACCCCGGAAAATTTCCTCAACTTGATAGCCAATCAAAAACTTTTTTATGGCTTTCATAAAAGTTTGTTCACTGAGCGAATTGCCTGAAAATTCTCAAAAGATCGTTGATTTGGGGCCGCATAAAATTGCATTGTTCCATTATAACAATGAAATATCTGCGATCGCAAATGCATGTCTGCATAAAGCAGGACCATTAGGTTTGGGATTAGTGGAAAATAAATATGATGGATTGTATGTGACATGCCCATGGCATGGTTGGGAATACAATATAAAAACCGGCAGTGCACCGCCGGGATACAAAGACCAGCAAGCACTATATGAAGTGAAAGTGGAAGGTGATGATATATTGATAAGTGAACAACCAATTACAAAAGCCCATCGTGAGTTGCATGACTTAAAAGTTATTGAAGACCTTATCAAGCTCGATTATCAAACAACGGCGGATTCAAAAAATATTTTAGGCATCTCTACCACCAATATGAATGCTGCGTTGCCAAGATATAGTACATCGGAAGCAGCATTGGAATTGGCATTGGATTATGCAAAGGAACATCATGGTGCGGCAACAAAAATGCTGAAGCTTCGTGACCTTGGTTTTCGTGCATGCGAAGGTTATTACTCGCAACACATGAATGCTTGCACATGGCCATGCAGCATTACTGAAATGAAGCCCAAAGATGGGATGACACAAGTGTATCGTGATATGATCCTTTGGGCAGATATTGTTTTAGTGGCAACGCCGATCCGTTGGGGTAATCCATCATCGCTTTATTTTAAAATGGCCGAACGTTTGAACTGTGTGCAGAACCAGATCACATTAAAAGACAAAATACTTATTAAAAATAAAGTGGCTTCATTTATTATCACTGGCGGACAAGATAATATTCAGCAAGTAGCCGGACAGATGATGGTATTCTTTACTGATCTTGGTTTTACTTTTCCTCCATTTAGTTTTTTGGGTTGGAGCCGAGGCTGGACGGCTGAAGACATGGATAAAAATGTATTGCAATTCAAACGCAGCGAATATGTTCAACGGACTGCAAAGGAATTAGTGGATAATAGCATAGAAACGCTTTGCCAGGTAAAACACATTCATCATGAAAATATGAAGGCGCCAAAACCACATAAACAGGATTCATTGACTGCCGACCTGATAAATCCTGATATGAATGTGTGATAATTATTTCATTAATTGGACAAACGGTTCTTGTTTGGTTTTGTCTTGAATTAGTTTGGTATTTAAATAAATTCTTATGAAAGGAACAATTGGTTTGATCTTTATTATTACTTGTTTCATTTCCAGTGCGCAGTCGCAGGAAAAAATGGACTTTGAAAAATATAATCCAACATCCACATTGGTAGTGCCCGGGCATAAATTAACAAAAGCTAAGTTTCCTTTTATCGATGTTCACAATCACCAGGAGTCAATGCCCTCAATGGATCTTTCCACTCTGACTAAAGAAATGGATAAATTAAATATGACAGTAATGGTAAATCTGAGTGGACGAAGTGGCAACAACATCGAGCAATCAGTAAAAAATATTAAAGAGCATTATCCAAAACGATTTATTGTTTTTGCGAACGTTAATTTCAGTGGGGTTGGTGAAAAAGATTGGGGTGAAAAAGCAGCGAAACAACTGGAAGAAGATGTAAAGAATGGGGCAAATGGTTTAAAGGTTTTTAAAAACCTTGGTTTATCCGCAAGGGATATTAATGGTAAACTTATTCCTATTGACGATCCACGACTTGACCCGGTTTGGGATAAAGCTGGCGAATTAAAAATTCCTGTTCTTATTCATACAGCTGATCCAAAACCATTTTGGGATCCGATGGATGAAAAAAATGAACGATGGCTTGAATTGGCAACACATGACCGGCGCAAAAGAAGTGACACAGATCCTGCGCCATGGCAACAGTTGATCGATGAACAACACCGCATGTTCAAGAATCATCCAAAAACAATTTTTATCAATGCACATTTTGGCTGGTATGCAAATGATCTTTCTCAACTTGGAAAATTACTGGATGAAATTCCAAATATGAATATTGAATTTGGTGCAGTGATCGCCGAGTTAGGAAGACAACCAAGAGCTGCCAAGCAGTTTTTTGAAAAATACCAGGATAGGATCTTGTTCGGTAAAGACAGTTGGGCACCGGAAGAATATGCTACCTACTTTAGAGTCTTAGAGACCGAAGATGAATATTTTCCCTATCATAAAAAATATCATGCATTCTGGGCGATGTATGGAATGGGTTTACCTGATCCGATTTTGAAAAAAATATATTACAAAAATGCGCTGCGTATTATTCCTAATATTGATAAGTCTCAATTTCCGGATTAAATGAAAAATGATATTTCAAATAGAGAAGACCTGTTAAAACTCCTTACGCTTTTTTATAATAAACTTTTAGGTGATGGATCCATCAGCTATTTGTTTACTGATATTGCAAAAATCGATCTACTCCATCATCTTGATATATTGGTAAATTTCTGGGACAGTGTTTTATTTCAAAACGATGTGTACCGTAAAAATGCGATGCAGCCCCATTTGACATTGCATCAACAATCTCCATTGCAGAAACATCATTTTGAAACATGGCTTAAGTATTTTAACGAGTCGGTAGATGAATTGTTTGACGGAGAAAAAGCATTTCTTGCCAAAGAGAGAGCTTTGAGTATCGCTACAGTAATGCGAATAAAGATCAGGCAGTTAGGCTGAATGTCATCTAAGCGAAGCAAATAGTGCTCAATTCCATAAAAGTTTATTTTTAATTTTTTCTGTTTCGCTCTTGTGTAATCCTGCCGACCCAAACATCCTTATAGCAAATGAATGCTTATGCAGCGCCTATCATTTGCTTTAGACCCCCGGTATTTCCAGGTAATTTTCCAGGCTATTTTTCTGAGCTATGGAATTCTTTTTCTCCATTGGAATGCCGATTGGCAACATTACACAATCAGTATTGGAGGGTGCTTATTATTTCAATACGCTGCTGACTCTATAAAGGCAAAAAGATTTTTAAAGCCTAACGAATTTAATCGATGGGGTTTCAGTGTCCTCATTAGCGCCATGAGCCTTTGCCTTTTATTAAAAACAAATGATTGGTATGTGAGTTTACTTGCCGCTTTTTTGACTGTTGCTTCAAAATATGTTCTTCGGATTAATCAAAAACACATTTTCAATCCTTCTGCATTTGGCATCGTAGCAACATTACTTTTTACAAAAGATGCATGGTTAAGTCCCGGCCAATGGGGAAGCAACGCCGTCATCTTTTTTGGTGTTATCACCTTCGGAACTATTGTAGTAACAAGAGTCCAGAAATTAGATGTTAGTCTTGCGTTCCTGTTAACCTTCATTGGCTTGCTTTACTGGAGACAGATGTATGTGCTTGGCTGGCCAATGGACTATTTCATTCATTCAGTTAGTACTGGAAGTTTGTTGCTTTTCACCTTTTTTATGATCAGCGATCCAAGAACCTCACCCAATCATCCGATTGCGAGAATTATTTGGGCTGTACTAATTGCTGCAGTTTCGTTTTATCTCGCCGCTTTTAAATGGAAATACAATACGATCATTTGGGTGCTTATTGGCGCCGCTCCATTAGTTCCACTGCTTGACAAAATTTTTAAAG
>DATHDP010000102.1:0-48540 GCA_035318985.1 Chitinophagaceae bacterium
AAGCTTTCTTTACAATGGCAATTTTTGCAGCAGGCAAATAACCTTTGCGAACACCTTTTGCAATTGCATAAGTAAACTGGCATGATGCCGATGCTTCAAAATAATTTTTTTCTTTTCCCGGCCCGCTATAATTCATAATATCATACCACAAACCTGTTGTTTTATCCTGCTGCTTTTCAATTGCATTTACCAGTCTATTAAGAATATCGATCAGTGATTGTCTTTGTGGATGATCAGCAGGAAAATAATCCAGCGCATCAACTAATGCATCAGCATACCACCCCATTGCTCTTGCCCAGAAAAGCGGCGAGGTCCCTGTTTCCTTATTGGCCCATTTCTGTTCCTTACTTTCATCCCATGCATGATAAAGCAAACCTGTCTTTGCATCTCTTGCATGTTTCTCCATCCAGATGAACTGGTTGGCGATATCATCAAATGCTGATCCTTCAAACAACATAGCATACTCCGCATAGAATGGGCTACCCATATATAAACCATCCAACCACATTTGGTTGGTATAAATTTTTTTATGCCAGAAGCCCCCTTCTTTTGTACGCGGATGAGTTTTTAATTGGCTGCGTAAAAGGTCGGCTGCCTTTTTATATTTTTCTTTTCCTAATACACGGTATAATAACAGTACCAGCTTTCCATTATTTACATGATCGAGATTATACTCGTCGAGTTCATAATTTCTTATACTGCCATCATCCTTTACAAAATAATCAATCTTCTTTTGGATCGAATTGAAATAAGAAATATCTCCGGTGTTCATCCATATTCCTTCAAAGCCTTTTAAAACAACACCCATGTCATAGCTCCATTTGGTTTGACTGCCAATCGGAATTGTATCAGGCCATATTTTTAGTACTGTAGCTGCTACCTGTTGAGAAAGGGGTTTCTCCTGCGATACAACAGCATTCGAAAGTGAAACAGCTATTGCAATAATTGTAATACGTGAAATGATTTTCATTTTATCGTTACAGCTTTTTCAGATGCACCTAATTCATAAACAATTTTCTCTTTCGCCTTTGATGCATCTGTATTCTTAATATTAATTGAATTACTTTTTTCGCCACTGATCCGAAATAATAAATTAGCCGAGTTTTTATAACTGATATTATCAAACACCAGTTTATCGCTTTGTACAATATCAATTACAGGATCTGTTTCTTCACTGATAACTTTGATATTCTTAAAACTGATATTACTTGCTTCCTGTATATCCATTCCCTTCTTTGCCTGGAACACCATATTCTCCAACACTATATCTTTTACATGCATCTCTGGTAAGCCGCGGATAAAAATTGCTTTCTCTGCACCATTGCAATAAACATTGCTGATATGAAAATTTTTGAACTGGGGAGTAGTTTCATCTACGGGTTTAAGTTCCACCTTTGGCAACTCTCTTTTTTCGCCAGCTAATGCAACTGGATCTTTCGCCATATAATACATATCAAACAAAATGGCTTCGGCAGGAATATCTTTCATATAAATGTCTTTAATGAAAATATTCTCTACGATACCACCACGACCTCTTGTCGTTTTAAAACGAAGACCAATATCAGTACCAATGAAAGTGCAGTTATTTACATAAATATTCCTGGCGCCACCGCTCATCTCACTGCCGATCACAAATCCACCATGCGCAGCATAGACAGTACAGTTGCGGATAATAACATTCTCAATTGGCATTCCTCTTTTTCTTCCTTCTGCATCCCTTCCGCTTTTCATACACAGTGCATCGTCACCAACATCAAACACGGTATTCTCGATCAATACATTTTTACAACTCTCTGCATCTATCCCATCACCATTCTGCGCATACCATGGATTCTTTACAAAAACATTTCTTACAGTCAGGTTCTCACACATGAGCGGATGAAGACACCACGCTGGTGAGTTTTGAAAAGTTACGCCTTCGAGCAAAATGTATTTACAACTGGTAAGTAAAACAAGATTCGGACGTAGAAAATCTTTTATGCTTTCATAAAATGCAGCATCTTTTTCAGGGGAGATCGCACCTGGATTTTGCATCTTTGAACCTTTCAGCGTTTTTTCAGAAGGGTACCATGTTTTTTTATCTTCACTCACTAAGCCCCCGCTTTCAATTAATTTTTTCCATTGCGTTTCATTCAATTTATCTTTTTTCACCATTCGCCATCCATCACCATTGCCGTCAATTATCCCATTACCAGTAATAGCAATATTGCTTGCATTGGTTGCAGAAATTGGTGACTGATTGCGCATCTGTGGCAATCCTTCCCAATTAGCTTCAACAAGCGGGTATTCATTTTTATCAGCAGTGAATAATAACGTGGCGCCAGCAGCTAAATGAAGATTGATATTATTTTTTAAAACCACCGGGCCTGTCAGCCACAAACCAGATGGAATTAATACAACGCCTCCGCCCTTTTTACTTAGCGCATCTATTGTTGCATTGATACTTTTTGTATTTAATGTATTGCCATCTGAAACCGCCCCGTATTTTTTAATGCTAAGCGTATCTTTTTTAAAGACAGGAGATTTTATAACCGGCAGCTTCTCTTTTTGAGCAAAAGCAAAAAGAAAAACAATCGTAAACAATTTCAGCAGGATAACCTTTTTCATGTGGCAATACCAAGCTTTGTTAAGGGGTTCAATCGAATTACAATTCTACTTTATTATTCGCTGTTAATCAGGATATTCAGGTTTATTATTTACGCAAACGATGCCGGGAACAGTACCTGTTAAGCTCAATATTATTGAGGTTATAACTTTTCTAAAGATCACCTGCTATTGAGTGATCTTTATAGCTTGTCTTGCCAGCAATTTCCATCCGCCTTTTCCCTTCTGCCAGATCAATAAAACCTTTAAATGGACCTCAGCCGGCTTACCACCATCATTTGTTTTAGCATTTAAAGTATGGCGAACTATCGCCACTTTATCACTGATGCTGATCGTTTGTTCGCTTAGATCAATTGTTACAAAATCAGAAGATCCGTTTGTCAACTTATCAACAAACTCTTTTTTGTCATCAATGTGACCGCCGCTATGACCATAACTGAGTTTCTCATCAGTAAGTTTTTCCAATACTGCTTTATTACCATCCACCATGCCAATGCGCAATTGTTCAACTGCATCAGCCACGGCTTTTTCATCTTTTGATTGTCCAAAAGAAACTGTGTTTAAAAAAATAAAAGCGATCATTCCGAAAAAGAATTTCTTACTCATAGTCTATGTTTTTAAAATCGTTTTGTAATTCTATTCAACTTTTTCTATTCTAAACCAATCGACATCTGCAAAGCCAGCATCATTTGTAATATTTGTTCTTGTACAAAACAAGCCGATCTTAGCTCCTACCCAACGACCAGGTTTTGCAGTAAATGTTTTTAATAGATGGCCGGAATCTTTTTCTGTTTGATAGTTGAATTCACAAATACCACCCTTACTAACTTTTACTTTCAGATAAAACTCATCACCACTTACTGGTATGCTTGAAATTTCTACTTCGTTTTTGTTTTTATCTGCATTGATATTTTCAGATTGTACAATATACACTCCGTCGTTTTTCTTAATTACTGACAGAGACGCATAATCAGTACCAAAAATAACCAAACCAAATCTCTCGTTTTCAAACTTTGGCTTGAATGAAATCTTAACTGTTGCTGAAAATTCCTCAGCCGGGAATTTCTGTGCAAGAATATTCGGATAATTCCAAACTGATTTGATTGAATCAGGTTGATATACTGAAAACATTCTCAAAGAACCATTCGCTGTTGGAAATGCCCAGCCTTCTTTTGGATTCGCCTGCCATTGCCATTGTAAACCAAATGTACTTGTGTTGAATTCATCACCATCCTGAACTGTTGACAAAGGATATTGCTTACCAACATTAGGCTTTCTGTTAGCTAAAACCGGTTCGCCTTTTCCATCGCCGTCTTTATCCATACCGATCACTGGCCAGTCATTTATCCATTTCATTGGTTGCAAATGAACAACTCTTCCATAGGCATCCTTATCCTGGAAATGAAGAAACCAATCTTCACCTGTTTGTGTTGTTACCCATGCCCCCTGGTGTGGTCCATTGATCGGAGTTGTTCCCTGGTCCATCACTACTTTTCTTTCATAAGGCCCATAAACATTTTTACTTCTTAAAACTAATTGCCAACCTGTGCTAACTCCACCAGCGGGAGCAAAAATGTAGTAATAGCCATTACGTTTATAAAACTTCGGGCCTTCTATCGTCGGATCTTTTTCATGACCATCATATATCATTACACCATCACTAATAGTTTTTGTTCCTTCTTTATTCATCTCTTTCACAACTATGATTGATTTTATTCCTGCACGACTTCCAGCATAAGCATGAGCTAAATAAGTTTTTCCATTATCATCCCATAAAGGACAAGGATCGATCAATCCTTTGCCTGATTCAATTAATAATGGCTCACTCCATGGTCCTAAAATGTTTTTTGCTTTTACTAAATAAATACCAAAATCCGGATCAGGATAATAAATATAAAATTCATTATTGTGATAACGTATTGATGGTGCCCAAACACCTGCGCCATGCTGTACTTTATCATAAACATCATACGGTGGCTGTTTTTTCAATGCATGACCAATGATCGTCCAGTTCACGAGGTCTTTTGAATGAAGGATCGGCAAACCGGGAATATGTGTGAAACTAGAAGACACCATATAATAATCATCGCCTACTCTTATCGCATCAGGGTCGCTGTAATCTGCATTGATAATTGGATTTTTATATGTGCCATCGCCATTATCTGCTACCCACACTTTTGAGACAGGTTGCTGCGCTGCAACTTTCAGAGAAAGCAAGATCAGTAACAGTAATGCATTCCTCATAATTCGATCACTCTTTTTTCTGCATTGCTTATATAAGCTGTCTCAATAATTTTTATCACATTCAGCGCATCCTCAGGCGACACCGGCACCTCAGCATCGTTACGAATTGCATTATAAATTCCATCGTAATAATCTCCATAATTTCCTTTTGCTGAGGAGACATATTCCTTAATGATCTTTCCGTCTTTTTCAGTATGCAATAATCCCTTTTGATCTTCAGGTTCAACTCCCCAATCTGCACCACCAGGTTTTTTATGAGCCTGCAGATCCGTTTCCTGCACATCTGTTTTATGTTTTATAAACGACCCGAGTGTCCCATGAAAAATATAACCGGGTAATGCTTCACGTACATAATAGCTCGACTTCAATATTACCCTATGAGTGGGATAAAAAAGTTTTATATCAAAGTAATCATCCACTTTTGATCCGGGACGATTGATAGTAATATCACCAAACACTGCCACCGGCATTCCGAATAATTGTAATGCTTGATCTATTAAATGAGAACCCAGATCATACACTGCTCCAACACCCGGTGTTGGTGTTTCCTTATGTATTTTATAGCTCAGTTCAGGTACATACCTGTCATAATGAATTTCTGTCTCGATAATTCTACCAAGCGATCCTTCATCTAAAACTTTCTTTATAGTTCTGTAATCGCTATCATATCGCCGGTTATGATACACTGAAAGTTTTACATTTTTCTTTTTTGCTGCGGCAATTAACTCTTCTGCCTGCGATACAGTTGCAGTAAAAGGTTTCTCAACAATTAAATGCTTGCCCGCCAGGATCGCCTGCATAGCATACTCGAAATGTGTGACGCTGGGTGTATTAACAATAACCAATTCAACATTTTTGTCAGCCAGCATTTCTTCCAGTGTTCGAAATGTTTTTACGCCTGGATATTTTTCCTGCGCAAGATTTTTTGTCCTTTCCCAAACTCCATAAAAATTAAACCCCGGATTGGTTGTAAGAAACGGTGCATGAAAGACCCATCCGCTCATTCCAAAAGAACATATAGCAGTATTTATACGTTGCATTGAGCTTATTTGATTGAATTTAGCCAATTCCTTAATCTTTCCATCCAATTATCATCTGTTGTTTTATTATACATGCCAAATCCGTGTCCGCCTTTAGGATAGATATGCATCTCGGCAAGTACTTTATTCTTTATACATGCCTGGTAAAAACGAATGCTATTCTCAACCGGTACCGTCGCATCATCGCTTGCATGAATTAAAAATGTCGGTGGTGTTGTTGAAGTAACCTGTAATTCATTTGAGTAAAAATCGAATTTCTCCTTTGATGTATTAGCACCAACTAAATTATTTCTTGAACCTTTATGCCCAAAACTGCTGTCAAAAGTAATTACGGGATAAATTAAGATGGCAAAATCAGGACGAGCAGAGGTTGTATCGTTGTTAGAAGCATCGGCTCTAAAATTAAAATGTGTTGCAGCAGTTGATGCTAAATGTCCGCCTGCGGAAAAACCCATGATGCCAATTTTATTTCGATCAATGCCATATTGTGCTGCATTCGCTCTTACCCAACGAATGGCTTGTTGTGCATCTTGCAGTGGCGCTAAGCTTCTGTCAATATTTATTGAATCATCAGGCAAGCGATATTTTAGAACAAATGCGGTAACGCCCCATTTATTGAACTCTTCCGCTACTCTTGTACCTTCTTTATCAAAAGCAAGTATGGCATAGCTGCCCCCCGGACAAATGATCACTGATTGGCCATTCGGTTTTGCAGGTTTAAAGACCGTAAGTGTCGGGTTACTCACTTTTGCAATTCGGGTAACATTATCTCTTGCAGTTGAGTTCTCTTTATTAGCAACTTGTTTATTATTTGGTACTGCTCCATTATATAAGCTGATCACCGGTTGTGGTTTCTTTGTAAAAGCAGCATATTCAAATTGCTTTGCAGGTTTATCTGAAAACCACGCACCACTCACCCCCTCTTCTTTTACTGAAAAAGAAAAAATAGTTGCTGCAGAATAGTATTGTGCTTGCTTATCATTTAATTGCTTTGACCATTTAACTCTTTTGCCCGGTGCAGCACCATCTCCTTTGCTTTTATATTCTGCGTAAAAAACTGTCTTTTCATTTTCAGGATTGTTCCAGTTGTCCCAACCTTCAGACACAATTGCTCTGGGTAAATCGCAGTGAATAAAAACCGTTTTAGCATTTGCCCGCCATGGTCTTCCCAAATAGAGTTTGCCAACAGCAGAGTCAGCAATTATTTTGCAGTCTATAAAAACATATCCGAATTCTTTTCCGGGAGTTGTATTCGCTGCGGTGATGTAAGAATTTGTCTTTGCTTTTATAGTACAGTTCTGAAACACAGATGTAGCCGGACCGAAAATAAAATCTGTTGTTCCTTCAATATAACAATCAACAAAAAGTTGTCTTGCTTGCTCACCGCTTGTAAAGATGGTATCCTGATTGCCAAGAAACTTACAATTTTTAAAAACTGCTTTATCAGCATCAACATACAAAGCGAGAGCTTGTCCAACCGGTCCTGCGCTATTTGCAAATGTTATATTCTCTGCCCTGAAACGATTGCCTGAAATTTTTGCAGTATAAGATGTGAAGGTTGTATGCTTGCCTTTGCCTGAATAATCATTAAATGTAATAATAGTGCTGTCAACACTTTCACCGATAAATGTCACATCGGTATTATTGGCAGGCAATTCGATCTTTTCATTGTACACTCCGTTTTTTATATACAATGTAATTGGTACCAGCGGATACACTCTCATTGCATCGATCGCATCCTGAATAGAACTATAATCACCTGTTCCATCTTTTGACACAGTGAATACATATTTGTATTGCTGCGGATTGGCAGTTTGTGCTCCTGTTTGAAAAGAAGCAATTATAGAGACGAACAGTATAAGAAAAATGTTTTTCAAAATTTTTCAGTTTTTGGACCCCATCCATTTAAAACATTTGTAATACTATATTTTTTTAGTTCTTCATCTGTCAATTGTTTTGACCATCCTACTCTTTTTGCCGGGTCTGCCGAAGGTCCGTAATTTTTATATTCAGCATACCGGGTAGTTTTGTAATTATCGGTATTGTTCCAGTTGCTCCAGCCTTCTGCTTTTATATGCTCACCGATATAACAATGAATATACAACACCTGTGCGTAAGGTCGCCACGGCCGACCTAAAGAAACATTGTGTAAAGAAGTATCACCTGTTAAAACACATTCATTGAAAATATAGCCAAACTCATTTTCCTTTGGAGTAGATGCAGCCGTTACATGCGAATTCTTTTTACTATGTATTTGGCATTTTTCAAACCAAACAGCAGATGACCCAAAAATAAAATCCGTTGTACCTTCTATATAACAATTTTCATAATACTGCCTGCTTTTATCACTATTTGTAAATAGCACATCCTGGTTACCAATAAAACGACAATTAATAAATTGTGCTTTATCGCCATCGGATTCAACAGCCACAGCCTGCCCGGCATTAAATCCTGCATCGTTCTGAAACGTTATATCCTTTGCGGTGAAGTTATCAGCATTGATCTTAAAACTCCATGATGTTCTTGTATTGATGCTATCTCCGTTTGGAGCAATCTTACCGGCATGGTCGTTGTAACTAAGAATCGTCTTGAATTTATCTTCACCAATCAATGTCACAGAGTTTCTAGTTGAATCCAGAAGAAGTTTCTCATAATAAACTCCGTTCCTGATATAAATGACAAAGTTGTTTTTATTATTTGCAGGAACAGCATTCAATGCCTCCTGGACAGTTTTATAATTTCCACTCCCATCCTGTGCTACTGTAATTGCTGTTGAGTTGATGTTCTTCCTGTAAAAAACTTTGTTCAGAAAAGCATCAATGGTTTGAACTATCGGAGTAAACCAGGGTTCAAACAAAACAAATGAATGTGGCGCATCAAAAAAATTTATTTCTGTGTAAATGTTATACTCATCCAGGATCTTAATATAATCATCTCTTCCAGCATGCATTCTTGCCACATTACTATTGATAAATAAAGTGGGTGGAGTATGCGGCCCGATATGTGTTAGCGGTGAACCTCGCTTCCACAATTCCGGGTTTTCAGTTTTTGAATACCCAAACCAATTGGTAGCAGCGGATGTTCTTTTACTATCATCTCCTTCGCCGGATTCGGAATGGATGAACGCAAGCAATCCGTCCATATCGATCACTGCATTTACTTTACTTGAGATATTTTTATTACAACCGTCGCCTTCAAATGAAGCAATATCATTTGTTGCTCCCATCATTGCAGCTAATTCGCCACCAGCCGAATGTCCGGCTACAACAATCTTATTTGGATCGATATTATATTTTGCTGCATTTTTTCTAACCCAACGAATAGAAGATTTTACATCATATACACCTGCGGGATATAAAGCTTCTGTTGAAAGACGATACCCCGGAGTAAAACAAACATAACCAAGCCCAGCAAGTCGCTGTGCTAATGGATAGTGTAATGTTCTATTACCTGTTCTCCATCCACCTCCGTGCACAATTATCATTGCGATCCTTTTATTGCTACTTTGTTGTTTAGGGTAAAATGCATCAATTAAAAAATTTCGACTGCCAATAGTGCAATATGTGATATTCTTTTCTTCTGCTATCGAAGGTGAATGGATCTCGTTTACAATTTTTGCTTCAGGATTTGATTTAATAGTACCAGCATAAGCACTGTATAAAGAATAAGAAGTATCTGGTTTACCAGTTATGCCTTTTGTTGATTGGGGAAATCCATAAAAATGAAAAAGAAAAAATAATATGGCGATGCTAATCTTTTTCATTTATCATTTTACAACTGGTTTTACAATTCTGTCACCAAGATCAGGGATCTGAGATCTTATTTCACCTAATACCAATTGAGCAATCAGCCTTGCACCAAGTTCATTGAAATGCGTATTATCATCCCTGCCATCCGGATAGTTAGGGTGTTCGCCGGGTTTTAGCTGCATAAATAATAGCTTGGAATTCTCAACTCCAAACTGCTGATATAACTGTTGCGTTATTTTATCCATATCAAATAAAATAACTTTTTCTTCTTTAGCTACATCTCTTACAATTTGTGAATAGACATCATGTGTACCTTCGATCTTCCCATTCGCATCAAATTTTCTTCTTGCCATTGGTGTCAGCAATATAGGTATTGCTTTCTTCCCCCTCGTTTCTGTTACATACTGTTTCAGGTTATTTTTAAATTCAACTTCTGTAGTATAAGTTTTTTTGGTTGATACCTCATCATTATGCCCGAATTGAATAAAAACATAATCACCTTCCGTTGCTTTATCCAAAACTATTTGCCACAACCCTTCATTTCTAAATGAGCTTGTGCTACGGCCATTCTTTGCAAGATTTTCAATTGTAACTGTTGAATCCCAGAAATAAACAAAAGGCATTCCCCAACCAGTTTCAGGATAAGCTTTTTTTTCTTTAATGCTCATTGTACTATCACCGCACATCCAAATGGTGATCTTCTTTTTCCCAGGCGTTGCAAATGCCATTAAAAATAAGACCAGAAGAATAAATAATTTCCTCATTTTAGAATGCTGTTAATATACAATTCAATATTCGTATAAAATTTATGAGACCAAATTTTTGAGGCATCAGATGCATCAGCTGGGTTTAATCCGTTCTTTCTCTCCCACTCATCAGGTATCCCATCTTTATCATTATCAGCCAAAGCAGGCATTGATCTTAAGTTTGGCCACGCATTTACCGTCATCTCATACTCTGTGCCATGTGGGAAGCCTCCTTGCACATCAATAAATTTACCGTTCCTGTTTTTTACATCATTAATTATTCTTTCATCCAATGTATCTCTTTTATAGCTGGCGCCAACAGATCTTAAAACTGCTTCATAAGCTTCTTCAGCAGTTTGTGTTTGTATCGGCCATGCATCATGCGGTTTATCAATCACCGTATTTTTTTTATCATCTTCTGTTCCGCCATTACCCATATGAACTCCAAGCCCATTGTTTTTGGTAACATCGGCGGCTTCGTCTACATAATTCCCATTTACATACCATTTACCAAAACCAATGGTTTCATTTTTCCCGGGGTTAACAATTCTATTCTTTACACTCTTGCTTGTGTTGGGGCCATATTTAAAATAATTATTGATGATATTATAATCACCGCCTTCGCCTGCATAAATATTATTTCCACCCCAATCATAAATTACGTTATTCCTGTAATCCACAAATTCAGTAGGTGTATGACGAATACCATTGAATCGTGGATTCCTGTTACTACAATGAGCAAATAAATTGTGATGAGCTGTCATATGCAGACCTCCCCAGATGGCACCGAATCCATGATGTTCGTAATCTTTATCACCAGTTTCAAAATGATAAGAATAATTCAACGGTTCTGAAATTAAATTCCATTGAAGTGTGGTACTATCACCGGCATAAACAGAAAACACTTCATCAGTGCTCCAACTCATGCTGCAATGATCAATTATAATATTTTTTCTTCTTGTTCCACCAAAAGCATCATCACCACCATTACCATCTACCATTCCACCTTTTTGGTATTTATCCCCCATACGAAAACGTATATAGCGTATAATTATATTATCTCCGCCAAGGGAAACTGAATTATCTGCCAAACAAATTCCATCACCAGGAGCTGTTTGTCCGGCGATCGTTACATCGCCTTTAATTGAAAGTTTTGTTTCGAGATGAATTGTGCCTGAGATAGCGAACACAATAGTTTTTTTTCCTTTTGCCTCAGTTGCTTCACGAAAACTGCCGGAACCTTTATCATTTAAATTGGAAACAATAAATGTTTTACCACCTCTCCCACCTGTTGCATATTTACCATAACCTTCTGCACCCGGAAATGCAATTGGATCATTTTCATTATTAGCAGTACTTATTTGTTTTTGGGATGTGCATGAAAGGCCTAAAAGAATGCAACTCAACAAAAAAAACAGGCTTCGATCCTTGTTTTGCATAAAATATTAAATGAATGAATCAAATAAAAAAATATCATTAAACAAGCAAACTCAAAAAAAAGGTGCTGCTTTATCAGCAGCACCTTAAAGTTATTTTATTTCCAACGAGGGTCGCCGGCGGTACTCATACCTGCAAAAGTATTATCAGCAAATCTGAAATTGCCTCCGAGAGGATTTACCCATAAAGCAAAAGAACTGCCGCTATAATTTATAACCGGTGTAAGCGCATTGGCTATTACAGTATGGTCAGAAGTAATATAATTATTCGTTGAACTGATCGTTGTAGATGCCCCCACTCTTATATCTCTTACATCAATGCTGCTTCCATTCGGTTTACCTCTTCCAAAAATACAATTGCTTATAGTTACACCGTTTGTTACATTGAATGTGCTGTAATCAACAATAAAGCTGCCGGTACTGTTTCCCCACGGAGCTTCATTAAAAGTGCATTTGTCGATAATGACTGAGGTTGAACCACCTGTTTGCTTTGTACTTGTAATTACCCTTTCTGTTTTATAAATAGTACTGTTCTTAATAGAAATATTGTCGGCTTTGCAGAGCGCATTATCTATTGTTATTACTCCGTAATTTGAAATGCTGTCAATAATACAATTGTTGATCACATAATTAGTTAAATTAATTACAGCTGCTTGGAGACGAACAACACCCCGCATATTTTCAATTCTGCAACTTTCAAATCCTAATCTTGTAATTGTACAAGCATTGCTAATATTAAAAACATATTTTGAAGTATAGTCTGTTGCGATCAAGGATACATCCTGGAAATCAAGGTATGCAATTGTACTGCCTGCAGTAATATTGAAATTAGCAGGGAGTGATATAATTGCCTGGTTCGGGTTACTCAGATCGGCGCCGCTAATGATCTTAACAGATTTACTTAAGTTCAGGGCTGCAGCAATTAGATAACTTTCGCCGCGTTTTAAAATAACAGTACTTGCATCAGGAATTAAAGGAAGTGTGTCGGCTAATACAGACGGCCTTCCGGTAATACCTCTTAGATCAATAATACTACCACTTAAAGGAGCGGCTGTTGTAAAAGTGAGATATCCTTTGCTTTTAACTGCATCAAAGATCTCTGCTGAATAGTTTGTACTTGCTGAAAGACCACTAATGATTTTTTTCTCTGCGGTAATATCTGCTGGAGTTAAGTTTATCGTGGTTGGAGTACTGCTGGCAGCTGTTGGTGTAATTACAATACGAGTTAAGCCCGGAGTTGTCCTCCATTTTAATAATACAGCATTATCTATTATATCAGCTGGCAAGAGTGGCAGAAAGATCTGCTCTCCACTTATACTAAACCGGCTGCTTGGAACCCAACCAGACTCTGCAGTTGTGCCGTTTGTATTCGCTTTTACTCTTGCAAAATAAATTTGTCTTGCCTGCAAAACAGTATCAGAGACTACGACAGTAGTTGTATTAACTACCTTATCATAGACATTCGTTCCTCCGAATAAAGAGTCCTTAGACACCTGTACGGTATACGAGGTAGCAGCTGGTGAAAAAAGTGAAGCCAACCATGTAAGTGTTGCTTTAGTTTCAGTGGTAGTAATAACTATGTCGCCGGGTTTAAATTGTCGGGGAAGTGTGAAATTCGGGTCATAATGTTTTTGACAGGAAAAAAAACTAGTTACAAGTATACCGATTGCAAAAAGCCATTTAATCTTCATGTTATTCAATATTTTTTTCATTATCATTATTTTAATAGGATCAGTATCCCGGATTCTGTTTCAGATTACGATTTGATTCGATCTCCTTTGTAGGAAACGGAAGCAATTCACTTTTGCCGGTTTTAAAACTTGCTGCAAATTGACTGGTTATAATGCCAGCAGTGATGCCGGTGCCGACCCATGGAACAGCTGTATAGCCTGTTGGCGCTGCAGAAACAATATCTTTATAAAATGACCCTGCCCATTGCATGGTGGTTTGATTGGTTTTAAAATACATATTCGCCGGTAATACATCGTAAGGCGCTTGTCTTGCGGCCATGGCAGTTAGTTGCGCTTTTGTTTCATTAAGTTTTTGTTCAAGTAATTTCCACCTGATCAAATCATATTTTCTGTGGCCTTCACTTGCGAGCTCCAAAGCCCTTTCTTTAACAATTGCATTAAAAAAAGCAGCTTTACTTAATCCAGATGCAATATCCACGGTGGGATCAGGAGTGTTAATTGGTTTTCCATATCCTCTTCTTCTTACCATGTTTATTGCATTATAAGCTGCAGCAGTAGGGCCGTTGTTTAATTCGTTTTCTGCTTCAGCTAACATTAAGAGAACATCCGAATATCTTACCAATGGCCAATTTAGCCCCATATATTGAGCAGCTGTTGTAACCAATGCTGGACTAGCTGTCCAGTCTCTTCTAAATTTGCCATCAGGAATAGATGAAAGAGTTCTGCCTGCAAGCGTAAAATTTTGATTGATAAAATAAGGAGCGATCGTTACATCTCTTCTCAGATCAGTTGAGTCAAACAAATAAAAAAATGTTGGAAGAATGACCAAAGCAGAATTACCGGCGTTATTATATCTTGGTCCATTATAATATCCAAGTTTGCTGTCTCCTAATCCGCTGTTTCCACCTGCCATTGCAACCTCCCAAATAACTTCACCATTGGGTTCAATTAGATGGCCGCAAATATTATCCTTGAATACAGATTGAAAACTTGGATTTAGATTATGCTGACCACTAAGTATTATAGCATTACATTCATCCTTTGCTATCTGGTAATATTGTGCGGCATTGCTTCCCTGCTTCAGTTGCCCATCACTACGTAATGACCATCCGGCTCTGTACATTGCAATTCTTGCACGAAGACCTCTTACAGCACCCAGAGTGATCCTTTCATCTTTGGTTACATCTGATCTCCATGGAACTAATGTTTCCGCAGTCGCCAAATCACTTAATAAATGATCATAGATAGTGTCCCTGTCAGTTTTCGATTTGAAAAGATCAGTTTCAAATGCTGAGGGCTGCCATTGCGCAACAACATCGCCCCAGTTTCTTATTAATTCAAAATAATACTGGGCCCGTAATGTAAGCGCTTCACCATGCATTCTTTTTAATTCTTTTTGTTGCGCTTCTGTACCGTTTGTATAAATATCCATTTGAGGAATATAATAAATACACAGGTTAGCTCTTTCAATCCCCTGGTATAATTGAGAATAAGGACTATATAATTGCGTATTACCCGGTGCTGCATTATAATGAGCAATATCTCTTCTTTCGTTATCGCCAGTGGCTCCGCTTTGCCCCATCATTTCATCGTTGTCATAAGGATAGTACATGCTAATACGAATTCCATAACCCTGGTCACCTGTAAGACAGGCATAAGTACCAAGAACAGCTTTGTATGCATTATCGATATTACTGAAAACATAATCCGGAGTAGCAGAAGATACTGGTTGCACATCCAGGTATTTTTTACAGGAGAAAATCCCAAATGCTACTGATGAAACAATAATGACAGTAGCTATTGATTTATATGAAAATCTTGATTTCATTGCTAATTTATTTTTCTTTTATAAAGTTAGATTTACACCGAAAATAAAACTCATGCTGCGTGGATATGCTGAGTAGTCAACGCCGGGAGTTACTTGTGTACTCCGACGTGTATTTACTTCAGGATCATAACCGCTATAGTTCGTAAACACATAAAGGTTATTGCCGGTTACATATACTCTAAGGTTTTGAATTTTGGCTTTTGCTACAAATGATTTAGGTAATGTGTAGCCAATTGTAACATTATTTAATCTTACAAATCCTCCATCTTCAATAGCCCATGAGTGGGTATAGAATGAACCTGCACTTGTTATCGGACGCCAGATGGTAGCATTGGCGTTGAGTTTTGTTAATTCAGTCGGATCAGTAACTACATTGCCTTGTGCATTGACAGTCATCCAGCGCTTATCACTATTCATTGTTGTCAGTAAGTTAGAATTTACTGTGTAGCCGCTTGTGAACTCAAGTTTATTAGCGTTATAGATTTGATTGCCAAATTGAAAATTCAAGAACACACTAAAATCAAAATTTTTGTAGGTAAACTGTTGGTTTAAACCGCCAACAACAGTTGGAAGTGTATGACCGATGATCGTTCTGTCATTATCATCTATGATCGCATCACCATTCTGATCTTTAAACTTGATCATCCCAGGTTGTGGTGTAGTTGATATTATACTGGAATTATTAGGCACTCCTGGTTTTAATGTATAAACACCTGTAGTAGAGTTATAATCAAAATCGTCAATCTTGTACATACCATCAGATATCAGTCCCCAGACTGATCCAACTGATTTACCAACTTTTACTATGAAATCAGATGGAACATTACCTCCTGCCCAACCTGAAGTTTCAAGAAAAGATTGTTGGTCAGGGCCAAGGCTCATTATTTTATTCTTATTATACGATGCATTGAAATTCGCATTCCATGTAAAATCCTTTTTTTGTATTACGCTGGCGTTTACCTGGAATTCGATACCACTATTATTAACAGATCCCACATTCTGAACCTGCTTTGTATAACCACTACTTGCAGGAACTGCTACATTCAGCAAAAGATTTTTTGAACTATTCTTATATATATCTGTAGTAAGTTGTATCCTATTATTTAAAAAGCTAACATCTAAACCAATATTCCTTGAAATATTTTCTTCCCAAACCAATGCATTATTGGCAAGTGAAGGCGGAAGATATGCCGTTATGATCTGTTCCAACAAATCATACTGTGTGTTTGGACTATATGTTGTGAGGTAAAGAAAATCACTGATCCTGTTGTTTCCTGCTTCGCCATAACCAACACGCAATTTCAAGTCGCTGATCGTAGGGCTTAGACCCTCCATAAATTTTTCTTTTGAAACTCTCCATGCAAATGTGCCGGATGGAAAATAGCCCCAACGATTATCAGGTGCAAATTTTGTAGAACCATCAGCACGTAAAGACAATGCCAATAAATACTTATCAGCATAAGCATAATTGACCCTACCAAAGAAAGATGCTAATTTATTAGTGCTTTCTGATGATGTTGGTTTTGGTTGTGGTTGTCCCTGCGGCCCGCTTCCAAGATTCATATTTGCAAAGGCTCTTTCAGGACTTATTCCAAGAGGGAAATATCTTGTTTCAGTATATAAAAGTTGACCTTTATCCTCATAAGTTTCCTGGCCTAATAAAACACTCAGCTTATTATGTTTGCTGAATGATGAACCGGATTTATCCATTGTAAAGGTCAAAACATTTGAGTTGTTAAACGTATTTCTTTTAACATTGTTAATAGAAGCAAGAGGTAAGCCTGCACTGTTTTGTTTTGAATTGGATGTAATACTATCATCAAAAGCTCTTTGCTCACGATAAGTCAGATCATATCCAAAGGTTGATTTAAAGTTTACATATTTATTAAGCGTAAAATCAATATATCCTGTAAGATTGACGACATCAGTATTGTCCTTTCTGTACTCTGCTTCGTTCAACAGGATCGGGTTAACAAGTCGTAAGCTGTTTCCATTTGTTTGATCAGCATAATCAGGATCATAATCAGTTTCACTTTGACCGGGAGTAAGAATAGGTTTGTATTTTATTGCCTGTCTTAAACGGTTAGTTGAAGATGAGCCAGCATTAGAAGTTCCTGCTCCATTAACGATCGTTTTATTATAACGTGTTGAAAAACCTACTTTCAATTTAGGACTAAATGTATGATCAAGTTTAAAGCTGGCAAGTTTCCGGTCAAAATCAGACAATAGCATTATTCCTTCTTCTTTATTATAAGTGAGACTCAGGTTATATTGCGTTTTTTGATCACCACCATTTAATCCAACATTATGCGTCTGATTAAATGCCAATCTTCCGAACATTTCTTCCTGCCAATCGACCGCTGGAATTGATTTATAAAGATCAAGATCTTCCCATCTGCCATAAGTATTTTGAAAAGTCTGGCGGGCGGCAGCGCTGCTACGGCTAGCTTCATATTGATAAAGGACAAATTCATAGGGATCCATTACTTCAAGTTTATTTGCCAGCTTCTTAAAACCTATCAGACCATTGTAAGTGATTACCGGACGACCATTTCTTCCTTTCTTTGTTGTAATGATAACAACACCATTTGCGCCTCTTGCTCCATATATAGCCGTTGTCGATGCATCTTTCAATACATCTACTGATTCAATATCCTGCGGAGAAATTACTGACAAAGCATTTTCAACCTGTACTCCATCTATTATGTAAATAGGCTGTGGATCCTGTGTGATTGACCCGCCACCACGAACACGGATCAAAACTTCTGCGTTTGGAGAACCTTCTGTTCCGGTTACCTGCACACCAGCCAGCCTTCCAGCTAAAGCTTGTGCAGCAGAGTTAATCGGAATATCTTTTAATTGTTTTGCGTTTACGGATGAGACCGATCCTGTCAGATCTCTTCTTTTCAATGTCTGATAACCAACTACCACAACATCATCAAGCGATGTAACATTTTTCTCCAGTTGTATTGTAACTGCAGTCTTGCCATCTGCAATAAAACTAGCTTGCTTATAACCTGTAGAACTTAGCGTTAATGTAACATTCCCGGTGCCAGGAACAGTAATTGTGAAATTTCCTTCTTTATCAGTTTGAACCCCGGTTTTTGATCCTGCAGGAGTAACACTTACACCCTGCAGCGGCGTACCTGTATCATCAGTTACCCGACCCTTAATAACTCTATCCTGGGCAAACGTTGTAATAGAAAAAGAAAGAAAGAAAAAAAACAGAAGATGCTTCATATGGCTCTTTTTGATGTTTTGAAAAAAAATCTTGATGTTCGTCAAATCGTGAGGAACCGTCCTGTACTATCCGGAATCAAAGCCCAATGCTAATTAGTATTTATCATATTTAAATCAATGAGTTAGGTGTTTATTTACGCAAACGTTCCCGATAACGATAACGAAAATTGTTTACCTGTCTTTTCGTAAAAAGAGCACAATAAATTAATGAATGCTGCAAGGCAATCGTATTCTTTTTTCCACCCACTTCTGTTAAATCGTAATAAGATCAAATACAGATGCCACTCCGCTGAAAAACGTATCTTTAAAAAGTAACTTTGTAGCCTGTATATGAAATTTGAAGCCGTAACTATTAAAGATATTGCCCGTGCACTTGGCATTTCCACCTCTACTGTTTCCCGTGCATTAAGAGATAGCTATGAAATAAGTCCGGAAACAAAACAATTAGTCCTTGATTGCGCTGAAAAATTGAACTACCGCCCCAACCCGATCGCATTAAGTTTAAAAGAAAGAAGAAGCCGTTCGATCGGGGTAGTCGTTTGTGAAATAGCCAATAATTTTTTCTCGCAGGTTATTAATGGAATTGAGTCTATCGCTTACGACAAAGGTTATAATGTTATTATTTCCCAAAGCCGTGAATCTTATGACCGGGAAGTGATCGATCTGCAATACCTGGCATCTCGTTCAGTTGATGGGTTGCTAATTTCTCTTTCTACGGAAACAAATGATCTTAGTCATCTGAAAGCTTTACATGCGAAAGGATTCCCGATTGTTTTATTTGACAGGATAACCGATGAGATCAATACTCATAAAGTGATCCTCGATAATTTCAAAGGAGGTTATGAGGCGACAGAACATTTGATAAGAAATGGGCACAAACGAATTGCCGTTCTAACTAATTCCGAATTTTTATCGATCACTCACGAACGTCTTGCCGGTTATAAAGAAGCGTTGATCGCAAATGGACAAAAAGTAAATGAGAATTATATCCAGCATTGTTTTTATGGTGGAATGATGTTTGAAGAAATTGAAGATGCCGTTAATAAATTATTTACCCAAAGAAATAAACCTGATGCAATTTTTGCAACCAGCGACAAACTCACGACAGGGTGTTTAAAAACTTTAAAAAGAAGAGGATTAAAAATACCAGATGATGTTTCAGTTGTTGGTTTTTCAAATTCAGATATTGCCGAACTTATAGATCCGCCACTTACTGTCGTACGACAACCAGCTTTTGAAATGGGAAAAGATGCCACTGAATTACTGTTGCAGCTTATCGAGAGCAAAAGACCAATAAAGGAATTTGAGAAAAGAATCTTAACTCCTGAATTACAGATCAGGGAATCATCAATAAAAAAAATGGTTATTGCAGATTGAGAAATTAATCCTCGTGTAAAACCAACTCCCCTTCCAAAACAATTTTTTGTGGCAAGTTTGTTGAGCTATTTTCTTTTCTGTTTATCAATTGCAGTAAAATATCAGTTGCTTTTTCCGCCTGCTCAAAAGGAAATTGTTCTACTGACACAATTGGAGGATTATCCAGGTAATGTATGATCGGCAAGTTTGCATAGCTCCCAAAGAAAATATCTTTATTGATCTTAAGTCCTTCTTTTCTTGCATATCGTATTGCATCAAGCGCCACATAATCATTAAATGCAATAACAGCTCCCGGTAGTTTTTTTAAAGCTAATAATTTGCCGATGGCTTTTTCAGTACCAAATGTTGTAAGATCAGTTTGCACAATTAATTCTTTCTCTTCTTTCAATTTATTTTTCACTAAACCATCTCTGTATCCGTCAGCTCTTTCTTGTGTTAGCGAAATGGCGCCGGGTCCATTAATAAACCCAATTCTTTTTATTCCTTTTTTTACAAACAGATCCACCATTGCAGCTGTGCTTTTCTTTAAACTACAAGTAACGGAAAACGCATCGGGCATTTCCGGTGCACGGTCAAAAAAAACGACTGGTATATTAAATTGTTCTAATTCCTGGAAGTGTTTATAATCGCCGGAGTTTTTTGATACGGAAACAATAATACCATCCACCCTGTTACGTCGCATTGTTTCCACTATTTGTTTTTCTCTTTTAGGATCATCATGACTTTGACTAATGAGAACATTATAATTATTCTCGATCGCCATTTTTTCGATTCCATTTATTGCTATTGAAAAATATTGTTCCTGCAGATTAGGAAGGATGACGCCAAGCGTAAAAGTTTTTCCCTGTTTAAAAAAAATGGCTGCCTGGTTCGGTTCATAATTGATCTCTTTAGCCACTTGCTGTACCTGCATTCTTGTTCGCAAACCAATGCTTGAATGATCATGCAATGCTCTTGAAACAGTGGAAACAGAAACATTCAATCTCTTTGCAATTTCTTTTATAGTAGGTACTTTTTTTACCATAATTGAATAGAAACTAAGGATAATAAAGATAATGTTTCGTGCATACTGTGTATATAATTAGTTTTGAAAACGCTGCGTTTTTATGTAACTTTCACTACCTAAAACTAAAACTACCAACTATGCGCAAAGTTTCTGACATTCTTGGCCGAAAAGGAGCCTCAGCCGTTGCAGTAGCCCCAGACACAAAAGTGATCGAGGCGCTAAACATTATGGCTGAAAAAAACATCGGCTCCGTGCTTGTAATGGACGGCGGTGAATACCTTGGTATCATTACAGAAAGAGATTATTCGAGAAAAATTGCTCTGAGGCACAAAAGTTCTGTTGACACTAAGGTTTCCGAGATCATGACAACAAATTTACCGGCCGTAAACCCCAGCGACAGCGTGGAATACTGTATGCAACTTATGTCTGATAAAAATATTCGTTACCTGCCGGTTTTTGAAAAGAATCTGTTAGCAGGTATAGTGAGTATGAGTGATGTAGTAAAAGAAACTATTTTACAGCAAAAGGAAACTATTAGTCACCTGGAGAGTTATATCCATTCAGGGCTTTAAATTTGTATACAACTAAAAACACAAGTTAGTCCCGCCACAGGCGGGATTTTTATTTTTTATAAGTTTCGTCTTGTTTTGATTTGACCAATACCAGATCTTTTATGTCAACATGTATTGGTAGCATTCCAATTTTCACAACAGCTTTCTTCCCTCTTAATTCTATAACCTGTCCTACCTGGTGATTCTTTTTCATCTTTACTTTTTCTCCAACTTTTATCTCACCCACCAGTTCAATAAACTTTGATTCTACTTGCTTTTGCATTTTACCGGAAGCCTTCTTTTCGTTTTTATTAAATAAAAGAGCACTGATATTTTTGATCACTTTGCTTTTGTCTTCCTCTTTTCGCCAATCGATCACCATTTGCTTTAGCTTTCTCTCCATTTCTTTGAGGTAAGCCAATTTTTCTTCAGAAACCTTATTCTGATATTTTAAAAGTTCCACTTGCTGATCATGCCTTTCCCGATCCATCGTATGCTTCATCTCTTTTTTCAATTTCTCATTCTCCTGCAGCAACTGGTGCAGCTCTTTCTCTTTCTTTTCAAGATCATGAAGATCTTGCTCTGTTCTGTTCAACAATTTGTCTAAACGAAAATGCTCTTCATCAACCATTTTTCTTGCTCGATCGATCAATGGCCTATCCAAACCGATCCTTTCAGCAATGGCAAACGTGTATGAACTTCCGGGCTTGCCAATATTGAGTTTATATAAAGGCATCAGGTTTTTTTCATCAAACGCCATAGCGCCATTTAAAATACCGGGAGTTTTACTTGCCATTATTTTCAAATTCAGGTAATGAGTAGTAACAATGCCATAAGAATGTTTCTTTACTAACTCTTCTAATATTACTTCTGCAAAAGCACCACCAAGGTTCGGATCACTCCCGCTTCCTAATTCATCAATAAAGAAAAGTGTTTTTCCACTGGCTGATTCCATGAAATATTTCATATTCTTCAAATGGCTGCTATAAGTGCTTAATTCAAATTCCAGGCTTTGGGTGTCGCCAATATGGATCAGCAATTGTTTGAATACTCCAAATTTCGAAGATGGCTGTGCAGGTACAAGTAAACCACTCTGCACCATCATTTGTAAAAGCCCAACAGTTTTAAGTGTTACAGTTTTACCACCGGCATTCGGTCCGCTTATAACAAGTATTCTATTCGTTTCATCAAGTGTTAATGAAACAGGAATGGTTGGCTTGTTAGCTTTTTTATTATACAGATACAGCAAAGGATGAAAAGCTTTTTCCAAATGAACAATAGCTTTATCCTCTACAAGTGGAAATTCACCATTCATAGCTAAAGCAAGTTTTGCTTTGGCACGAATAAAATCATACTCACCGGAAATAGAATGATAAGCTGACAACAAAGAGGAATACACAGAAAGTTTAGCAGTCAATTCACGAAGCAAACGATACACTTCTCTTTTCTCATCGCTTTCTAGCGAATAAATATCATTGTTCAATTCGATCGTTTCTTCCGGTTCTATAAAAGTAGTGCGGCGGCTTTCACTTTCGCCATGTAAAATCCCTTTCACAGTTCTTTTCTGTTCAGCATAAACAGCCACCACCCTTCTGCCATTTAAAAAACTTTCTTCAATATCCGCCAGATAGCCTTGTTTATTCAATTTGGAAATGATCCGGTCGAAAGCTTTGCGCAATTCATTTCGTTTTCGGTATAAATTCATGCGGATGCTTTGTAATTCATCCGACGCATTATCCTTTACCTGGCCGCTTTCATCAATTATATCATCTATCATTTCAATGATAGCTTTTTCATAATAAGTTCCGTCAATAATTTTTACGATGCTATTGTACACATTTCGCCTTTCCGCATCAAACCAGCGGAAAATATTCTTCATCAATTCAGCCAGCTTTCTTATCTCGATCAATTCATCACCTGCCAGCACTGCTCCGGGAATTGAAAGCATCTTTAACTCCTTTGATAAATTAAACACCGGGTCGTTTGGGAAATAGATGCTGTTTTGCAAAAGCTGTTTGTATTCATAACTCTGTCGCAATTCAGTTTCTATAGTTTCAATTCGTGTATGAATTCCAAGCAGGGTTGCTTTCTCAATTGCATATTCACTTCTGCAATGTTCAGCCAGTAATGTTTTTACTTTGTCAAATTCTAATTGTATGTATGCCGATTCGGGGAAAAGTTTCATCTGATCGTTAAAATAATTTTTTAGCCAACAAAAGTAATTCTAATCATCGTCCCTTGCGACGCTCCATTCGCCTTTCTTTTCATCACTGGACAATTGCGTCGCAGTTTATCCAGAGTGAAGCGAAGAATCGCACTCCTGGACTAAATCTATTCTACCCGGCATATTTGTTAATAAACTCAGAAAGGTATTTACATTATCCTTTGGCTTAAAACCACCCATTTAAAATCATCGTAAATTGCATAGAATTGAAAGGAATGGAACTAAAAAATAAAAAAAGAATATTTATGAAAACGTTTTGGCTGGCTGCTTTTACCGGCGCCACCGCATTAATTTCCTGTGCACAAAACAATAATCAAAATTTAAAAATGAATACAACAAAAACATCCGAAAAAACTGAGGCTGCTTTTACAGGCAAAACAGATACTGCAACTTTTGGTACTGGTTGTTTCTGGTGTACCGAAGCAGTCTTCGAACAATTGGAGGGGGTTATTTCCGTAACGTCAGGATATGCTGGCGGGCATGTTGCTAATCCAAGCTATAGGGACGTTTGCACTGGCGAAACGGGTCATGCTGAATGTGTGCAGATCGTCTATGATTCTTCAAAGATCAGTTTTGACGAACTACTTGAAGTTTTCTGGCAGGTTCATGATCCAACAACTTTAAATCGCCAGGGAGCGGATGTTGGTACGCAATACCGTAGTGTTATATTTTATCACGATGATGAACAAAAGCAAAAATCTGAAAAGTATAAAACAGAGTTGAATAAAAGTGGCGCATATGATAACCCGATCGTAACAACTCTTGAGCCTTTCACTAAATTTTATACCGCTGAAAATTATCACCAGGAATATTATGAGCTTAATAAGAACTCCAATCCTTATTGCTCTATTGTTATACAACCCAAGCTTGAAAAATTTGAAAAGGTCTTTAAGAATAAATTGAAGAAACATTAAAAGAAAAGGTGGGATCAGGTCCCACCTTTTGTTTGTGTACCATTCAAATCATACGCATTCTTTTTTTGTTTAGAGATCAGAGAATGGTTTTCCTGGAGTTGGTTTCAACAGGTAAAGGGTCAACGGGTCATAGGATGGATCTTAATTTCATACTAGTATCAAACGGCTTCCAGGTCTTTGGATCTTACTGCTTTTCATGTGGAGTATTGGATCTTTAGTTAGCATAGGGGTTTAATGATATATCTATATAAGTTCTTTCAAACTAGAAATATCTATTTGAAAATTTGTCAACCCTAATAAAACATACCTGGGAATAAAACTGATGACGAAACTATCAGCTTATTAAAGTAAGAAATTCATACAAGTAATAGAGTACGTTTTCAACAGGATCAGACTAAATGGTATTTACAGGATAACGGATGTGGCTTATTCAGGATATCGTCTCAAAAGCAGGATGTAAAAATAAAACTCAGTTTTTATTTATGCAAGCTTCCAATGTTATTTTTGAATAGGAATTACACTATCCAGCAGCGATAAACGCACTATTTTTTCATTGTTTTTCTAAGTTCTAACCAATTAAGATTATTAGGTTCAAACCCTGAAATTTCGGGTTGAACTAATCGTATTACACGATCATACCATAATGGAATTAATGGCGCATCATTGATCATTAATTGATCAGCTTTCCGATATAAAATAAATCTTAAAGAATCATTTTGTTCTGCTACAGCTTGATCGATCAATTTATCAAAATCAGGATTTTTATATCGTGTATAATTTGGAGGCGCAGGATTCTTAGAATAGAAACACGAGAGATAATTAAAAGCGTCAGCATAATCCGCTATCCAACTCCCTCTGAAAAAAGGAGCTTTTGAATTGGAAGTAAGCTCAAACAAAAACGATCTTAAAACAACTTCAACAGTTACAGGGATACCTGCTTCTTCAAATTGTTTTGCAAGATAACTTCCGATCTCTCCATATATTGGAATTGTGTAAAGTTTAATGGTTGGAAATTTTGTACTATTTGTAAAACCAGCTTCCGTCAACAACTTTTTTGCCTTTGCCAGATCATAATAATATCCTTTTACTGAAGTATCAAATGAAGGCATTCCTTCCGGTACAAATCCATTTTCTGCAGGAGAGCTTAAAGAGTTTCTTAAATACAGGATCATCTTTCTACGATCGATCGCATAGTTCATCGCTTGCCTTAATTTTCTAAGTCGTGTTGGCGAGTTCCTGATCAATTCATTTGTTGTATCAACTAAAAAACCAAAATACTCGGTATTGAGATAAGGATGAATTTGTAAAACAACTTTGTCCTTCCAGTCATTTCTTAACTCTCCTTTTAATGTAAGTATCTCATCTTTAAAAGAAGCATCAATATCATTTAAAAAATCAAGTTGCTTTTGACGAAACAGTAGAAACTCTGTTGCCTTACTTTCATTAAATGTGATCTTAATCCCATCTAAATAAGGCAGCCTGTTACCTGCTGAATCCTTTTCAAAATAGTTTTCATTCTTTTTAAATATCAATGCAAGTCCTTCTTCCCATGCTACAAACCGAAAGGGCCCGGTACCACAAGGATGACTCCGAAAATCAGAGCCATATTTTTCAACAACTTCCTTCGGAACAATGGAGCAATAGGTCATCTTCAATATCTGTAAAATAGGCGCATATGGTTTTATTAGTCTTAATTTGAATGTAGAATCGTCAATTGCTTTAAACCCATCAATAGTATCTACCACATTATTAAAAATATAAAAGCCGGGGCTTGCAATTTTGGGGTCTAAAATTCTTTTGAAACTATATTCCACATCTGAGGCGAACATTTTTCTTCCTTTTCTATTTATAAATGCATCGTTATCATGAAAGAACACGTCTGTTCTTAAATGAAATATGTATTCAAGCCTGTCGGCAGAAATATCCCAGCTCTTTGCAAGTGAACCTCTTGTTTTTGTGTCGCCATCATTTTCGACAAGTGTATTGAACAGTTGATGCACCGGCCACATTGTAGATTGATTTTTTGAAAATGCAGGATCAAGCGAAGCGATGCCGGTGGATTCATTGTAGTGAAATATCTTTTTAGAACTTTGATCTTTACTACCACAAGTAATAAGGCACAAGGAACAAGGCAGAAGAAAAAACAGGTATATTTTTTTATATTTCATTAATTATTGAACGATTAAATTTACAATTCAAACCCTCATTGATGTATAAAATTTTAAAAGCAATATTAATTTTTAATTTTTCATTATTAATTATTAATTCAGTCAATGCTCAATTCACACACCAGGATACACTTCGGGGAAGTAATGGGCAGGGAAGAGATTGGTGGGATGTGATGACGTATAAAATTCAGGTAACACCGGATTATAATACAAAATCCATTACCGGATCAAACGAAATAACATTTAAGGCTACAAAACAACCAAAAAATGGAATGATGCAGATCGACCTGCAACAACCTTTATCAATTGACAATGTTTTTTTAGGTGGTAAAAAAATATCAAAAATTAAACGGGAAGGAAATGTTTACTGGATCAATTTTGAAAAAAAGAAATTTAATACTTCAACAAGCGGTGGAATGGAGCAAGTTTACAAACTTTTAATTCAATATCACGGCAATCCAGTTGTAGCAAAACGACCACCCTGGGATGGCGGTTGGATATTTACAAAAGATGTGCAAGGAAGACCATGGATGAGTGTTGCCTGCCAGGGATTAGGTGCCAGCGTTTGGTATCCTTGTAAAGATTACCAGGGCGATGAACCAGATCATGGAGGTTCTGTTACGATGAAAGTCCCTGATACTTTAGTAGCCGTTTCAAATGGAAAATTGTTTTCTGATAAAGTTGATAAAAATATAAGGCAAGAAGTTTGGACAATAACAAATCCCATTAACAACTACAATCTTATTCCGTACATCGGCAAATATGTAAACTGGAAAGAAACTTACGAAGGAGAAAAAGGAAAGTTAGAATGTGATTATTGGGTGCTTGATTATAATTTGGAAAAAGCAAAAGAACAATTTAAACAAGTGCCAATGATGCTTAAAGCGTTTGAGCATTGGTTCGGGCCCTACCCTTTTTATGAAGATGGCTATAAATTGATAGAAGCTCCACATCTTGGAATGGAACACCAAAGTGCGGTTGCTTATGGGAATGGATTCAAAAATGGTTACCGTGGAAGAGATCTTTCTGGCTCTGCTGCCGGTTGGGGTTTAAAATGGGATTTTATTATTGTGCATGAAAGCGGTCATGAATGGTTTGCAAATAATATAACAACGATCGACATTGCTGATATGTGGGTGCATGAAGGGTTCACCAATTACTCTGAAACTTTATTCACTGAATATTATTATGGCAAAGAGGCGGGCAGTGATTATTGTATCGGCACAAGAAAGTTGATCACGAATGATAAACCGATCATTGGCCCATACGGAGTAAATAAAGAAGGCAGTGGTGATATGTATTATAAAGGCGGAAACATGCTACATACCATCCGGCAGGTGATTAATAATGACGAAAAGTTCAGAGAAATATTAAGAGGGTTGAACTCCAAATTTTATCACTCAGTTGCAACTACAAAGCAAATTGAAAATTATATGTCTGAGGAATCAGGAAAAGATCTTTCAAAAATATTTGATCAATACCTGCGAACAACAATGATCCCTGTTCTTGAATATAAGTTTACAGGCGATAATATGTATTATCGTTGGTCAAATTGTGTTCAAGGATTTAATATGCCTGTAAAGCTTGATGGAATAGATGACTGGTTAAACGCTACATCAGAATGGAAAACTGTAGCAGCGACTGCCGGTATATTAAAAGATGGATTAAAGATCGATCGCAATTTTTATATAACTGTGAAAAAGGTCGATTAAATACTTACAATTGACCTCCCGATAGCTATTGGCACACCATTCAGACCATTCATTATCTTTATCGCATGAGTATTATCCGAAGGCAAAGTATTATTTCTTCAATGCTGATCTATGTTGGTTTTGCTTTCGGGGCATTAAACACTTATTTGTTCACAAGAGAAGGCGGCCCGTTCACAAAAGAAGAATATGGACTTACCGGGGTGTTCATGGCTATTGGATCCATAATGATGTCGCTTGCTTCTCTTGGCATGCCGGCCTACGTCAATAAATTTTTTCCCTATTATAAAGATCACTTACCCAAAAACAAAAATGACCAGGCAGCATGGGCATTACTTGTAAGTATAATTGGATTTGCTCTTTTAGCTATCGCCGGTTTATTTATGAAGAACATAGTGGGAAGAGCATTTGATAACTCACCGCAAATTGTACAATATTATTACTGGCTTTTTCCATTTGGTCTTGGACTAATTCTTTTTTCCGTGCTTGAAGCATTTGCCTGGCATAACCATAAATCCATTCTTTCAAATTATCTTAAAGAAGTACAGTTTCGTGTTTTTGTGACGATCCTTTTTGCACTAGTAAGCATTAGTGTAATAAAAGAATTTGACTTTTTTATAAAAATATATTCGTTTCTCTACTTACTTCTTGCTATTGCTCTTTTTATTTATTTATACAGCACGGGAAAGATCCGTCTTAATTTTTCGGTAAGTAAAGTAACCAGGAGGCTATTCAAAAAGATCCTGATGCTTTGCGGATTTGTATGGGGCGGCACACTTATATACAATCTTGCAGCAGTTGCTGACACAATTATTATTGCGGGTGTATTCCCTGATGGAGCTGGCATGGTTGGGCTTTTCACGTTTGCCCAATACCTCACCAGCCTGATTCAAGCACCACAGCGAAGTATTATTGCAGCTTCAGTTGCACATTTATCACAAGCATGGAAGGATAAGGATTATAAAAAGATCAACCGTATTTACCAGCGTTCATCTATCAACCAACTCATTTTTTCTGCAGCCATGTTTTGTCTTGTCTGGCTAAATTATAATGATGCGATTGATTCTTTTAAACTACAAGACGAATACAAAATAGTACTTGATGTATTTCTTTTTATGGGGTTAATGCGAATCGTTGACATGGGCACAGGTGTCAGCGGACAGATAATTGCCACCTCCACTTTTTGGCGATTTGATTTTATCACAGGGGTGATACTACTGATAATAATGTTACCATTAAATTGGATACTGACAATGAAGCTTGGATTGATCGGCCCTGCAATTGCTAACCTTATATCATTCACCATCTACAATTTTATTCGCTATCTCTTTTTGTTGCGAAAGTTCAATATGCAGCCATTTACTATAAAATCATTGCTTGCAATTTTATTAGCATTCGCCTGCTATGGCATTTGTTATTTTCTTTTTAATGATAAAACAGGTATCGAATGGCTGGCCATAAGAAGCATACTTTTTATAGGATTATTTTTTGCCGGAACTTATTGGCTTGATCTTACACCCGATCTGAAAATTGTATTGGAGACTTTAAAAAAAAGAATAAAGAAATAGAATGTTACTTAGTGCTTACTACTGATTCACGATCCTTCAATCTTCCCACACCCACAAATTTTTTAGCCCAATATTCATCAAAAATATCGCTGATCATTACGCCACCGCTTGTAGAAGCATGTACAAACTTATTATTCTGAAGATAAACGCCAACATGAGAAATACCTCCACGTGTATTGAAGAAGATCAGGTCTCCTTCATTTAATTGCGTTCTTGAAATGCGACTCGTTAAATTATATTGTTCCCTTGCAGTTCTTGGAATACTAAGGCCATAAACTGAGGCAAAAAGAAATTGAGAAAATGCCGAGCAATCAACTCCCTTTTTAGTAATACCTCCCAAACGATAAGGTGTGCCATACCAATCATCAATGAACTCAAACATCTTTTTGTTCTTTATTTCTTCGGCGGGTGTGCTCAGCAAAACAGCATATCTTATTTGTAAAGCAGATAAATTTTCTGCATTGCTTTCTCTATGGCTGCTATTGCGGGTTGTTGATGTTTCCTTTTTTGCGACAGACTTCTCCTGTTCTTTTTCTTTTACACCTTTTGAAGATTCAACAGGCATATCGATCTGATCCAAAAATTTTGATTCTTTTTTAACAGCTGTGGAATTATTCGTTGAGGCAGTGCCTTTGTTACCGGTAAAAGCTGTTTTCAAACCAGCACAGCTTGCCAGCAATACGATCATTATTGAGTAAAGAGTTACCTGTTTCAGCATGTACTGGATTCAAAAATAAATGAGAAGGCCTATACGCTAAGATCCTGCCATCACTAGTTAACAAAAATAAAAATCTTTTCCGGGTTTGTGGATATTATTTAAACGAAATTTGCATTGAAAAATTGCCATTAGCTTTTATTTGCATATAACTATTGATAATAAGCGGCTTTGATTGATACAGATCATTAAACTTAAGGAACAAGAAGAATGAAATTTTCACACTTACACGTACATACCCAATTCTCTTTACTAGATGGTGCAGCATCCATTCAAAAGCTTTACAAAAAAGCAATTGATGATAATATGCCGGCACTGGCAATTTCTGATCATGGAAACATGTTTGGTGTTTTTGAATTTGTGGCCGAAGCCTATAAACATAAAAATGAAGATGGAAGCCTGAAAGTAAAACCAATTGTTGGTTGCGAATTTTATATCACAACAGATCGCCTCCGGAAAACTTTCTCAAAAGAAGATAAAGATCCACGCCATCACCAGATATTGCTTGCAAAAAATGAGATCGGTTATAAAAATCTTGTAAAGCTTACTTCGCTCGGTTTTATTGAAGGGATGTACAGCAAGTATCCACGTATTGATAAAGAATTAATCTTAAAATATCACGAAGGTTTAATTGCCACTACCTGTTGCTTAGGTGCATTAGTACCACAGGCTATTTTAAGAAAGTCAGAAGCAGATGCCGAAAAAGAATTCAAATGGTGGTTGGATCTTTTTGGGGAAGATTACTATGTGGAATTGCAACGACATGGAATGAAAGAGCAGAATACGGTGAATGAAGTACTGGTAAAATTTGCACAGAAATACAATGTAAAGATCATTGCAAGCAATGATTCACACTATGTAGATCAAACTGACTTTACAGCACATGATATTTTGCTTTGTATCAATACCGGTGAAAAATTAGCAACGCCTGCATTGAGGGAATTCTCCGATGATGACATTATGGTAAAAGACAAGCGCTTTGCTTTTCCCAATGACCAGTTCTATTTTAAGAGGACAGAAGAGATGTCGAAAAATTTTTCTGATCTTCCCGAAGCAATCGATAATACCAATGAAATAGTTGACAAGGTTTCTATTCTTAATCTTAAGAAAGATATTTTACTTCCTGCCTTTCCAATTCCCGATAAATTTAAAACACATAAAAAAGCTGAAAAGCTTGATAAAGGTGAAGTAAGTCCCGATTCATTGAATCAATGGGAATATTTGAAACACATTACATACGAGGGAGCAAAGAATCGTTATTCAGATCTTACTGATGAAATAAAGGAAAGGATCGAATTTGAATTGTTTACCATTAAAACCATGGGTTTTGCAGGATACTTTCTCATTGTAAGTGATTTTATACAAGCTGGAAGAGAAATGAATGTATTGGTTGGGCCCGGTCGTGGTTCTGCTGCCGGAAGTGTAGTAGCCTATTGTATCGGTATTACCAATATTGATCCTATCAAATACAACTTACTTTTTGAAAGGTTCTTAAACCCTGATCGTAAATCAATGCCGGATATCGACACCGACTTTGATGATGTAGGCAGGCAAAAAGTTATTGATTATGTTATAAAAAAATATGGAAAGAACCAGGTAGCACAGATCATTACGTATGGTACGATGGCAGCGAAGATGAGTATTAAAGATGTGGCAAGAGTTATGGATCTGCCACTACCCGATGCAAATGTCTTGGCTAAAATGGTTCCTGACAGACCGGGCATAGAATTAAGAAGAGTATTGCATGCACCGCTTACAGCAAAGGATGGTGAAAAATCTTTAATGGAAAAAGATGGTGTCGGGCCCGATGATATTGAAGTAATAAAAAAACTCAGGGAGATATACAATAGCAAAGGGATACAAAGTGAAGTGTTGCACCAGGCTGAGATCCTCGAAGGCTCTGTTCGCAATACTGGTATTCATGCGGCGGGTATCATCATTGCGCCAAAAGATCTTACTGAATTAATTCCAGTTGCTACTGCAAAAGATTCTGATCTCTGGATAACACAGATCGAAGGAAATATAATTGAAGATGCCGGTGTTATCAAGATGGACTTTCTTGGTTTAAAGACACTCACTATTATTAAAGATGCACTCGAACTCATAAAACAAAATCATGGTGTAGAGATCGACATAGATCAACTTCCTCTTGATGATGATAAAACCTTTAAACTATACCAACACGGCGATACAATCGGCACGTTCCAGTTTGAAAGTCCGGGCATGCAAAAATATTTGCGTGAACTAAAACCCGACAGGCTTGATGACCTGATTGCAATGAATGCATTGTATCGTCCAGGCCCTCTTGCGTACATTCCAAACTTTATTGAACGTAAACACGGTCGTGAAGCTATCGCTTATGATCTTCCTGAAATGGAAGAAATATTGAAAGAGACTTATGGAATTACAGTTTACCAGGAACAAGTAATGTTGCTTGCACAAAAACTGGCTGACTTTAGTAAAGGCGATGCGGACGTATTGCGAAAGGCAATGGGTAAAAAACAAAAGTCAGTACTGGATAAAATGAAAAGCCAGTTCATTGATAATGCGAAGAAGAAAGGATATGGTGAGTACACTTTGCAAAAGATCTGGACTGACTGGGAAGCATTTGCTCAATATGCCTTTAATAAATCGCATTCTACTTGCTATGCATATGTAGCATATCAAACTGCCTATTTAAAGAGCCACTACCCTGCTGAATACATGGCGGGAGTTTTAAATCATGCAGGAGCAATTGAAAAGATCACCTTCTTCATGGAAGAGTGTAAGCGAATGGGCATTAAAGTTCTTGGTCCTGATATTAATGAATCGAAAAAAGGTTTTGCAGTGAATCAAAAAGGTGAGATACGGTTTGGATTAGGCGGATTAAAAGGCTGTGGCGAAGCAGCGATCGAAAATATTATTGACGAAAGAGAAAAGAACGGAATATTTAAAAACATTTTTGATTTTATAAAAAGAGTTAATCAACGTGCCGTAAATAGAAGAACATTGGAAAGCCTTGCATATGCCGGAGCTTTTGAATGTTTCCCGGAACACCATCGTGCACAATTTTTCCATACAATACCCGAAGATAAAACAACAGGCCTTGAAAAAATCATTCGTTTCGGACAGGTTTACCAGCAAAACAACATGTCATCAAAAGATACATTGTTTGGTGATCTGCCATTAGCCGTTGAAATAAAAACTCCTACTCTTCCTCAATGTGATCCATGGCCTTTGATCGTTCAACTTGATCATGAAAAAGAAGTAACTGGAATGTTTTTAAGTGGTCATCCGCTTGACCATTACAAGTTTGAATTGAAACATTACGGCATTACTTCAGTTGCAGAATTTAATGAATTCAAAGAAGCGGTAGGACTTCAACCAAATTCAAACAGGATGTTCAGGCTGGTGGGGCTTGTTACAAATGCAGATCATAAAATTTCGAGAAAGGGAAATAAATACGGTTCATTTACTATTGAAGATTATTCTGGTAAAACTGAGTTAGTGCTTTGGGGTGATGACTATGCGAAATTCACTCCTTTTTTGCAACAAGGATCTTCCTTATTCATCACAGGTTTTTTTAAACAACGATTTAATACACCAGAATATGAATTCAAGATAAATGGTATTACGATGGTGGAAACCATTAAACGAAGCCTTACCAAACAATTGATCATTGATGTTCATCCAAAAAATATTTCTACAAACCTGATCAGCTTTTTTGAAGAGAATGTGAAAAAATTTCCGGGCAGGTCTACTTTAAGATTAAATCTTATTGAATCGAAAGAAAACCTTAAGATCAGTTTGGTAACAATGGATAGTGGCTTTGAAATGAACGAAGAAATGGTTGATTTTCTTGAAAGCAATCCCGAACTAGATGTACAGGTAACTAGCAATTGAGCTTTATGCTGAAAAAACGTTACTCTGTTAAAAATCACTTAATGGCAGACTATTTTACATGATACAACCTCAATTACGTCCGCTTTTATGACAAGTTAGTCACAATATCTTGTCATAATTTCGCAGTAAAGATTTTGGTCGTATTTTTGTCCCCCTTATAATAATTATAAAACCAAATAATACTATGGCAAAAGAATTTACAGATGGCAACTTCCAGAATGAAGTTTTAAGCGCAGATAAATTAACAGTAGTTGATTTTTGGGCTGAATGGTGTGGACCATGTCGTGCTATCGGACCAGTAATTGAATCCCTTGCAAAAGAATATGATGGTAAAATAAATGTGGGTAAAGTAAATGTGGACGTTAATCCAAGCGTAAGCATGAACTATGGCATCACTTCTATTCCTGCGATCCTGTTTTTTAAAAATGGACAGGTAGTTGATAAACTAGTAGGTGCTCAGCCAAAAGGAAATTTTGTAAAAAAGATCGAATCGCATATCTAACTTAAAGCTGATAAAAAATTTACCCCGTTTCAAATCGAAACGGGGTTTTTTATTTATTAAAGTTGTTGAAATCTTAATGATGAACTGCAGCCAATTTATTCGGATCATGTTTATGTTTAAAAAAGATAGTAAACAATATTGCAACTACAAGTGAATACGCGGCAAAGGTCAGCCATATGCCATGCCAATCACTATTACCATCGGGCAGAATAAAATATTTGCCAATAACCCAACCGCTAATAATACTACCTAGCCAGGCGCCTACTCCATTCGTCATCATCATAAACAATCCCTGTGCACTAGATCGAATACTTGAATCAGTTGTTGTCTCAACAAATAATGAACCCGAAATATTAAAGAAGTCGAAGGCCATTCCATAAACGATACAAGATAAAATGATCAATGAAGTACCTATTGGCGATGGATCACTGTATGCAAATAATCCAAAACGAAGTACCCAAGCAAGCATTGAGAACAACATTACCTTCTTAATACCAAATCTCTTTAGGAAGAAAGGAATGGCGAGAATAAATAATGTTTCAGACATTTGGGAAATTGATAATATAATAGTAGATCGCTTTACCACAAATGAATCTGCATATTCAGGTACATCAACAAAACCGGAAAGAAAAGAATCTCCATACATATTTGTCAATTGCAAAGCGGCACCTAACATCATGGAAAAAATAAAGAATAACGCCATTTTATAAGTTCCAAATAAGGTAAAAGCTTTTAAGCCCAACTGTTCAATGATCCCTGCATTTTTTGAAATAGATCTTGGTGGAGGACATTTAGGTAATGTAAAAGAATAAATTCCTAATGCTATTGCAGCAACAGCAGCAATTATAAACTGGTTACTGTTGTCTTTGCTTCCTGATAGATTTGTTGTCCACATCGCGGCTATAAAACCAATCGTTCCAAAAACTCTTATTGGAGGAAATACCTTTATTACGTCATAATTTTCTCGTTTCAAAATAGTATAAGAAATAGAGTTTGACAAAGAGATAGTCGGCATATAACAGATCATCGCTCCAAAAATTACATAATACAATGTATCAGGATCATCAACTTTTGGCACATAAAATAATACCAGTCCATAGAGGATATGTAATACTCCATAAAGCCTTTCGGCATTTATCCATTTGTCAGCAATAATGCCGGTTAATGCCGGCATAAACAACGATGATAACGCCAATGTTGAAAATATCGCCCCGAATTCAGGGAAACTCCATCCTTTTGCATTCAAGCAATAAGTTCCGATCGTTAATAGCCAGGCTCCCCAAACAAAAAATTGGAAAAAGCTCATTAACGTTAACCGAGTTTTAAGATTCATTCTTTATTTGATTTGATAATAAAATTTACGGAAGATAACCATTTCAGTATTTGTTCTGAAAAAACTGGAATTTTTCAGGTTTATCATCTCAATTTGTCAGATTTTTAATGACATTAGATACCCGTTGAACAGTCATTTAAATCCACTCATCATGTTACTTTAACAGCTTGATTATTTGCAGGTACAGGCAAAACAATTTTTTCATTTTCGGGTATTATTCTGTAAACTTGTAGCAACAATCTGAGAGCTAAAACTTATTCTTACCTAAAAACAATACTCATTGAAAAAATTCACTTTTCAGGTATTTACAGCTATTTTACTTTTTGGTTATTCGAATATAAATGCCCAGCAAAAAACTCCAGTTAATACAAACGGGCCCGCTTCTCGTACCTGCTCTACTTATGAAGCAATGCAGAATTTATTTTCCAAGGATCCATCAGCCAAAGAAAGATTTGATGCCCAGCAAAAGATGTTTAATGAAAAACTTGATCAAATAGTTAACAACCGGCTAAACAGGTTAAATGCGATAATAGATGTACCAGTTGTTGTACATATCGGTCTTCCTGATCCTAATCTTGTAACAAATGCTACAGTTTTCCGCCAATTGGATACACTGAATTGGTCATATGGAAATGCATCATCAACTGATAGTTTAAGAACATATACGCCTTTTAGAACAACTTATGGAAGAAGTGAGATTCGTTTTTGTTTAGCTCAACGCACTCCTACAAATCTGCCCACAAACGGAATTGAAAGAGTTGTAAACAATAATATTTTTTCTGATGTAGTACACCCGAGTTCTCAAATAGCTGCGTGGGATCCTACGAAGTACCTTAATATCTGGGTTGTACAACTAAGCGGAGGTGTTCTTGGTTACTCATTTAAACCTGGTTCATTTGCCCCAGGCGATCCAAGAAATGGATTTGTAAATGATTACCGGGCATTTGGTTCAGGAGCATCGTATCTCTTTGCTGACTACAATGGTGGAAAAACTGCTGTTCATGAGATCGGCCATTTCTTTAATCTTGACCATACCTGGGGTCCAAATAATTCAGGAAATCCAACTTGTACATTAAGTGACAACTGCGCCGATACCCCTCCTACAGATGGCCCAACTTTTAACTGTCCACCGGCACCGGTTTTGAATACATGTTCGCCGTCCGCGCCAGGAGTAATGTGGCAAAATCATATGGATTATGCCGATGATGCTTGTATGACTCTTTTTACTCAGAACCAGGCAACAAGGATGAATAGTGCAATCATCACTTTCCCTGATCGTGTAGGTCTGACCACATCGAATGGTTGTGTGCCTTTGGTCTTATTATCGAATAATGCAAATATTTTTTCTGTTAGTATTCCCCCTACAGGTTTTATTACTTGCGACGCAACAATTCCTTTGACTGTTACATTAAGAAATTTTGGTTCAAATCCACTTACATCAGTAACTATAACAGTAAAAAGAAATACTACAACAACACAAACATTTAATTGGACAGGTAACCTGGTATCCTTGGCTAGCGTTTCTGTTCCATTAAATGCTGTTCCACTTGTATTAGGTGCAAACAGTATACAAGTCTGTACATCTCTTCCAAACGGAGTTGCTGATGCAGACCCAGGTGATGATTGTATGACTGTCACAGTAACCCAGGGTTCAGGAGCTGCCTTGCCTTTGGTTGAAGGATTTGAAAACGCAACCTTCCCGCCTGTAGGATGGATAGTAAACAATCCTGATGCTGGTAGTATTACATGGCAAAGAACTACTGTAGGTGTTGCCCATGGCGGTACCGGAAAAGCCTTTATGGATCATTACAACTATAACACTCCCGGACAAATTGATGATCTAAGAACACCACCTTATTCAGTTGGCACGGCTGATTCATTATGGGTCAGTTTCTGGGCTGCCTACAGAGGCTATGCTGATGCGTCTGGATCCCTGATCGATAATTTCCAGGTCATGGTTTCGACAAACTGTGGTCAGTCCTTCCAGACTATTTATAATGTTAGAAATGATACAGCCTTTGTAGGCCCGGAAGGATCTACTCCGACACAAGAGACTCCTTATGCCCCATCTGCTCTAAACCATTGGGTAAAGAAATCTTTTGATCTAAGCAGTTTTATTTCTGCTGGTAATGTACTAGTTCAATTTAGAGCCATTAACGGATATGGGAATAATATGTTTCTTGACGATATCAATATTGATAAAAAAATATTTTTTAATAATGATGCCGGTGTTATTGCTGTAAATAAACCTGCCGACAGAATTTGTACAAGTTCAGATGCGCCGGTTGTTGTTATTAAAAATTTTGGAAAAATAAATCTTACATCTGTAAAAATTAATTACCAGGTCGATGGAACTGGTCCAATAACAACATTTAACTGGACCGGTAACCTTGCAAGAAATCAAATAGCAACTGTAACTCTGGCAACTGCTAATCTGGGTGCTATTGGAAATCATACCATAAAAGTGTACACAACATTACCTAATAACGTTACTGATGAAGATCCGACCAATGATGCTTTGGTCAAACCATATAACGTAAACCAGGTGTTTCCATTACCGGGGTCAGTTACTGAAGAATTTACAAGTGGCATATTCCCGCCAACAAACTGGTTCATTGTAAATCCAAATGCAGACATCACATGGCAACGCAACGCCTCAGTTGGAAACAGAACTCCTGGTTCAGCATACTTCAACGATTTTGCAAATACAACTGTTGATCGCTTCGATGACCTTGCAATGCCTAACTATAGCTACTCAGGTATAGATTCCATTTTCCTGTCATTCAACCTTGCACACATTACGAAAACATTGCCCGGTACAACTGGTTCAAGATTGGATACATTAACTGTATTGGTTTCCAAAGATTGTGGTAATACATTTACTACTGTCTATAAAAAATATGGTGAAGACCTACAAACAGTAAATGATCCTAACTTCCAGATATCAATGTCGAACTTTATTCCTTTGGCTTCACAGTGGAGAAGAGATTCAGTGAATCTTGGTAAATTACTTGGTGCTACAGAACCTTTGTTCCAGGTTAAGTTCCGCTTCAGTGGTAATATGGAAAATAATTTATATCTCGATGATGTGAATTTGAGAACACAAATATTACCTGCAAGATTGAAAAATGATGGTTATTTGATCCTTCCTAATCCATTTAGATCAACATTTGGGGTATGGCATTACCAGGTTCCAACAACACTGAGATACATCAATGTTTACAATTCGGCTGGTCAATTGGTTTATAGTAAGCAGTTCCCGAATGGCGGAGAAAAATATTTCCAGATCGATCTTGGCAGCAAAGCGGCCGGCACTTATACAGTCAATCTTGGTTATGATGACAGCAACCGCAATGTGAATGTATTAGTGGTGAAGTATTAAGAACGATCAAGAACTATAATGATAACCCCGGGATTCAAACCCGGGGTTATTTTTTTATACGTTAAATTTGCGGTCAAATTAAATTCAATGCTATCTACAATTGCGGAGTCGAATTTTAACGTACCCAAAGAGTTGCTTGATATACAGGAAAAAGTTTATAATAATGAAAGAATAACTGACGAAGAAGGCTTATTACTTTTTCAAAAGGGTTCTCTCCCATTCCTTGGCTCACTCGCTAATTATATTCGGGAAAAAAAGCATGGAGACATTACCTATTTCAACCGCAACTTTCATATTGAGCCTACCAATGTTTGCATCTTCACCTGTAACTTTTGTAGCTATAGTCGCTTGTATGCTCACCGTGAAGAAGGTTGGGAACTTTCCGCAGAACAAATGCTGCATATGGTTAAAAAATATGATGGGCAACCAGTGACCGAAGTGCATATAGTTGGTGGCGTGCATCCAAAAATGAATCTTGAATTTTTTGCAGAAGTTTTAAGGCAAATAAAAAAGCACAGGCCTTCATTACATATAAAAGGGTTTACAGCCGTTGAACTTGATTATATGTTTCGTAAAGCAAAAATGACAAATGAAGAAGGGCTGGCTTATTTGAAAAATGCAGGGCTTGATTCATTACCCGGTGGAGGTGCTGAAATTTTTGATGAGCAAATAAGAGAGAAGATCTGCGCCGATAAAGTTGATTCACAGGGATGGTTAAATATTCATGAAGCGGCACATAAGCTTGGTATGCATACCAATGCTACGATGTTGTATGGCCATATAGAAAATTATTCTCATCGTATTGATCATATGAGCCGCTTAAGAAGTCTGCAGGATAAAACCGGTGGCTTCAATACTTTTATACCGCTCAAATTCCGCAATAAGGATAATGATATGAGTAATGTAAATGAAAGTAGCGTTGTGGAAGATATGAAGATGTATGCCGTTGCCAGGATCTACATGGACAATTTCCCTCACCTTAAAGCATATTGGCCAATGCTTGGTCGCCAAAATGCACAACTAAGTTTATCATTTGGAGTAAATGATATTGACGGCACCATTGATGATACAACAAAAATTTACAGTATGGCCGGAGCTGAAGAGCAGAATCCATCTATGACAACAGAAGAATTAGTTGCACTGATAAAGCAAGTAAAACGCAGGCCTGTTGAAAGAGGCACTTTATATAATGTGATCAAGGATTACTCAGCAGCAGATGTGAATTCTTTGCTGGAATTAAATGAAACAAAGTTTGTGTAACGAATTCCCCAAAAAAAATTTAGAATTAAATTCTAGGCTCTTCCTTCTTGGTTTTTCAAAAAAAATCTTTTCGAATTATAAAAGATTACATTCTTGTGATTGTAAATTTTTTATCATGAATGATCTTCGCCATTGTTGAAAATATTGTATAAAGAGCTTCATTAACACAATTTTAGGCATAATTATCGCAGTAAAAATACTATGAGAAAAAAAATAAAAAGAGCAAAGCTTATCAAGGTCCTCAAGACATTAAAGATTGACGCAATTGTTCCTTTTAAAGAAAAACCGTCAGTAGGAATATCAGAGCCCGATAAAAATGATGAGATGAATGCGTCTCAACTTTTTTCATATTTTACTGCAGATATAATTAAAGAAGACATAGAATTTGTGCGTTGATCACCAGTTATCGAAAACAAGTCCGTAGCTTTCAGTGTTTAATACTTCCTTCCAGTTTTCAATTAATGTTTTATAAGCTTCGCCTACAGGCATTATTTTGCGGTTAAGATCAAATAATCCTAATTCGTTTACTACACCTGCATCATTTCGTAAAGCCGAATCCCAATCAACCTGGTGACATAAGCTATACCATGTAAATCCAATTATCGGTATACCATCATGTTTTAATCGATGAACGTTGGCCCATTGTTTCAACAACCATTCTTTACAAGCTGGCATTTTAATATTGGTTTCAGTATGCATTATTGGCAGCTTGTATCTTCGGTAATACTGGTTAGTTATTACATAATAACCAAATATTTCACCTGCGGCTTGCGTATGTCCATTTGGAAAAACTAAATGTTCATTGGTTACATAGTAATCATTTCCCATTATACATTTTGCCTTCACCTGGTTTTTTGTGAACCAATAATATTCATCGCTGGTCATTCCATTTGAACGCAGGTATTCATACATTGTAACATTTAACGGATAACCATACGTAAGATCAAGAGAAAGAAATCTTTTTTGATTAAGAAATCTTGCTAATGGAACTGCCAATGGATCCATTGCATGAAAATATTCTGAAGATTCACTTTGTATAAATGTCGCCTCCGGTTGAATTTGTAAAACAGCATGCATCGCCATTACATTTGCTTTGCATAGATGCTTTAACGCCGTTACAAAAGACTTATCTGATCTTAATCTTTCATTCCACCAACCATATTGAGCAGAAAACATTGCCGCAATAAAGATCTCATTAACCGGCGTGTATAATTGCAGGTCAGGAAATCTTGTAGCGAACGCTTTTGAATACTCAGCAAAATAATTCGGGAATTCAGGATTTTGAAAATTGCCGATCCAATCAGGCACTCCGAAATGACAAAGATCAACGATCGGCGTTATGTGTAATTCTTTTAAGTAATTAAAAGTTTCGTCAGCAAAAGACCAGTCATATTTGCCTGGTCCTAAATGTGTTTTATAATATGGCGGGCCATATCGTAAAAATTCAATCCCTATATCTTTCACTAATTCAAAATCCTTTTTCCAATTTTGATAATGAAAACCTTTCTCCATTTCATCTATCCGCTTGGTAGAACCATCAGGCAATTGAATTGTTGGATAACTATTTTCGATTCCCGTAGCGAACATAAATTTATTACCCGCCATATATCATATCTTTTAAACCGTTCTATGCTCAAAAAATCGTTCCAAAGCGTTCTCCAACACAGGTAACTTTATTCCACGTTCGCTTTTCAAAGCACTGTTCAATGGTCGTTGCGCCTTCCATCCCATCTCATCCAGGCTTTTAAATAGAAGATTACTTTTTTTATACCCTCCTCTATCGGCGATCACAGAAGCAAAATCTGCCCAACTCAACATTCCTTCATTACTTAAATGCCAGATGCCTTGTTCTTCATCAATAAAAAGATCCATTGCCGTATTCGCAAGATCGGGTACATAGGTTGGTGATACGATCACATCTTTTACTACTGAATATGATCTTTCATTTTCAAGAGAATTTAAAATTGTATATACAAAATTATAACGATCCCAGGGCCCGAAAAAAGCACTTGTGCGAATGATCAATGATCCTGGATTTACTTTTTGTACAACCTGTTCTCCGTTTGCTTTGCTTATTCCATAAATACTTAATGGCTTTGCAATATCATTTTCATTGTAAGCCGTTTTTTTTGCACCGTCAAAGATCAGGTCAGAAGAGAACGTCATAAAACGAATACCCCTGATATTACAAGTGTTTGCCAGTATTCCCGGAGCAATTGTATTAACAGAAAAACATTCGTTATAATTAGTTTCCGCATCATCCACTTTTACATACCCAGCTGTATTTATAACTCCCCATGGACGATATTCATCTATTATAGATCTCACGTCACGTTCATTAGAAATATCCAGGTCCTTCCTGCTTAAAGAAACATAGGGTATTGCGCGGTGATCACATATGCGTATAAACGCATTTCCTAATGTTCCATTCTTTCCAATAATTAAAAGCCGATTTTCTTTCTTTGATGTCATAATTTGATTCATATCTCTGTTTTTATTCCACCATCCTTGAATGTCAAGTAATGGATGACGATACTCTCCTCTTGTGGCAATTGCTTTTACCATTTTACCAAGAGCTGTTTTTCTGATTTTATTGTTTGCAATATCATAAGCACCCGATTCATAATAATTATTTGTACATGTAAGCAAGCTGTTCCACTCAAAAGCGCCGAGTAAAGACCATACTGTTACAGCAACTATGTCAATGCCTTGCTTTTTTAAATTGCAACAATCTTCCCATGTTTCTTTGAACCAACGCATTTGCTCTTCACGGGTACAGCTTAAATGATTTTCTGTAATTGAAATTGGGATTTTATACTTTTCCCATGCTTCTTTTAAAAGAACATTTAACCCAGAAAGTTCTTTGACCCGTACTGCTTCGACATCGGCATATCTATGCTTGTGATTACCACCATGTGTTGAACAATGATAGTTCTCAATATTTTCATCCAAATATCTTTCCGAGGTTACATAATAGTTGAAGCCAATAATATCAGGCGGGCATGGATTCTCTAAAAAAAACTCCAGCTCTTTTATATGAATGCCTATTGAAATAAAATAATCCCAGAAAAAATGTTGCTGATCTACTTTGCCACACAAAAGATCATAAGTAAGCCAGCGTCTTTCATTTTCAAAATCTGCCTGGTAAGAAAGCAGGTCGGTACTATGTGTTTTAGAAAGATCTTCTGTTTGTACGAGTTTGGCTTTGGGGTTTATCTTTCTTATCGTCTGCATGCTCAATACAACTCCTTTCAGTTGATTGATGAGCATTTTATAAGAGATCAATTCATCTTTGCAATGAGGATACCATAAACCATAAAGCCCACTAAATCTTGCGGTAGTTAATGGTTCATTTACGGGAGTATAATATTCAAGCCATGGAAATTTTTTAGCAACTGCCTTGGCGTATAAAGCAAGCTTGTCAGGAAATTCAGGATCTGTTAAGTCGGTAAATGCGGGCCCGCTTCCATGATGTACCAATCCTGCAATTGGTTTAATATGCTTTCTGCGAATTGAATGAAGTTGTTTTTCTGTCCACGTCCAATCAATGGCTTTATTAGATTCGGGTTGATGATGCTCCCAAAGTATAGGATACCTTAGTTTTTTGATACCGAGTTCCGCAAACCGCTCAATATCTCCAGGCCTTGTATAATGCCCTGAATACAAAAGTTGGTCACGAAAAACATCCTGCACCCTATTGATCGTACACTCAATTCCACCCCAAACCTCAGGATTGCAATGCTGGTAATTTATGTCCGTTGATTTGTGTGCCATTTGCTTGTTCTTTGGTACCGATTATTTTTTTAAACAGGGTTAATGATTGCGCAACCACCTGGTCCATATTATAATATTTGTAAGTAGCTAATCTTCCAACAAAATGAACATTTGGCATCTCTGCGGTCAATGCCTGGTATTTTTTATATAGTTCTGCATTTTCGGGACGAGGCACCGGGTAATATGGATCTCCTTCATCTTTCGGATACTCATATACCATTGTTGTCTTCGGATGCTTTTGACCTGTTAAGTATTTAAACTCTGTTACTCTTGTATAAGGATGTTCATTCGGATAGTTTACCGTTCCTGTTGGTTGAAAACATTCTGTTTCTACGGTTTCGAATTTAAACTCAAGGGAACGATAAGGAAGTTTTCCATAACAATAATTAAAGTAATAATCGATCGGTCCCGTATAGATCATTTCTTTATACGGTATCATTCTTTCAATTTCCTTATAGTCCGTATTCAACATCACTTTTATGTTTGGGTGAGAAAGCATTTTCTCAAACATTTTTGTATACCCATGCAAAGGCATCGCCTGGTATGTATCGGTAAAATACCTGTCGTCCTTATTTGTTCGTGTTGGTATTCTTGCTGCAACAGAAGCATCCAACTCACTTGGATCTAATCCCCATTGTTTTTTTGTATATCCTTTGAAAAATTTTTCATAAAGTTCTTTTCCCACCTTGCTTACCACTACATCTTCAGAAGTAATGATCCTTTCTTTTTTCTCTGCTTTATCCTCTAAAAATTTTTCAACTTCAGATGAACTAAGTTGAGTACCGTATAATTTATTAATTGTATTAAGATTGATCGGAATAGGCACTAACATTCCATCAACACTTGCTAACACACGGTGCTCATACGGACGCCATGTTGTGAATTTCCCGAGATATTCATAGATCTCTTTACAATTTGTATGAAAAATATGCGGCCCATATAAGTGTACAAGTATGCCTTCATTATTATAGTAATCGTATGTATTCCCTCCAATATGATTTCTTTTATCAATTATTAAAACTTTTTTGCCTGCCTGGCTTGCCAATCGCTCTGCGATGACTGCTCCGGCAAATCCGGCTCCTACCACTAAATAGTCAAACATAGGCTTGTGATTTATTTTCATGATTAATAGTTTTAGTGTTAATAGTTTTATTCATAAGCTCATTCATGCGTTTCCATATATCATCCCACGACATGGTTTCTAATAAAGCATCAACCTCACTTTGCCAACGCTTGCTTCTTTCAGTTGATAAATATTGTTCGATCGCGGCGACAAATTCATCAGGAGTATCAGCAATGCTTACAACTTTCTTATCAGCGTATGGATGAACAACATCATGAATGGAAGTGGATACAACTGGTTTACCTGCTGCAAGGAACTCTGGTGTTTTTGTCGGGCTTATATATTTTGTTGCTTCATTTAATTCAAATGGCATCATCGCGATATCCCATCCTGCGAGATAACCCGGTAACTCTTTATAATCCCGCATTCCTATAAAGTGAATATTTCTGTTGGTTGGTAAACTTGCAGGATCTATTTTAGCAGTTGGTCCAATAACTACAAAATGCCAGTCAGGGCGTTGCTCTGCCACTGATCTTAAAAGTTCAATATTGAATCGTTCATCAATTACTCCATAAAACCCTATTCGCGGATGAGGAATAGATTCCTGGTCCATTGGGTCCTTTGTAAATTTCCTTGCTTGTATAAAATGTTTTACATCTATACCGCTTGGAACACCATATATGTTTGAATGAAATTCCTTTTTTGCCTCATACAAATGCATGCCACCTGTAAATACAATATCTGCTTTTGCAAAAAGTGTTTGCTCCCAAACTTTTAATTCCGGAGCCGCAAACTTGAAAGAAGAAAGTTCGTCCATGCAATCATACACAAGTAGTGCCGGTTTTAAATGAAGGCTAAACGCAAATGATAACGGGGTATAATACCACGTCACATAATTCTTAATATTCATTGAAGCCATGAACATATCCAGTAAATGACGCAATGCATCGGGGACGTTTTCAGTATCACTTGTAATATGTGGTGTTACAACACATACACCGCTAACTGGATCATCAAAAATTTCATTGTATTGTGAAGGGGCATGATGTACAGGCTCTTCGAAAAAAAAGACTCTGCGTTGTTTTGCGAATCGACTCATTAAATGCTGTGGACGCTGATAAACAAAATTCCAACGCAAATGAGAGAAGCAAATAAGATCAATATTCTTTTTCGAAGGTGGAGTCATAGTTTTAGTTTAGAGTCTATTATAAAGAATTATGCCACAACATTCTTCATCAGAATTCATTGATTAAAAGCGGATAAAAGTTAAATGTTTGAAGAAAAAAATTTGGACAAATATTATTTGTCCTATTGCGATAAATACGTGTAGAAATTTATTCTCATTTTTGGTTTACGGCGAAACATTAATTGCTTTTCTTTTTATTAAGATGAAAAAATCAAAAGACATTAAAATTATAGATGCAACAAACGAAAAACATCTGCAGCATGTAAGAAATTTAATTAGTGCATTTGTCAAATGGCATTTAAGTCGTCATGTGGAAGACATTCATTTCACCAATGAATATTTTGACCCCAAAGATCTTGAGAGAGAGTTAGCATCCTTGCCTGGCAAATATTCAATTCCGACAGGACGGCTTTTATTAGTATTTTATAATGATCAGCCAGCCGGTTGTGTAGCATTAAAGAAAATAGACGATCATTCATGTGAAATGAAAAGAATGTTTGTCTATCCTGAATTTCATGGAAAAGGAATTGGATATGCTTTAGCCAAAGCTATCATTGATGAAGCAAAAAAGATAGGCTATTCATCTATGAAACTCGATACAAGCATTAGACAAATTGAAGCGCAAAATTTATATCAGGGCTTTAGATTTAAAATATTGAAGCATATTATGAACTCCCCGAGATGTTAAAAAACTGGTTAGTGTTTATGGAGTTGAAGCTATAACTCTATATGATCTCTTTTCCCTAAATTCAGGATAATCTTGTCCAGATAATATATTGGCGGGCAGAAAATTGAACTTTTTTAATATCATTCTCTCCCTTAGATTCGCAGCCCCAAACAGAATAACCCTGCTATGGAAAACAAAGAGCTGTATAGCAAGATCGCATCTGAGCAAAATATTGCATTAAAAAAAGTAGAAGCCGTCGTGGCTTTATTGGAAGAAGACGCTACCATTCCCTTTATTGCACGATACCGCAAAGAAGCAACAGGCAGCCTGGATGAAGTACAGATCGCATCCATTCGTGATCGTCTTGAACAATTGAAAGAATTGGAGAAACGCCGCGAAAGTATTTTGAAGAGCATGTTGGAGATGGAAAAACTCACCGATGAGTTGAAACAAAAGATCGAAGCGGCCGCAACATTAACTGAACTTGAAGATATATATCTCCCCTATAAACCCAAAAGAAAAACAAAAGCCAGTATGGCCAGGGAAAAAGGATTGCAACCACTGGCAGATCTTTTATTTGAACAAACACATAACGACATAGAATCGGAAGCAGCCAAATTTATTGATAGCGAAAAAGGAGTGAACACAAGTGCAGAAGCATTGAGCGGTGCCAGGGATATT
>DATHDP010000103.1:0-12119 GCA_035318985.1 Chitinophagaceae bacterium
TCGATCGCTGTTGCAGCATGCCAGGCATCAGGAATAATTTCATCAAAGAGCTCATTGCCCATCAAGCATAAAACAGGGCGAACCCGTTTGCCACCGAGTCGTAAAAAATATTCATTAGGCTCGTACAACGAAGCCGGATGTTCCGGAAAATGTCTTGTATCAAATTTCTCAGCGAATTGTTTTGATAACGTTTCAAATGACTGCATAAATGAATTTACTCTTTCTTTTTTTTAGTTTTAACTTTTGACTTTTCACTTTGTTCCTTCAATCCACTCGCCACCACCCACTCATAATCCAATTGTCGCTTTGTAAGATTGGCTGCAATCACTTTTATCCAAACCTTATCACCCATTCTGAAAGTTCTGCCTGAACGGACACCTGCAAGACAATAATCAGTTTCTACATGCCTGAAATCATCATACTCTGATAAACTGTGTATACTAACAAGTCCTTCGCATTTATGTTCCACCGTTTCCACCCAAAAACCAAAAGAGGATACGCCGCTGATCACGCCTTCAAACTCATCACCTAAAAAATTCTGCATATACTCAACCTGCTTATATTTATTAGCGGCTCTTTCAGCTTCCATTGACGATCTTTCTTTATCACTGCAATGTTTACACTTTTCTTCTATCTTTTTATCAATGATAAAATTATTATTTAGAGCCTGCTCAAGAATGCGATGCACCATTACATCCGGGTAACGGCGAATAGGAGAAGTAAAATGGCAATAGTGTTCAAAGCCCAGGCCATAATGTCCAACATTTTCAGTTGTGTACTTCGCCTTTGACATTGTTCTTATTCCTAATTGCTCCAATACGTGCTGCTCAGGCTTACCATGTACTTCTTTAAGCATATGGTTAAATGATGATGCGATCGCTTCGGGGCTTGAAATATCAAACTGGTGACCAAATTTTTTTGCAAAAGCAATAAATGGCAACAGCTTTTCTTCATCAGGATCATCATGAATACGATATGGAAAAGGAATTGGTTTATTATTGATCTTTATTTTGCCAAGATTTTCTGCAACTGTACGATTAGCAAGGAGCATAAACTCTTCAATTAATTGATGTGCCTCTTTGCTTTCTTTTATCATTATCCCGATGGGCTTATTTTTTTCATCCAGTTTAAATCTTACTTCCTGTGATGAAAAATTAATTGCTCCGTTTTTAAAACGATCATTGCGCATTTGCTGTGCAAGACCATTGAGGATTAGAATTTCATCACGATACAATCCATCCTTTGTCTCAATTATTTCCTGCACTTCTTCATAAGTAAACCGGTGATCTGAATGAATAATTGTTTTCCCCAACCAATACTGTTTTATTTTTCCGTCAGGCGTTATTTGGAAAACTGCCGAGAAAGTAAGTTTCTCTTCATGCGGTCTTAATGAGCAAAGCACATTCGAAATTTCTTCAGGCAGCATTGGATTCACCCGATCTGGTAGGTAAACCGAAGTTGCTTTTTCATACGCAGCTTTATCTAATGATCCATCTGCTTCAAGATAATGGCTGACATCTGCGATATGAACCCCAATTTCATAATTCCCATTTTTCAAAACTCTGAATGAAATGGCATCATCAAAATCTTTTGCATCAACAGGGTCAATTGTAAATGTGAGAATATCACGAAAATCTTTCCGGTTTTTAATTTCCTTGTCTGTAATGATATCAGGTATTCTTGCTGCTTCTTCCAAAGCCTCATCAGGAAACCCTAATGGAAATCCGAATTGCAATAAAATTTCTTTCATTGCAATATCATTCTCATTTTCCTTGTCAAGGATCTGTAGTACTTCACCCTCTGGTCTTTTATCCTGGTCCTCCCACTCCAGCAATCTTACAACTACCCTATCACGATCCTTAGCGTTATTGAACTTAGAAGAGTGAATAAAAATATCTGGCATCTTCTTATTTCCGTCAGCCACAAAAAATGCAAAGCCTTTATTCATTTGGAGTGTACCTACGAATTCAGTTTGCTTGCGACTAACAATTTGAGTTATAACTCCCCGCTGTCTTTTATTTTTTTCTTTAGCATCTTTTACTTTCACCCTCACGGTATCGCCATGCAATGCAGTGCCCAGGTCATCAGGACGAATAAGGATATCGACAGGCATATTTTGTACCACAACAAAACCAGTTCCTGAACGACTTATATCCAATACACCAGTCACCGACTGATCATGTGAATGCTTATCCTTCTGCTTACCCTTTTCTTTATCTTTTTTCTTTTTTGAATTTTTTCTTCCCATTTTATTTATTTAACCTTATCCCGATAGCTATCGGTAAAATCTTTTATATAATTTTTTATCAACGATACAAATTTTGCCTCCTCATTGAAAAGGAAATGATGCTGCAGCGGAATTACATAAAGAGGAACATTATTTAATTGCTCACCAAATTTCGACAGTCGAACAGCATCTTTTTCCGTTGTCAATATCATCTTTTTCTCTGATTCTATTTTATCAAATCTCTTTTTTATATCCTTCCAGTCATCAATAGTAAAAATATGATGATCCGGATAATGCATCATATAGTAAGTTTCAGAATGATCCATTACAAGATCTTTCAGAGGCTGGGGATTGGCAATACCTGTTACAAGCAAGATCTCTGCGTCCGGAAGAAGACTTATTGTTTCATTATGGCGAATTATATGATAAGGCGAAGGGTATAGATTAGCTGCAAAAAAAATATGTTGTGTAGCTAAAGGTTTAATCTCTTCGATAATTTTGTTTCTTTCATTTTCAGTTAAGAAGGGCTCGCATTTCGTTACTACAATTATCTCAGCCCTTTTATAACTTGATTTCAGATCACGAAGATCACCGGTGGGCAAATAAAAATCACGGGTAAAAAGATTATTATGATCTGTAAGCAAAATATTCATTCCCGCCTTTATTGCACGATGCTGAAATGCATCATCAAGAATAATGGATTGTATATCGGGTTTATCATGTAAGAGCTGCGAAATAGCATCTAGTCTTTCTTCCCCTACTGCTACAGGTACATCGGGAAATTTCAATTTGAATTGCATTGGCTCATCCCCGATCTCTAATGCATCGGATCTTTCATTAGCTAATGCATAGCCTCTTGTTTTTCTTTTATATCCCCTGCTAAGTGTTGCCACCCTAAAATCATCTTTCAAATTTCTTACCAAAAATTCTACCATTGGTGACTTACCTGTGCCCCCGACGGAAAGATTACCAACACAGATCAATGGCATGCCAAATGTTGCCGAACCAAAAATTTTCAGATCGTAGAATTTATTGCGGATAAAAATGATCAACCAATAAATGATGGCCAGCGGAAAAAGAAGTATGCGGAATGTTTTTAGGAAAAGATTAGAATACATAAACAGAGGTCGGTGTTACACAAAGGTTTAAAGGTACATCAAATTCATTGGTATCATCTATTGCGTCTAACGGTTCAAAATAACTAAAGCCTATCTTAAGACAATCGCTTCTGCATTGGGAAAGATAGCGGTCATAAAATCCTTTTCCATAGCCAACCCGATAGCCATTCTTATCAAATGACAGTAATGGAACAAAGATCATATCCATACCGGCATGATTAACTACTACGCCATCTTCAGGTTCATAAAGATCATATTTATTCTTGCGAAAACGGGTGTCGTCATTTGTTTGTACTGATTGCATACTATGATTCTCAAAATTGGTTTTTGGATAACAAATGATCAATTCTGGATTTTGAAATTCTAAATAATCGGTAAACAAATGTGTATTGGGTTCATGATTTTGCTCGATCGGCCAATAAGAAAGCAAAAACGTAATAAATGGTAATTGTACTGTTTGCAATTGTATCAACAAAAGATCGTCCAGCTTTATTCTTTCGGTAGCGGAAAGATCCAATCTTTTTTTCTTATATAAATCCCTTGCTTCTGTCTTAAGCATTCATCAAGATAATAACTATTAGTGAATGGTCAATGGTGAATTGTGAATGTTCTTGCTGATCTAACTGTTTTCTATAAAGATCGAAAATATTGTTGTGCCATAATTTCTCTCTGTGGCGTAGAAAGGAAATTTCTTGTAATCATTTCTCGGTGTATGTTCCAGCACAAACCATCCTTTGGAGTTCAATAATTGTTTTTCAAAAATAAGTTTAGGCAGGTCATCAATATTGCCGAGTGCATAAGGCGGTCCCGCAAAAATAAAATCAAACTTGTCGGCACATTGCTCAATAAATTTAAATACATCGAGTTTCAGCACTTTAAAATTCTCAAGCTTTAATTCACCGGCAGTTTTTTTTATGAACTCATACATCTTTGGATCTTTCTCAATTATTGTCAGGTCATTTGCACCGCGACTTGCCATTTCATAGCTGATACTGCCTGTGCCACCAAAAAGATCCAGCGTCTTTAATCCTTCAATGTCGAGATTATTGGAAATTACATTAAAAAGTCCTTCTTTGGCTACATCAGTGGTAGGTCTTGTATGCGGCATATTTGCCGGGGGGCTAATTCTTCTGCGGCCATGTTCACCACCTATAATACGCATGCAGCCAGTTTACTAATGGATGAAAAATAATGTTCGGGATGTACTGCCAATGCTTCAGCAAGCTTTACTTCCGCCGATAAAGATTCAAACTCAAGATTGATAAAATATTTATGCAACTCCCGGTAAACGGCAGAGTCTTTCTCAATTAAGCCAGCTAATGAGAGCTTAACAGTTTGTTGTGATAAGTTTAATTGCTGGCAGCCTTTCAACAAGTAATACATGACGTCTTCAGGCGAGGTATATGAAAAAGTTTTTGCAAGTAATAACTTATTATTTTTCAAGATGACCACCGAAAATTCATCTGTTTTAAAATCAATGATCATTGCCTCATCATTTTTTGAAGCATGACCTTTTAATAATACTGAATAAATGCTCCAGGATTTTGCACTTAAAAATTTCCAGCTTATTGCCGAATGAAGATCTGAAGGAAGACGATAAATATTATAAAGATTCCAGCCCGGTACATTTTCTGAAACGACTGTTGTATGAACACTTTTTCCAAAAGTGGCATCCAAATTCAATTGTCCATCCTCATATTTATAAACAACCGACGGTATTTGTACCGATTCATTCGAATCATAACCGATCGCAGTTTGATAATACCGGTTATTTAAGGTCTCAATCCCTTCAAAAAAACTTTTATAATCATTTTCATCTTCTGTAGAAGTGTAGTATCCAAACTCAACTAATTCTTTTGACAAATAATTCATTACTGCAAAGCTGCAATGTCTTGCGCTGGCGATCATTAATAAGATCGAATTCGCCGGGTTATACTCAGCTTCAGTTTTAATATGAAATGAAGGTTTCAGAAAGTTGATTTAAATGTGTGCAATGTTAGAACAAAAATCAGTCCGAGTCAAAAGTTACTGGATTCTAGATGCTAGATACTGGATGCTAAAAAACAAACTAGAATCTAATATCCAGAATCCAGTATCTAGCGTCTACTATCTAGTATCTGGCATCTAGCTCTTCCTTATCTTGCAGCCCTTTACTCAATGGATAGCCTTCAAAATAGCCTGCAATTTAAGATCACTAATAAGCAGATCCTTAAACTGACTCTGCCTATAAGCATTGCTATTCTTGTACCGCAACTGAATTTTATTACTAATAATATTTTTCTCGGCCATTATTCGACCACAACACTTGCCGTCGCCAGCATAACCGGGGTTTATTATTTAATTTTTGGTTCTATCGGTTTTGCCATGAATAATGGGTTGCTGGCCCTTATTAGTCGCCGGGCAGGCGAAAATAAAACCGAAGAAATCGGGAAAATTTTTAACCAGGGAATATTTAATGCGCTACTTGTTTCTGCGATCGCCATTATTCTTTCTTATACAATCACACCAACTATTCTTCGGGCAATATTACATGAGCCTGAAAAAGCGGAGATGGCCATCAGTTTTATAAAGATCCGCATCTGGGGCTTGCCATTTTTATATATCTACCAAATGCGAAATGCTTTGCTTGTCGGTACCAACCAAAGCAAATACATGGTGATGGGAACAATTGCCGAAGCAGTTGCCAATGTTGTTTTTGATTACACATTGATCTTTGGCAAATGGGGTTTACCGGAATTGGGTTTTAATGGTGCCGCTTATGCATCTATCATTGCCGAGTTCGTTGGCATGTTTGTTATTTATATTGTTATACATCAAAAAGGGATAGCGCAACGATTTGCTTTATTTAAAAACTTACGTTGGGATAAACAAAATGCATCACTCATAACGGCAATGTCGGCGCCACTGGTATTTCAGCATGCAATAAGCATAATGAGCTGGGAGTTCTTCTTTATTCTTATTGAGAGAAATCAATCTTCCGATATGCCGCAAGCCATTTCAAACGTTATGCGAAATGTATTTGGCATGTTCGGCTGTATGAGCTGGGCATTTGCTTCTACAAGCAACAGCATGGTAAGTAACATAATTGGACAAGGCAAAAAAGACGAAGTACTTTTTGTAATAAAGAAAATAGTAAAGTTGAGTATCAGTATTGCCCTCGTTCTTTGTCTCTTACTAAATTTATTTCCTCAACTATTTCTTTCCATATACGGACAAGGCGACGAGTTTATCCGGCAAGGTATTCCCGTTATCCGTGTTGTATCCCTTGCAATGATCCTGATGTCATTCTCTGTTGTATGGCTTCATGCTGTTACTGGTACTGGCAATACAAAAGTTACTTTCCTGATTGAAGCCGTAACGATCATTCTATATTGTACTTATATATATGTTGTCTTTGAAAAACTCAAACTTTCGATCACAATTGGGTGGATGAGTGAATGGCTCTACTGGATCTGCATGTTTATTCCAGCTTTCTTTTATTTGCGAGGTAATCATTGGAAGAAAAAAGTGATTTGATAGGCAGCTGCATTACTACTATCATCGCCTGTTGTGTCACTCACTTGTACTGCAACAATTCTATTCAACACGAAGGCACCCATCTAATAAAGCTTCAAACGTTTTGGAGCATTTAGTTTGCTTCAGTTTCTCTATATAACAAGGGATTATTAACTTCGGGATGTTGGTGAAAAACATCACTAATTGTGCAAATGACAATCATAGAAGAATTCAAAAGGAACTTTGTAGACGAGAAAACTAATAAGCTACATAAAGGTAAAATTATTAGTTCCTTGATTGTTATTTCTATTTTAATAGTTTTCATTGTATATAAAAATAAAAGTTTAAAATTTGAAGCTCAAGACAGAAGTGCTCATTCTATGTACACAATTGGCATAACAGGTGATAAGCATCATAACTTTAAAAGCTCAAAACCTACATTAATTTATTATTACAAAGTATCAAACAGAAAATACAAAAGCCGAGAACATGTCGGCGCTAAAAACGAAAACACTGCAGTACCTAACGGAGGACGATACTATGTCCTGTTTTCTTATAAAAATCCTGCAAATAGTAGACTTCTATTAGACTTTCCTGTGCCAGACAGTATTCCAAGTTCTCCGGATATAGGGTGGTCATACATGCCAGGTTATGAGAAAAAAAATAATTAGTCTTTATGCAAAAAGTGGATAAACTATGAGTACAGCAACTTTAGTAGACTATGCAGAAAAAAATGAGATAAAAAAATTGAAAGAATTATTGGATGCTGGTGAAGACATCAACAGTTATAATTACGATAAGACAGCATTGCATTCTGCTTGTATATCTAATTCAATTGAGGCCGCAAAACTTTTAATTGAAAATGGCATCAATGTAAATCTTCAAGATAGAATCACCCAAGCAGTGCCTCTGCATTATTGTGCAGTTTATAATTATTTCGATATGGCTATTTTATTATTGAATAAGGGGGCTAACCTAAACATTTCCGATAAATATGGCAATGAGCCTTTATGGGCCGCTGTATTCAACGTAAAAGGTGATTTGAAAAAGTTACCACTTGTTGAGCTGTTTTTGGAACACGGTGCAAAAAAGATCCATAAAAATAATGCGGATCGTAGTCCACTTGATTTTGCAAATCAAGTAAAATTTGCGCCTCTCCTGGAAGTGCTTCATAAATACTGAAATCAACATTTATAGATTTTCTTGGTGAAAACACTGACAACGCCATAAAGGAATTAATTTTGGCCACTTACAACCAATCAATATTTCACAGTTAATGAAGGAGAAACTGCAGCAGTTAGAACAAAAACTTGAAGGAGACCTTTTTTTTGACATTACGATGCGTACCCTGTATGCTACAGATGCATCAGCCTACCGTGAAATGCCATTAGCGGTGGCTATTCCAAAAACTATTGAAGACATTAAACTCCTCATTGCATTTGCAAAGAATGAAAAGACCTCATTGATCCCAAGAACAGCAGGTACTTCGCTGGCAGGGCAAGTGGTAGGCAGTGGAATTATTGTAGATGTTTCAAAATATTTTACCCAGATATTAGAATTGAATAAAGAAGAAAATTGGGTCAGAGTACAACCCGGTGTTATCCGTGATGAATTAAATATGTTTCTAAAACCACATGGTTTGTTTTTCGGACCAGAAACATCAACTGCCAACAGGGCCATGATCGGAGGAATGGTTGGTAATAATTCCTGCGGCTCCAATTCTGTTGTGTACAGAAGTACAAGGGAACATTTGCTGGAAGTAAAAGCATTGTTGAGTGATGGCAACGAAGCAGAATTCAAATCATTAAACATTGATGAGTTTCATTCAAAATGCGAAGGCACAGGGTTGGAAGCAGATATATACAGATCAGTCCGCAGCATATTGAGTAACTATGAAAACCAGGTAGAAATAAGAAAAGAGTTTCCAAAAAAATCAGTAGAAAGACGAAACACAGGTTATGCGATCGATTCATTACTGGAATCGGCACCGTTCACTGCGGGCAAAGAAGATTTTAATTTTTGTAAACTGATCGCAGGATCAGAAGGCACACTGGCTTTTATTACTGAAATAAAATTGAATGTAGTACCACTACCGCCAAAAGAAGTTGGTTTGCTTTGTGTACACTTTAATTCTATTGATGAATCACTAAGGGCAAATCTTATTGCTTTAAAATATAAACCAAGTGCCAGCGAACTGATAGACCATTATATTCTTGAATGCACGAAAGAAAATAAAGAACAGGTCAAGAATCGTTTTTTTGTACAAGGTGATCCGGGTGCCATACTGGTTATCGAATTTGCAAAAACGAATCGCGAAGAAATAATTGAACTTGCTAAACAAGTTGAAGCAGACATGAGAGTCGCAGGATTGGGTTACCACTTTCCCCTACTATTTGGCGAAGACTCAAAAAAAATATGGACACTACGCAAAGCAGGACTTGGCTTATTAAGCAATTTACCCGGCGATGAAAAAGCAGTGCCTGTAATAGAAGATACAGCAGTGGATGTAAATGATCTGCCTAATTACATCAGGGATTTCAATGAAATATTAAAGAAGCATAATCTGTATTCAGTGCATTATGCACATGCCGGTTCAGGCGAGATACATTTGAGACCTATTATCAATTTAAAAACAAAAGAAGGCAACAAGCTTTTTAGAACAATCGCAGAAGAAATAGCAACATTGGTAAAAAAATATAATGGCTCACTTAGTGGCGAACATGGCGATGGAAGATTGCGAGGTGAGTTCATTAAACAAATGGTGGGTGAAAAAAATTATCTACTACTGAAAGAAGTAAAACGAACCTGGGATCCGGAAAATATCTTCAATCCGAATAAGATCGTTGATACTCCCCCGATGGATACGATGCTGCGCTATGTTCCCGGTCAGCAAACTCCTGCTTTCAAAACCTTTTTTCGTTTTCATAACCAGGATGTGTTGCAACATGCCGAACAATGTAATGGCAGCGGTGATTGCCGCAAAACACAATTATCAGGTGGTACAATGTGTCCGTCTTTTATGGCGACACGCAATGAAAAAGATACAACAAGAGCAAGAGCAAATATCTTGAGAGAATTCTTGACCAACTCAAATAAACTTAACCGGTTTGATCATAAAGAGATCTATGATGTAATGGATCTATGCCTCAGTTGCAAAGGTTGTAAATCAGAATGTCCGAGCAATGTGGATGTAGCCAAACTGAAAGCCGAATTCTTGCAACACTATTATGATGCGAATGGTGTTCCATTCCGGTCGAAATTAATTGCAAACTTCAGCGCTTCAGCAAAGCTTGGCGCCATGGCTCCGGGTATTTATAATTTTTTAATAACGAATAGGGTTATCAGTAGGCTTGTAAAAAAGTTTTCAGGATTTGCAGCAGAACGTTCAATGCCGACAATGTATAAAACGACTTTAAAAAACTGGTATGAGAAAAGTAAAAAGTCAAAAGTAAAAAGTCAAAAGTTGGAGAAAGTAGATCGCAAGGTCTATTTATTCTGTGATGAGTTTACAAATTATAACGATACAGAGATCGGCATCAAAGCGATCCAGTTACTTGAGAAACTTGGATATGAAGTAATCATCCCGGATCATATTGAAAGCGGTAGAGCCTGGTTGTCGAAAGGATTGATTAGAAAAGCAAAAGAAATAGCAAATAAAAATATTTCACTGCTTCATCCATTAATAATTGCTGATACACCATTAATAGGCATTGAACCTTCAGCCATTCTTACTTTCCGTGATGAATATATTGACCTTGCCGATGATGCGCAATTTGAAAAAGCAAAACAATTGGCAGTAAATGTTTTTTTGATCGATGAGTTTATCGCCAATGAAATTGAAAAAGGAAATATCAGGAAAGAACAATTTACCAAAGAGCAAAGAACGATCAAGCTGCATGGACATTGCCAGCAAAAAGCATTATCAAGTGTGGCGCCTTCGGTAAAAATATTATCAATGCCGGAAAATTATAAAGTAGAGGTAATCCCTTCGGGTTGTTGCGGCATGGCTGGTTCCTTTGGTTATGAAAAAGAACATTACGATCTGTCAATGAAGATCGGCGAACTTGTTTTGTTCCCCACTGTTCGCAAACAAACTGATGATGTAATTATTGCAGTACCCGGCACCAGTTGCCGCCACCAGATAAAAGATGGTACAGGTAAAAAAGCATTTCATCCGGTGGAAGTGTTATGGGATGCATTGGTTTGATTTGATTGCTGCTGAAGTAATTCTGATTGAACTTTTGTTGCGACGCTCTGTTCAACTCCTGTTCTTTGATTTAGTAAATCGTAAAATAGAAATACTCCCGACAACTGGGCAGAAAAGAATCTAAACGAGTTTTTTTAATGATAGAAGTTCATTTATTAAATCATAATCATAGCAGATATCATTCTTAGTTTTTAAGTAATACAGATGGCCATTATTAAGGGTCTCGTGAATAATATTTTCACTGAATTTTGGAATCTGGTTCAAATTTTTAAAATATGTAACCCAACCAATTTTATTGATTAATCCCGTTTCATCTTTTAGTTTATTTGAGTTTAATACAACACTATCGGGCTGCCATATTTTTATAAGAAGACTTATAACTGCCTTTTGCTTATCTAATTTTAGTAATCTTTCTTTAGATTCCTCTGCTATCGGCAATATGATAACACAAGAATTTGAAAAAAATTTGGAGGCATGTCCACCATTTATGGATATACTGCTTGAATATTCTTCTTTATGACCTGTCCATAGGTCAATTGAATATCCAATATTTGAAAAGCCTTCATTATCCAAATCATTTTTCTTAATCCCATTTTTATAAAGCGTCTCAATGTTATTCTTTTCAATTGAAACTCTTCTACTCGCTTCTTTTTTATTGTAACCCTTCTCATACCAGTTCATAAACTCTTTATCCAAATTAGATAGCTCTTGCAAAAACATAATAGTCTTGTTAACAACGGTCGCCAAATCTTCTTTCCGATTCCACCAATAGGCTCCTATATAGAATACATCTACCATTTTATTATTTTATTGGGTCATACACATATGTAGAATAGAATTACCGAACGTACAAGAGTGCGACGCAACAAAAGCTCAATAGCCGTATTGCAGCCGACTTAATAAATAATCTCTCAATCCACAAACTGCACCGAATAGATCATCGGCAAATAATTATTTATTGTTTGCCAGCTTTCACCACGATCAGGAGAGAAAAATAAATTACCTGTAGTTGTACCAAACGCAAGTGCATCACCGGAGTTTACAAGACAATGACGATACACTATATCAAAAC
>DATHDP010000104.1:0-84477 GCA_035318985.1 Chitinophagaceae bacterium
TTCGCCGGGTTTGAAACTTGCGCATTTAAAGGATCGGCAACAAAAAATTGGCAGGAAAGAAGTATTGTATAAAAAAAAGTTTTCATTGATATTGCTGGATTTCTATAACGAATCTAATACATTTTTATTCCTTATTCAGTAAATAAATGTTAAGAGGAATGGGCGTTTATTTTGGTTGCATATTACCTGTTTCTCGCAGTTTAAGGCACATTAATATACTTATGTATCTGCAGGCTCAGTTCCCATTGCGGATGGGCTTTAATGTATTCGATGATCAATGGCGTTATTTCTGCGGCTTTATCCCATTCAGGTTGCAAAAAAAGTTTGCATGATGGAGAAACTAAGGCAGCATATTTTTCTGCCCAATCAAAATCACTTTTATTAAAAACAACAATTTTTAATTCGTTTGCCAGAGGAACAATTACCGGTAATGGAGCTTTGAATTTTTTGGGTGATAAACATATCCAATCCCATGAACCGCTTAGCAGATGTGCTCCGGAAGTTTCAATATGAGTTTTTAAACCAGCAGCCTGTAACTCCTTTGTTAGTTCAGTAAGATCATGCATCAAAGGTTCACCGCCGGTAATAACCACGATCTCGGCAGGCGTTTTTTTTACTTTTGAAATTAAACTTTCAATTTTCAACTTCGGATGTTTCTCTGCGTCCCAACTATCTTTTACATCACACCAAACGCAACCAACATCACAACCCCCTAATCTTATAAAGTAGGCAGCTTTGCCCTGGTGAAAACCTTCACCTTGCAAAGTATAAAAATCTTCCATCACGGGAAGTGATGTATCAATTTCAGATTTCAGATTTACGATTTCGGATTTCATTTGCACATTATCAAATTATCACATCATCAAATTAGTTTTTCATCATACAAGATCTGTAAGTATTATTAAGCAACGCTGCGATAGTCATTGGTCCTACACCACCCGGTACTGGAGTTATCCATGAGCATTTTGGAGCAACACTTTCATAATCTACATCGCCTCTTAATCTAAATCCACTTTTTTTAGTTGCATCAACAACACGGGTAATGCCAACATCAATTACGATCGCACCATCTTTTACCCAATCTTCAGTTACAAAACCTGGCTTTCCCAATGCGGCAACAATTATATCAGCATTTCGACAGAGCTCTGCAATATTTTTTGTTTTTGAATGACAAAGAGTAACGGTACAATTGCCCGGATTTTTATTTTCACTTAATAAAATGCTCATTGGTCTTCCAACAATATTACTGCGACCGATCACTACCGCATGCATTCCCGCAGTATTGATCTTATAATGCTGCAGCATAAGCATAATGCCGTGAGGTGTAGCAGAAATAAAAGTTGGTAAACCCTGAACCATTTTTCCAACACTTGAAGGATGGAAACCATCTACATCTTTATCTGGATTGATCGTATTGATCACCTGTTCATCCGAAATATGTTTGGGTAAAGGAAGCTGAACAAGAATTCCATCAACATCAGGATCCTGGTTTAGTTCTTCTATCTGTTCCAGCAATTTATTTTCGGAAGTATCAGCATCGAATCTAATAAGTGTTGATTTGAAGCCAACTTCCTCACATGATTTTACTTTTGAAGCAACATAGGTTTCACTGGCGCCATCATTACCAACTAATATTGCTGCGAGGTGCGGAACTTTTTTTCCTTCGGCGGAGAGCTGCGCTACATCTATTTTCAATTGATCTTTTACCGATTGCGATACTTTTTTACCATCTAAGATTTGCATGGCGCAAAGGTAGTTTTGTGAACTATGCAGCCCAAACTGTAGTGAGTAAATATTTTGACAGAAAACATCCAGATTTTTTAACTTAAAGTAAAATTAACAGCTTGACTAAACCTTTCTTTATCCTCTTATTTCTTTCCATTCATTTAATTATAAATGGGCAAACCGTTCATCGTCCTGTTGCTGCTGTTTATACAGGCCTTGGTGCATATAGTAATGATCACATTGATGTTTTTTCTTTTTCAAATAACCAGGCTTCGTTAGCGCAAATGAAAAATGCTTCTGTCGGAGTGTATGGTGAAAGAAGATTTATGCTAAATGAATTGAGTCTTTACCAGTTTGCGATAGCAGTGCCAACTAACTCAGGAAATTTTGGTGTTCAGGTAGGTTATTTTGGTTTTAGTGATTACAATGAATCGCAAATGGGTCTTGCTTATGCAAGAAAACTTGGGAGCAAGATTGATATTGGTGTTCAATTTAATTATAATGGTATCAAAGCAAACGGTTATGGTAATTCATCTGCAGTGAACTTTGAGATCGGTACTGTTTTTCATTTAACTGATAAGCTAAATGCTGGCGTGCATGCTTATAATCCTGTGGGGGGCAAGTATGGAAAAAATTCTGAAGAGAAACTGGCATCGATATATACAGTTGGTTTAGGTTATGAAGCTTCGGATAAATTTTTTGTAAGTGCTGAAATAGAAAAAGAAGAAAATCAAACGGTGAGTGTAAATGGAGGTATTCAGTATAAGTTTTTGCCTCAGTTCATGATAAGAGCTGGTATTGTCACTAATACTTCCGTTTTATATGGAGGGGCAAGTTTGTTTTTAAAAACTTTTCGTCTTGATGTCGTTGCGAGTTATCATCCGCAACTCGGGGTCACGCCGGGTTTGCTTCTTATTTATGATTTTAAGAAGAAAGAAAATTGAAAAAGTTTTTTTTCATATTACTCATTGCAAACCTCTCATTAATTACTGTTTTGAGCCAGGAATCTCCCGTATCAACTCTCGAGCAGCAATTTGAAAATCTTACTGATGTTGACCAGTCTGAAACCGAAGATGACAGTTACCATCAGCAATGGGAGCGATTTAGGAGAAACCCGCTTAACTTAAATACTGCTGATGAAAATGATCTTCGTGAACTGAAAATTCTTTCAGGATTGCAGATAGCAAATCTTATATCATACAGAAAACTGGTTGGAAAATTCATAAGTGTTTATGAATTGCAGGCCGTTCCTTCCTGGGATACTCAGATCATAAAAAAACTTTTACCTTTTATTACGGTAGCTGAACCAATAGATCTTACGGATTTTTTTAAAACAAGACTCAAAGTTGGGGAACACACTTTGTCATTTCGTTATTCCCAGGTGCTGGAAAAGTCAGCAGGTTTTGAAAAGACAAGTTCAGGAACGAAATATCTTGGCAGTCCGCCAAAACTTTTTTTTCGTTATCGATACCAGGATAAAAATTTATTACAGTATGGAATAGTAGGAGATAAGGATGCAGGGGAACAATTTTTTAAAGGAGCTCAGAAATACGGATTTGATTTTTATTCTTTTCATTTTTTCGCAAGAAAACTAGGATCTGTACAGGCATTAGCATTAGGAGACTTTACTGTAAATATGGGACAGGGGTTGATCCAATGGCAGAGTCTTGCATTTAGAAAAAGTGTGGATATACTTGCAATAAAAAGACAATCACCGGTACTTCGTCCTTATAATTCAGCAGGCGAATTTAGTTTTCATCGTGGCGCTGGTATCACTGTGCAAAAAGGAAAATTTGAAGCAACCGGTTTTATATCTTATAGAAAGCTTAGTGCCAACTTCGTAGCGGATACTGTAAGCCATGAAGAATACATTACCTCTTTTCTTAATTCCGGGTATCATCGTACAGAGGACGAAATTGAAGGCAGACACAAACTAGGGCAACTTGCTCTTGGCGGAAATATAAAATATAGAGCCAGTAACTGGCATGTAGGGTTTAATGCTATCAATTTTAATTTCTCTTCGCCTGTCGTAAAAAGGCAGGAGCCATATAATCTATATGCTATAAGTGGTAAATATTGGAGTAATTATAGCATTGATTACAGTTATACTTATCGCAACCTTCATTTTTTTGGAGAAGCTGCGGTTGATAAAAATTTCAGCAAAGCATTCCTGAATGGATTATTAATAAGTGTGGATCCACGGGTTGATATTTCATTTCTTCATCGGCATATAGATCCGCAATATCAATCCAATAATGGAAATGCATTTACTGAAAACACATATCCGACGAACGAGAATGGCTTTTATTCGGGTATCAGCATCCGGCCTGCTTCGGCGTGGCGCTTTGATGCATATATTGATGTTTATAAATTTCCCTGGTTAAAATATTTAGTAGATGCACCAAGCCAGGGGAAAGATTTTTTAGCACAAATAACTTATTCTCCAAATAAGCAACTTGAAGTGTATACAAGATACCGTAGTGAATCAAAACAAGGCAATCAACCCGATAATAATTTGGCGACGAATTATCTTGTATCACTGCCACGACAAAATTGGAGGACGCAGATCAGCTTTAAAATAAATCAATCCTTTGCCGTCAGAAACCGAACTGAATTATTATGGTATGATAAGAACGGCGTAAATGCCGAAAGAGGATTTCTAACTTTTTTTGATGTTATTTATAAACAAGTACTTAAAAATTATAGTGCCAACATCAGGCTTCAGTATTTTGAAACGGATGATTACAACTCCAGAATTTACGCATATGAGAATGACGTTCTTTTTTATTATTCGATCCCTGCTTTTTATGATAAAGGATACCGGTATTATTTAAATATCAATTACGACTTGAATTCATCTATTTCATTTTGGATAAAATGGTCGCAAACGTTATATCGAGATGTAGAGTCTATCAGTTCAGGATTGGATGAAATTCCCGGTTCAAAAAAATCTGAAATAAGGATGATGGCGAGGATTGTTTTTTGACCATTAACACTCGTTAGCTTTCCTTTTGACGTTTTGTTAAAAATTTGTTTACTTTGCCGCAGCTTTTATAAAAAAGCTGATGTCTTAATATCGTACCCTCCCACCATGAAAATGAACTTTTTAGGCTCGAAATCAAGTATTTATTTAATCAAAAATTGATCTCCACATGAGAAAATTTGCATCACTATTTGTGACGGCGATACTATGCTCAATGCTGGTATTCGCCCAGAGCCGGAGTGTTTCCGGTACTGTAACTGATGCGAATGGTAAAGCAATACCATTTGCTTCTATTACTGTAAAAGGCACCAAGAATGGGGTGACTGCCGATGCCGATGGAAAATTCACTATTAAGAGTGTAGCTTCCGGCACTGTACTAGTAATTACATCGGTTGGTTTTGAAGACAGGGAAATAACTGTGGGTACTTCCGACAATGTATCGGTATCATTAGCGCCTACAGCTGGTAGTAACTTAACTGAAGTAGTTGTTACCAGTGCATTTGGGATAAAAAAATCTCAACGAACAACACCTTACAGCTCACAAGTTGTAAAAAGCGAACAGCTTAATATTATTCCACAAACCAACATCGTTGATGCGCTAGCTGGTAAAATTGCCGGCGTACAATCAAGATCACAATCCAATGCAGAACTTGGAGCAGATGACCAGGATTTTTTACGTATCCGTGGAGGTTTATCATTGGGAGACGTTGGTCCAATTTTTATTGTTGATGGTACCATCGTTAACGCCTTTGAAATAAACCCTGATGACGTAGAAGATGTATCAGTTTTAAAAGGAGCAAATGCTACGGCATTATTTGGTGAAAGAGCAAAGGGTGGGGCAATAGTTATTACAACAAAGAAAAGAGGTCCAAAGCAAGGAATTGGCGTTGAGTTTACTCAAAGTGTAATGGCTGACAACGTGTACATTCTTCCAGAGTACCAAAATCTTTATTCTGGCGGAGGTTCAAGTGCACTTACACAATATCATTATGCTCCAGGTCAACCTGCGGAGTGGCAGGCATTGGACGGAAAATATTTCCCGGATTATACGGATGATGCTAGCTGGGGTCCCCGCATGACAGGCCAGGAATATATTCCCTGGTATGCATGGTTCCCAGGTACTCAATATTCATTTAAAACAGCTCCACTTGTTGCGCAACCAGACAATGCAAGAGACTTTTGGAATACAGGTGTTACAAGCACTACTAATGCATCATTTTCCAAAAGTGGCGCGGGATATTCTACCCGTATGTCTTATACTAATCAGTATATAAAAGGTCTGTTACCGAGCACAAACTCAAAGCGAAATAATATTTTCTTTTCAGGTACAGCTGATCTGAACGAACATTTCACAGTGGGTGTTAACGCTACCTATTCTACTACAACAATTCGCGGCGAATTCGTAGATGGATATGCAAACCAATCTGCCGGTTCATTTAACCAATGGTTCCATAGGCATAATGATATGAACATCATGAGAGAACTTGCAGGAATGAAATCTCCTACGGGTAATTTAATGTCGTGGAATTTTTATACTAATCCTGATGGCGCTAAAGGTTATGATGATATCAATGGAAACTATTGGTATAATTATTATGATTATTTCGCAAACAAGAATTTTGTCAATGGAAGAGATCGTCTCTTCGGCGATTTTTCTCTTCGTTATAAATTGAATAATCATTTTAATGTAAAAGCAACGATCCGTAAAAACCAGTTATCAACTTATACAGAGAACATCACCACGTCATTGCTTGAGCAGAGTGCTGTTCAAACAGGGGTTTTGGCAGAATATGATACCAGGACTACTTTTTACAGTGAATATAATTATGAAGGTCTTGCTACTTATACTAATAATTACTTTGATAATAAGCTTGCATTTAATATTACAGGTGGTGGTAACGTATTGAGAACTCAATATAAAGAGAACACTGCAGTTACTGAGAATGGCTTGAACATTCCGGATTTGTATTCTATTTCAAACTCAGTAGCACAGCCAACACTTGGAAATAGACGTGAAGCTTCAAGAGTAAATTCATTGTTCGCATCAGGTGATCTGGAATGGAACAAATATGCAAGTGTAACATTTGCTGTTCGTAATGACTGGTATTCTACTTTGGATCCTAAAATCGGTAATAGCTTGTTCTCACCATCAGTAGGCGCAAGTTTTGTAGTTAGTGAGTTTACAAAGGGCAGCCTGCCCTGGCTGAGTTTTGCTAAAGTATTCGCAAGCTGGGGTAAAAAACCTACTTCGATCGCCATCTATAGAAATAACTTTGGATATAGTCCTGCTTCTGCACTTTGGAATGGAAACTTCCTGATGAGTACACCTAACGATGTTGTTGATGAAAATCTGAAAGGCTCCCTGGTAACAACCTATGAGGCGGGAGTTGATCTTCGGTTATTCAAAAATCGTTTTGGGGTGAATTTTGTTTATTACAATGAGGATAATGACCTGGAACCTTTATCTGTGCAAGTGGATCCTGTAAGCGGTTTTACGAACCTGGTTGTAAATGCTGTGCATGTAAAACGTGAGGGAGTTGAATTGCAATTGAATGCAACAATTATTAAAGGAAAAGATCTTACATGGGACGCAACAGCAACATTTGGTTATTTGATCAAGAACCCAATTAAAAATCTCTACCAGGACCAACAAAGAGTATTATTGGCTGGTGGCTCGTTTGGAACTCGTTTTGCCCGTGCTTTCCAGGAATTAGGTTCAGATTGGGGTCAGTTAATTGGCGGTGGTATCAAGCGCAATGCTGAAGGTTTGATGGTTGTTGATCCTAATACTGGCTATTATATTCGTGATCTTGACAAACATTGGGGCTCAGTTGTTCCAAAAGCAACTGGTGGTTTTATCAATACATTGAGCTACAAAAATTTTGTCTTAAACTTCAGTCTTGATTATCAAATTGGCGGTAAATTCTTCTCACTGTCTGAAAGTTGGGGTTGGTTCTCTGGAATTTTTGCAGAGACTGCAGAAACAAATGATAAAGGAAATAATGTTCGTGATGCAGTTGCCAATGGTGGTGGAGTGCATGTGGTTGGTGTAAGTTCTGTAGATGAAAAAACGCCAGTTGATAAATATATTAGTGGCTTCAACTATTATCACCAATTCTACAGCCGTCAGATTGCAGAACCATTTATCCATGATCTTACTTATGTTAAGATCAGGGAAGCAAGTTTGGCATATCGTATACCAGTTAACAAGATCGGCAACTTAAGCAAGGTTTTCCAGGGCGCATCGATCTCACTTATTGCACGTAACCCATGGATCATTTATAGAGATTCTAAGAATTTTGATCCTTCAGAAATATCTGGAGTGCAGGGTGAAGATGGACAATTACCAGGTGTACGTTCGGTAGGTGCAAGTCTGAAATTCGTATTCTAAAAAAATTTTTAATAATAAAAATATTTTAAAAATGAAACTTATAAAACTCACTTCAATGGTGCTCATTGCAGGCCTGATCATATCAGGCGTTGGATGCACCAAAAAAATTGATGAGTTCGGGGATATAAACACGAACCCCAATATAGTAGCGGCGCCAAATACAGCAGCGCTTCTTACAAATGTGCTTTCGGGCTTGGGTGATGAAGTTTGGGCAGTAAACCCGGGTCTATACGCTCAACTATATTCTGAAACTCAGTATACCGAAGCATCAAGGTACGTAAGAATACAACCTGACTTTGGTGGTTATTATTCAGGTGGTTTGTATGATTTGGTTAATATCATAAAACTAAACACTGATCCTGAAACTGCTGCCAAATCAGCCGTAAATGGTTCAAATGCAAACCAAATTGCCACAGCGAGAATTCTTAAAGCATGGCATTTTCTTCGTATAACAGATCAGTGGGGAGATATTCCTTATTTCCAGTCATTGAAAGTTAATGGACAAATTCCTTACGATAAACAACAGGATATTTATGCAGATCTTTTTAAGGAATTGAAAGAGGCTATTGCGCAATTTGATGGTGGTGCTGCTGTAAAAGGAGATATTCTTCTTGATGGAAATATTACTGCGTGGAAAAAGTTTGCGAATTCACTTCGCATGATCATGGCGTTGCGTCTGTCTTCAGTTGATGCTACAAAAGGGAAAACAGAATTTCTTGATGCCATGGGTGCAAGTGGTGGGTATTTGACAACTAATGCGGATGATATAGAATTGGCTTATCCTGGTGGAAATTATAGCAGTGTATTCTATAAATATTATAACATAACGCAACGTTCTGACTATGCAATAAGTAAGACTGTCACAGATTTTATGAATCCTAATGGCGACAGACGAATTAATGCATGGGGTTCTTCTAACGTAGGATTTCAATACGGATTAGAAAGAAATGATGCGATTGCGTTTGCATCCGCACATCCTGATTGGGCAAGGATCATGAATCCTGCAATAGGAACTGAAGATCAACCAATACCCATTATTACTTCTTCACAGGTTACTCTGGCACGTGCAGAAGCCGCTCAAAGAGGATGGACAGCTGAGAATGCAGCCAACCTTTACAGAACTGGTATTGAATTGAACTGGAGACTATGGGGTGTTTATGATGCTACAGCATTTAATGCTTATATGCTTTTGCCAGCTGTTGCTCTAACTGCCGGCACTGAACTTCAAAAAATAATTACTCAGCGTTGGTTAGCTGCTTTCCCTGATGGATTAGAAGCATGGAATATTGTAAGAAGCACCGGCTTTCCTGTGTTAACTCCAGCTCCGGGGGTAGTTGCTCCTGCTGGTACAAGTAGAATTATTCCTATTCGAATGGGTATTTCACAATCACACTTTGATTTGAATACTACTAACACAAATGCCGTAGCCGATCTTTATAAAATTGGTGGTGAAAAAGATTCACAATATGGTAAGATGTGGTGGGTAAAACCATAAATTATTTTCGAGATATTGACAGCTAAAAAAGTGGGATAATATTATCCCACTTTTGTTTTTTAGAGTAATATTTGTATAACTTTATCACTGCCGTTTAATTGCAAACTTGTTTAAAAATGAGAAAAGTTCTACAGTCATTTCTTTTTATTTCCCTTCTAAGTTTAATTGTTTTATCGTGTGAAAAAGAAAATGAACCATTTCCTCCGGTTAAGTCGCAAGAAAGGCCATCTATTAGTTTACCCGACGGCAATAATTTAATTAATGCTTCTTTGAATGTTAGTAATACGGTGACCACTGTAGAAATGCTCGAGATCAGGAGAGATGCAACTAGCCCTGCAGATTTAAATAGAGTGCAGACAGTTAAAATCGCAAAAAGTAATTCCGTTCTTTCTGATCTAAGTGGCGCTGCTGTTACTGAGTTGCCGAGAGATCTTTATCAAAGTCATCCCGATAACCCATTTGATGGCCAATACTGGACAATCACTTTTCAACCAGGTGAATTTGTAAAACATTTAAAAATTAATTTAAGACCGACCGATATTGTATCATTAGGAAGGGTCGGATTAGGTTTTCAACTTGCATCGGCAGATAATAATGCCGTGCTTAGTGCTGACCAAAATCAAGTAGCTGTAGAAATTGGTGCAAAAAATCAATGGGATGGGGTATATAGAGTTAAGTATAAATTATTTCACCCAACCAGTCCAGACATTACCGGTAATGGAACAATTCCGGAATGGGATTTTCTTTCTTCTGGACCCAAATCTATTGATTGGGATGTTGCTACGGTATTTATCAACTTTCCAGCTAATTCCCTAACTTATTTTGGTGATGCCGCTGGTCCAAGTTTACTGGTTCGTATGACTGTCAATCCTGATAATACAGTGTCAATAACAAATGTGGGGTCACGAGCTGCGGCCAATGCATTCCCTCCCTTAGTTGTTCCGCCAGGTGTTACTAACCGTTATGATCCGACTACTAAAACATTTTATGTTGCCTACACATGGACACCTGCCGGTGCGGGTACAAGAGAAAAGTATGATACACTTACTTATATAAGACCGAGATAAAATATTTTACCTATAATAAAAGGCTTTGCATTTGCAAAGCCTTTTTAGTTTAACTTGCCCGCCTAATTTTTTTACATGGAACAACCACAACAGCCCAATCAATTAAATATAGAAATATCAGAAGAAGTAGCAGAAGGATCTTATGCTAATCTTGCTATCATCACACATTCTCACGCAGAGTTTGTAATTGATTTTGTAAACGTGATGCCGGGCACACCAAAAAGTAAAGTGAAATCTAGAATAATTTTTACACCTCAGCATGCTAAAAGATTTATGAAGGCGCTGACAGAAAATATTTCACGTTATGAAGCCGCTAACGGTGGCATAAAAGATCTGGAAGATATTCAACTACCGCTCAATTTTGGGGGACCTTCAGCGCAGGCTTAAAGCAACCCCCTGTCCCCCCTAAAGGGGTGACTTAGCTCGGACAAACATTTTTTATGTAATCATTATTTTAGATGTTAGATTGTATTCAGAATGTATGGAGAGTGCTTTAATTAATCTCTTACAAAAAGCGATTGCTTCAATTGCTAATACTATTCTGAGCCTAATTCTATAAAATATTTTCAAATAATTTATTGAAAGTGCTGTTGAATGAATTTTCATTCCATTGGAAACGATTCTATCTACGTTCCCCCTTTAGGGGGACAGGGGGTTCATAGCAGTCCTTCATCCGCAAAGCTAAAATAGCCGGCATCACTTACGATCATGTGATCAAGTACTTTGATGTCAAAATATTTTGCAGCTTCTTTTATTTTTAATGTGAGTTCTTCATCGGCCCTGCTTGGCTTTAAACTGCCTGAGGGATGATTGTGACAAAGGATGATACTGACAGCATCTTCTTCCAGTGCTTTTTTTAGAATTATTCTTGGGTCCGCCACAGTGCCGGTTATTCCGCCTTCACTCACAATTTCAAAATGGTTGATCTTGTTGGCCCTGTTTAAAAAAACTACCGCAAATACTTCATGTCGATAGTCTTTCAATTTTGCCATAAAGTAATCAGCGACATCATTACTTGAAGAAATTATTTTCTTTTGAAGGGAGCCGCTTGCTTGCCTTCTTCTGCCCAATTCAAGCGCAGCTGAAATAGTCACTGCTTTTGCCAGGCCGATCCCTTTTACTTTCATTAGATCTTTTACTGATAGCCTGCCTAACTCTGATAAATTATCTTTACTGAGCTTCAAAATATCTTTTGCAAGATCAACCGCAGTTTTTTCTTTTGAACCATTTAATATAAGAATAGCAAGCAACTCTGAATCGCTGAGTGTATGAGCTCCATTCAATAGTAATTTTTCTCTTGGCCTATCGTCTTTTGCCCATTCCTTTATAGAGTATTTCTGCTCTTGCATCACCCAAGATTAACAAATAATTTAGGCCTAGAAAATACAACTTTTAGGGCATAGCCTTGAAGACTGATCCAAACCTTTGAAAAACTAAACCAAGACCCGTATGAAAAAAACATCCGTATCCCCAATTGGTGCGTTGCATCCCATTTTATTTTTTGCCGGCGTTTATGTTGTCGTGTTATTTTTCTCCATTTTTATTTGTTCAGCACTTTTTTATAGTTGTAATACAACTTCAGGCGGTAACTATTCTTCAACTGAGAAAAAAGCAAGTGAATCATCTCCTAATACTGGGGCTATAGTGTCGGTAAAATAGGGGGTCGCATATTCCTCAACATTTTTTGCAGCCTCCTGTTTGATTTGGGGTGAAGTATTATCTTCGCCGCTCCAGAGAAGTCCCTTTGGTGTAATCAAATCAAGTCATGTCAGCCGCTAAAATTTTTTCCGGTACGGGATCACAAGACTTAGCAGATCAAATTTGCAAAAGCTACGGGATCCGGCAAGGGAAAGTCAATATTCAACGATTCAGCGACGGAGAGATTCAGCCCACTTTTATGGAGAGCATCCGGGGTGATTTTGTTTTTCTTGTCCAAAGCACTCATTCTCCTGCAGAAAACTTAATGGAACTCTTATTGATGATCGATGCCGCAAAAAGAGCATCGGCTTATAAGATAATTGCCGTGATCCCTTATTACGGTTATGCCCGCCAGGATAGAAAGGATAGGCCAAGAGTAGCGATAGGCAGTAAGCTGATTGCCAATATGATACAAGCTGCGGGGGCTGACCGTTTGATAACAATGGATCTGCATGCTCCGCAGATACAAGGCTACTTTGATATACCGGTTGACCACTTGGATAGCCACGCAGTTTTTATTCCTTACATAGAGAATCTGAAACTCGAAAACCTTACCTTTGCGGCCCCCGATGTAGGAAGTGCAAATAGAATAAGAGAGATCTCAAGTTATTTTGAAGCTGAGATGGTGATTTGTGACAAGCACAGGAAAAGGGCAAATGAAATTGCAAGCATGGTGGTGATCGGGGATGTGACTGACCGGGATGTTGTAATTATAGACGATATCTGCGACACTGGGGGCACATTGGCAAAAAGTGCAGCTCTTTTAATGGAAAAAGGTGCAAGAAGTGTAAGGGCTTTAATCACACACCCGGTGTTAAGTGGAAAGGCTTATGAAAATATCGAGAAAAGTGTGTTGGATGAATTAGTGGTTTGTGACACGATCCCTTTAAAGCAAACTACATCGAAAATAAAAGTGATATCTGTTGCCGAGTTGTTTGCAGTGGCTATCAGGAACGCTTTTGAAAATAAGAGTATCACAAGCTTGTTTGTGCACTCACAAAGAAATAGAGAGATAAAGAAAGCTGAATAGCATTACTGTAGTACAAGAGTGCGAATCTTCCACTGGAAGATTCGAAGGCAAGAGAAGCAAAATAGAAATACGAAAGTTGGGGACAAAAAATAATTTACGAGTAACTAATAAATAAACATAAAATGAAATCAATTACGATCGAAGGACAACTGAGGACCGAAACCGGGAAGAAAGCCACCCGCCAACTTCGCTCTCAGGATCTCGTGCCCGGTGTAATTTATGGCGGTGAAAAGGAGATCAGCTTTGCTGCTCCTTCCATGGCTTTTAAAACATTCGTGTACACTCCAGAGTTTCAGCAAGCTGAAATTAAATTGAATGGCAAAACTTATAACTGTATTTTGAAAGATCTGCAGTTTGACAAAGTAACCGACAAGCTGATCCATATTGACCTGATGGAATTGGTTCAAGATAAAAAAGTGATCGCTGATATTCCTATCAAATTTACTGGAGTATCAAAAGGTGTAAAAGAAGGTGGCCATCTTATCATTAAGATGAAATCTCTTAAGGTAAAGTCTCTACCTAAATATCTGAAAGAACAAATTGAAGTGAATATCACTAATCTTGAATTGAATGGTAACATTCGAGTTGAAGATGTGAAAGAAGCTAATTATGAAATTCTTAATTCACCAAGAATTCCTATTGCATCTGTTGTATTAACCCGTCAATTGAAACAGGAAGAAGCAACTGTTGCACCTGCTGCCGGGGCTGCACCCGCTGCCGGAGCTGCTGCACCTGCTGGAGCCGCTGCACCTGCCGCTGCGCCTGCTGCAAAAGAAAAAGGAAAGAAATAATCAGAATGATCTTAATAGCAAACCCACTTCAATGGAAGTGGGTTTTTTGTTTCTTTGATTGTTTTACAAAATATGAAGTTGTTATCTTTAAATAGTTTATTGTAAGAAGATGAAATTTTTAATCGTTGGCCTGGGAAATGCTGGTAATGAATATACCCACACAAGGCATAATATCGGCTTTGATGTAGTAAATGCATTTGTTCAAAAACATTCCGGAAAATTTTCTACCGGAAGACTGGCTTATGTAGCTGAAGTAAAATGGAAAGGCAAAATATTTATTTGCATTTGCCCCACAACTTATATGAACCTAAGCGGAACTGCTGTTAAGTATTGGATGGATAAAGAAAAAATTGCGATTGAAAACACTCTTGTAATTACAGATGATGTTGCATTACCGCTGAATAAAATGAGACTACGTCCTTCCGGCAGTGATGGCGGACACAATGGATTAACAAGTGTGGAAGCGTCATTGGCATCAAGAGATTACCCACGGCTGCGGTTTGGTATTGGTAATGAATATCCAAAAGGGTTACAAGCCGATTTCGTTTTAAGTAAATGGAGAAAAGAAGAAGAGCCTTTAGTTAAATTAAAAATTGAGAAAGCTGTTGGAGTAATAGAAAGTTTTGCCACAAGAGGGTTAAGTCTTACCATGAATGATGTGAACAGTACTGAATACTCGGTTTAAAAAACATCATTGCTGTCTTGATTTTTCATTCATTGTTCTCAATCGCTGGCAAAGGATTTTTATAAAACCTTTTGCCACCTCAGGTCTTTCATCCATCAATTCATAAAAAGGTTCCTGGTCTATTTTGTATAAAATGCAATCCGTATCGGCTGTGGCGCTAGCTGATCTTGTATCAGCATCAAGTAAAGAAAGTTCTCCAAAAACTTCTTTTTCTTTTAGTATTGCAAGGGTTGTATTTCCTTTATGAATTTTGATATTTCCCTGTTGAATAATATACATGCAATCACCTGTTTCTCCTTCTTTAAAAATTTCTGTACCCTGTTCGTATTGCATTTCTTTCATTAAGGGAGCAAGGTCGGCAAGAATATTTTCAGGGGTCTCTTTAAAAAGATTGAGCGACTTAAGCACCAGCACTTTTTCAATTAATAATAGCCTGTTTATATTTCCCGGTTCCATAATTTAAAAATAAACATTTCATTGAGCATATAGCGCTGTTTCTTTCAATAGCATGTTTTCTGAATGAATAAATTTTTCGATAAGTCCGGGTGTAATAGCTGCACTTGTTTTTTTTGAAATATACATGCTGCATGCTTTGGTCCATACATTGTAAGTGATAGGTTTTTCTTCAAGGATTTTTGAAAGGATCTCCTGTGTTTGTAAAACTTTGCCTGGCGGCAAGAAGCTTTTTAAAGATTGACTGCGATATTCTATATCTGCCGGTTCATACAATTTATTAAAAGGAATAGCAAGCTCTTTTTTTACGATCATATCAATTAGTTCCATTGCGTTGGCCACACTTTCTTTCTTTTTCATATCCAGACCTTGTTTTATTTTGAAAGCTTTTTCATGATCATAGAGACAACCAAAAAGACAGATCAAAATATTCCTGATCTCAATAAGCTCAATATTCAAAGAACTATTGATCAGGGCATAATTCTCATCATGTTCGAGCAAGCTTTGCATATAAAGTAACTCGGCGCCATAAATAATATATGCTAAGGAGATATCTTCTAGTTTTTTTTGCGTCTGCTCTGTTACGATATACTTGCTTCTGTTTAATGATTTAGCAATGGCGCCGGCGTACGAAGGATATTTTTCCAGTAATTCAAAAAGTGTTGCCTGCGCCTTGGGACCTCCGATCTTTCCCAACACAATAATTAATTTTTCTTTTAAAAAAGCATTGGTATCGTTGTTAGAAATTTTCTTTAGAATAAGTGGGATTGATTTTTCGCCAGCAGCCTGCAGAGAAGTTCCTACATGCAATGGATGTTCCCTAAAGTAGGTCATTACTCTTTCCATTAATAGGGGCGTTGCTGATTCGCCAATTGCTTTAAAAGCCGCTAATCGCAATCCCCGGTCATTTGTAAAAAGACTTGCAAGGTGCGGATGGCAATAAAGATCTTTTACTTCAGTAAGCACTTGCAGAGCTGTATGTTTATCCTTTGTATGATCTGATCGGAGAAGATCCGTAATTATATCTTCTGCATACTGATGATTTTCTTTATCATTACTTTTAAGCATTCCAATAAGGGCAGCCGCTTTAATGCCTGCATCATGATGATGCAAATAATGTTTTAAATAGTGATGTTCATTTTGTTCTTTGCATAGACTTTGTACTGCCAGTATTTGTATTTCTTTGTTTTCGTCATGATCCGCCAAAAATTTTAATTTCTCTTCAGCGCCTTTTATGTTCCGGGTTTGGATCAGTAATAATGTTACTTTTTTGATATTGTCAGATGGATGATCAAGCAGTTTAAAAATTATTTCTTTACTGCCGCCACTTATCTGGCTATTCAGCATTTGTAAAATGTTTATTATTTCTGTTTCATTTCCTGTTTCTATTTTTTTCAATATTTGTTCCCGAAGCTCTTCATCGGAAAGTTTGAATTCATCCTGGCTAAAGAAACGACTGCTGATCGCTTTTAAAAGAGTATGGTGATATGATCGGTTTACCAGTAAGATCGAAACGATCCAGCTAATTCCGAAAAATGCAAGAATGTAACAAAGGGTTAATAGCTCATTTTCCGGGTTCAAATTATTTACTACTATCAGAAGAATGCCTGCGAATAAAAAAGCGAATGGGTCCATGATCCCTTTCACGATCGCATGAGCTTTTGATCTTGCATTGGGATTGAGAGGTTGCATAACTGTTAAAAAAACCGGGTTAGTAATCGTCGTTCGTAAAACTTCAACAGCAATGGCTGCTATGCCGAATGTATAAAAGACCAGGTTAGTTTCGCTGACGATAAATTGAGCAGAAACAATGATTATCAAAAGACCCAATAATACAATTGGCGTAATTAGTAAGGATCTTTTGATACCGATCGAAGAAACGATACGGCCGGTGAAAATAATTTTTACCAATAACGCAATGATCTGCGAAGCAGCCATAAATAGAATGATGAAGTTTGATAATGCTTTGTTACCATGATTTTCCTCTTTCACCTCTTTATAAAATGCATAATTAATAATTGCAAGACATGCTGAAATAATAAATGTGAGTACAGCCAATCTTCTAATAAGTGTATTTAGTGTATAGCGTTTAACAAATACTTTTAATCCCTTTCCCTGCACAAATTCAACAGCATGATCTGTATGATGATGGTGGTGGACAACTCCTGATCTGGAAAGTTGGTACAGAAAAGGTAAAGACCCAAGCATGAATGCAAATGCGGGCCAAAGCAAATTTAATGGGCCGACCGTATGCACAAAAAAGTAGGCCATTGTATACCCAATGAATTTTGCAGGTATATCCCCGCCGCTTATTACCGCAAATAAGCGTTTGCTTTGTCTTACATCAAACAAAGTGGAAGTAATGCTCCAAAAGCACAGGTTGCTTGCGAGATATAATACATAATACCATGCGAACGTGAGGTAATAAAACCAATCGCCTTTTATCCAATTGCTGCTTAATTGAAAGGCAAGGATACTGATGGCCATCAATATAATTACGATTGTACCAACACGGGTAAGACGGAACCGATGTTCAAATTTGGTAAATACCCATCCAGTTAAAAATAATAGCGGTGATGAAATGATCATTACCCAGGCAAGTTGCGAAGCAGAAAATTTTTCAAGAAAATGAGAAAATGATGCAGTAAAGAAAAAAGCGATCCCTGTACCCATAAAAAATTGAAGCCAGAAAAGTTGCGATACTACTTTCCATTCCGACGGTCTTACATTAAGTAAATTTTGTAAAAAAGGTCTTTTGCTCATTGTGCCCAATTACTCCTTTCCTTTAAAATATTGAGGTGTTTCAATTTCTTTTCGTTCCTTTTACTGATCGATGTGCCAGTAAAATAATGGTGTGATTCAAAAAACTTGATTTGGATATGATCCCAAATAATATCTTCAGGGATTATTTTAAAAATGATAAATTCTTTATGCAAGGTCTGGCTGATCGGTTCGAAATCATTCCGTCCAAGATAGTCAAGATCAGCATCACATATTATTTGTTCTAACAAGGTGTTAGGTGATTGCGGGATCTTCGTAGCCATTATCATTCCACAGATCTTTTTAATATCTTCTTCACTGAAAACATTTCTTAAAGACCCGGAAGCTATCTCGCAACCCTTTTCCTCATGACCTTTATATACAAATAAAAAGCCACTGTCATGAAAAACCGCCGCTGTCTTCAATAGTAACAGATCATGTTTATCGGTGACATTTTCCTGCTTTGCAAGCACTTCAGCTTGTTCCAATACATCCAGCGTATGTGTTATATTATGATAGCCGAGCCTGGGATCAAGCTCTTTTTCGAGTCGCGATAAAATGGGTTCTTTTATACTTGTAAAAAGGTCAGGCACCTAAAAGGTTTTAACTAAGATAAGTATTGACAGGGAAAACCAATAGTAGTACCCAGTCATTTATCTGTTTAAATAAATTTACCGGGATTATGTTATATCCGGCTGTTTACCTATTTTAGCAGCCCCGACGATCTTTCCGCCACACAAAATCCAGTTTTTTATGAAGCCAGAATATATGGGATGAACAGTCCATGCGAATTGTATCCGATGTATTTAATTAAACAAGCCTGAGTATGAAGATATTTTGTATTGGCCGTAACTATGTAGCTCATGCCAAGGAATTGGGAAATGAGATACCTGATGAACCAGTGGTTTTTATGAAGCCTAAAAGTGCTTTACTTCAGCCACACACTCCTTTTTATTATCCAGAATTTACTAATGAATTGCATTATGAATGCGAACTCGTTTTGCGCATCAGTAAAAATGGAAAATATATCCAGGATAAATTTGCAAGCAAATATTATGATGCTGTAACTACCGGCATTGATTTTACTGCCAGGGATATTCAAAACGATTTGAAGGCAAAAGGACTCCCTTGGGAAAAAGCAAAAGCATGGGATAACTCTGCGGCGATAGGTAAATGGATCCCTTTTACAGCGATCAAGAACAAAAAGGATATTAATTTCTGCTTATATAAGAATAAAGAGCTTGTTCAGCAAGGTAATTGCAACCTTATGATCCATGACTTCGATAGTATTGTTGCTTATATTTCCAATTACTTTTCAGTGAACATCGGTGATCTTGTTTTTACCGGGACACCAGCTGGGGTAGGAGAGTTAGTTGTTGGAGACGAAATAGAAGGATTTATTGAAGATGATTCATTATTATCATTAGAAATAAAGTAAGAAATTTTAAACCAAAACCAACTGCAAAGCCGCCTCATTTAATGGGGCGGCTTTTAATTTTCACATACACTTGTTAGACTTATTTTTGCCAATTAGCTTGCTGCTATGATTGAAAAAGAAATTTTACTGAAAGCTTTCCGGTTGATGTGTTGCGCAAAGTCGATGGCAGAAACCTATGATGCCAACCGGCAAATTTGCAAATATGTTCATTCAACTTCAAGAGGCCATGAAGCAATACAATTGGCCACAGCTTTTCATTTAAAAAATTGCGATTATGTTAGTCCCTATTATCGTGATGAAAGTATGTTACTTGGGCTTAATTATTCTCCTTATGAATTAATGCTGCAATTGTTGACGAAGGCAGACGATCCTTTTACAGGAGGACGTTCCTATTATTCTCATCCTAACTCGAAAGAAGAAGATAAGCCGAAGATCATTCATCAAAGCAGTGCAACCGGAATGCAGGCAATACCAACCACCGGAGTTGCACAGGGAATTCAATATCTGGAAAGCATTAATTCACCATTGTTACTAAAAACTGAAAAAGGTGAATTGCCAGTTGTGATTTGTTCGTTCGGTGATGGAAGTGTAACCGAGGGAGAAGTAAGTGAAGCACTCCAATTTGCTGTATTGAAACAGCTACCAATAATTTACCTGGTGCAGGACAATGATTGGGGTATCAGCGCAACAGGAGAAGAAACAAGAGCCATGAATGCTTATGAATATGCAGATGGTTTCAAAGGATTGAATAAAATACAAATTGATGGAACTGATTTCACACATTGCTATAAGATAATGGGCAATGTGGTCAATGAAGTTCGAAAGAACAGGAATCCATGGTTGGTGCACGCAAAAGTGCCCTTGCTTAATCATCATACAAGTGGAGTAAGAAAAGATTTTTATCGCAGCGAAGAAGATCTTGCAAAAGATGCAATTGACGATCCATTTCCGAAATTGAAAAAACTTTTACTTGAAAATGAAATAGGCCAGGAAGAACTGGAAAAAATTGAGACCGATATAGCAGAGTTAATAAGCGCCGATTTTATAAAGGCATTAAACTCTCCGGAGCCGGACATCAAAAAAGCAACTGACCATATTTTTATTCCTACGAATATTACCGAGGAACACGGCGAAAGAGCGGCTGATGGTAAAGAAAAAGTAATGATGGTTGATGCAGCTTTGTTTGCCATCCGGGAATTAATGGAAGATCATCCTGAATGTGTTTTTTTCGGACAGGATGTTGGGCGCAGGCTTGGTGGTGTTTTTCGCGAAGCAGCAACACTTGCTGAGCAATTTGGTGATGACCGTGTTTTTAATACTGCAATACAGGAGGCTTATATAATCGGATCAACAGTTGGCTTAAGTGCAGTAGGAGTGAAGCCGATCGTTGAAGTACAATTTGCTGATTATATTTATCCCGGTTTCAATCAACTTGTTTCTGAAATTTCGAAGTCATGTTATTTAAGTTGTGGTAAATACCCCGTATCAACTATTATTCGTGTACCTATCGGGGCTTATGGTGGCGGCGGTCCATATCATAGTGGTTGCGTTGAAACAACATTGCTTTCAATAAAAGGAATTAAGATCGCTTATCCATCAAATGCCGCAGATATGAAAGGATTGATGAAAGCAGCTTATTATGATGGTAATCCTGTTGTGATGCTTGAACATAAAGGTTTATACTGGAGTAAAGTGCCGGGTACAGAGGATGCAAAATCACTTGAACCATCAAGAGATTATATTCTTCCGTTTGGAAAAGCAAATATTGTTTTAAATGCTGATAAAAGTAAAATAGAAAATGGCGAGAGTTGTTGTATCATCACTTATGGAATGGGGGTGTATTGGGCAAAAGCTACAGCAAAAAAACTTCCCGGACAGATCGAAATTGTAGATCTAAGAACATTGTTTCCTTTAGATGAGGAAAGGATATTTGAATCAGTAAAAAAACATGGAAGATGTTTGGTACTTACCGAAGAGCAACAAAACAATTCTTTTGCAGAAGCTTTAGCAGGCAGGATCTCAAAAAATTGTTTTAAATGGCTCGATGCACCGGTTGAAGTTTTAGGAGCTGCAAACGTTCCCGCTATTCCATTAAATATGCAACTTGAAAATGAAGTGCTGCCAAATGCAGGAAAGGTGGAGGCAAAAATTAAAAGCCTCTTAGCCTATTAAAGCAACAGGAAGTCGATCGTGATTATGATCTTAAAGATCTATGCGATGGCTCGGCCCATTTTTCTGATCTTGATCATTTGTGAAATAAGATATATGATCGTTCCCCAAACTCCGGCAATGATAGAACCGGCAAGAGCCAGTAACCAAATAGGTGTTTTACTTCTTGTTGCCCAAAGTGAACGTTGATCAAATGAATTATCCAGTATTGGTGGTACACCCCAATTAACATTTTTTTCTGCAAACAAGTTCCCGAAATTTTCATTGTCTTCAGTACGGGCTATCAAAATAAAATTTCCTTTACTGTCTCCCAATAAACTATCTCTTTTAAATTCCGCGGTTACAGAACCTGTAGAATCAGTGGTGTAAGTTTCTTCATCGCCAATTGGCAAATTTCCTAATGAACGTTTCACTGCAATTTTTAATTCTACTCCTTTTGCAGGAACCCATTCGCCATTTTGTAATGTTTTTACATTTACGATCACATTTTTTGTTTCCTCTATTCTGCTGGTATCAATTTCAATTTTTGCTTTGGCTATCTGTACTTCCCCTTTTGTCTCATCAAACTCTTTATTGGCAGTAGCTACTGCTATAAATGTAAAGGAAGAAGCTGCATCCCACACTCCTTTAAAAGATGTTGGTATATAAACTCTTTTTTCTCCTGTTTCATCGGATTGAAAAGACTGAATAATATTAGAATCTGAAACTTCATTCAGGTAAACATTTACTTTCATGTCTTTTACCCCGATGAATTTTCTTTCAACTTTTGTTTTTGTGTTTACCAGCAAATAGGGAATATTATTCTGAGGTTGATAGTATGCAACATTCAATTGCAATTCCTTTTTTTCATTCTTTTTTGAATCCTGAGCAAAACAAATTATATCAGCAAACAAAAAAGTCAATAAAAAAAATACTGCTTTATTTTTCAGGAGTTTCATCAGTTAATGTTTTATAGATTGAGATTACAGGGAATATTCTTGCTAATAGTGTAATGATCAACAAGGCACCTGCCAATGAACCCATCGCAATAGCCCATTCTTGCCAGCTGGGAAAATAATGACTGTATTTTTCAGGAGCATCATGCTTTGGCAAAAATGGATGAAGCAATGTGGGAGTAACTATAAGATAACGTTTAAACCAAGCACCGATCACTACCATTACCCCGGCAATAAACATTGGCAATGGTTTTCTTCCTTTCTTAAATAAGATGATAACAATTGGAATGATCATTCCAATGAAGATCGCAAACCAGAATAAGGGGGCAAATTCACCAGCAAATAATTCAGTCAAATGTGCTTCTTCCGGCTTTTTCATTTTGAAAGCTGGTACCAGGTATTCATTCACATTAAAATAGAGATACAAAAGTGCCAGCATCACTAATATCCTTCCCATTTTTTCAAAATGCATTTCAGTTATATATTCTTCCAATTTATATACGCGGCGAAAAACATACATTGCTACGACCACTCCACCTGCTCCAACCAAAAATGCACCGGAAACAAAATAGGCTCCAAAGTTGGTGCTGTCCCAACCGGGTCTGTAAGTAGTGGCAAATAACCAGGAGGTAACGGTATGTATGCAAAATGCTACAGGAATTATAACAATACAAAGTATAGTGATGGATCTGTCTCTTATTTTCTCCTGTGCTGTTGTTCCTTTCCAATATGAGCCCAGCCACCTGTATAGTTTTGCAAATGGTTTACCTACCATTTCTTTTGCTTTGATCATGATCCTGATATCCGGAAGCAACGTGATGTATAATAAAAACAAACTGATACAGAAATAAGTGGTGATCACAATTACATCCCACATAATGGGAGATTGAAGACGACCATGTGTAAATAAATTTACAAGACGTTCAGGCCGTCCCATATCAACAATAATAATTAATGAAGCAAATGTAATTGCTGATATTGCGATCATTTCTGAGATCCTTGTCAATGGTGTACGCCACTTGACATTGCTTAACCGGAAAATAGCAGTGATTAATGATCCCACCAGGCTGATAGCTACAAAGAATACAAAGTTTGAAATATAAATTCCCCATGAAGCATAGTCACCCATGTTAGTTACAACCAGGCCATTTTTCAATTGAAGGAAATATGCATAAGCTCCAACAAGACATATAACGATCAAAGAAGCTGTCCATATTTTTCCCCGGAGACCGAATTTTTGCGGCAATAGATCATGGATAATTTTATGAGCACTAAGTATGTTTTGATTTTCCACAATAAAATTTTTATGATTTTGATTTAGCTTCTTCTTCAGTTTTCAAGCCATCTTCGAATTTGAAATTCCTGTTTACAGGTGGCAGATAGTAAACACTTGGTTTAGTACCAAGTTCTTCCATTAATCTATATCCTGCTTTATCACGGATCAAGTCACTGAAACGGAAAGTTTCTGTTCCGTTTGTTACAGTATCTTCATTCATATCTCCAAAAGCAAATACACCGTTCGGACATGCTGACACGCAGTGAGGCAATTCGCCTTTCCTAGCCATATCCGGACAGAAATCACATTTGCCTACTGTTCCTTTCTTTTGAGGAACACTTGTTTCGCAGGAGTAATGTTTATGCTCCACTTCAACTGGCAATAATGGTTCTTCCCAATTAAACACCCGTGTTGAGTAAGGACATGCAGCCATACAAAAACGACAACCAATACAACGGTCACTATCAATCAATACTATTCCATCTTGTCTTTTAAATGTAGCATCAACAGGACAAACTTTTACACAAGGAGGTTCATCGCAATGCATGCAGGTAGTCGGTTGCCAATAAGGCGCTGAATGTTCTGCATCCTGCATAGGATGTACTTTTATCCAGTTTTGTGCATCCTCTACAAAGTGAGCATGGTTACAGGAGGATTGACAAGCTTTCACATTTTTGCAACGGGAAAGATCTATTACCATTACAAATTTCTTTCCTGCAATTCCTCTTCTTGCTTCGCTATTTGATATCTGTGGCAGATCAGGAACGGGTTTCAGTAAAGCTTTATCCATTTCAATGATCTCACCATCGGCAGAAAGCAATTTTACTTTTTCACCGGAAAGAGTTACCTGCTGATCGGAATCGGTAACAAAGGGATTGTTATCCGAACAACCCACGGCAGCAGTTGCCAGAAGACCGGTAAGTAAAAAATCTCTTCTTGAATTTTTTTCCATTGTATTCTATTAAAGCGTTGGTTTGTTTTTTACCCAGGTAATAACATCTTTATCTGAAACTTTTACACCTGTTTTTCTGATCTTGCTTATATCTACTTCAACAAGCTTCCCATCTTCCGTTAGCATTTTGGTAGTAATAGCAGCAGGACTACAAGAAATAGCAGTCTTTTGTTTCTTAGGAATGATAAATCTTAAAACAGGGATAGTGGAGAGAACACCTAATCCTCCCCATAAAAATTTCCTTCTTGTTGAGTCTTTTTGATTCGTTTCCATTTCAATATCTTTTTTCATAATTAAAGACGTAAGATAGTCTTCGTGAAAAAGTGATAACAGTATTTTAGTCAATTAATAATATGATTATCATCACATGTCCATGAAACATTCATCCAGTTGTTATATTTCATAAAATAAAAAAGCCGCTGGTTCTTTACCTCAGCGGCTTTTAAAATAGTATGCGAAATTTATTTTTTGAATGTTCTCATAAAATTCACAATGCTCCAGCGTTCGTCGGCATCTGGAATTTTCTTTTTAAAACTTGGCATATCATCTCTGCCTTCTGATGATTTATAGAAAATAGAACCATCACTTTGTGCTTGTACATCGGCTTTTGAAAAATCTCCCGGTTCGGTTTTTAATTGTGAAGCTTTTGGACCATCACCCATTCCTTTTGCGCCATGGCATGATTTGCAATGCTGGCCCCATAGTTCCTTTCCATCTGCAATAGATTCAGCATTTGAGGCAACTGGGTTTTTCATTGTCTTATAGTTGTCTGGAACGGGCCATGGTTTTTTTTCCTGGAAGGTTTTATAAGTAAAGCTGGCTCCGATTATTCCGGTTAATACTGCAACGATAATTACGTAAGGTTTCATTTTTATTATGTTTTAAATTATCAGGATTTGTTATGATTTGATGAAAGAAGGATCATTCTATCATCAAATAAAAATTAAGAACTAAACCTGGTGTAAAAGTATCAGTACATCTTTTTGGGTTTATTGACCGTAGTAATTGATCTGTATGATTTTAATCAGTTGATGCCTGTTGGATCAAAACATGAGCAAGGTCAGGTAAGCCTATGTAATGTGTCATAAGAATGTCAGGTCACCTACAGGTAGTTTTGATTTCGAAGTTTTGAAATTGTTTGTGATATATCTCGATTTGAGAATTATTAAAATAGATTTTATGAAAAGAATTTCCTCCTTAAAAACAGTACTTATTTTATTAATTGGATTTCTTCTCTCAATTACTATTATTCAATGTACCAAAACAGGTGTAATGGCTAAACAGTTAAATAGAAATATTTCGCCTGACTCAACAGTGTTTGCTGCATTTTATGATTTTACAAAGGTCACCCCCAGTGATATTGTTCCTGATTTCAACGACAGCATCGTAAGCAAGGGAGTGCAAAGCATTATAAAAGAGTATTGCGGCATCTCTACTTGTCATGGAGGCCCAATCAATCCTAAGCTTTCAACATATGAGGAGATAACCAATCTTGTGTTCCCGGGAAATCCTGAGGCTAGTAAGTTATGGAACCTGTTAACAACAAATGATCTGAATAAAGCAATGCCGCCGGTAAATGCAGTTCATGAAGTGGCGTCGGGCGATAAACTGAAAATCTATAATTGGATAAAAAATGGCGCTAAAACTACACCAGATATTGCAGACTTCAGACCAGCAGCCATACATATTATTACAACTGGATGCACTTCCGGTAATTGTCATAACGTTGCGACGTCTACTGGTTCATGGGCAAGAAAAGGTTTGATCGCTGTTACATCAGCCGATACCACAACATTTGCTTTGGTCAGGCCCCCAAGTGTAACTTATTATTGCCAGCTTTCAAATGTCACATTACGCAACCAGGTTTGGAATGCGTACAAAGACAGTGTAAGAAAGTTTTACAGCGATACACTTGCTTTTGCAAGTTTCAGGCCTTACAAAACATTCAGCACTCCGGTAGTTTCTTCAAGTGTTCGTGGCTCATTAAGTTCTTATGATGATATTCTTTTGGACATTAATTATCCAAAGGCTTTACGAAGCAACAGTACTGTAGTATATAGCAGCAATGGAAATAATTTTTATGTAAGAGGAAATAATCTGAATTCAACAAGCTCACTCGTTTCAAGAATTGATTCCACCATGCTTCTTGCAAATCCATTTACAGGAGTATTTGCTACTTCTCACCAGGGAGATATGGCTTATAGTGATGGCGGTCTAACCAGGAATGATATTGCTCTTATTAAGGCCTGGTATTTTACTGATCCTAATATTCCGGATATATGGAAATATGGTAAGAACAATGCAGGTATTTTCAAATACAGGAAATCAGCAACTATCATCAAGAAATAAATTATTAATAAAAAAATACCAGGTATATGAAAAAAGGAATCATCTTAACAACACTAGCAGGATTACTGGTAATATATATATCATCGTGTTACAATAATAAATCAGATATACCAGGTTTACCGAAAGTATCTTTTTTAAGAGATGTTGTCCCGGTGGTAACATCAGGAGCCTGTGGCTGCCATAACAATGTAAATGCAAACAGTACCAGCAATAATGCAATTGCATTCTCATTGCCGGATACTGTAATAAATGGTCAAATAGTAAGAAGACCTAAATCAGATGCAATAGTGGCAAGAGTTGATACAATTGCGCAATGGGCAAATGATAAAATTTCTCACCCGGGCGGCGGCAATGTTTTCCTGACTGAAAATCAAAAAATACTATTCAGGAAATGGAAAGAACAGGGACAACCTTACGATGGAGGTGAAATAGTATGTGATGTTACCGGCAGTATTAAATACTCAACACATATAGTTTCTATTTATAATGGTACATGTAAGTCTGCAGGCTGTCATGGTGGTCGTGGGCCGGTTCTTGATTACAACAAGATGGTTGCAGACAAAAATACTTTATTAGTTATGATGAATAGTGGCGGAAGCAGTGGCCATCCGGGTGGTGTGATAGGTTTATCATCCTGCGTCACCAATACCTTTAAAACATGGATCGTACAGGGACAACCTCAATAATTTATTCATCCAATAACGGAAAAGAAACATTTATAATTTAAAAAAGCTGATATGAAAAAGATATTATCACTTTTAGTTTTTACCTCAGCATTCTTTCTTACTTCTTTCGGACAAGATAGCCTGGCTGATGCGACAGTTGTAAAACCGAAAAAGAAAGTCAAATCGACTTTTAATTCCAGCCATATAATTAATATGCACAGCGTTGAAATAGTTCCAAAAGGAAACCTCCAGTTTATGATTGCACACCATTTTGGAGTGATATGGAATAAAGAGCAGGATGCCGGTCAGAACCTGGCCCAGGTATTTGGTTTTAACTCTGGTATTGCGCATACCTACCTGTCATTTGATTATTCTCCGACAAATTTTGCTAATGTTGGATTTGCATTAACCGGTAATTCAATGTTTGAAGGATGGGCAAAATTTAAGATCTTGAAACAAGCTGGTAAACAAAACAGCCCGGTTTCGATCGGATGGATCTCACTGGTAAATATCGATGCACAATCGAACCCTGTCGATACGATTGAGGAAAATAAACTGGGTTGGAATAAATTCACATACATGCACCAGTTGCTTATAGCCCGAAAGTTTTCAAAAACTTTTTCATTGCAGATCATGCCGACATATATTCACTATAATATAGTACCGTATGGAATGGAGAACAGCAATGATATTTTTTCTTTAGGAATGGGAGCAAAATACCAGCTTTCACCAAATAAGGCGTTAACATTTGAATATTCCCACCAATTCAATATGTATGAGAATGTAATTACCAAAACCGGGAATATAGTTAATTACGAACCTGATCTTTTGGCTCTTGGTCTTGAATTCAATACCGGCGGACACGTATTCCAATTCTTTGTTGGTAACACAACGGCCGCTACAAACATTGAACAGCTTACCAGGAATACAAACTTTATTAAAGATGGAAAATTTGCTTTGGGATTCAGAATGAACAGAAGTTTTTATCTCGGCAAAAAAGAATAAGGATTTAAAAACATTTTTACAAGAGGCTGAAATTTTTCGGTCTCTTTTTTTTATGCATTATCTTTTTATCAAATGTCGGATTATCTGTACTTTTTAAATAGATCTACCACTTACATTTAACTACTCAACATTTCTTTTGGGTATTCTCATCATGATACCTGTGTGAATTTCGGAATTCACTTATATCGTTCAAAAAAAGACTTTTCCAGGCTTTCCCTGTGATCAGGGTGTGCAATACTTATCAAAGATTTTCCTCTTTGCTTCAGGCTTTTTCCAAATAAGTCTATTGCTCCGTATTCTGTCACAACCCAATGAACATGACCTCTCGTAGTAACTACGCCTGCCCCTTCTTTTAAGAAAGCCACGATTCGTGATTGTCCTTTAGAAGTTACTGATGGTAAGGCAATGATCGGCTTGCCATCTTCTGATAAGGAAGCTCCACGCATAAAATCCATCTGGCCGCCAATGCCTGAATATTGATATGTACCAATAGAATCAGCGCATACCTGCCCGGTAAGATCAATTTCAATAGCGCTATTGATAGCAGTTGCTTTGGGATTTTGCCTTATTACACTGGTGTCATTTACATAAGCAATATCCATTACCCTGATGGATGGGTTATCATTTACAAAATCATAGAGTTTTTTTGTGCCTGCCATAAAACCGGTAACGGAACGGCCAACATTTAATTTTTTAAGACTGTTATTAATGATGCCTTTTTCTAAAAGCGGGATAATGCCATCTGATAACATTTCCGTATGAATGCCAAGATTTTTATGATCCTGTAGATTTTGTAATACCTGGTCAGGAATGCTTCCAATACCCATTTGCAGCGTAGCCCCGTCGTCAATAAGCGCTGCAACATTTTTTCCAATTCTGATCATTGCATCATTTGCTTTGGAAGAATAATCCACTTCGGGCAGATCAGTTTCATGCCAAACCAATGAATGTATTTTTTTGATATGCAGAAAACCATCACCATGTGTTCGTGGCATTTTGGGGTTTACCTGTGCGATGATTATTTTGGAAGTCTCTACCGCTGCTTTAGCTATGTCCACCGAAGTGCCTAGCGTACAATAGCCATGTGCATCCGGTGGTGAAACCTGTATCAAAGCAACATCAATAGGTAAAATATTTTTTCGGAACAATTGGGGTATTTGGCTGAGAAATACAGGAACATAATCTCCATCGCTGCTGTTTACCACTGATCGTGTATTTGCAGACACGAATAATGAATTAAAGAAAAAGCTTTTCCTGTATTCAGATTTATCGAAATCAATATCTCCGAGATTAGTGATACTTATCAGCTCTATATTCTCAAGCTCGTCATGCCTGTTTTGAAGTTCTTTAACCAAATGCACTGGGGTAGCGGCGCTGCCATGAATAAAAACCCTATTACCGGATTTCACAATTTTTACTGCTTCTTTTGCCGATATATATTCGATCATTGGGTCTTAAATTTTAGGAAAATATGGATTCCGGATATTGTGGTTGATAGATATTTTTAAAAAGTAATTGTCTTTTTTCAACCTCTAATGGCATTTTCTTTTCCAACTCAGTTAATTGCTGTTGTATTTGTCGTAACGGGTCAGGTTTCATGCGCAATTAAAAATAAAAAAGGATAAAAATAGTAGTAAAGTTTTTCTTTAAGGATAGCCGTCAGTTATTAATATAAGAGATTCTTTAACTTTTCAAGATTGGCAATTAAGATCTTTCCGTCTTTTATTTCAATAAGTTTTTCAGCTTTAAAATCACTAAGCGTCCTGATCAATGATTCGGTTGCAGTACCAATGTAATGAGCAATATCATCCCTTGAAATTTCGATCGGTTTATTTTGTCCGCCGGTATTAAATTTTTCCCGGATATCAACCAATGCTTTTGCTACACGTTTACGCAAAGAACTGTATGCGAGATTAAGCAACCTGTCTTCTTTATCCTTTACATTTTTTGTTATCATGCGGATGAATTTTGCTGCAATACTCAGATCCCCAAAGATCATTTTGTGAAAATCTTCGCGGGGTATTTGCATGATCTCGGAATCTTCAAGTATAACAGCGCTGTCGTCATAATTTTTATCTTCTATCAAAGCAGAATGACCTATGAAATCTCCTTCACTAAAAAGATCGGTTATATATTCTTTACCATCTTCATGTGTTTTAAAACCTTTCACCTTTCCTTTCACTACATAATATAAAAGTTTGGGCCGTTTTCCTTCCAGGTATAAAGATTGTTTTTTATTATACGATTCGATGCTGTATTGATCAGCAAGTTGTTTCATTAATCCACTATCTTTTACATCTTTTATGAATTGCGATAAGCCCTGCTGAGATGAAGAATATTTATTGCCCAGTATCTCTGTTTTTTTTAATCGCATTTCAATTGCATTCAACAGCTCAATATCTTCAAACGGCTTAGTAACATAATCATCAGCACCCATTTCCATTCCTTTGCGGAAATCACTTCTTTCAGTTTTTGCCGTTAAAAATATAAAAGGAATAGCTTGTGTATTCTCATTTTTCCTTACCATATGAAGCACACCGTAACCATCCAGTTCGGGCATCATAATATCACAAACAATTACATCAGGCCTTTCTTTAATAGCAATATCAACTCCTTTTTTTCCGTTTTCAGCGGTAAAAGTTTTGTAGCCTGCAAGGTCTAATATTTCTGCTGTGTTTTCCCTAATGTCTTTATTGTCTTCTATTACAAGAATTGATTTCATTAGTTATTATTTGTTGCGTTTGGAAATGTTATGGTGATAGAAGTACCCTTTCCCAATGTGCTTTGCAAATCTACAGTTCCGTTTATTAGATCAATATATCTTTTTACAATATGGAGTCCAAGCCCCGTTCCCTGTATATTGGTAACGTTTGATCCCCTGTAAAACATGGTAAATAAATGCTCCTGGTCTTTTTGGGAAATGCCAATTCCTTTATCTGCTACCGTTATTACATTTTTTTCACTGTCACTCTTTGCCGAGATTGTAATAGGCGAATCTTCTTCTGAAAACTTAGCTGCATTGCTTATCAGGTTGATCAGGATATTCCTCAGCAAATTTTTATCGGCATTTATCTTTTCCTCTCCTTCATATTTAAAATTAAATTTTTGTCCGGGCTTTAGAACCACTTTCACATCTGCCAATGTTTCATCGATCATTTCCTTAAGATTGAACTCGCCAGGGTCGGTGGTGATACGGCCTTCATCTAGCTTCCCTAATGATAGAAAATCTTCAAGGATATCATTGAGATGTTTTACAGAATCTTTGATCCGGTCAATGTGCTTATTTCTTTTTTGCTGTTCTTCTTCTTTTGTATATTTTGAGATGAGTGCAGCGGAAGATAAAACGGCACTAAGCGGAGTTCTGAATTCATGCGAGGCCAGCGAAACAAAGCGGCTTTTTATTTCATTCAGCTGTTTTTCTTTATCCAATGCTTCGTGTAGTTCGGTTTGTGATTGTTCCAGTTTTTCCAGGGCCTCTTTGAGAATATGTGTTCGTTCGTCAACCTTTTTTTCAAGTTCGGTATTGAGTTTTCTTATTTCAAAAGTAACTTTTTCTAATTCATTTTGTTTCTTCACAAGAGTTTGCTCAGCTTCTTTTCTTAAAGTAATATCAACAATAAATGCGATGACAAAAAGCTCATCATTTTTTTTGTAATGACTTAAACTTATTTCAACAGGAAACTCTTCTCCATTTTTTTTTAATGCAAACAGGTCTCTGTTGGCGCCCATAGAACGATTGGATGGTTTTTTGTGAAAGCCTTCACGCAATGCTTTATGCCCGGGTCTGAAATTACCGGGAATTAAAACTTCAACAGGAAGATTCTCTAATTCACCCGCATTATAACCAAACATTCTTTCGGCAGCTGGATTTGCAAGTGCAATATGACCATTTCCATTGGTTAGTATGATACCTTCCGTTGCATTCTCAAAAAGCGATGTCATGTGTGCCTGGCCGAGCATAGATAAACTGCATTTGTATTTAATCTCAAAGTAGCCAATGTAGCTAAAAGAATAAAATGAAAAAATGTTCTATATTAAACCATTTCTGGCTCACGCATTTCAGTAAATGTTCTTACAGCCTCAATGATAGGAAGCGCATTTTCTTTTTTTACATGATCCAAATCGGTAAGCATTGTTTTTTTCTCGACCGGATCTTTTGTAAGTTTTGCACCCATTTTAAGCATTAACCTGTCCCATGCAGAAAGATTTCTTATGATCATTCTTCCTGGTAAATAATAAAACCTGATCTTTTGCAGAATATCGGGAGGAAGGGATGCCTTATTATAACTTTCTCTTTTTTCTATTTGCTCGGGAGGTGATGCAGATAGCTGGAAGAAAAGTATCTTTTTATTCTGCAATAAGTCAAAATTTTTCTTTAACCAGTCTTTTATTTCCAGTTTCCCGATATATACACTTGATCCAAGAATAAAATAATCATACTTCGGTAACTCATCAACCGGGAAACGATCAGCTGAAGCCACTGGTAATTGCAGTTCTTGCCCTATCCACATCGCATATTGTTTGGTGGCCCCGTATTTGCCTTTATAGATTACAAGCCCTTTCATAATTTTTAGTTTTAGAAATTAAAAATATTATTGATTAAGCAGCGTAATTGATCACATGTTGTTTTGCAATTACGACTTCAGGATGTTGTACGATCTCGGCATTAACAGAATTAGAAATAAGACAATATTTTTTTGCTTTTTCCATTGCTACTTTTGCTCTTTCCACATCAAAATCATTACCCACAAATGCTTTCGGATAAATATGTATGTAAGTGAATTTGTATTTGCCATCTACTATCTCTACCTGGCCCGTTGCAGTGCATTCAAAACCTGTATTTTCAATCTTCATTTTATTTACAAATACCAGGTAAGTGCTCATAAAGCAACTTGTAATCGAGCTTAGAAATAAATGTTCAGGGCTCCATTCACCTTCGGGTCCACCAAATTCCTGTGGCGTGGATACCGAAAAGGATTTTAATGAAGGTGAACCAACAATCCCAATCTTGTCTGCAGACCAATAAAGATCTGTTGTAAATATGATAGGTTTATTATTTTTTAATGGCATAGTATAGCTTATTTATAAACAAAACTATCCATATGGTAAAACAGAAGTAATGACTTGAATCAATGAAAAGGATGATTTATGAAGAATGCGAAAAAAAGATTCTTGTTACTTATCTTTTAAAAGCTCCTGTTCCATCGCAATTGCTTTTGGAAAAAGAATATTGCTTTCAAGATGTATATGTTGCACAAGGTCCTTGTCGAGCTCCTTAAGTTTAGAAAATGTTACCTTATGAGTGATACATGAATTCTCAGGTGGAGTATAGTTATTTGTTATTGTTCTGAGTCTGTTCAGATTTTGTCCCGTAGTTTCATGTTCTTTTAGCATTACTTCTTCAAGTGGTTTGCGCAGTGTTCTTATAAAAAGTCTTGCATAAGATTCCCGGTGTTTGTAAGCATGGTTGATCTGTTTAGTATAAGGAAAGTAGATATTTTCTTCCTGTCTCATGTGAGGTGGCATCTCTTTCATAAAACGCTCAATGATATTCTCGATCTCTTCAAGGTCAGGGAATTTTTTTCTGTGGCCATCCAGGAACTTTTTTACCTGCTCCTGTACTTCAGGTAAAGCTCTTTCAAGATACCGATGATGAACATTTAAAATATAATCGGCAAGGAAATCGATATCCCATTGATCGAAATCGATTGCCGCATTCGAAGGTGATTGCCGGACGATCTTTCTCAGGTCATTTATCACTTCATTTGTTTCTAAATTTTTATTTTGACAAACCATCTCGAGTGACCATTTACCGCCACAACAAAAATCTATATCATATTTTCTAAATATTTCAGCCGTACGATAATCATGTTTTACGATATCCGTCACAAAAGAAAAGGGTTCTATTTTATAAATATTTTGATACATAACTCTTACTCCTGATCACTAATCAATATTAACTGGATAAAAAAAGAGAAAACATGACTTTCATCATCATGAAAAAATTTATCAAAATTAATCTTGCTGTTTTCGTATACAGGTGAGTAAACTCATCCCATTTTTTGACACATATCATGTTTGGGCGCCATGGCGTCGATACTCTTCTTAAATCTTTAAAAAAAAAGGATATTTGTATCTTAAAAAGCGACTCAACGCATCCTTTCGCTAAGTCTTTACGATTCAAATCTATTCAGGTTAAAAGAGCTTTTTATGAAGAAATATTTGATTGCGATTACTATTTTATTCTTTACCGAGGCACAGTCTTCGGCCTGTGAAATATGTGGTTGTGGAGTCGGAAACTATTATTTTGGAATGCTACCCCAGTTCAAGAGTCATTTTATTGGGTTGCGGTACCATTATAATAAATTCAACACAAGGCTCGTAAGCGATCCTTCGCAATATAGCAACGACTTTTACCAAACGATTGAGTTGTGGGGTGGTTGGAATATTGGAAAACATTTTCAAATGCTTGGACTTGTGCCATTTAATATCAATCACCAGGAATCGGATGAAGGAGTTACCAATTTAAAAGGGCTTGGTGATGCCATTATATTGATGAACTATAAAGTATTTGAGGTGAATTCTAAAACCGGGAGCGGTAAAAATATCAACCAGGAGCTATGGTTGGGTGGGGGATTGAAATTGCCAACCGGTAAATTTGCGATTGAACCAAACGATCCGGATGTTGCGTCGGCGGCGAATATTCAGCTTGGTGCCGGTTCAACCGATATTTTATTGAACGGGATGTATAATTTAAGAGTTGGAAAAATCGCCATGACCACACAGGCCAATTATAAAATAAGTAGCACTAATAAAGATGATTATCGGTTTGGGAATAAATTTTCTGCCAACAGTTTCATTTCTTATGGGTTCAATGCAAAAAAAACAATGATTAGCCCCAATCTCGGGTTACTATATGAAAACACTGCAGAAAGCAAATTGCAATCTGCTAAAGTGGATCTTACCGGTGGTTCGCTTTTACAAGGCGCAATTGGTGTTGAATTTGGGTTTAATAAGATATCTGTAGGGTTTAATGCACAACTTCCAATTGCTCAAAATTTTGCTGAAGATCAAACTAAACAAAAAGTGAAAGGGATGGTACATGTGACCTTTGCACTTTGATATTTTCATGTTCTTTGTTTTTAAAGAGCCGTTTCCAAAAGGAAAACGGTTTTTTGTTTTCTGATATATCTCATTTTATAAATTGATAAATGTCATGTCTTTCGAAATTAACAGCCGGTAGTTTTGTTTACAAAGCACAAAGTTGTTATCTAACTATAAGGGCAAAAAACTCTTCCCATCACAGGATGGGCAATCGTTGGTTTTCGTTTCAATTACACAGCCCTCTGATTCCTCAGAGGGCTTCTTTTTGAAAAGCATTTTTGATTTAGCTTGGATATATTCCTTAATAAGATCCTTAAAAATCAAATACTTTAAGATGCTGCATAGAGTTACCGGACCCCTTTGCTTTCACTCCGGGCAGACTACTGCAACAATTGCTGAGTAGAATTGTTGCAGCACAAGAGTGCGACGCAACGAAGGCTTAATAAAAATTATACAGCCCGGCCCATAATTTTCCACATATTAACAAAATGCCAGCAACGACAAAGACGTTATAGTCATCCTGATTATATTTGTCGCTAATCAAACCCTTTAAATGAGCATTCCTAAAGGAACACTTATTGCAATCGGAGGTGCGGAAGATAAAGGCACCGATCTTGAAGCCGGGGAAGTCTATCGAAGTAATCTTAATTTTTTTGAGTTAGGCATTTTACGTCGTGTAGTGCAGGAAGCCGGTGGTCCCAGTGCAAGAATTGAGATCATCACGACCGCTTCTACTATTCCTATGGAAGTTGGGGAAAACTACCGAAATGCATTTGGTAAGATCGGTTGTGAAAATGTTGATATAATGCATGTTCGTACACGGCAGGATACATTGAACAAAGAATATTTGCAAAGAATAAAAACCTGTGATGCCGTAATGTTTAGTGGGGGAAATCAATTGCGATTGAGTGTAACGGATGGTGGCACAGAATTTCTTGCGATCATGCAGAGGCGCTACATGAATGAAGATTTTTTAATTGCCGGAACTTCAGCAGGCGCCATGGCAATGAGTAAAACGATGATCTATGAAGGCAATGCAACAAGAGCTCATTTAAAAGGTGAAGTAAAGATCACGACCGGTCTTGGGTTTATTGATTCTGTGATCATTGATTCTCATTTTGAAAAACGTGGAAGATTTGGGAGATTGGCACAATCAGTTGCAACTAATCCAAGTTGTATTGGTATAGGTTTGGGAGAAGATACCGGTATGTTAATCACAGATGGAGATAAAATGGAAGCAATAGGAAGTGGCCTCGTTGTGATCATTGATGGCCATGATATTTTGCATAACAATATTGGTGATATTCCAGATGGCAACCCGATCTCTATTGAAAATTTAAAAGTTCATTTTTGTGAAAAAGGGAATGGTTATGTTATAAGTGAAAGGAAATTTTTAATGGAAGCAAGTGAAGGAGCTGTTATTAAGAAGCAAGTGGATGTTGAATGATAATTAGAGGGTTGGAGTTTGAGGTTTGATTTTAGGAGCATTCTTTATGAATGCTTTTTTAGTTTAAATTGTGTCAAACATAATTATTATGAAACTTTTTTTCTTTTCAATGGTTGTAATGTTGATGACATCTTTTACTTTTCAAAAGAAAACAAAGGTGATCTTTTTTGGAGATTCTATAACACAGGCGGGTGTACAGGGAGGTGGTTATATTGTAAGAGTTGATAGTATGTGCAAAGTGGAAGGTTCCGGAGATAAATATGAATTTATTGGTGCAGGTATTGGCGGTAATAAGATATATGATCTGTATCTAAGAATGGATAGTGATGTACTTGCAAAAAACCCGGATATGGTTATTATTTATATTGGTGTAAACGATGTATGGCATAAATCTTCTTCAGGCACGGGCACCGACGCTGATAAATTTGAAAAATTTTATCAGGCTATCATTGATAAATTGAAAGCAAAAAATATAAAGATTATTCTTAGTACGCCGGCAGCAATAGGAGAGAAGACTGATTTTAGTAATCCGCAGGATGGAGATATGAATGAATATAGTAATATCATTCGCCGGATCGCTTTAAAAAATAGCCTGGCTTTAGTTGATCTGCGGAAAGCATTTCTTGATTACAACATTAAAAACAACCCTGATAATAAAGATCGTGGCATTCTTACTACTGACCGTGTTCATTTAAATGCAAAAGGAAATCAATTGGTAGCTGATGAAATGTGGAAGGTGATCAAAGGCTCATAAAAGTCCTTTATCTGATTCCCATTTTCTTGTTGATCTTCCATCATGGGATATAATGCTGTAATTATTATCAGTAGCCCATTTCAAAACTTTCTTTCTTAAGAGCTTTGGATAAAAATGTGTGGCAACATTTTTCGTGTTTGGATATTCTTTGAACAAGCCGATCTTACTTAGCACATCATAGCTTGCAGCTGCGCATCGCATACCGAAAATTGCATAGTCATAAGGAGTTTTTGCAGTAAATGAATCAATCAGTTTTTGCAAAGTCATAAATTGCTCTTGAGAAACAGGAACAACGACTGTTGTCCATTTATCTGTTTCGCTGTTCCAATAAATAGAATCGTTTATACTGAAACCGCCGCTTGGTTTTTTATTGTTTGGAACAAGTGGATTATTTCCCGGTCTGAAGTCCAGCACACGGCCACCAGCTTCGATATTGACATGACCGCCTTTTATGCCACCAAATCGTTTTGATTCTTGCTGATGATAACCTTTCGCAGGTCTTGAGCCGTAAAGAAAATTAATTTTAATTGTATAAGTTGAATCACTTGCATAGCAAGAAGAGAAAGTAAAAAAGGAAATGATAATTACAATGACTTTCATGTTTTTTAATGGCAATACAAAAGTATCAACAAAATAAAAACCACTGCTAAGAAGGATGTTAAAAATTAATTGCAATTAACGAGGTAGTAATTCTTTTTTCCTTTTTGAACCAGGATATATCTATCGTGCAACAACAAATTATTTTCTATGGACTGTTGAATGTTCTCAATTTTTTTTCTGTTAATGCTTACCCCGCCACCTTGGACTGTTTTTCTCGCTTCCCCTTTGCTCGGAAAAATCTTTGTTTCCGCTAAAAAGGTAACAATATCAATCCCTGCGGCAATCTTATTTTTTTCAAAATCAATTTTTATAATGCCGTCCATGCCTTCAAGTTCATCTACGGTCAGATCTTCTGCCGAAGCATGTTGATTGGAAAATAATTTTTCTGTTGTTTCAATAGCTTTTTTCAATTCTTCATTGCCGTGTACAAATTTTGTTACCTCTTCAGCCAGTTTTTTTTGCAGTGATCTCTTTGCCGCATCTTTTTTATGTTCTGCTATCAATGAATCAACAGTGAGTTTATCAAGAAAAGTGAATATCCTGATCCATTTTTCTGCATCATCATCACTTGCATTTAACCAAAATTGATAAAATTGATAAGGAGATGTTTTGGCCGGATCAAGCCAGACATTTCCTTTTTCTGTTTTTCCGAACTTACCACCATCTGCTTTTGTGATCAATGGACAAGTAAATGCAAAGGCTTCGCCACTATCTTTTCTTCGGATCAATTCGGTTCCTGTAACAATGTTTCCCCACTGATCACTGCCACCCATTTGCAGCTTTACATTTTTGTTTTTATACAACCAATAAAAATCATAACCTTGAACTAACTGGTATGTAAACTCAGTAAAGCTCATCCCGGTTTCTCCTTCCAGCCTTTTTCTCACACTGTCTTTACTTGTCATGTAGTTCACGGTAATATGTTTACCAACATCACGAATAAAACTCAGGAAACTTATTTCTTTGAACCAATCGTAATTGTTCACCATTTCGGCGCAGTTTGGTTTTGATGGATCAAAATCAAGGAACTGCATCAGTTGCTTTTTTACCCCCTCTTGGTTATGGCGCAGTGTTTCTTCGCTCAGTAAATTCCTTTCTTCGCTTTTTCCACTTGGATCGCCTACCATTCCCGTTGCACCACCAACCAAGGCATATGGTTTATGCCCAGCCTTTTGCAAATGCACAAGTAGCAGAATTGGCACAAGGCTGCCAATATGAAGAGAGTCAGCTGTCGGATCAAAGCCGACATAGCCTGAAGTCATCTCCTTATTCAATTGTTCTTCACTGCCTGGCATAATATCCTGTATCATTCCCCTCCACTTAAGCTCATCTAAGAGTTTCATCCTTAAAAGATTTGGCACAAATGTAAAGCAAAAAGAAACCAAGGCAGAAACGGCAATATTTTTCTAACTAATTCGTTTTCAAAGCTGGATTTTTCGCTGATTTCTATGTATTTCAGCGCTTAAAATCTAATTTTACAAGCTTTCCGCACCGATGAAAAACTAATAAAAAGTGCTTATTCGAAAATTGGAACCATGAAACGACCACATAGCTACCTAACCCTATTAATTCTATTTGCAAGCCTGACAACCTACTCGCAGTTCAGAAAATATTCCAATGAATTTTTGAATATTGGCGCAGGTGCAAGGGGTCTTTCAATGGGCGGTGCTCAAGTGGCATCAGTGAAAGATGGAACATCTGGTTATTGGAATCCTGCTGGTCTTGTTGGTATCAAAAATAATCCTGAGATAAACATAATGCATGCAGAATATTTTGCTGGCATCGGTAAATATGATTTTGTTAGTGCTGCTTTTCCTACAACAAATAATAAAAGAACATTTGCTATTACAGGTCTTCGCTTTGCAGTAGATGATATCATGAATACATTATTCCTGGTGGAACCCGATGGTTCTATCAACTATAATAACATCCAGGCATTTTCTTCTGCTGATTATGCTTTTATTTTATCATTAGCACAAAAATTAAAGGAAAGTGATAATAAGAATATCCAGTTTGGAATAAATGCAAAAGTTATTCATCGCAGCGTAGGCAAGTTTGCAAAAGCATGGGGCTTTGGATTAGATGCAGGTTTACAAATATTCCAGGGCAAATGGAAATTTGGTATTGCTGGCAGAGACATCACTACTACATTTAATACATGGTCATTTACATTTACTGAAAAGGAAAAAGAAGTTTTATACTTAACGAACAATGAAATACCGGTAAAATCATCGGAGATGACTGCACCAAGACTTGTTTTGGGTGTTGCCCGTGATTTTCGAATTAGTAAGAAAGTTGGCCTTCTTGCCGAAGCAAATCTTGATCTCACTTTTGATGGTCAACGAAATACAGTTATCAGCGCTGACCCTATAAGTGCAGATCCAAAACTTGGCCTTGAATGTAATATCAATAACATTTTTTATGTAAGAGCAGGCATCAATAATTTCCAGAAAGCATTGGCTGACGGTGATACTTTAAATCTAAAGAAAGTATGGATATACCAACCAAGTGCAGGTGCTGGTTTTAAAATTTCCAATATCACTATAGATTATGCATTTACTAACCTGGCCAATCAATCAAATCCTTTATTCACACATGTATTTTCATTGAAGCTGGATATGGTAAGTGATAAAAACAAAAAGAAAAAATAATCTGAACCACAGATAAAATTATTTTGATGAAAAGAATTTTCCTTATACTGCTAATCGCCATTCCCGGATTGTCTGCTACTGCGCAGACTTTTCCATATAACAATGAGTGGATCGATTACAGTAAAACCTATTATAAATTCTATGTAGGTAAAACTGGTCTTTACAGGATCTCTCAAACCGTACTTGCATCGAAAGGAATTGGAAGCATACCTGCTGAACAATTTCAGCTTTGGAGAAATGGACGTGAGATCCCTATTTATACTTCAGTTCCTTCAGGTCCTTTAGGCGGAAGTGATTTTATTGAATTTTGGGGTGAAAGAAATGATGGTCTTCCCGATAGCACACTTTATAGGGATACAAGTTTTATTTTAAACAATAAATATAGTCTTCAAACTGACACAGCTGCATTCTTCTTAACTATAAACCCTGTTGGTGGAAATAGGCGACTACTGAATACAGTAAATAATGTGGCCGGCAATATTCTTCCTCCGGAACCATATTTTATGTTTGCCGAAGGGAAATATTTTTTTGATTATATTAACCCGGGCTATTATGTTGATGCCGGAGAATATGTCCATTCCTCTTCTTATGATAAAGGGGAGGGTTTTGTTTGTCGGGATATTTATGCCGGTAATTCTTTAAACGTGGGGCATAAATTATATCCTTATGCTTCAGGTCCAGACGCCACTTTCAGTATCAATGCTGCTGGTAATAGTATCAACTTACGGACATTTAGAGTTAAGCTGAATGCCGATAGCATTTTCGGAACGCAAATGGATTATCTGAACCAAACAAAATCTTCTGTTAGTGTTCCATTAGCAAAATTACTAAATGGGTTTAATACAATTGAAATAACAAATCAAAGTAACGGTGCATATGACAGGTTGGTAGTAGCTCAGTATGAATTGACTTACCCAAGAATTTTTAATTTCGGAGATACTATGAATTTCCAATTCGATCTGCCTGCAAATCCGGCAGGTAATTATCTTGAAATAACCAATTTCAATTACGGTTCAACAGCTCCTGTTTTATACGATATTACAAATGGTAAAAGATATATAGGTGATATTTCTAATCCAGCATTACTGAAGTTTGCATTAGATCCTTCAATGGTTGACAGAAAGTTTGTATTGATCAGCCTTGATCCTTCAAACATTGCGACCGTCGGCACAATAAAGCAAAGAATTTTTATTAATTATAATCTTGCGGCTAACCAGGGAGATTATCTTATCATTTCTCATCCGCGTTTGTATTCGGGTCCTGGCGGTTCAAATCCGGTGGATGATTACAGGGCTTATCGTAGTTCATCAGCTGGTGGAGCTTACAATGCTAAAATTTATGAAATAGATGAGCTGGTTGATCAATTTGCATTTGGTATAAAGAAGCATCCTAATTCAGTTAGAAATTTTTTACGTTGGGCTAGGGCTAATTTTTCCACAGCACCAAAATTTGTGTTTATGATCGGGCATGCGGTGGTATACGATCAATATCGCTATGCAGAAATTTTATCCAATCCTGACATTGAGAGATTAAACATTGTTCCAACTTTTGGAGCTCCTGCTTCAGATATATTACTCAGTGCAGATGTGAGACAACAAATTCCGCTTACACCAATCGGACGTTTGTCGGTGATAGATGGGGGGGAAATAGCAACTTATTTGGCAAAGGTAAAGGAATACGAAGCCGCTCAAACAGTCTCATCGCCATTGGTTCAGGACATAGCCTGGACGAAAAACGTAGTACATGTGAGTGGTGGTAGTGAGCCGGAACTTGTTGCACAGCTTGGCGGTTACATGAATAAATACAAGCAAATTATTTCTGATACCTTGTTTGGTGGTAATGTAACAACGTTTAAAAAATCCTCTACAGAGACTATACAGGCAATTACTGATCAGCATATAAAAGATCTTTTTGCGGAAGGACTTAACCAGGTTACATATTTTGGTCACTCTTCAGCAACAGTACTTGATTTTAACCTGGATAATCCGGAACAATATAATAACCCGGGTAAATATCCTTTGTTCATAGCAATGGGATGTTTGGCGGGTAACTTTTTTAATTTTAACCCCGCCAGGTTCTATACAAAAGAAACTCTTTCTGAAAGATGGTTGCTGACTCCTAACAGGGGAGCCATTGCGTTTATCGCCAGCTCTCACTTTGGTATTCCGGCCTATCTTGATATTTATAATACGAAAACATACACCAACGAAGCCAAAACAATGTATGGCAAAACTTATGGTGAAATATTGAGACAAACTGTGATAGACGTTTTTAATGAAAAATCCCAACTCGATTTCTTTGCCCGCATGCATACAGAACAAAATACATTGCATGGTGATCCGGCAATCCACCCTAACAATCATTTGAAACCTGATTATGTTATTGAGGATCCGATGGTGAAAGTTTCTCCATCATTTATTTCAGTTGCAGATACAGTTTTTAAAGTTGATGCAAAATTCCTAAACCAAGGTAGGGCCGTTAATAAAGACATTGCGATCTTAGTTGAACGCAAAACTCCCACCAGTGGCAATTTCATTCCAGTTCTTAAGGATACAATTCCGGGTATACGTTATGCAGATTCAATATCCGTAATACTTCATATAAACCCAACAACTGAGCAAGGGCTTAATCAAATTAGAGTAACAATAGACGCAGATAACGCAGTTGATGAATCATGGGAAAATAATAATACGATCACAAAAGATGTGTTCATTTTTGAAGATGATGCAAGACCGGTGTATCCTTTAAATTATGCAATTATAAATAAGCAAAACATTAAGTTGTATGCCTCAACGGCAAATCCATTCAGTCCATCAAAACAATACCGGATGGAAATTGATACAACGGATTTCTTCAATTCCTCATTTAAGCATACTGTAAATGTTACTGCAATTGGAGGATTACTTGAATTTAGCCCGACAATTACATTTACTGACAGCACTGTTTATTACTGGCGGATATCACCACTTGATGGTGCCGGAAACCCCTCAAAATGGAATGAGGCATCTTTTGTTTACTTAGCAAACAGTGATGTTGGATTTAATCAATCGCACTTTTATCAACATACAAGATCATTCTCAGAAAGAGTATTTATAGATTCCACTAACCGCACCTGGGAATACCATCCAGTATTAAATCAGTTGTTTATAAGATCAGGTATATATCCAATAAGTTCACCAAACGCGGCTGATTTTTATATTAATGTTAACGGTAAAAATAGTGTTGGCCCCGGTTGCGTTTATGATGAATTAATCATTAATGTTTTTGATCCGATTTCGTTTCAGCCAATGGAAAACACTACAGGAACCTTATTTGGTAGCGGTAATTTTTGTGGTTTTTCATTTGCCAGGGGATTTAATTTTCTTTTTTCTCTCGGCGACACTGCTTCAAGAAGAAAAGCACGAGAGTTTCTCGAGAATATTGTACCAGAGGGGGCTTATGTTACCATTAGAAGTAATACCTCGCCTTATTACGACTGGGGACCTAATACCTATGCCTCAGTATGGAAAGCAGATACTGCCTATTATGGACCCGGAATTTCTTTATATCATACATTAAAAAACCAGGGCTTTACATCAATTGATCAGTATGATACTACGAACGCATTTGTATTTGTTTATAAAAAGAACAGTCTTGCTACATATACGCCTTCTATTAAATTCGCCGAGAATATTTATGACCGTATTTTGTTGAGCGTAGCCTGCCCTACTCCAGATACTTTAGGTTATACAACTTCTCCGGTGTTTGGTGCGGCCAAACAATGGAAACAATTAAGATGGAGTGGATCAACTGTTGATGTGTCAGCCGGCGACCAGCCAACTGTAGATATTATCGGAATAGACAATGCGGGCATAGAAACAACAATAATGAGTGGTTTAAATACGGGCCAGCAGGATGTTGATATTTCAACGATCAATGCTGCTCAATATCCATTTTTAAAATTGCGAATGAGGAATCTTGATTCGATCAACCTGACTCCTTACCAGCTACGATATTGGCGACTAACCTATGTACCGATACCGGAAGGAGCATTGACACCAAATGTATTCTTCCAGTTCAAGGACACACTTGATGCAGGAGAGCCCCTTGATTTTAAAGTCGCATTTAAAAATATAAGCGATGCAAATTTTGATAGCCTTAAAGTAAAATTGATCGTAACAGATAGGAATAATGTGCAAAATGTAATTTCGCCTTCGGCAAAATTCAAACCATTGATCAGCGGTGATACATTGCATGTAAGAAATCTTACAACAACATCAGGTTTAAGTGGCTTAAATACCTTCTTTCTTGATGTAAATCCTGATAATGATCAGCCGGAACAGTTCCATTTTAACAACTTTATGTACCGGACTTTCTATGTTAGGTCAGATAAAGTGAATCCATTACTCGATGTAACTTTTGATGGCGTGCATATTCTTAACAGAGATATCGTGGCATCTAAACCTCATATTACGATTAAGCTTAAAGATGAAAATAAATGGCTATTATTAAATGACACATCTGGTGCTCAAATACAAGTACATTATCCAAATGGCGTTACACGTTCTTACTTCTTTAATACAAGCGATACATTGAAATTTACCCCTCCGGGTAATGCACCGAACGCCGATAATACAGCTACGATCGACTTCCTGCCTTACTTCCCGCTTGATGGAGATTATGAATTGACAGTATCTGGTAAAGACAGGAGCGGAAACACAGCAGGAAATGTCGAATATAAGGTCGGATTTCAGGTCATCAACAAACCAATGATCTCAAACATGCTGAATTATCCGAATCCATTTACCACATCAACTGCATTTGTATTTACAATTACCGGAGCCGAAGTCCCGCAGAATATCAGGATACAGATCATGACTATCACAGGTAAGATCGTAAGAGAAATAACCAAAGACGAATTAGGGCCATTGCATATCGGTAGAAATATCACGGAGTTCAAATGGGATGGAACGGATCAATACGGGCAGAAACTTGCCAATGGTATATACCTGTATCGTGTGATAACGAATCTCAATGGCAAATCGCTGGATAAATACAGAAGTACAGAAAAAGATAATGAAGACAATACAGACAAATACTTTAATAAGGGGTACGGTAAAATGTATTTAATGAGATAAAGCCAGAACTCAAAATTAAAAATTCAAAAGTTCCCGAATAATGCGGGAACTTTTTTGTTTCGTACTTCGTAAAGGCGGGAGTCTTATACTTTAATACTTTTGCCAGCAATAGATTTTCGACTTTTAAATTTTGACTTTATTCAGATGGGTAAAATAGCAATCAATATAGCAACAGGCAGTTTACAACAACAGGAAATGATCGTGGGAATTGATCTTGGAACAACGAATAGCTTAGTCGCTATCATTCATCCTGAAAGCAGGAAGCCGCTTGTGCTTAAAGAACATGATGGCAATGCATTGGTGCCCTCGATCGTTCACTTTGATAATACCGCATCGATCACTGTTGGCGATGAAGCAAAAAATTATCTTATCTCTGAGCCGCAGAACACCATCTTCTCTGTAAAGAGATTGATGGGTAAATCTTATAATGACATTAAAGAAAGATCATCTTTTTTTTCTTATAAAGTAATCGATGATAATACTGAGAGCTTAGTGAAAATACAAGTAGGGGAAAAGTTTTATTCACCTGTGGAATTATCTTCTTACATACTTATTGAATTAAAAAAAAGGGCCGAGCATATTTTAAAAACACCGGTAACAAAAGCCGTGATCACCGTGCCAGCTTATTTCAACGATGCGCAACGACAGGCAACAAGAGATGCAGGTAAATTGGCTGGACTTGACGTATTAAGGATAGTGAATGAACCAACAGCAGCAAGTCTTGCTTATGGTTTAGGTATGAGAAATGACGAGACAAAAACCGTTGCAGTCTATGATCTCGGCGGAGGAACTTTTGATATTTCTGTTTTGCGTATTAGCAATGGAATATTTGAAGTGTTATCAACAAACGGGGATACTTATCTGGGGGGTGATGATTTTGACCATGCAATTGTAAAACATTGGATAAATCAAAAAGGAATAAAGGAAGAAGAATTAAATACACATAAAAGTCTTGCGCAGGAATTAAGATTGAAAGCAGAAGAAGCGAAGAAATATTTAAGCAGTAATGAAAATTTTAAAGGTGCAGCGGGAGGAGAGCAACTTGAATTAAATAAAGCTGAACTTCAAAAACTAATTCAGTCTTTGGTTAATAAAACTATTCAATGTTGCAAAAGCGCATTGGCTGATGCACAACTTTCGTCAGGTGATATTGATGAAGTGATAATGGTTGGTGGATCAACGAGAGTGCCAATAGTAAAGGCGTCAGTAAGTAAATTTTTTGGGAGAAAAGTTCATGATGAATTAAATCCAGATGAAGTAGTGGCGCTTGGTGCCGCTGTACAAGCTGATATTCTTGCAGGAAACAATAAAGATTTTTTATTGCTGGATATTACACCGCTATCATTGGGCATTGAAACAATGGGAGGGTTGATGGATGTATTGATACCACGTAATTCAAAAATTCCTTCTAAAGCGGGCCGTCAATATACAACGCAAAAAGATGGTCAAAACGGAATGAGGATCTCTGTTTTCCAGGGCGAAAGGGATCTGGTACAAGATAACCGCAAACTGTCTGAATTTAATTTATCAGGAATTCCGGCTATGCCTGCAGGACTTGCCAAAGTGGAAGTATCTTTTTTGATCAATGCTGATGGAATATTAAATGTAAAAGCAAAAGAACTAAGAAGTAGTGTAGAACAAAGCATTGAAGTAAAACCACAATACGGATTAACTGATGGTGAAGTTGAAAAAATGCTAATGGAATCTATTCAACATGCGAGTGAGGATGTAAAAACAAGAGCATTAGTTGAAGCTAAAACTGAAGCGCAGCAGTTGATCGATACTACACAAAAATTTCTAAAAAAGAACGCTGAGTTTCTTTTACTTGAAGAAATTGCCAAAACCACAAAAGCAATTGATGATCTCAGATCGGCGCTTAATTCAGAAAATAAGGACCTGATACATCAAAAGACAGAATCATTAAATGAGATCTCGCGACCTTATGCAGAAAGAGTGATGGATATGGCGATCAGTAAAGCGATGAGTGGAAAAAGTATCAAAGACGCTATTTAGCTCTGAAGCCATCTTCTACTTTATTTCCTCGGGGGGAAAATTTTTCACAACTAAGATCAGTGCAGGGAATCGGAGTAATGCCAAGTTCTTTATGTGCAGCAGGGGAATTGATTTTTATTCCATCACAATCGAAAATTTTATACTCAGTTTTTTTAATCCCCAAAGGAATTAATAATTGCTCTTTGCTGAAAAAAAATATAAATCGATATCCAGTGTATGCAAATATCGATCCTGTGGCAAGAAGCAAAATAGCGATCAATACATTTTTTCCAATGAGAATTTCTTTTTCTTTAAAAACCAGGTAAGAAACTACACCAATAAACCCAAGTATAAATCCAAAACCAAATCTTGGATCAGGAGCATTTAAAAACCAGAAAATAATTCCAGAGAGCATTGTCAGTAATACTAATAGAGTAATGAAGTTGGATCGAATGACTTTCTTTATTGAGAATAATATTGCAATAAAAGATAATACAAAGAAGATCATGATGACTTTATCTGCAGTGGATCGATTTTGCCACCAGGTTGGCAGCCATTCTGCAGGATTCATTTTATTTACGGCACTAATTTCATCTGTTACTACTCCAGACTTCTTTGCATAAGCATTTATATAGTTTTTTTCATTTAGTGTAAGTTTTGAATCATATTTCCAGTCTACATTGGCAACATTAATAGAAGTTGAGGGAAAAACTACATAACCTGAAGTAATAATATTTCTTGCAATAAAAGGCGTGAGTATTATTATCGATATAAACAATATCCAATAAGACAATTTAATTTTTCTTTTAATCAGACTAAGGGAAGCTGCCACTACAGCAATTAAAAGCACCGGAGCAACTGATAGCTTGATCGTAACAGCAACAAGGCTTAAAAAAGCGACAAGTACCCAATCATTCGGTGCTACATGGTTTGTGTTTTTTTCCAGTAGAAAATAAATAATAGTCAAAATGAAAAGTGTTGCAATAAAATCAGGACTTGCGGAAGTGGCAGTTAATCTTACTTGTGTATAACTCCAGGTGCTTATTATAAGTAACGCAATCCAAAATAGTCCAAAAAAATTTTTTCCCTCTTTAAGAAAATTATAATTGATCCGGTTGATCAAAAAAATAAAAAACCAAAATAGTACTGTTGAATTTAGAAGGGTGATTCCTTCTTTGCCGGTAAAACTAAACCCAAATAGCGCACAATCAACAAACCAAAGCCCTTGATAACCAAGGCGAGCATGTAAATGAACCAAACCAGGGACCGCTTTATATTTTTCTATCCATTGTATTGTTTGTGCATGATAACCCAGCGTATCAGCATGAATGACCGTCCAGGTGCTCATCACTAAGACCAATAACAAACAAGTTGATAATAGAATAATAGAAAAGAAATGCAGATCTTGTAATTCTTTTTTTAATGCAGCAAAAAATGCAGGTGAATCTTTCTTAAAAAACAAGACAAGGCAGGGAATGATAAATAAAAATTGTACCCACCATTCACCCAATGGAATGAATAATGAAAGAGTACCTCCAATAACTGTAATGGCAGAAAGACCGGCAATGCAAATTATGCTGAAATGCGGGAGCTGTAATTTATTCCTAGTTATTTTTTTGATGAAATGGAAAAAGAGAATGCCCCACATCCAGCTCAGAAATGAAATATAGATCCATACAAGTAAAGTTGTTAGCATTTACACACTATCATTTGCGTGAAAGGATATTATATTTCAAAATACACCAAATGGCATGAAGACCATCTGTCCATTTTATTTTTTTTCCATCATCATATGTTCTTCCATAATAAGCAATACCAACCTCATAAAATCTTATGTTTTTGATGCGGCTCACTTTGGCTGTAACTTCTGGTTCAAAACCGAACCTGTTCTCTTTAAGCCGAATTTGTTTCAATACATCTGTCCTGAACATTTTATACCCGGTTTCCATATCCGTAAGATTTAAACCCGTGAAAAGGTTCGAAAGAAATGTCAGAAATTTATTACCGATCGTATGAAAGAAAAATAAAACTCTGTGTGGTCCGCTTCCCATAAATCTTGAACCATATACTACATCTGCGTGGCCATCAATAATGGGATGTAATAATTTATTATAATCATTTGGATCGTATTCGAAATCTGCGTCTTGTATTATAATGATATCACCATTGGCTTTTTGTAAAGCAGCTTTCACTGCGGCACCCTTGCCTGAATTTATTTGCTGATGAATTGAGATAGCAGAAGGGTTTTTTTCGCAAAACTTATTTATTTCATTTGCTGAGTTATCAGTAGACCCGTCATTTACAATTATTATCTGTTTTTCAAGGTCATATTCAAGCTTTGTTTGCAAAACTTTTTCCATTACTGTTGAGATCAGTTTTTCTTCATTATAACAGGGTATGATAATGCTCAGTTTTTTCAAGGTCATTAGAAATTAATGTGAAGATAGTCTAGTGACTCGATTTTTCTAAATGAAAACCACTTCGAATATTTTTCCCTCTTGGTTTTAGCCTGGGATGAATTTCATATAAACAAGGGAGTTCTGTTCCATAACAACGTATATTCCAGTTGTTGTTTATTAATTCGGGGATACGAAATGTAATTCCATCGATCACGAATTCTTTTACTGGTGGTTGTGGAAGTTGCAAAGGTGAGATCCAATTCCTGTATTCTTTTTGTTTCAATGGTTTTGAAACCAGGTAATAACTTAATCCTGCGATCATAAGAATTATTAAAGCATTTAATAAAAACTTTATTGATCGGAAATCATTTACAAAAGAACTTAAATGATATTCTAAAAGAACAGTTCCAAATATCAAAATGCCATAAACAAATCTTGGATCGGGAGCGATAATAAGCCAACTCATAAGCCAAAGTATCATTAACCCCGTAATAATTGATTTACTATAATCTTTTTTTTGAATACGCAATTTTATACCAGTGAACAATATTCCAGTAAAACCCACCAGCACTAATATTTTATCAAAGGGAAAGAGATGTTGGAACCAGGCAGGTACCCAGCCAGAGCCTAGTGCTTTTGTTTGTTCGATATCAAAATAAGTTGTGCTGACGCGATTATAATACTTAATGTATTCAAGAAGCCTTTCGGTAATTTGGAGATCAGGTTTCCAATCTACATTAATATCGAAAAAAGTCGCAGGATAAAATGGGTAACCCGCAATTATAATGCTTCGAATAAGAAAAGGAACAATAAGTAAAAGGCAATAAGCTATTGGTAAAAAAAGTTTCCTGGTTTGTTTTTGCTTTATAAATAAAATAAAAGCAAACAAACTTAAAAGTAGTAATGGATAGTTGATCAGTCGAACAGTGAGTAAATAAGCGGGCCAGATGATCCATTCTATCTTGGGAGAAGTTTTTTCACTAAAAAACACTTCTGTAAATAATAGTAAAACAATGGATGTAGTAATAAAATCATAATTGGTTGTGGCAGCATTTCCTTTTATGAATGCCCAAATTAACAGGCAAATAATGAAAACTAAAAGAATAGCAAAAGCAGCTTGCGCATTATTTTCTTTTTGAAACTGACTGATTTTTTCAATAAACCAATAACATAACCATAATGATATAAGACTATTCAAAACCGTAAATCCGCCAGTGGTCTTTGAAGAAAAACTAAATAAAGCTACACTGCTAAACCATGAGGAATTAAATCCAAATCTTTCATGAAGATTTACAAGTCCTGGAACCGAACCGTACTCCTGTATCCATTTTATCGATTGGATATGATAACTTTCTGTATCATCCATCATTGTAGGTCCGGCATTGATAAGAAGTATCGTAATCCAAAAAATAAAAAACAGAATCAAGGATGCAGAAACTTTGATCTTAGGTACAAAAATTTTTGTGTTCTTTCGTTTGATGACGGATATTAAAATAAGCAGTCCTAATATCCCAAACCTGGTGTAAAAAGTAATTGGAAAAAACAAAACAATGATCTGGGTTAAAGATGTAAGAAGGATCAAACCGCTTACCAGGTAATAAATGATCGGCCTTGATTCATCTTTTGAGGGGAAGAATTTGTAAAAAAGAATTCCGCTCCAGAGACAGATCAGTGTAATAATGATTTGGTAAAATAAAAGGGTTAACATTTCAGTATTTAAATTTGACTTTCTTCTTCAATAAATGAGATCGGATGATAAATAGGATCTATTCCATGCTTGTTACTCTAAAACAGGTTCAAAAATATTTTTTGAGTTTAAGAAAATGTTTTTCAAAAAGATGATAACTCAAAATGCTTACAAATAAACCAGCTAAGGTAGCCAGCAGAGATGAAAGAATTTTGAATAAAAGTTCATCTTTGGTGGCAATGCCAGCGATAAGTTTATCGGTATATGGTTTTGTCAAAAGAAACACGGGCCAATGAAAAATGTAAAAACCAAAGGAATATTTTCCAAGTAAACGTAAAATAGGGTTTGTCAGAAAAAAAATTATGAAACGATTATCTTTCATTACAGCTTCATAAACGGCGATAGCAAAAATGAGTGAGAAAGTAGTGAAACCTGCAATGGCCCAAACCGGAAAATCAGGGCTTTGATTTTTTTTCAATAAATAAAAAAGATAACTTACTGAAGTTAGTGTTAAAATAAAAAAAGTAAAATACTTTCTTAATAGGTTTACATTGATTTTATAAATAGCAGCAAGCATTGAGCCAATGAGAATACCATCAATTCTCGTAAAAAGAAATGCCCTTTCGTAAGCTGGATAATAGTCCCTGTTTTCCCAAATATAAAATCGGGCCGCAATTACACTAGCTAAGATTAAAATGCAGAGAATAAGAATTCTTTTAGGTTTTTTTAATAACAATATTATTAACGGCCATAACAAATAATACTGCTCTTCAATAGCCAGTGACCAGTAATGATTCAACGCAATTCCACTCCCATCACTTTTGATTATAAGTGGCCAATTTTGTAAATATGTCCAGAACCACACCTGGTGCGCCTTGTAGTAAGACATCTCAAGTAGCGACGGATTGATTGCAGGAATAATGAATAAAAAAAGAATAAGAGAAAAATAGTACAAAGGAAAGATTCTTAAAACGCGGCGGGCATAGAAGTTTCTAAAGTAATTCTCTGAACTAAGTGAATTTAAAAGAATATTAGTAATAAGAAAGCCCGAGAGAACAAAGAAAAGATCAACACCGAGCCAGCCATAATTGAAGTATTCAATAAAATTGAAGTTGTGATACAGAATCACAAGAATAATAGCAATCCCTCTCAATCCATCTAATGCAGGATAGTGAGTTTGGTCAGCAGTTGGCAGTTTAACAGGTATTGAATCGGGGTTAGTAATAACTGTTTATTTACTCAAAGATAATTTCCGGTTGATGTATTTTCCAATCATATCAAATTCGATATTCACTTTTTGTCCCGGTTTCACAAGGTTCATATTTGTATGCTCAAAAGTATAAGGAATTATAGCCACATCAAAAGTGGTTCCGGTTACATTAAAGATAGTGAGGCTAATGCCATTAATAGAGACTGATCCTTTTTCAATGATCAATGTATCAAACTCTGGAAGAAATTTAAATCTGAACTCCCAACTACCCCCTTTTTCTTTTTTATCGATGCAAGTTGCCGATGAATCGACATGTCCCTGTACAAAATGACCATCCAGGCGGTCATTTATTTTTAAACATCTTTCAAGATTGATCGGGGTGCCTTTCTCCCAATCACCCAGTGTTGTTTTACTTAATGTTTCAGCAATGGCAGTAACCCGGTGCTGACCACCTTTTACCTCTTCTACTGTAAGGCATACCCCATCATGGGCCACACTCTGATCGGGTTTTAATTTTGAAGAGATAGCTGATTTTATCCAGAAGGTTTTATTGCTCCCTTTTTCAATCACTTTCTTGATTATCCCCTGTGTTTCAACTATTCCTGTAAACATAGCGGCAAATTAATTCATTTTGCACTTTCATTTCTGATTTTCAGTTTTGCCTCCTATCTTTGGTGCCCAATAAAAAATACCAAAGGAGGTATATTAACCATGTTGATCATTGATTCAAAAGATTGCGAAAACATAGACAAGGCGCTTAAAAAGTACAAAAAGAAGTTTGAGAAAAGTAAAATCCTTCTTCAACTTCGTGAACGTCAATCATACACTAAGCCGTCAGTAAGACGTCGCGGTGCCGTCTTGAAAGCTGTTTACAAGCAGAAAATAGCCAGCGGAAAAATCGAAAGTTAATATTATCCGCTAAATAATTTCAAATAGCTATTCCGAAGTATTGGGGTAGCTATTTGTTTTTGTAGTTTAGTGATGAAAATGAAAAACACATTTTTGCCCGAGATCCAATCCTTTATTGGTTACCTGAAATTTGAAAAAAGGTATTCTGCTCATACCATCCGTTCTTATCATGATGACCTCGTTCAATTTTTTGATTTTCTTGATGCGCAATTCGGAAAACTTACTCTTAAAGAAATTCCTTCAAGTTTTGTTCGTAGTTGGTTGGCTTCATTGAAGGATGATGATATAACTGCAAGAACGATCAATCGCAAGATATCGACACTCAAGTCTTTTTTTAAATTTCAACTAAAGCAGGGTAAGATCGAGAATACCCCGATGGGGAATATTATCTCCCCTAAAATAAGCAAGCGACTACCTGTTTTTATAAATGAAAAAGACCTGGTTGATCTGACCAATGCTATTAATACTAATACTGAAGACTGGGATAGCCTGAACACAAAAATGCTCATCACGATTTTTTATTCAACAGGAATGCGGCTAAGTGAATTGATAAATCTTAAAGAACGTCAGGTTGATTTTTCAAGAAAACAATTCAAAATATTGGGTAAAGGAAACAAAGAAAGAATTATACCGGCAGGAGCAGACCTGCTTGCTATAATAAAGGACTATATAAATGAGAAAAGAAAAGTGTTCGAAAAAGTTGATGACGTTTTGCTGGTAAGTTCGAAAGGAAAAAAATTATATCCCAAGTATGCATATAACCTGGTAAGAAGCATTTTACAGCAAGAAGTAAAAACGCTTGATAAGACAAGCCCACATGTATTGCGACACACTTTTGCCACACATTTAATGAATAACGGAGCAAATCTTGATGCTGTAAAAGAATTACTTGGTCATGCCAGTCTTGCAAGCACCCAGGTTTATACACATAATACTATTGAAAAGCTCAAAAACGTGTATAAAAAAGCTCATCCTAAAGCTTGATTTTAACATGATAGCTGCAATAAATTTCGAGCAAATTTTTTTTGGAAAAAGCTCATTTTAATTTTAACTTGTAGTGAACCAAAAAACAAGCCTATGCTATAAAAAAAATCAATCGAAAGCTATTTAGTTCTTTATTTATTGTTTCACCTAAAAAATGCGATTCTATGAACGTGAAGATTCAAACTGTTCGATTCAATGCGGACGAAAAACTTGTGCTATACATTAATCAAAAGTTAGAAAAGCTAAAAATCTTTAATGACCGCATTGTAGAAGTTGATGTGTTTCTGAAACTCGATAACGTAATTCATACGATTAAAGACAAGATCGCAGAGATCAGAGTACACGTACCCAGACACTATTTTTTTGCAAAAACAACAACAAAATCATTCGAGGAGTCATTTGATGAAGCGTTTGACTCCTTGTTAAGTCAAATAAAAAAGAAAAAGAAAAAACAAGCAGCATAAATATTTAAGGTCTCGTCAAGGACGGGACCTTTTTCTTTCTCATTATCAGTACAAAAATTCGCTCCAAAGATTTTTCCAAATATCAAATTCCCTTACCTTTGCCTCCCCTAAGAATTAGGGGGTAGCTCTTTATTACCATTTCCGCATCACTGACCAGAATTTGCGGAGACAGTAATCCGCCACCTTAGCTCAGCTGGTAGAGCAACTGATTTGTAATCAGTAGGTCGCCAGTTCGATTCTGGCAGGTGGCTCAGTTTATCCGAATTGCAATTCGTATTTGCGATGGGCAGATGGCCGAGTGGCTAAAGGCGACAGACTGTAAATCTGTTCTCTCACGAGTACGGAGGTTCGAATCCTTCTCTGCCCACGAAAGTTCTTTACTTGATGAGGATTACAACAGCGGGAGTAGCTCATTTGGTAGAGCGATAGCCTTCCAAGCTATAGGTGGCGAGTTCGAGCCTCGTCTCCCGCTCTTTACTAAACTGCCTGCGACGGCGGCAGTATTACTAGCCGTTGTAGCTCAGTGGTAGAGCACTTCCTTGGTAAGGAAGAGGTCAAGGGTTCAATTCCCTTTAACGGCTCATCCTTCCATTATCGTAGGATAGGCTTGGATGTCGAGTAGAATTATAGAAAGTAGAAGAGTGCGACGCAACGGAAGCTAAATAGTAGCAACAATGCCGGGCACATATTTATAAAAAACAACTTTAAAAACCGATAACATGTCAAAAGAGACCTTTAAGAGGGATAAACCCCACGTTAACGTTGGTACCATTGGCCATATCGACCACGGTAAAACAACGCTTACAGCTGCCATCACAACCATTCTTGCAAAAAGTGGTCTAGCAACAGCAAAAAAGTATGATGAAATTGATGCTGCACCTGAGGAAAAGGAACGTGGTATCACGATTAATACGGCTCACGTTGAGTACCAGACGAAAAATCGTCACTATGCTCACGTTGACTGTCCTGGTCACGCTGACTATGTTAAAAACATGATTACCGGTGCCGCCCAAATGGATGGAGCTATTCTCGTAGTAGCTGCTACAGATGGTCCGATGCCACAAACTAAAGAGCACATCCTGCTTGCCCGCCAGGTAGGTGTACCTCGTATGGTTGTATTCATGAACAAGGTTGACCTTGTTGATGACCCTGAACTTTTGGAACTGGTAGAAATGGAGATCCGCGAATTGTTGACTTTCTACGGTTTCGATGGTGACAATACACCTATTATTAAAGGTTCTGCAACTGGCGCATTAGCTGGTGAAGAAAAATGGCTTGCTGCAATTGATGAGCTGATGGCCGCTGTTGACACTTATATACCATTGCCTCCTCGCCCGGTTGATCTACCGTTCCTGATGTCTGTTGAAGACGTATTCTCAATCACTGGTCGTGGTACTGTTGCTACTGGCCGTATTGAGAGAGGTCGTGTTAAAGTTGGTGAAGGTGTTGAGATCGTAGGATTGATACCAACTCCGCTGACTTCTACAGTAACAGGTGTGGAAATGTTCCGCAAATTGCTTGATGAAGGTGAAGCTGGAGATAACGCAGGTTTGTTGCTCCGTGGTATTGAAAAGACCCAGATCCGTCGTGGTATGGTTATTTGCAAACCAGGTTCAATCACTCCGCACACTGACTTCAAATGCGAAGTTTACGTACTGAGCAAAGAGGAGGGTGGACGTCATACTCCATTCTTCCAGAAATATCGCCCCCAGTTCTATTTCAGAACTACCGATGTAACTGGTGAAGTAGAGTTAGCAGCAGGTACTGAAATGGTTATGCCTGGTGATAATACATCGTTGACTGTAAAACTTATCCAGCCAATTGCGATGGAAAAAGGTTTGAAGTTTGCGATTCGTGAAGGTGGTCGTACAGTAGGTGCGGGCCAGGTAACTGAGATATTGAAATAAAAAATAGGCTATAAGCTGTAAGCTTTTAGCTTTGATTGAAATACAAAGATTTTTATCTTTGTAAAATAAGATTCTAAAAGCTGTTTCGGTAACACGGAATAGCTTTTAGCTTTCTACGGGTATAGTATAACGGTAGTACAGAGGTCTCCAAAACCTTCAGTCTGGGTTCGAATCCTAGTACCCGTGCTAAGAGAATTTCTAATTTATAATTTCAAGATATATTCTTGAAATTTTCAAATTTTCAAATTTTGAAACATGAATAAGATCGCAACGTATTTCAGAGAGAGTTATAAAGAGCTGATGGAAAAAGTGACCTGGCCAACTTGGGCACAACTTCAGCAATCAACCATGATCGTAATTGCGGCCACACTAGTTATTACAGCGCTGGTTGCGGGCATGGACTTTATAACAAATGTGACATTGAAATTCATCTATAACATTTTCTAAGATGGAAACAACAAATACAACAGAAACACCGCAAGCCGCCGAATCAAAATGGTTTGTACTACGTGTAGTAAGCGGTAAAGAAAGAAAGGTAAAAGAATACCTTGATAAGGAAGTTTCACGTGGCGGATGGGATAAGATCGTTAAGCAGGTTTTTTTACCGGTTGAAAAAGTATATAAAGTGCAAAATGGTAAAAAGGTGATGCGTGAACGTAACTATTACCCTGGCTATGTGATGATCGAGATACTAGATGGTAAACTTTCTGATGATCTTCGTGATACTATAAAGAATACATCCAATGTGATCCATTTTCTTGGTAAAGAACATCCGATCGCTTTGCGCAAGGCAGAAGTAAATAAGATGCTTGGTAAAATGGATGAAATGGCTGAAGCTGGTGGTGTAAGCATGAGTGAGCCATTCATAGTAGGTGAAACGATCAAGATCATTGAAGGACCATTTAATGATTTTAATGGTGTGATAGAAGAAGTGAATGATGAAAAGAAAAAATTGAAAGTAACTGTAAAGATATTTGGTCGCTCAACACCTGTTGAATTGAATTATATGCAGGTAGAAAAGATCAGTTAATTATCTAAATTGATTTATAGAAAAGCAATCCCAAAAGGATTGCTTTTTTTATTTAAATATAGCTTTATCAAGCCCTGATTTTCGGATAAAATATTCTCTATTTTCGTAAGTAAAACCATTTTAAACCAGGCATGCTTCCAGGCTATAACAAGCATATAAATTCTCTCATTGTGTTTTTATTCCCTAGGCTTTGGAAGTTTGAATTCTGCTGGAAAAAATTATCAGTTGGGGTTCTTAGTTTGATCCTGGTTACAAAAGCCAGCTCACAACAAAGCCAGATCGATACAACTGTCACAAATCAAAAGGATGTTATAGATGTTATCATAAAAGTTTTAAAGATCAATCCCACGAAAGCTGATAGTACAAGACAAAACAAAAAAGTTCATTTTTCACTTGTGCCAACAGGAGCAGCTTCTCCGGGAGGAGGTGCCGCTATTGTCACTGCATTAAATGCGGCGTTTTATACAGGTCCTGTTTCTTCCACATCACTTTCTACAGTTACATTTTCGCCATGGTTTAGCTTTGATGGAAAACTTGTATTCCCTATTCGTCAACTGATCTGGTTTCCCAATAATAAATTTTTATCCAAAGGTGACACACGTTTTATGATCTATCCCCAGGAAACATGGGGTCTGGGTGGTAAAAATGAAAAAGAAAAACATGTAGTATTAGACTATAATTATGTAAGAGTTTATCAATCTTTATTAAAAGAGGTTGGAAACAATGTTTTTTTAGGTGCCGGTTATATGCTGGACTATCATTACGGGTTGAGCATTACCGAAGATTCTTCTCATCTCCCTGATATTTCTTTTTATGATTACAAGGATCGATTATTAAATAGTTCCATCTCTAGTGGACCTGTTTTAAACTTTCTTATAGATACACGCCGTAATCCGATCAATCCAGATGGAGGCTTTTATTTTTCTACTGATTATCGTTTCAATTTGGATGAGCTAGGCAGTACTGATGATTGGCAATCGGTGTATATAGATATGAGGAAATATTTTTCATTTAGTAAAAAACAAAAAAACCTTCTCGCCTTTTGGACTTATTATTGGGGAGTTGTTAATGGTAATGTGCCTTACCTTGATCTGCCAAGCATTGGTTGGGATTATTTAAATCATTCAGGACGGGGATTTCAACAAAGCAGGTATCGGGGAAAACATTTACTTTATTTTGAATCCGAGTACAGGAGAGATATTTCAAGAAATGGTCTTTGGGGTTTTGTTATCTTCTCTAACATGCATACTACGTCAGAGTATTTAACTGATCGTTTTGTATATTGGCATCCAGCCGCAGGGTTCGGAGTAAGGTTGAAGTTTAATAAAATATCAAAGACCAACATAAGTTTAGATTTTGGTTTCAGTAAAGATTTTTTTGGTATTGACCTGGCGCTTGGAGAGATCTTCTGAACTATAATTGAAAATGGTGATTTTGCATAAATTCTTCTATTCGTACATAAGTGTTGATATTTGATCTTTTTTATCATGCTGAAAAAAATATTTTTTCTTCTCATTTATATTTTTACCTGGGTGATCTTTTTTGAAGTAGCCCGTGTGTTTTTTCTTTTGTCAACAATGCAGTACGCGAAAGAGACACCTTCTTCACTTGTATTGCAGAGTTTATGGTTTGGATTAAAGATGGATCTTTCAATGGCCGCTTATTTAACAGCATTGGTTTGTGTTTTCGTGATCGCCTCATTATTTATTCCTTTTTTTAGAAAAAGATGGATCTATTTAATTTATACTGGTATTATTCTTTTTATACAATTGCTATTGATAATTACAGATGTTGAAAGTTTTAAAGCCTGGGGCACAAGGATTGATTCGACTCCATTGAAATTTTTATCTAGCCCAAAAGAAGCCTGGGCATCTATCAGTCATCTTCCACTTGTACTGATCTTTATAGGCCTTATAGTTATCTATCTTTTATTATTCTGGATCTTCAGAAAAACCATTTCAAGATCGATCGTTCTTTTGGAAAATAATAAATACAGGCTTGTACAAGTATTGTTGTTAGTACTATTTATTGGAGCACTTATCATTCCTATCCGGGGAGGATTTCAATTATCACCTTTGAACCAGAGCAGCGTTTATTTCTGTAATAGTCAATACGCAAACAACGCAGCAATTAATCCTTCATGGAATTTTATGTTCTCGGCCATACAAATGAACCAGCTAAATAAGAACTTGTACGAGTACATGAACAATGAAGATGTCGACGCAATTATAAATCCTCTATTTGAAGCCGAAGGAAAAACTGAACAAGTTATTGACGATAGCAGTTCAGCAAGGCCAAATGTCATCCTGATCATTTGGGAAAGTTTTACAGAAAAGGTCTTAAGCAGAAACATTGACAGAAAGCCAGTGATCAAATTTTTTCCTGAGCTGATCAAGGAAGGAATTTATTTCAGCAATTGTTATTCTTCGGGTGACAGAACAGATAAAGGCATTGGTGCTATTATCAGCAGTTATCCTGCATTACCAAAAGGATCGATCGTAAATTACCCTGAGAAAACGGCTAAACTACAGGGATTGGGAAAAATATTTTCAGACAATGGATATGCAACTCAATTTTATTATGGGGGTGAGTCAGAATTCATGAATATCAAAAGCTATCTAAATGGACAGAAATTTCAACAGTTAATTACAAAGGGGAGTTTTAAAGATGCAGACATGAACTCCAAATGGGGAGCACATGATGATGTAGTAATGAAAAAAATTGTGAATGATATTCCAAAAAGAAAAGAACCATTCTTTACCACTTGGCTTACATTAAGCAGTCACGAACCTTTTGAAACGCCGGTTCCAACTGTATTTAATGGGAATGATAAGGAAACAAAATTTTTTAATTCACTTCATTATACTGATTCTGTTGTTTACAGTTTTATAAATGAGCTAAAGAAAATGCCATCATGGAAAAATACAATCGTCATTATTTCTGCTGATCACGGACATTATTTACCTGTGACAGGAAAACGTGCAGATGATTATCGTATACCTATTTTATGGCTTGGTGGCGCATTGAAAAAGCAAAATGCTATTATTGATAAAACCGTTGATCAACTTGATATGGCCGGTAGCCTGGCCCGGCAACTTCATTTCAAAACAGATCCATTTTCATTTGGAAAAAATGTTTTTGATTCAACTTCAAAACACTGGGCTTTTTTTACATTTAATGATGGAATTGGATTTGTAACCGATAGTAGCAGGTTGCTTTTTGATAATACCGGAAAAAGAGTCGTCTTTGAAGAGGGGAAAACAAATAAGGAACAGGAAAGAATTGCAAAAGCTTTGATGCAAAAATTGTATAATGATTTTTTGAAAAAATAGTATTTCACCTAAACCGGGAACCCGCAGCTTTATTCGTAAACTTACCTTCAAAAATTGAGTACAAGTTGGTATTGCAGGAAGAGTAGAAAATAGGTTGATTTGTATTCTACTTTATCACTATGCAATTGATGATGTACATAGGAAACGATCACATTGAATCTATTAAACTAGATCCGGAAAAAATTTCCAAACCAGGCTATCTTGGAACTTTCAAAAGAAGTTTAAAAGTGAAGTATAAGGATCTGATAAGCCAGCATGGCTCACCCGCTGATTTTATGGTGATCGATAATTCTTCGCAAACCGCAAATAAGCAGTCAGCAAATCTTTATGAAACCGAATAGAATTACTGAAGTAAATTATTTAGAATCGGGCGGTGTAGGCTTTTTGGCTTCTTCATTGTCGAGTTTATCAACAACCTTATTCCATAATTCTTTTGCATCTTCTTTCAAGCCTTCAAGCTTTACTTTGGCCTTGTCTGCAAGCTCACTACTTTTTGCTTGTTCATAAAGATGTTTTGCATCTTCCTTCAATTCTCCAAGTTTTACTTTAGCCTTGTCTGCTAGTTCACCACTTTTTGCCTGTTCATAAAGACCTTTCGCATCTTCTTTTAAGTCTTCAAATTTTATTTTGGCTTTATCTGTAAGCTCACCGCTTTTTGCCTGATCATAAAGATGTTTTGCATCTTCCTTCAATTCTCCAAGTTTTACTTTGGCCTTATCAGCAAGCTCACTGTTTTTTGCTTTATCCCAAACCTCTCCGGCTTTTTCACTTATTTTTCCAGCCAGCTCTTCAGCCTTATCAAGCAGAGAATCTTTTTTAGTGCTATCCTGTTCTGTGTTTTTATTTTCTTCCATGATAGAACGATTTTAATTAAGAATAAATGAAAGTTAGTGAATAAGTGGCAATTTCAATTTTAAAGCGAAAGTTGATTCGGAAATAAATAATGTCAGGGGTGCAAAAACAGGTATCAAAATAAAAAATCCCATACTACTATGGGATTTTTTACTGTCAAGGTTGGGGGTATTATATCTTAATTATCATTGATCATACTTTAGCAAATTGCGATCTGATTACGTTCAATGCGCCGCCGGCTTTAAACCATTCGATCTGCTGTTCATTGTAAGTATGATTTACCAAAATTTCATCGTAGCTTCCATCTTTATGATTCAATACAACGGTTAATGGAGTTCCCGGTGCAAAACTGGTTAGGCCATTTATGTCAATGCTGTCATTTTCCTGCACTTTATCATAATCCTCTTTGTTGGCAAATGTAAGTGCAAGCATTCCTTGTTTTTTCAAATTGGTTTCATGAATCCTTGCAAAACTTCTTACAAGAATTGCACGAACACCAAGATGTCGTGGTTCCATTGCTGCATGTTCTCTTGATGAACCTTCCCCATAATTCTCATCTCCCACAACTATGCTGCCGATATCTACTGCTTTATAGGCTCTTGCAGTTGCAGGAACAGGTCCATATTCACCTGTCAATTGACTTTTTACTGAATCGGTTTTATCGTTATAAAAATTAATAGCACCAATCAACATGTTATTGGAAATATTATCCAGGTGACCGCGAAATTTTAACCATGGCCCTGCCATACTGATATGGTCAGTTGTACATTTTCCTTTTGCTTTAATCAAAAGTTTTAAACCCTTCAGATCAATTCCTTCCCATGCTTTGAATGGTTCAAGCAATTGTAAACGTTTTGAATCAGCTGCAACTTTTACTTGTATACCGCTTCCGTCTGCTGCCGGAGCCTGGAACCCTGCATCTTCAACAGCAAAGCCTTTCGGAGGAAGTTCAAATCCTGTTGGCTCTTTCAGTAAAACTTCTTCTCCTTTATCATTTATCAATTTATCTTTTAGCGGATTGAAATTAAGCGTTCCCGCCATTGCTAATGCTGTCACTAATTCAGGTGAGCCTACGAAAGCATGAGTGCTGGAAAGGCCATCATTTCTTTTTGCAAAATTCCTGTTGTAAGAAGTAATGATCGTGTTCTTACGGTTTGGATCATCAATGTGTCTTGCCCATTGCCCTATACACGGACCGCAGGCATTTGCCAATACCATTCCGCCTACATCTTCAAATTCTTTTATGAAACCATCTCTTTCTATAGTGTACCTGACTTGCTCACTACCCGGTGTAATGGTAAATTCAGAGATCACTTTTAACCCTTTGCTTTTTGCATCTTCAACAATTGAAGCGCTGCGGCTAATATCTTCATAAGAAGAATTGGTGCAACTGCCGATCAATGCAACTTCAATTTTTTCGGGCCAACCATTTTTCTCTACGGCCTCTTTCAATTTTGAAATAGGAGTAGCAAGATCAGGTGTAAATGGACCGTTCAGGTAAGGTTCAAGTGTGTTAAGATCCAACTCTAAAACCTGGTCATAATATTTTTTCGGATTTGCATATATCTCCTCATCAGGACGAAGATGTTCACGAACACCATCAGCTGCACTAGCCACTTCTGTACGTCCAGTTGCTTTGAGGTAAGCACTCATTTTTTCATCATATCCAAACAGCGAGCAAGTAGCACCGATCTCTGCTCCCATATTACAAATAGTTCCCTTTCCAGTTGCACTTAAACTATCTGCTCCTTCGCCAAAATATTCAATGATCGCACCTGTACCACCTTTTACTGTTAATTGACCGGCTACCCAGAGTATTACATCTTTTGCACTTGTCCATCCGCTTATTTTTCCAGTTAGTTTTACACCAATTACTTTCGGCATTTTCAATTCCCACGGTAGCCCTGCCATTACATCTACTGCATCGGCGCCACCGACACCAATTGCGATCATACCAAGCCCACCTGCATTCGGAGTATGGCTATCCGTTCCGATCATCATACCACCGGGAAATGCATAATTTTCCAATACTACCTGGTGGATGATACCTGCACCCGCTTTCCAGAAACCAATTCCGTACTTATCAGAAATTGAACCAAGGAAATCATAAACCTCACGATTGGTTTCAATCGCTAATTGAAGATCTTTCTTTGCTCCAACTTTTGCCTGTATCAAATGGTCACAATGAACTGTTGAAGGAACGGCTACCGTTTGGCGACCACAGGTCATAAACTGTAATAAAGCCATTTGTGCTGTTGCATCCTGCATTGCAACACGGTCAGGCGCAAAATCTACGTAATCCTTACCTCTGTTATGGGGTGAAGCAGGTAAAGGGCCGGATAAGTGTGCATATAAAATTTTCTCTGTAAGAGTTAAAGGCTTGCCGACCAATTTTCGGGCAGCCTCAACTTTCGCAGGAAGTTCGGAATAAATTTTCTTGATTAGCTCGAGATCAAATACCATGATGAAGGATTTAAGATTTAAGATTTTCGATTGTAGATTGAAAGAAGATACTTGTTCGTAAATCTGATATCCGCAATCTGAAATCTGAAATATGTATGGGTGGCGAAAGTACGAAAAACAGGTATGTTGATAACAGGGAATTGGATGATTTGTTTGAAAAATCTAATTTAGCAAACATGAACCGATTTAAGAACTACATCGAATGGAACGCCTTTGGCGTTTGTACTGCCATAGGCCTCAGGTTGGGCATTGCAACCAGTAAGATCCGCCAGTTTTTTATCTATGCTTCAATACTTACAATGGGTTCGCCTGTTATCATTTACCTGGTGCTTGCTTTTTGGAGAAACATCAGGAAGTATATATGGGCGGCAAAAAGGAATCCGTGGTATTATCTATAAAAGCCTACTTATTCGAATAGATCACCGTCGTATTTCCTTCGAACAAGTCGTGAATGGATGATTCTTCTTTCAAGCCGATCGACTTTAATTCTTCTGCAAAATTCTTACGGCTGATAACGGCGGCTTTATTTTCCTGTAAATAAATTTTTAAGGAGTCAAGGTTTTTAAATACTGGAACTCTTTCGGGTAAATAATAAGTATAGGAAGGATGAAAAATTTGATAGCTTACTATATGATCATATTTTTTTACCATGTCAATTGTTTTTGACATGGGATTTTGCTTATAAATGGCAGGATACAACCAATTGAACATAAGAATGTGGAATAACGAGTATAAAATAAAACAACTGACTACTGCTTTTCGGAAATTCTTTTTAAACATAAAATAAAAAGCAATGATTGCTGCTGTAGTAAGAATTAAAAGAAACGCAGCTATGTTCTCCATGCCAGCCGTATTCACTTCTTTCTTTATTCCTAAATATGCAGCAATTGGTAAAGTAATATTTATTACAAGAAGTATGATAAAAGGGTAGATGCGGGTTTTATTTTCTTCCCATGCTTTGTTCATAAAACTGCCAAAAAGTATTGCAACAAAAGCATAACATGGCATTGCATAGTTTGGAAGCTTGGTGCTGCTGATACTGTAAAACACGACAAAGATTGCAACAACAGAGAGTGCAAGTTTTAAAAAGGAATTGCTAAAAGTTGTTCTAAATTTTTTTAATAATTCTCCTGTAAAAATGGATGCCGGCAATAGTCCTAATAAAATTATTATAGGTACAATTATAAAAGGACCTCCATGACCTTCCATAGGTTCAGAAAAGCGACCGAAATTGTGCTGGAGGAAAAATCCTTTTGTCCATTCACCATTGGTTTCTTTATCTACAAGTAAGTACCATGGAAGAGCAACAGCAAACATGATGATACCTGCAACAAGTATTTTCCAAGAAAAAATTTCTTTCAAGCTTTTTTCCCAGATCAGCCATATGAATATTGCAGCGCCGGGCAAGGCGATCGCTACCGGCCCTTTTGCCAGCGTTCCTAATCCCATTGTGATCGCACAAAGCCAGAGCCAGTAATTTCTTTTCTCATTAAAAAATAAGTAAGCAGTAAAAAGTGAAGCAGTATTTAGAAAAATTAAATAAGGATCAGGTACAGACATTCTGAATTCAAAAAGAAAATGAGTTGATGCTAATAAGACAAGAGATGTGATGAGTGCCTGTCTTGGTGATGAATATTTTTTTACAAAAAAATAAGTAATGAAAATGGTCATCACGCCAAATACTGCTGAAAAAAACCTTGCTCCCCATTCTGTGATCCCAAAAATCTTAAAACCACCGAACATAAAATAATAATGCAGAGGTGGTTTTAATGTTCTCAATCCGCCGTTAAAAGTAGGAACGATCCAATCGCCACGTTCATACATTTCTCTTGCACATTCAGCGTTTCGGACTTCGTCGTAGATCCATAAAGGAGTTTTACCAAGACCAGGAAATAAAAGCAATGCAGATAAGCCGAACAATATCCAGAAATATTTTTGATTTTGTTGCTGCACAGAAGATGTTAGGTTCTTTCAAAGGTAATTATCAATTCCTCAATCATCTTTCAATGGATCGTGATAAATAAAATATACACCCCAAACAGAAGATAACGCATTAGAAAGATAAAACAGGATACTGATGATGGGTGCTACATGCATGTCTAAACCAAAGTAGCGGGCACCTTCTACAAATACCAATTCTCTTGTACCTAGTCCGCCACCAAGTGATATAGGAATTACAGTAATAACTGCAGCAACAAGAAAAATAAAGATCCACTCACTTTGATGAAGTGGTAAATGAAGCCCCATTAAAATGCAATAAACACAAACCACCTGGAAAATCTGCACGGCTATCCCCCAAAGAAAAGTTGGCCAGAAGCCGGGTAAAAAATCTTTGAATAAGAATTTTATCACCAGGTAAAGCGCTATAACTGACAAAACTGATCCGCTTATCAATATGATATCATAAAGCTGCTTATCCAAAACTATTACTCCGTAAACTGAAAGTATCATGCCCAGGGCAAGTAAACCACTAAACCGATCAAGCAAAACAGCGGCTGTTATTTTTTTATAACCTACATTATATTTTCTTGTTAGCAAAACAACTTTATAGGCATCGCCGCTAATAGCACCGGGGAGAAATAAATTATAAAACATCCCAAGCCAATAAAGTTTCAGATTTGTTTTTTGGGAAAGATGAATACCAATGTTCTTGAAATATATATTCAGCCGGAAGGAAGCAAGGAATTTTGAAAATGCAAATGCAAGCACTGATAAAAACAACCACCACCAATCGGCCTGCATCACTGCATCTTTGGCTTTAGTAAAATCTATTTTGCGGGAAATATACCAGAAGCAAAGAATAGTAACTGCGATCTTTAGCAGCAACTTCAGCACCTTGATTGTTTGAGATTCTTTCTTAATAACCGCTTCTGTCATTTCTTTTTCCGTTTCAGAAAAGGTTAGATAATTTTAGGGTTAAAACTTATCAAACCGGGTGCAAGTAAATTCAAAATGATGACAAAAAAAATTATCCTTTTATCACTGGTTATCACTTCCCATTTTTATAGTCTGAGCCAGGAAAAACCACTTACGAAGGGCCTGAAAATTTCAAAGTCAGTTAAGATAAAAAAACAAACTTATAAGTTAGATGCACCAACATCCATGGACGAGGCTTTAATAGTCATAGAAGGAAATAATATAACAGTCGATTTTAATAACGCCGTTTTGAAAGGAAGTAATTTGAAAAACAAGCCCGATGAGTTTTTTGGTGTAGCTGTTTTAATAAGATCAGGAAACAATATCACTATCAAAAACTTAAAAGCGAGAGGTTATAAGGTTGCATTGATGGCGAAAGGCATTACTAATCTTACAATTGAGAATTGTGACTTCAGTTATAATTATCGCCAGCATTTGAACAGTACACAGGAAAAAGAAGACATATCTGATTGGCTTAGCCATCATCAAAATGAAAAAAATGAATGGTTGCGTTATGGCGCGGCTATGTATTTGCGGGATTGCGAATCAACAATGATTAAAAACACAAAAGTTACCGGAGGACAGAATGCTTTGATGATGACTAATTGTAACAAAGGGAAAATTTTCAACAACGATTTTTCATTTAATTCAGGATTAGGAATTGCCATGTATCGTAGCAGTTTTAATAAGATCGCTTATAATAAGATCAACTTTAATGTTCGGGGTTATAGTGATGGAGTTTATAACCGGGGACAGGATAGTGCCGGCATTTTGGTATATGAGCAAAGTAATAATAACCTTTTCTATAAAAATTCGGTGACACATGGCGGAGATGGTTTTTTTCTTTGGGCCGGGCAAACAACAATGGATAGTGGCAAAGGTGGTTGTAATGATAATGTTTTACAGGGGAATGATTTTTCTTATGCACCGACTAATGGTGTCGAAGTTACTTTTAGCAGAAATATAATTTCAGGCAACAGGATATTTGAATGTGATCATGGTATATGGGGCGGCTATAGTTACAATACAGTAATTGTAGGAAATCAATTTCGGCAAAATAAGATTGCAATTGCTATTGAACACGGGCAGGAGAATGAGATCCATCATAATATCTTTCATGAGAATAAAGAGGCCATAAGACTTTGGGCGAGAAAAGAACAACCTGCTGATTGGGGATATGCAAAAAACCGTGATACAAGAAGCAGGGATTATGCGATCGTTAATAATAATTTTAACAGTAACCTGATTGTGATGAACATTATCGGAAGTGAAAAGATAAACGTGTTTGAGAATATCTACGATGAATATGAAACGCTTTTTAAAACTGATTCTACTGTTACCGGATTCGATACCACATTTAATGAGGAAATATCTCAGAAGTTTAATGAAGATACCGCTGAATTTGTTCCTGATATTCCATCGCCGCAAAATGCATTTGCCGGAAACTCGGCTTTGGCAGGAAGAAGAAATATTATGATGACGGAGTGGGGGCCTTATGATTTTCGTAGCCCTATCATTTGGAACACAAATCCAACAGATACAACCGGGATAATGAAATTTGATTTGATAGGACCAAAAGGAAAATGGAAGATCAAAAGATTTAAAGGAGTAAAAGATATTTCTTTAATGAATGGAACATTTCCTGCAACGATCACTGCGGTAAAAACAGCCGATACCCGAACTGATATTTTGATCGAGCTTGAATACATCGGCTCTGCAATTACTACAACTTTTGGAGAAAATATTGCAGCTGGTAAACCATATACTTTTCCATTTAAAAAATTTTTTCAACCAATAGACTTTGATGTTCTGTGGTATGCCTATGATTTTAAAATGCATGATCCAATTAAAACAGGCCTCATCTTTTCGCCAACTGCAAGATTGGCTCCTATAAAAGAGGAAAAAACAACTAAGCTTGACTACGCATGGTGGGGAGGAATAAAAACAGAAGAAGGTGATCATCCTCAATTTGTAACCACAGCAAGCGGCTCGGCAATATTTGAAAAAGGCAATTATGAATTAGGAGTTACATGGGATGATGCAGTAAGAGTGTATGTTGACGGTAAATTAGTAATTAACGAATGGAACCCATCCTTATATAAATTTGATGAATCACCACATAAGACAATAAAGCTTGCTTTAGATGGGAAACATTCTTTTACTGTAGAGCATGTTGAGATCGGGGGATTTGCAACGCTTAGTTTGAAGATCAAAAAGCTTTGATTTTTCGAAGATTTTTTGGCTCACCTGCTATTGGCATCATTCATCCTGATCTTCCTTCCTTTAAATTTTTTACCGTCAATAGACCGTATCATTTGGCTAGCAGCTTTTTTATCTATTTCGATCCAGCTATTCATTTCCTTCATGTCAATTCTGCCAAGAACTTCTTTTTGCAATTCACTCATATCAAGAATGAATTGTAAAAAACTTGCTTTGTAAAATCCATCTTTTGTTCCAAGATTCACAAACAATCTTGCGAAGTCATTGCCACCACTGAATTTTCTTCCTCTTGTATCTCGATTCACTTCTCTTTCTATGGTACCATTTTCTCTTCTTGGTTCTCTCACCCTGTCCCGGACGCCTTCTCTCGTGTTCAGGTCTTCAGCATTTTCATAGTATTTAAGAAAACGATCAAATTCCATTGCTGCCACTCTTTTCAAAATTTCTTCTTTCGTTACAGCTGCAAATTTTTCCTGTAATGCAGGTAAATATGTTTCATAATCACCATGACTGATATCTGTCTGCATCAACTTATCCATGCAGGAAGAAAATTGTTTACGGCAAACATCTTTACCTGATGGTATATCAACTTTATGAAATGGAACCTGCACCAATCTTTCAATTTGTTTTATTCTTCCTACTTCGCGGCTGCTTACAATGCTCATACAAACTCCTGTCTTACCTGCACGACCGGTTCTTCCGCTACGATGTGTATATACTTCAATATCGTCAGGCAATTCAAAGTTGATAACATGGGTGATACCTTGTACATCAATTCCTCTTGCCGCAACATCAGTTGCTATTAATAATTGTAAAGTCTTTTCCCGAAACTCACCCATCACTTTATCACGTTGTCCTTGTGTCAGGTCGCCGTGTAATGCATCAATATCGTAACCTTCTCTTGTTAATTTTTCAGCGATCTTTTGTGCATCGGCTTTTGTTCTTGTAAAGATCAATCCATAAATGCCGGGATTAAAATCGATCAAACGCTTCAATGCTTCATAACGATGATGCGACGAGGCAACATAATATTGGTGGTCAATACTTTTACTTGCCGTATTCATTTTACCAACCGTGATCTCCACCGGGGTCTTCATGTATTTCTTACTCACCCTTTTTATTTCTGCAGGCATAGTAGCGCTAAAGAGCCATGTACTTTCACGATTAGGGGTGTTCTTTAAAATAAATTCAATGTCATCCTGGAAACCCATATTCAGCATTTCATCTGCTTCATCGAGTACTACATATTTTATTTTTTCCAGGTTAATAGCTTTTCTTTCTATCAGATCAATTAAGCGACCAGGTGTCGCTACTACTATTTGCACTCCTCTTTTCAATTCTCTTATTTGTGCCCCAATAGGCGTACCGCCATAAACAGCGAGTACATTCATTCCAATAACAAATTTTTTGAAGAGATCCATTTCGTTAACTATCTGCATACAAAGTTCTCTTGTAGGACAAACTATAAGAGCTTGAGGGAACTTGTCTTTGCTTTGTACTAACTGAAGAAGTGGTAAACCGAATGCAGCTGTCTTACCGGTTCCTGTCTGTGCAAGGCCAACAAGGTCTTTTGTTCCACTTAATAAAACGGGGATAGCTTTTTCCTGTATAGGTGTAGGGTTTTTGAATCCTAATGCATCAGTTGCCTGGATCAATTTTGAATCTAATCCTAACCCTTCGAATGTGATCATGAGACTTTAAAATTTTCGGCAAAGGTAACTGTATTAAGGTCGATGGATATTTTTAATTATTTCATAGATAAATGACCTGAGAACTCGAATACTAACGAATGTATTAGCATGCTTATGCTCATCCGGCAAAAACGTGCATCCAATTCAGGCAAAAATCCGCATTAACGTGCTATTGAAAAGGCTTTTATAATAAACCATATTTGTTCTATCAATTTTTTAAAATGAAGCATTACAAAATCATAAAGATCTTTTTGCTAATAGTTGTCAATACGATAGTAATACTGGAAGGAACTCATGCTGAACATATGCCAATAGTAAAAAGTAAGCCGGTAGAAGGATCAGAAAAAGATGTTTTCCCTGACCTTTTATTTTTTGCCAGTTATCTCTATCAATGATCGTTCGCCAGGACATTAACCAACTATGACAAATTGATGGACCATTTGTAATATTAGATGCCCCGTTTACGGGGCATTTTTTCACATTGTTATGCTAATAAAAAAAGCGGCCATGTACGGAACTTTGTATTAAGTTTTTTACATGAAAAATAGAATACACGATAACCCTGTACTTCAAAACAGGATTGAATTCAAAGAACTTTGCGAAGAATCTAATGGAACAAGAACAGTTGCAGAAATAACATTAAAGAGTGGGGGGAAGATCCCGCTTCATTATCATTTCGAGTTTTCAGAATACTATGAAGTGCTGAAAGGAGAATTGAAAATGCAAGTTGGAAAAGAGATCAAAACCTTGCATAAAGGAGACTATCTACTTATTCCTGTTAAAACAGTTCACCGGTATTTTAATGAGAGTGGTAATGATGTAAAATTTAAAGTTGTGATACAGCCAGGCAATATCGGTTATCAATTGCTTGTCTCGGTTTTGAATGGCCTTGCAAGAGATCGAAAAGTAAATAGAAAAGGCTTGCCAAAAAATTGGCTGATCCGTGGCTATTTATCTGTAGCTTCTGGTTCAAATATTCCGGGCATTCTTTCATGGCTGCAACCCATACTTAACTGGCTTTATAAACTTGCTATTAAAAAAAAGGTCGATAAACGATTACTTGCAAAATATTACATGTAAAGATCATTTATAAAAGTTTAGTAGATTGTAACTGCTTCATGATAAGATCTGTTCTCAATATTTTTCTTTTTATCATAATTTCCTTTTCGCTTTATCAAAAAGCGAATGCACAACGCTTTAATTTTTCATTTGAACAATTTACTACAGACAATGGTCTTTCACATGAAAATGTGATTAACATTACCAAGGACAGGGATGGCTTTCTGTGGATCGGAACAGGTAATGGCTTAAACCGGTTTGACGGAATTTCTTTTAAGATATTCCGCAATGATCCAAATAATGATCAAACGATCTCTGGAAATTATATTGCAGGCACTACTCTTGACAAGAAAGGCTATTTATGGATAGCTACAAATTACGGATTGTGCAGACTTAATACACGTACATTAAAAATTGACAGGATCGATCTTAAAGATAGCTCCGATAATTATCCCCGGTATGATGTAATGTCCGGTGAATTCGATAAAGACGGTATTGGTTGGTTCATTGTCAATGATTATTTGTATGCTGTGAACGAGGAAACATTTAAATGGAAAAGATATCCATTGCCTGCGACACGTTTTCATGGTAATTCATCGCAAGTGGATAGCAAGAACCGGGTATGGTTATCCATTGGCAGAGCAAAATATTTATTTGATCCTAAGACTGAGAAATTCAGATACCTGATCGGTTTCGATTGGTCGCATCGTAACTCAGATATTCTTTGCGGTTCAATAAAAGAAGATGCAAGCGGCCAATTGTGGATGGCTACATGGGCACACGGGTTTTACGTTTGGAATGAGAATAAACAGGAGTTGGAAAAAAAAGAAACGACATCCGAATCATTAACCGCTTTTGAATTTGATAAAGATGAGCAGGGCAAACCATTTATGTGGTGCGGTGGTGGCGCTTACGGACTGATGGCTTATGATACGTCAGAAAAAAAATTCTTTTACTTTAAGAATGACCCGAGGGATAAATACACACATAATCTTGGCCAATCTGTATACATACTTCGTGATACAATTTCAGGAATTGTATGGATCGGTACGGAGAATGGTTTGGAGAAGTATGATCCACATACGATTCGTTTTCGGCGTTACCGCATATGGCAGGATGAAAACGAACTTACCAACTCACAGTATTTTTTTACGAGTGGTTTTGTACAGGATAAGACAGATCCAACCGGCAACATATGGTGGGTAAGCGTTTGGATCGGTGGTTTATACAAATGGAACAGGAGTAAATTAACATTGGATGAAAATTATGAGCAAACAAAAGGAATTAAAGAGGCCGGTATATTTTCTATTGTGCAGGCAAAAGATGGAATGATATGGATTGGGCATGGACAGGGAGTTCAGGTGCTTGATCCAAGAACAAATAAATTCATCCGTCACTTTGTCGATTTTTTCCCAAATAAAAAAGAAAGATTCAATGTCACGTTTATTTCTGAAGACTCAAAGTCTAACATGTGGTTTTCCACTTACCAGGGATTGTTTTCATATGACAGAAAAGGAGATTCGATCATTAACTGGTGGAATCGTATACCATCGTTACAAAAAATATATCCTTTAAATATCAGGGAAGATGCTGAAGGGTATATATGGTTCTCGTCAGCAAAAGGACTAGGAAGAATTGATCCGCTTAAAAGCGAATTGATCCTTTATACTAACGCTAACAGAAAAAATAAAAAGCTCCCAGATGACGAACATGGTAGTTTGTATATTGATAAATCACAACATATTTGGGTATCTGGTGTCGGTTATATAGCGACGCTTGACAAGCAAGGAGAAGTACTAAATCTATATTCAGACAAAACAGGTTATATGGGCTCTTCAGCTTTTGGATTAGCAGAGGATCCTTATGGGTTTTTTTGGATAGCAACTGATAATAAGCTCCATCGACTTGATCCATCGAATGGTCATTTTGATTATTTTGATAAAAATGATGGGTTATTTAATAATAAGATAGCAGATGGTTTTTATATGAGTAGCGAGGGAGAATTGTTTCTCGGCTTCAACGGTGCTATCAACAGCATTAACACCGGTAACATTGCGTTCAATAAAAAACCTCCGGTGGTTTTAGTATCCCGATTGAATGTAAAAGGACAACTTAGAACTTTTGATGAGGATAATAAAGTTGTTATCAAGCCCGGAGAACGAGATATAGTTATCGAATTTTCTGCAATGAATTATAGCCAGGCATTAAAAAACAAATTTGCTTTTTTGTTGGAAGGATATGATTCGGCCTGGAGGTATACTGCGGATAGAGTAATTAGTTTAATGAACATGGATGGCGGAACACACCGGTTGCATGTAAAGGCAAGCAACAATGATGGTGTATGGAGTAAGGAAACAATTTATACGATCAAAGTAATTCCTCCTTTTCAACAAACCATATGGTTCAAGTTGCTGTTTGTTGTATTGGCTGCCATTATATTTTTTATCATCTATGCATATCGGGTGCAGCAGGGAAAAAGATTGGAGAAGATACGCAATCGTATTGCTACCGATCTGCACGATGATATGGGGTCAACATTAAGCAGCATTCGGATATTTAGCGATGTGGCAAAAAAACAGATCGAAGAAAAACCAGAAACGGTTCAGTTATTGGATCGCATTAGTAATAATGCGACATCGCTTTCAGAAAATATGCAGGATATTATCTGGACAATTCGCAGTGATAATGATACGCTGGAAGATCTTGTTTCAAGAATGAGGGAATTCGGTCTTCGGGTTTGCGATGCTAAAAATATCAGGTTTAATATTATTGTGTCACAAAGTTTCAAAGCCTCCAGGCTTACTCTTGAGCAAAGAAGAAATCTCTATCTCATTTTCAAAGAATCTTTAAACAATGCGGTAAAATATGCAGAGGCTTCGCAAATTGATCTGCACCTGAATTTGAAAAGCCGTTTTCTGAAAATGGAAATTAGCGATAATGGAAAAGGGTTTGATATCGATAAGATCAAAAGAGGTAACGGACTTAATAATCTTGAGAAAAGAGCAAAAGAAATAGGAGGGCAGATAGACATTAAATCAGAACCTGGAAAGGGAACATGCATAAACCTGATGATGGTGTTGAAGAAAAGCTTGCTTACCGATAAATAATTAGCATGATTATGTTATACGGTTTGCAATTGCTGTAATTAACTTTAGGATATGGAAGATAAAATCAAAGTGATCTATTACGAAGACAATACTAATCTTAGAGAGGGCATTTCATTTCTTATTCAATCTACACCTCAACTCGATTTGTTAGCCACCTTTAGCAATGCTGATACAGTGAAAACAGACACAGAACAGTTAAAGCCTGATGTGATATTGATGGATATTGATATGCCGGGTACAAATGGTATCGATGCTGTCGCCATCGTTAAGGCTGTTTCTCCAAAAACACAGGTGATCATGCTTACTGTGTTTGATAATGAAGAAAGAATATTTAACGCAATTCGCAATGGTGCCAGCGGCTATTTATTAAAACATACTTCTCCATCAGAAATTATCGAATCAATATTTGATGTAAATAAAGGCGGTTCTCCAATGACAGCTAATGTCGCAAGAAAAGTGTTACAGTATTTTCAGTCACAACCAAAAGCACATAAGGAAGATTATAATTTATCAGACCGGGAATTGCAGATCGTAAAAGGTCTTGTTAGCGGTTATAGTTATAAGGCCATCGCATCCGAATTATTTATTAGTATTGATACTGTACGTTCTCATATTCGTCGCATTTATGAAAAGCTTCATGTCAATTCTAAAACAGAAGCGGTACTGAAAGCAATTAATGAAGGTCTTGTTTGATTTTCATCACTACAAAAAACAAAAAAGCCGCTCTTATTGAAGCGGCTTTAATTTTTCTATTAATATCAGGCAGCGGCTTTATTTGCTATTTCTTTAGGTAACATGAATTTTCCCCTGATCATTTGCCAGCGATCAATTGGCAAGACGATTCGTGCAGTTGAGATCAATTTTTTAAGCATAAAAGGAGTAGCATGTTCTTTTATTATATCAACCCACATTAAAATTTCACGATTGCTAAGTTCTTTCAATATTTTGCCGGTATACCAGTTACTGTCTGAGGAACTCGCCTGTTTCATCATCTCCACTTCCATTCCTATTAACTGTTTATCGGAATAGTTTGACCATAATATTTCATTGATCACTGTTTCTTCTTTATTCATGTGTTGCAAAACAGCTGCGGTAAATTCAAAGAATACTGCTTGTAGCTGATGTCCAAAAGCGATCATTTCCTTTTTTGTATCCTGGTCCTTTTGTTGATCAATTATTTTGTCGATTGATTCTGCCAATGCCTGGTCTTTTAAATTGGTTTGTTCGATCATGGCGACAATATAAGGTGCATGCAAAACAACTGAATGATAGATGATCTTATCCTCTTTGCTTAAATGGTATAAGAAAGAACGGGTTGATTGTTTAATAGCTTCAATAGCTGCAATTGCCTGTTTGCTCTTGGTAAAATCGGTTTGCTGAATCTTCGCTCCCGCATCAAACAACATACTGCGTAACCCTTTGTGGGTTTTTCTGAAGATGTTGTATCGCTGTTCCTGTTTCATGGTTTGGTTTGGTTTGTTTGTTATCATGAATTGTATGACGCAAATATGCTACGAAAGTTACTCAAGGCTGATAGCATAATCATGTGAAAAACAGGTGTTAGGAGTTAATTATGGTTAACACATACCACATATGGGTAAGCCCTATACATGAGTGGTAACTGAATTGAATCAATGGTAATTTTTAATGATGTAATGAATACACATTGAATACTTATCGGCATGATTTTTCGAAAGGATAACATCAAACCGTGAGATGTTAAGGAACTTAACAAAATAATGTTAATTCATGTGAATGCCATTAGCATTATTGACAAAAAAAGTTTTTTTGAATACCATTGGCAATTCAGAATTCGTTATGACCATAATCAAATTCAATTATGAAAATCCTGATCCTCCCATTATTACTGTCTGCGTTTTGTTTAAATGCATATTCACAGAAGAAGAAAGATCCCTCTGATACGGAATCGTTGATTCGCTTGGGATTCAAGGGTGGTCTTAATCTTAATAAGATCGAAGGCAAATCTTTTAAGGATGAGTTTAATTATAATTATGCATTGGGTGGGTTCGTTCAAATTAATCTTACAAGAAAGTTTGGGTTTCAACCCGAAATAAATTTTGTTCAGACAACAGCAGAACAAACGAACGACATAACAGTCGTCTATGATGACTTGTTTTTTGGAGGTGATCAGAAAAAGGCCAAGCTTGATTATTTAAAATTTGCAGGACTTTTAAACATTGACATTGGTCCATCCCAAAGAGTAAAACTTCAACTGGGTCCTCAATGGGGCATGCTTTTAAGCGAGACTGCGGACAGCTTAAATTCTTCTCAAGATGTTTTCAAAAAAGGCGAGTTTTCTGCATTGGGCGGCATTATGTTGCAACTCCCTCTATTTCATATAGGCACACGGTATGAGATCGGCTTGACAGATATCAACGGCACCGATAACCACGATAAATGGAGAAGCCAGGCATGGCAGGTTTTTGTGGGAATTACGTTATAAGAAATCTGGATAAAAAATTCTTTTCTAAATCTTTGCCTGATAAGCATCATCCCCCTATCTTTGCGCTCCCAAATTCAAATGGGGATTTTTACTCATGTCGCAGAGAATCAGAATCAAATTACAGTCATACGATCATAACCTGGTAGATAAATCTGCAGAGAAGATCGTAAAGACAGTGCGTAGCACCGGCGCTGTTGTAACAGGACCTATTCCTTTACCTACACGCAAGAAAATATTTACTGTGTTGCGTTCGCCGCACGTAAACAAAAAAAGTCGTGAACAATTCCAACTGGCAACGCATAAGCGTCTGTTGGATATTTACACTTCTTCAAGCCGTACTGTTGATGCGTTAAGTAAGTTGGATCTGCCAAGTGGCGTAGAAGTTGAGATCAAAGCGTAGTACCCTCTGTCTCCCTAAAGGGATGACTTAGGAAGAATAGTTCTTATAAATAAAAACAAAGTGTATCTCTCAATCCGTTACGGCGGAAAAAAGAGCAATGCAATTAAATAACTTCTGAAACTCCTAAGAGACGGAAGTCGATAAATAAAAACAAGCCATTCAGGGTTTGTTTACTGCCGGTACTTCTGAACAAAAAGAAAAGGTCGGTGGCAAACGGGGATTGACGCCTTGGTTCGTGTCTCACGAAACAAGTGTATGTCCCAATAATCCTGCAGGCACAAATTGAACAAACATGAAAGGTATTATTGGGAAAAAAGTTGGAATGACCAGCATTTTCGATCCCTCGGGTAAACAAACTGCCTGCACGATCATCGAAGCCGGTCCTTGTGTAGTTACTCAAGTAAGAACAAAAGAAAACGACGGCTACGAAGCTCTCCAGCTTTCTTTTGGTGATAAGAATGATAAGCATTCTACTCTTGCTGAAAAAAATCACTTCGCTAAAGCAAGCACTTCTCCCAAAAAATTCTCTAAAGAATTCCGCAACACTTCTCTCGAAAAAAATATTGGTGAAACTGTAACTGTTGACATCTTCTCTGAAGGTGATAAAGTTGAAGTTATTGGCACTACCAAAGGAAAAGGTTTCCAGGGCGTAGTTAAGCGTCACGGATTCCACGGTGTAGGCCAGCAATCTCACGGTCAGCACGACCGTCAAAGAGCTCCGGGTTCTCTTGGTAACTCTTCTGATGCAAGCCGTGTAATGAAAGGAATGAAAATGGGTGGCCGTATGGGAAGTGACAGGGTAAAAATGAAAGGTTTGAAAGTGGTTAAAATTTTTGCTGAGAAAAATTATATCCTCGTTAGCGGATCAGTTCCTGGTCATAACGGTTCAATTGTTTTGATTCAAAAATAATTTATGCGGGATGCGTAGGCATCTCTAAAAAATAAATAAGATGCAAGTAGAAGTTTTAAAAATAGATGGAGAAAAAACAGGCAGAAAGATTGAGTTGCCAGATGATATTTTTGGCGTAGAACCTAATCAACACGTCGTTTATCTTGCCGTAAAGCAATACCTCGCTGCACAACGCCAGGGAACACATAAAGTGAAAACCCGTGCTGAAGTACATGGTGCAAGCCGCAAACTTCATCGTCAAAAAGGTACTGGCGGTAGCCGTAAAGGAAATATTCGTAACCCATTATATAAAGGTGGTGGTACTGTATTTGGTCCTAAGCCGCATGGTTACGATATCAAGTTGAATCGTAAAGTAAAAGATCTCGCAAAGATTTCTGCGCTTTCTTTCAAAGCAAAAGATAATGCGATCGTAGTTGTAGAAGATATGTCTTTGGATACTCCAAAAACAAAAAGCTTTACTGATATGCTTAGCAACCTGGAGGTATATGGTAAAAAAGCATTGTTTGTAATGCCGGAGTATAATGATAATGTATACCTAAGCTACCGTAACGTTCCATTTGTAAAAGGAACTTTATTGAGCGACATGAATACGTATGATGTGGTGAATGCTGACGTGTTAGTGTTAACTGAATCAGCTGCGAAAGTTTTTACTGAAGTAGAAACTGAAACTGAAGCATAATAATAAATTAAAAACTGGGCAATGAAACTTTCAGATGTATTGATAAAGCCGATCTTAAGCGAAAAAGCAAATAACCAGCAGGAAAAATTGCGTCGTTATGCTTTTCGTGTTGACAAAAAAGCCAACAAGCTTGAGATAAAAAGAGCTGTTGAAAATTTTTATGGTGTAACGGTTACTGATGTAAATACAGTTGTTGCGCCGGCAAAAAGTAAAACCCGTTATACAAAAGCTGGTTTTATAGCTGGTCAAAAATCATCATATAAAAAAGCATTTGTAACAATTGCAGCAGGTGAAACAATTGATCTGTATTCCAATATTTAAATTATAGCTGGCGAAGCTGAGAATTTCGCTGATAAAAAAATAAGAAATGGCACTTAAAAAATTTAAACCAGTAACAGCGGGAACAAGATGGAGGATAGGCAATGCTTATGCTGAAGTTACTACCAATGTTCCTGAGAAAAGCCTGGTAGAAACTAAAAAAAGAACCGGTGGTCGTAACACATCTGGTCACATGACGATGCGTTATATCGGTGGCGGTCATAAAAAGAAATATCGTGTTATCGATTTTAAGAGAAATAAAAAAGAAATGGATGCAACTGTAAAAACAGTTGAGTATGATCCAAACCGTACATCTTTTATCGCTTTAGTTGAATATACTGATGGTGAAAAAAGATATATCATAGCACCCCAGGGGTTACAAGTTGGAATGACTATATCAAGTGGAGATAATGTTGCTCCTGAAATTGGAAATGCATTAATGTTAAAGAATATGCCTCTCGGTACAATGGTGCATAATATAGAAATGCAGCCAGGCCAGGGAGCAAAGATTGCAAGAAGCGCAGGTTCTTCAGCACAGCTTACAAACAAAGAAGATAAGTACGCAATAGTAAAAATGCCAAGTGGCGAATTAAGAAAAGTATTGATCAATTGTTATGCAACCGTTGGTGTAGTTGGAAACAGTGATCATGCTTTGCAGAGTATGGGTAAAGCTGGTCGTAACAGGTGGAGAGGTATTCGTCCCCGTAACCGCGGTGTTGCAATGAACCCAGTTGATCACCCAATGGGTGGTGGTGAAGGAAAAGCTTCAGGCGGTCAGCCTCGTAGCAGGAACGGTCAGTATTCAAGAGGTTTGAAAACGAGAACGAAAGGTAAAGGAAGCGATAAGCATATAATTCAAAGAAAGGACGGCAGTAAGTTATCGAAATAGAACAGCTACGAGAATAACTCGAAGTCAATAAGTAAAAAATTAAAAAGAACAAATGGCACGTTCAATTAAAAAAGGTCCCTACGTAGCAACACATCTTGAAAAAAAGGTGCTTGCTATAAATGAAGGAAAATCTAAGAAAAGTGTTATCAAGACCTGGAGCAGACGTTCAACTATCACTCCTGATTTTGTAGGACACACTCTGGCAGTGCATAACGGAAATAAATTTATCCCTGTATATGTAACTGAATTCATGGTGGGTCATAAGTTGGGTGAATTTGCACCAACCCGCCAGTTCAAAGGACACTCAAGTAAGAAAGTAGAAGCAGCATAAACAAGAAATTAAGTTAAATGGAAGCAGTAGCAAAACTCAACAATTACCCAACGTCGCCACGCAAAATGCGTTTGCTGGTTGATTTGATCCGCGGTAAAAAAGTAGATAAAGTATTAGCAATACTTGAACATAACCCTAAGCACCCGGCTGTGCCTTTGCGTAAGCTGGTACTTAGTGCAGTTAACAACTGGAAACAAAAAAATGAAGGTGGTGATGTAAATGAATTGACTATAAAAACGATCATGGTTGATGGTGGAAGAACATTGAAGCGTATGCGTCCTGCACCACAAGGCAGAGGTTATCGTGTTCGTAAAAGAAGTAACCATGTTACTGTAATTGTAGACTACCCGCCAGTAGTAACAGAAGAGTTGATCAAAGAAGTAATAAAGGAAGAGCACAAGAAAGAAGTGGAAGAAATAGCAAGCGAACTGGAAACATTAGCAGCGGCAGATACAAAGCCAAAGAAAAAAACAGCTAAGAAATCTGCTCCAAAAGAAGAAGGCGAAACAAAAAAGACAACTAAAAAATCTAAATAATTCCGAATAGTTCGGAAGAAATTAAAAAAATAACATGGGTCAGAAAGCAAATCCGATTGGTAACAGGTTAGGCATCATCCGCGGTTGGGAATCCAACTGGTATGGCAGTAAAAAAGATTATGCCCATAAGCTGATTGAAGACAACAGGATCAGAACTTACCTGAATGCCCGTATCAACAAAGGTGGTATTTCAAAAATTGTTATTGAAAGAACACTGGGTAAACTGATCGTTACCATTCACACTTCCAAGCCCGGTATCATTATCGGTAAGGGTGGCGGTGAAGTTGACAGGATCAAAGAAGAGTTGAAGAAACTTACCAATAAGGAAGATGTTCAGATCAACATCCTTGAGATCCGCCGTCCTGAGTTGGATGCTATGATCGTTGCTGATACAGTTGCTCGCCAGATCGAGAATCGTATCAACTATAAAAGAGCAATTAAAATGTCGATCGCTTCTGCACTGCGTATGGGTGCTGAAGGAATAAAAGTAAAAGTAGCTGGTCGTTTAGGTGGTGCTGAGATTGCACGTACAGAAGAGATCAAACAAGGTCGTGTGCCATTGCATACATTCCGTATGGATATTGATTATGCAAATGTTTTTGCACTGACTGTTTATGGAAAAATCGGTATCAAAGTTTGGATATGTAAAGGTGAAGTACTTGCGAAGAGAGATCTGAATCCAAATTTTGTAGGTGGTAAGAGTGATGTAAGTGATAGAAGAGAAAGAAGAGATATGGATAGTAGAGGTGGTGACCGCAGAGATGATAGAAGAGGTGGCGGCGGCGGTGAAAGAAGAGGCGGCGGCGGTGGTGGAGATAGAAGAGGTGGCGGTGGTCAAGGAGGAAGAAGTGGCGGACCTGGTGGTGGTGGTAGAAGTGGTGGACCTGGTGGCGGAGGTAGAAGTGGCGGTAGTGGAAGAACAGGCGGTGGTGGCGGAGGAAGAAGATAAGCTTGAGATTAAGACTAAGATTTAAAACAAGAAACTAGTAACTAGAAATTTTATAAAATGTTACAACCGAAAAGATCGAAACACAGGAAAATGCAGAAAGGCCGTATGAAAGGCAATGCAAAAAGAGGAGCAACAATTGCATTTGGTTCATATGCATTAAAAGCTTTGGAACAGCATTGGATCACTGATCGCCAGATCGAAGCTGCCCGCCAGGCATTGACCCGCGAAATGAAACGTGA
>DATHDP010000105.1:0-45681 GCA_035318985.1 Chitinophagaceae bacterium
CCTCAACCTTGCGTGGTGCAAATACAGAAAGTAATTCGTAACCTTTCTCTGTGATCAATGCATCGTCTTCGATCCGTACCGCAATACCCCACCATTTTTTATCGCACTCACTATTCGGTGGAATATATATACCTGGTTCAATTGTGATGACCATATCTTTCTTCAGCGTTTGTGAAAAACCACGATCATGAACATCCAGACCAATATGATGCGAAAGTCCATGCGGATAATAAGTCCCTACTTCATTTTTATCTTTTAAGATCCCTAATTTTAAAAGTCCTTCTGCAATTATATCTCTTGCTGCTTTTGAAGCATCAGTCCATTTAGCCCCATCTTTTAAAATTTTAAATGCAGCTTCCTGTGCTTCATAAACAAGATTGTAAATAAGCTTTTGTTCCCGGGAAAATTTTCCATTGGCAGGAACTGTTCTCGTTACATCAGCTGTGTATCCATGATACTCGGCTCCAACATCCATCAGCAGCATTTCGTTACCAATCTTTGTTTTTGTGTTTTCCATATAATGCAATACACAACCATTAGCCCCTGCTCCTACAATAGAACCATAACCAACTTCTTCAGCGCCGTATTTTTTATGTACATATTCATGCAATCCCTGTATCTCCAATTCACTCATGCCGGGATGTGCTGCTTTCATTACTTCATTTTGACCACGACACGAGATCTCAACTGCCTTGCGAATAAGATCCATTTCCTCGGCAGTTTTTATTTCACGAAGTTTGCCAGTAAGTTCACGGAATAACTTTGTGTCATATCTTTTATCCTTTGCATAATCTGCCGTGATATTCGCCTTTGATTTGAATTGCTCAATAAGGTGGGCAAGATCCGCATTGTCTCTGCTGCTATTTGGAATATCCTCAGGAAACTTGTCAAAAATTATTTTATCAAATTTTGAAAAATCTATTGAGGTATTCTTAAAATCTTCACCATTGAATGCATAAGCAAAGCCAAGTTTTTCTTTGGCTCCTTCTGTCCCTAATCTTCGCCCTGTCCATTGTTCAGCTCTTGGATCTTTCTTTTGTACAAAAATTATTTCTTTATACACGGGACCAACTGTTCCCTTTTGTTCTTCTTTAAAAATTAATAGCATTGACTGCGGCTCTTTATATCCGCTGAAATAATACATGTCAGGGTTTTGATGATAGAAATAATCCACATCGTTACTGAAAGTTCGGGTAGGGTAGGCCATTACAACGAATACAGAATTATCCGGCATCAACTTGCGTAATGCATCGCGACGCCCTGCATGAAATTCTTTACTTAAATAATCTGTTGGAAGATCTTCTTGTGCGTATAGTGTAAATGTGAAACTGGAAACAATAAGGATGGATAAAAAACGTGTCAGACTCTTTTGCATAAAAAAGTGGTAATTGTTATGAACTAAAATAGTTCTTTTCAATTACCACTCGACAGAAATTTTATGAATGGAGGTTAGATAAGTGATCGATCAATCTTCATCATCTTCTTCCGTATAAGCATCTTCGCTGCTTTTATAATGAATTTCCCAATCCTTTACAGCCGAATCGGTCAGGCATTCAATAATGTCAAACAGCGGATCTTTTTTCAATTTCCATTCTGTGTCGGTTGGGTCTTCAAATTTCATGATAAATAAACAATGATCTGTTTCCAATGCTACCTTGATCAATGTGATCATTGAATCTTCTTTTTCTTTCACCAGGTAATAGCAACCTGATTCCAGCAAATCATAAGTATACATAGCTCCTCCGCTTTTTGAATAAAATAAATTTTCTCCTTTTCCAATAAACAAGCTGGAATGGGTAGTAGTTAGTTAGAATTTAACGGGTAAAACTGTACTGAATGGGTTAGTTATTCAATAGGGTCAGTAGGTCAAATTTAGTGGTTTTGTTTTGACACAACCAAGCCTGTGAGAGTAAAATTTTTTTTTGACAAAAAATTAAATACCCTTCGCAAACGGGCAGAAAGCTGCTTGAAAATAAAGACTTGAAAAACAAGGATTTTTCCAATAAGTCCACTCCATCCCTTCTAAAAACATTAATCAGGATTAAGGCAAAAACGAGTAAATAGCCATTCGAACTTTCAGAAAATTCTGAAAACAGTATAAAGCTTTATTGTAAAAAGCAAAAACTATTATATTATTAAAAAAGCCTCCTGCGAAACAGAAGGCTTTTTGCCGGTGATCAGATGCTATACATGCAAGTATGCTTGCATTCTTTTTTCTTTTTTGTTTCGGCTTTCTTTTCTGTTTTCATCTTTTTAGTTGAAACAGAAGAAGTATCTAAAGCCGCGAATGCAATTGCGGTAACACCGGAGGCCAGAATGAGGGCAACGATTGTTTTTTTCATACCCTTTTATTTAGTTAGGAAAAGTTACTACAGTTTTTGTGCCGGGGAAATTATTTTTTTATGAATGGTACAAGAAATTATTCACAATTTAAAACCTTTCGGACCGGGCTTTGTATTGGCCGCTGCCATCAAAAGCGTTTGTTTTATTCTTGCAGCTTTTGTTCCGGGAGTTTTGGCGCTGTCGATCCAAAAAAGAAATCGTTTGCGATAGGAGGGTGAAAATGCAAGAAAATTTGCCAGGGCTTTTTTGTTTTTTGATAAGGATTTTTTCAGATCATCGGGCATCGAGTTATTGTCAGCATGAAGATCTGAAGAATTCAGGGTATCCCAGCTTCCATTCCTTTTAGCCAGTTCGATTTTATCCAGACCAGCCGAGGTCATTAATTTTTGCTCAATCAGATTTTCGATGCGTTGCTTATTTAGTTTACTCCAAACACTTTTTGGTTTTCGTGGAGTAAATTTCAATGCTGATCTTTCAACATCTATTTTTCGGGGCTGGCTATCGATCCATCCAAAACATAACGCTTCTTCCACGGCATCAGCATAATCAAATTTTCGTTTGCCAGTATCTTTTTTATAATAGATCAGCCAGATGCCGGGAGAGGTTGAATGATTTTTCTCCAGCCATTTTCGCCACTGGCTGCGGGTTTTTGGGTGCGTGGTTTTATAATCCTCCTTCGGGGTTTTCAAGACTCAAAAAATTTATTTTATCAACAGAGGTTAATAAATCTAAAATTAAGGAGCAAATTCGGTTTTGTTATATTTGCCCGAATGTAAATAGCTGATTAGCCTATTGAACGTACAAGAGTGCGACGCAAGGGACATTCAATAGAATTACAAAAGCTGATAACCAAAAGAAAAACTAAACCGTATCGTGTAAATGGCAAAGGAAAAAGTAAAAGACACTAGCGATCTTTTCGACTACAACGAAGAGAGCATCAAATCCCTCGACTGGAAAGAACATATCCGCCTGCGACCGGGTATGTACATTGGGAAACTCGGTGATGGCTCATCGCCGGATGATGGGATTTATGTGCTTGCGAAAGAAGTGCTCGATAACTGCATTGATGAATACACGATGGGTTTTGGAAAAACGGTGGAGATAACCGTTGAAGGAAAGCAGGTGACGATCCGTGATTATGGCCGCGGTATTCCGCTTGGTAAAGTGGTGGATGTGGTAAGTAAAATAAATACCGGCGCAAAATATGACAGCAAGGTTTTCCAGAAATCAGTTGGGTTGAATGGTGTAGGTACAAAAGCGGTGAATGCTTTGAGTGGTTATTTTAAAGTAACTGCATTTCGTGATGGAAAAGAAAAGACCGCTGAATTTGAAAAGGGATTTTTAATAAAGGAATATAAGGAAGCAAAGAGTGGTGAGGATAATGGAACGATGGTGACTTTTATTCCTGATGAAACAGTTTTTAAGAATTTCAAATTCCATCCTGAGTTTTTAGAGAATCAAATTTGGAATTATTGTTTTTTGAATGCGGGGCTTAAGATCGTTTTCAACGGGAAAAGTTTCGTGAGCAAAAATGGTTTGCTTGACCTGTTGCAACGCAAAACCAATGAAGACGAGATCCGTTATCCTATTATTCATTTACAGGGGGATGATATTGAAGTTGCGATCTCTCATACTAATGAATATGGTGAAGACATTTACAGTTTTGTAAATGGACAGCATACAACACAGGGTGGTACGCATCAGCAGGCATTCCGCGAGGCCTATGTAAAAACGATCCGTGATTTTTATAAGAAAGATTATGATGCAGCCGATATAAGAACAGGAATTGTTGCGGCAGTTTCGGTTCGTGTGGTTGAACCTGTTTTTGAAAGCCAGACAAAAACAAAGTTGGGCTCTGTGAATGTTGCTGAAGGCGGGCCAAGCATGAGAAATTTTATCGGTGATTTTTTTTCTAAGGAACTAGAGATCTTTTTACATAAGAATCCAACAACAGCTGAAGAACTAAAAAAACGTATTGAACAGAGCGAAAGAGAGAGAAAGGAACTTTCCGGAATTAAGAAACTGGCAAATGAAAGAGCTAAGAAAGCAAATCTTCATAATCGCAAGCTACGTGATTGCCGTTACCATTTAAATGATGATCCTCCAACAAAAGGTAAAGAAGAGTTTGTTGCAAAGTTGAAAGAAACAACAGTTTTTATAACTGAAGGTGATAGTGCCAGCGGTTCAATTACGAAATCAAGGAGTGTGGAAACGCAAGCCGTGTTTAGTTTGCGTGGTAAACCGCTGAACTGTTTTGGTCTTACAAAAAAAGTGGTATATGAGAATGAAGAGTTCAATCTTTTGCAACACGCATTAAATATTGAAGAAGGCCTGGACGGATTGCGTTATAATAATGTAGTGATCGCTACGGATGCTGATGTTGATGGAATGCATATTCGTTTGTTGTTGATGACTTTCTTCCTGCAATTTTTCCCTGACCTGGTGAAACATGAAAAAGTTTATGTGTTGGAAACGCCATTGTTCCGAGTAAGAAACAAACAGGAAACTATTTATTGCTACAGTGAAGAGGAGAAACAAGCGGCGGTGAAAAAATTGGGTAGTAAACCAGAGATCACACGATTCAAAGGATTGGGTGAAATAAGCCCTGATGAGTTTGCATTATTTATTGGAGCCGATATGCGAAAAACATTGATGCGTTTGGAACACGGCGATCATATCCAGCAGTTGCTGGAATATTATATGGGAAAAAATACAATGGAAAGACAGGAGTTTATTATTGAGAATTTAAAAATTGAATTGGATAAGGTAGAAGATGTTATTGTATAAAATGAAACAAAAAACTAATACACAATTTTATCCTCTGTAAGAATAAATATTACTTTTAATATCAAAGTCACCAATATGAAACTAAAAAGCTTTAAACTATCCTGGATAATCCTGCTGTTCTTAACGAGCTGCGAAAAAGATACAGATATTGTACTTAATGTAGTTCCTAAAGCCGATGCGGGTACACCAAAAGCAATTACTCTTCCAACAAATAATGTTACTCTTTCCGGTACCGGAACGGATTCTGACGGAACTATAGTTGCCTATTTGTGGAGCCAGGTCTCCGGTCCTTCATCAACTATTATTGTAAATCCGGGCTCAGCATCGAGTGTTGTGAACGGATTTGTTCAGGGCAATTATGTTTTTCAGCTTATGGTTACGGATAATGATGGTGCCACCGGTGTTGATACTGTTTCAGTAGCCGTTGCACAGGCACCTCAACAAACGTTGACATTGCAACCGTCGAACAACTCATTTGAAAGACTTTTGTTTGGTAATACTGTAACAGAACAATCAAATCATGCAGTAGAACTTACTGCTGCCACGTGGACCGTAAATAGCCAGGCGGTATTCGTTAGAGGAGCATTTGGATTTGACCTGAGTTCTATTCCTTCGACTGCTACGATAATTTCAGCCAAGCTGACACTATATTCCAATCCAACACCATTGAATGGTAGCCTTACCGTGCCGAATGAAGGACCAGCTAACGCGATGCTGATTCGTCGAATCACTACTAGTTGGATCCCGGCTTCAACATTCTGGTTAAATCAGCCATCGACTACGGCGACTGACCAAATTGTGATACCGCATACCAGCCTGCCATCGTTGGATTTGGTTGATGTGGATGTGAAAAATATGGTAGCCACCATGGTCAGCAGCGGGAATTATGGATTCATGATCCAGTTGCAAAATGAGGCCATTTATAATATGCGTAATTTCTGTTCCAGTTTACATGCGCAATCGGCTAAACATCCAAAATTAATAGTTGTTTACCGGTGACTATAATGAATGGCAAAAAGCAGCAAATTCTTAATTATTAATTACTCCTGACCAAGTTAGATATCATACGAAAATCCAAATCACTTTTCATGAAGTGGAAACTTCATGGAATCTTCGAGCCATTTACCGGATTTTTTTTGAATGCTTATCACATGAGCAAGTTGAGCAAATGGAGGAGCAATACGAAAGTGAATGGTTATAATGATTGGTATCAAGGCAAATGGGATTATAGTCGCCGATATAATTTGTATGAAGAAATAAGCAAGGCAGAAAAACTTGACGTTTCAGAGATAGATTATTTTGAATTCGGCGTTTGTGGCGGACATTCTTTTAAATGGTGGCTTGAGCATAATAATAATGCGGGTTCAAAATTTTATGGCTTTGATACGTTTGAAGGATTGCCCGAAGCCTTCGGACCTTTTGGGAAAGGTTCAATGGCGGTTGCATTGGAGTCCTTAAATATCAACGATCCACGGGCAAGTTTTTACAAAGGTCTTTTCCAGGATACATTAGTTCCCTTTCTTGAACAATATAAAAGCGAAAGAAAGAAATTGATTCATCTTGATGCTGACCTGTTCAGCGCCACTTTATTTTCTTTGTCACAGCTATATCGTTATCTCAATGATGGCGATATTCTTTTATTTGACGAATTTGCAGTGCCAAAACATGAGTTCATGGCATTTAAAATATTTACCGAAAGCTTTTATGTGAATTATGAAGTGATCGGGGCAGCAAATAATTATTTATTCTTAGCAGTAAAAATTAAGAAGTGATGTTACATATAGTTTTTCAACAGGACGATGTGCAATTGCTGAAAGAAGCAATCAAACTTGACGAAACTTTGCAAGGCGAAGTATTTGAGATCAAAGATGAATGGGGCGTTGGCCCATTAAAAGAGTTGGAAACTGAAGAAGGTTGGACAGCAAGACAAAACTGGTGGAGAGAAATGCTTACCGGCTCTCCTTATGGAGAGAAAATAGTTGGAACTTTTGATGATAGAGAAACGGTCAAGTCAATTAAAGAGAAACTGGATGCTGATGAAACATTAGAAGCATGGATATGGATGGGACAAAATCAACATGATGTTACAGGTTACTACTGGCTAATGCCGCAATTGAAATCATACCAGGGAAGAATAATGATACTTTATTTAAATAATCTTCCTTTTATAAATGAGAAAGGCCAGTTATTTTATCCATGGTCTGTTCATGATATTCTTCCAAAAGAAGTTGTGAAAGCAAAAAAGCTGGCAAGGCCAATCACACTCAGCGAATTCGAGGTTGATCCTGATGAGTGGAAAAAGCTAAGCGATGAAAACGCAACGGTAAGAATTTTAGAAGGCGGTAAAAAGATCGTTGCTAAAGAAGAATCTTTTTATGATAACGAGGTCTTAAAAAATATTACTGCTGAATGGCAAAAGGCTACAAGAGTTTTAAGTAATACTCTTCATCGCATGAAAATAAAAACAGGCGATGTGTTTATTATGTGGCGTATGAAACAATTGATCAGTGCAGGAAAGATCGAGACAATGGGTAATGTAGATGGAGGATGGAAAGAGTTTGACGTGAGAAAAGCAGGTAGTCAATCAGAAAACGCAAGTGTTGAAGCTGATACTCTGACTAATCAATAATTATCTTTTAATAATTGCAACTTAATATTTCGAATGGCAAAAGCAAAAGTTTCCAATATCCAAAATAATGAAGTTGGTTTACCCGGCCAATACAGAACATGGTTTCTTGATTATGCATCTTATGTAATACTTGAAAGAGCTGTGCCGGCTATTGAAGATGGCTTAAAACCTGTACAACGTCGTATTCTTCATGCGATGAAGGAAATGGATGATGGCCGTTTCAATAAAGTTGCGAATGTTATTGGACAAACGATGCAATATCATCCGCATGGTGATGCAAGTATTGGTGATGCGTTGGTGAACATCGGGCAAAAAGATCTTTTGATAGAAACACAGGGCAACTGGGGGGATGTAAGAACGGGTGATGATGCGGCAGCGCCAAGATATATTGAAGGCCGATTAAGCAAATTCGCATTGGAAGTCGCTTTTAATGCAAAGACAACTCAATGGCAACTGAGTTATGATGGAAGAAAGAACGAACCTGTCACGTTGCCAATGAAGTTTCCGTTATTGCTAGCACAAGGCGCAGATGGAATTGCCGTTGGTCTTGCAACAAAAATTCTCCCACATAATTTTTGTGAACTCATTGACGCTTCAATAAAATATTTACGTGGCAAAAGATTTGAACTCTATCCTGATTTTCAAACTGGCGGACAGATCGATGTGGATGAATACAACCAGGGTAAACGTGGTGGCAAAGTAAAAGTAAGGGCACATATTGAGGAGCTTGATAAAAAAACTGTAGCGATCAAGAGTGTTCCATACGGAGTTACTACTACTCAAATAATGGATTCAATTGTAAAAGCAAATGACCAGGGAAAAATTAAAATTAAAAAAGTAACGGATAACACAGCAGCTGATGTGGAGATACAAGTTGATCTTGCTCCTGGCGTTTCTTCAGATATTACAATTGATGCATTATATAAATTTACCGATTGCGAAATTTCGATTTCTCCTAATGCATGTGTGATCGTTGATCAGAAACCACAGTTCCTTGCCGTAAATGATTTGCTGAAACTTTCAACTGATAAAACAAAAGATCTTCTTGAACAGGAATTAAAAATAAGACTGGCAGAATTGCTAGAGAAGTGGCATTATACTTCTTTGGAAAGAATATTCTTTGAAGAAAAAATTTATAAAGAGCTCGAAAAGAAGCATGCAACATGGGACAAAGTGCTTGAAGCAATTGATGATGCGTTCAAGCCATTTAAAAAACAATTGAAGAGAGCAATCACAAGAGAAGATATCATTAAGCTTACAGAAAAACCTGTACGAAGGATCTATAAACTTGATATCGATGAGCTGAATGACCAAATAAAGGGATTGGAGGCAGACATCAAACAAGTAAAACATGATCTTGCTAATCTTGTTGATTATGCAGTTGCTTATTTTGAAAACCTTTTAAAGAAGTATGGAAAGGGTAGGGAAAGAAAGACGGAGATCAAAACGATAGAAGTTATCGAAGCAAAGAATGTAGCGATCGCCAATGCGAAACTTTATATGAATCGTGAGGATGGGTTTGTTGGAACAGGATTAAGAAAAGATGAATTTCTTTTCGATTGTTCAACACTTGATGATGTCATCGTTTTCACAAAACATGGTATTATGAAAGTGGTTAAAGTAGGAGAGAAAACTTATATCGGGAAAGATATTATACATGCCGCCGTATTTCAGAAAAATGATGAGCGAACCACCTATAATATGATCTATATGGATGGGGATAGCGGCAAAAGTTTTGCAAAAAGATTTAATGTAACTGGTGTAACAAGGGATAAGGAATATTTTCTTGCTAAAGAAAATGAAAAGAGCAAGGTTCACTACCTGAGTGTGAATCCAAATGCTGAGGCGGAAGTTGTAAGAATTATTTTAACTCCGGGAAGCAAAGCACATAAGAAAGAGCTCGAATACAATTTCGCTGAGTTAGAGATCACAGGTCGTAGCAGCAAAGGAATTACGGTTACAAAATATCCGATCAAGTCTGACGGTGTTAAACTGAAGGAAGCCGGTAAGTCAACTATTGCAGGTAAGAAATTATGGTATGATGATCAGTTTGGAAGATTGAATGCGGATGAGAAAGGTCAATATCTCGGAATGTTTGATGCGGATGATAAAATACTTGTTGCTTACAGTGATGGTAATTATGAAATTACTGACCAGGAATTAACTCAAAAATTAGATGCAGAAAAAGTATTGTTGATCGAGAAGTTCGATCCTGAGAAGATTGTAACAACTGTATATGTTGATAATGATAAGAAGCAATTCATGGTGAAAAGGTTTAAGATAGAGACTACTACTCTAAAGAATAAATTCCTTTTCATCAAAGAAGGGGAAGGAAATTATGTGGAAGCTATAACTACCGATGCCGAACCGGTTTTGGCTGTGCAGCAGGGTAGAGGCGCACAAATAAGAAAAGGAAAAATGAAACTGGAAAAAGTTGCTGAATTATCAGGATGGAGAACTGTTGGTACAAGGTTGCTTGATTATAGTAAGAGTGTAGAAATGGAATGGGTGAAGCCAAAAGGCAGTAGTCAGCAAGAATTATTCTAATAATTATTTCTTTGGTTTACTATCAGGTTTCTTTTTCTTGATCCTGATGGTGGCACTCTTTTCTAAATTGCTGGTAAGTCTTAACTCATGCCGTTTCTTTCCATCATTTACGATCATTAATGCTGTATTTGGAGGAATAGAGCCGAGATTATCAGCAAACATTGTTATTTCGTTTATCTCTTTTGTTGAATCAAGCGGGATCTCAAAGTGAACTGACCTGGTGCTGAGCATACGGTTAAATGCTATCAGTTTATCGTTATAAAAAACAGAGATAGAATCTCCATCTATTTCACCATTATCATAAAAATCTACTTTCAAAGTATCTGATTCGACGATAAGTTCATCAGCAACCACTTTTTCTCTTTCTTTATATTGATTGCTCACTACATAGTTGACCACGTTCCGCGGTTGAATTGTCACTGTCGTTAGTGTATCTGTTTCAGAAGGCCGCCATACCTGGAAAGATTCTTTAAGTATTTTGATAGCATGTATTAGTGAATCGTGTTTTAGGGAATCAGTACTCAGCGTAAGGGTAAATAAAATTTCAGGGCAGGTGTATTTATATTCCGGTTTGCTTAAAAACGAACCTTTCAATACAGAATTCACCTGTGAAACTCTCAAGGTCGCGGCAAAATTCATTGCACAATCCACGTCACGGTTATAATAAGAACCATAGTAGGAAACAGGAATATTAGAAATATAAACAAGTCTCGTTGTTGAATTATAAGTTCCGCGGATGGGGATGCTGCGATAAGTATTTTTGAAAAAATAATTTAACACTCCCTTTACATTATTGTTATCCTGTTCAATAATAAGCTCAACGAGATAATTGCTGTAAGTGTTGCGTAATTTCACATTGGCTGCTCCATACCAATACCCTTTGGGTGATTGAGAAAAGATTTGTAGGAAAGAAAGAAGTAACAATATGAAGAGGAAAGGTTTTTTCATGGAACAGGAAATTGCTCAAAAACTGTGCTTAAGTATAACGCAGGTTTATCAGAAAAATTACTTGATAAAACGTTTCATTTCCCTCTCTACATCACGTTTTTTGATGGTTTCCCGTTTGTCGTGGAGTTTTTTGCCTTTACCAAGCCCGATTTCAACTTTAATTAGATTCTTTTCATTAAAAAAGATCCGGAGAGGGATCAATGTATATCCTTTTTCTTTCAGCTTTCCTTCTATTTTAGATATTTCTCTTTTTTGTAAAAGTAATTTTCGGTCTCTTATCGGATCGTGATTATTTGTAGTGCCATGAGAATATTCTGCAATGTGCAGACTTTTGAGCCACATTTCACCTTTATGAATGAGACAATAACTATCGTTGAAACTTGCCTTACCTTCTCTTAATGACTTTACTTCCGTTCCTGTCAATACAACACCAGCGACATATTTATTGTCGAAAAAATATTCATGAAAGGCAGAACGATTTTTTATTTCCATGATTTGCTGTGGCTGAATTGTTCCAGCCTTCAGGCTGGGGATAACAAATTTAATTCCTAAACATCCACAACACTTTCGTCATTTTATCTTTCAACTCTTTTCTTGGAACGATAAAATCGAGGAAGCCATGTTCAAGGATGAACTCACTGCGTTGAAAACCGGGAGGCAGATCTTTTTTTATTGTTTCTTTAATAACTCTTGGCCCTGCAAAACCGATCAATGCACCCGGCTCTGCGATATTCAGATCACCCAGCATACCAAAGGAAGCAGAGATGCCACCAAATGTAGGATCAGTTAAAAAAGATATATAAGGAAGTTTAGCATCGCTTAGTTGAGAAAGTTTGCCGCTTGTTTTGGCAAGCTGCATGAGTGAGAAAGCACTTTCCATCATTCTTGCACCACCACTTTTTGATATCACCATGTATGGTATCTTGTGTTTAATGCAATGATCAACAGCCCTTGAAAATTTTTCTCCCATCACACTCCCCAAACTGCCACCGATGAATTCAAAATCCATACATGCAATTACGATATCATTGCCGGCAATTTTTCCTACTGCTACCCGCATCGAATCTTTCAAGTCTGTTTTACTCCAGATCTCTTCTAGTCTTTTTTTATAAGGTTTCAAGTCTGTGAACTCCAAATAATCTTTACTAAGAATATTTTCAAACAGTTCTTCGTATTGATTATCATCAAAGAGAATTGAATAATATTCTTCGCTGCCGATGCGGTGATGGTAACTGCATTTTGGGCAAACAAAAAGATTTTCTTTTAGTTCATTCGACGTGCAAATAAAATTGCATTCAGGGCACTTGGTCCATAAACCTTCCGGAGTTTCCTTTTTTTCATGTGTACCCGTCAAGATCCCCTTTCTAATTCGTTTAAACCAGCTTGTCCTTGTCGATTCTTTTCCTTCCTCACCTGCCAGGTTCGAATCAAAATCTTCTACTTGTTTTGCCATGCAAAAAGTTTTGAGTGGTCACAAATATAGGGAATCTGTGATTTGACGTTTTGCGGTTTAAAGTTGAATATTAACGAGTGTTATTATGTTCCCGGCATTTGTTTCCTGCTCAACTTTTGTTGCGTTGCACTCTTGTACTTTTTATTTTTATTCAGCTTTTGGTCCCCCTCTTCATCTTTTTTTTTATTGTATATCCGGCCCCCGCCAGCGGGGGAAAAAATCATCACACTGTTTGAAGTTTAACAGAAATATTTTTTTAATCCGATTAGAGAAAAGTGCATTATCCTCCGCTGGTGGGGGAAGTAATTCAATTATAAAAAAATTTCAAATGAGGATGGATTAAAAGTTGAATAGAGTTGTTGCAGCACAAGAGTGCGACGCAAGAAAAACTTAATAGAAATCCATAGCCAGGTGCAAAACAAAAATGCCTCCTATTTCTAAGAGGCATTTATTTAAAAATTATAAGATCAATTATTAGGTGAACCACCATTGACCCAGCAGATAATCGAATTTTTTTGTGCTGTTGTCAGTGTTCCGGTCTTGGGCATAGTTCCACTAGCCACTGCAGTTTTGATCGTAACTGATGCACCGGATATTTGTGTATAATTAAGCAATGGACCGGGACCATTTGCACTGCCGGCACCATGACAAGTTGCATCTGTCGCACAAGTTGATTGAATGATCGGGTTAACGTTCGCAGCAAAGGCACTCGCTACGCCAGTACAATCAACAGTAGTGCCACCGCCGCCACCTGTACCACCGCCTCCACCACCATCGCTACCGCCTTTACTGCATGATGCAATTAAAAAAAATGATCCAAGAATAACCAGTATGCCTTTTTTCATAAATAAGTTTTAGCAAGTATAGATTTTTTCATCCTATCGGTATTGATAGAACAAAAGTTGCCGCTTATTTTTATTTTTTAGGTAAATAATGTTAAAAAACAACATTTTATCCCTCAGGAAAACGGGTCTATTAAGAAAGTGATTTTTTTATTATGCAATGGTGATCTCATTATCTAAGTACACATCCTGTATTGAATTCAAAATTTCTACTCCTTCTTTAATTGGGCGTTGGAATGCCTTGCGGCCACTGATCAATCCCATGCCGCCGGCTCTTTTATTAATAACTGCAGTAGTTACAGCTTCAGCTTTATCGCTTGCACCGGATGATGCACCGCCTGAGTTGATCAATCCTGCACGGCCCATATAACAATTAGCAACCTGGTAGCGACAGAGATCAATAGGGTGATCAGATGTTAATTCAGAATAAATACGTGAGTCATTTTTGCCGTAGGCAGATTCTTTTGTATTCAAGGCAAGATAACCGCCATTATTTTCCGGAAGTTTTTGTTTGATGATATCTGCTTCTATTGTTACACCCAAATGATTTGCTTGTCCTGTAAGGTCAGCCGACACATGAAAATCTTTTTCTTTTGTTTTGAATGCGGGGTTTCTTAAATAGCACCAAAGGATCGTTGCCATTCCAAGTTCATGCGCCATTTCAAATGCCTTGCTTACTTCCTGTATTTGTCTTGCTGATTCATCACTGCCAAAATAGATCGTAGCACCTATAGCTGCAGCTCCCATATTCCAGCTTGCTTTTATTGATGCAAACATTATTTGATCGAACTTATTCGGATAGGTTAGAAACTCATTGTGATTTACTTTAACAATGAAAGGAATTTTATGCGCATATTTTCTCGAAAGAAAACCCAAGCCTCCATAAGTAGTGGCAACAGCATTGCAGCCACCTTCAATAGCCAGCTTGATTATATTTTCAGGATCAAAATAAATAGGATTTTTTGCAAACGACGCTCCTGCGCTGTGTTCAATTCCCTGGTCAACCGGAAGGATGGATAAATAGCCTGTATTCGATAATCTTCCCGTATTATACATTAATTGAAGATTGCGCAATACTTGTGGGCTTCTGTCACTCTTGATCCAGATCCTATCTACAAAATCCGGCCCTGGTAAATGAATTTTTTCTTTTGAGATCGTTTTACATACATGACTCAATAAATATTCTGCTTTATCTCCGAGAAGTTCAGTGATCTTATTCGTTGATGCGGTAAGCATAGTTAATGGTTTAACAGGTAAAATAAATTATCAATCGCTAACAACTGTTTGGGACAAAGGTAAGGGCAAGTAAATACAGGGTGAAATAAATGCTATCCGATAATTTTTGACTTTTCAGATACCTTTTTACTTTCTATTGCTGTCTGAATATTAAGTATCAATTCTTTTATTGCATTGCTTTTGGAAGTGACTCCTTCCAACTTTATTATGCGACTATATTCTATAGATTGATTTGATAGCATATCCATCAGGTCAGGCAAGTCTGATTGGTTTAGTTCTTCTAAGGTTGGGGGTGTCAGAAACATGAAAACAAATCCACAAAAATCATGCGCCTGCTTCTGTTTCTGAATATAAATTTTTCTTATAATGATTGATTTCAAAATTCTCCTCATACTCAGGAAAAATTTACCCGAACAAATTACTACTCAGATAACGATCACCTCTATCACATGTAATAAAAACGATGACCCCTGATTCGATCTCCCTAGCCAAACGGATAGCAGCTGAAGCAGCTCCACCGCTGCTCATGCCTGCAAATACCCCTTCAACTTTTGCTAATTGTCTGGCCATTTGAGTTGCTTCTTCCTGAGATACGTCCATCACACGATCAACTCTTTCCGGTTCAAAAATTTTCGGCAAATATTCTTTGGGCCACCTGCGTATACCAGGAATAGAAGATTCTTCTGTCGGTTGGCAGCCGACGATTTGGATGGAAGGATCTTTCTCTTTGAAAAATCTTGAACAACCCATGATCGTTCCGGTTGTTCCCATTGAACTTACAAAATGAGTAATACCCTGATTGGTATCTTTCCAAATTTCAGGACCGGTAGTTTTATAATGTGCTTTATAATTATCGGGATTTGAAAATTGGTTCAAAATAAAAAATTCGCCTTTTGCTGCTTTCTCTTCGGCATAGTCGCGACAAATTTCAATGTTATCAAGCAAGGTAACTTTAGCGCCGAATGCTTCCATCGTTAGCGTACGTTCTCTTGTTGATGTTGATGGCATTACTAATTCAATATTGAGATCATATAGTCTTGCGATCATGGCTAATGCAATGCCGGTATTACCACTTGTTGCTTCAATTAATTTAGACCCGGGTTTTATATCGCCTCTTTCTAATGCAGAACGGATCATATTCAATGCAGGTCGGTCTTTCACACTTCCACCCGGGTTATCACCTTCCAATTTTGCATACATCGTGACGTTTGGATTGGGATTTAATTTTTTTATCTCCACCATTGGTGTATTTCCTACCAAATCAATAATGCTTGCCATGATCAGGATTTAATTTGTTCTACAACTTCTATATCGGGGCGATGATAAACAGTAGAGCAGGAGGGAACACTTTTGGTGAGCCATACATTACCACCAATGATGCTATTATGTCCAATAATTGTTTCTCCGCCAAGAATAGTTGCACCGGAATATATGATAACATAATCTTCAACCGTCGGATGTCTTTTTACTGATGCCATAGATTTATCTACACTTAATGCACCCAGGGTGACACCCTGGTAAAGTTTTACATGATCACCGATGATAGATGTCTCGCCTATCACAATTCCTGTTCCATGATCAATAAAGAAATATTCTCCAATCTCGGCAGCAGGGTGAATGTCTATTCCTGTTTTTGAATGAGCATATTCAGTAATGATACGTGGAAGCAAAGGAATTTTAAGATCGAACAATGCATGTGCAATGCGATAAAATGAAATTGCATAGAAACCCGGATAAGCTCTGATGATCTCAAATCTTGTTCTTGCAGCGGGATCTCCGGCTAGCAATGCTTCAATATCTGTATTTAGAATTCGATATAGTTCAGGTGTATTGCTGAAGAAACGATCTGCTTTTTCTTTATTACCATTCGACATGCATCCACTTGTAGCATCTAATAAATTTATCAATTCTGATCTTAGATCGCTAAACCGTAATTCAACTTCTTTTTCAGATGAAAGATTGATATCAGATTTTTCAGGAAATAAAAGGCAAATGAGATCATTTACCCAGGTTGCAATTTCCTCATTAGGTGGTACAGTTTCGGTGTCTTTCTGTTGCTGATAAATGAATTTGTAAAATTCTTTTTCCATGCTTTTAGTTTAATGGAAGCTATAAAATTATCGTATTTATCACACCAATTTGGTAGACTGTTGTATTAATTGTTTCCTAAATAAGAAAAAAAGCCCTGCCGGTAGACCGGTAGGGCTTTAAATGATTTGCATAGCTACTTAAGCGTTCCTGTTAATACAGTTAAGATCTTCAAAAGCTATTTCAAGTCGTTTTATAAACGACTCTTCACCTTTACGCAACCATACACGAGGGTCGTAATGTTTTTTATTAGGTTTATCGTCTCCTTCAGGATTCCCAAGCTGACCTTGCAGATAACCTTCATTCTTTTTATAATTGTTTAAAACACCTTCCCAAAAAGCCCATTGCAGATCAGTATCAATATTCATTTTGATTGCACCATAACCGATTGCTTCACGTATCTGGTGTTGAGGTGAGCCACTTCCGCCATGAAATACGAAATAAACGGGTTGAGGTGCTGTCTTTAATTCTTTTTCTATATAATCCTGGCTGTTCTTTAAGATCACGGGGCGCAATTCCACATTGCCGGGTTTATAAACGCCATGGACATTTCCGAATGCTGCAGCAACAGTAAACATTTTTCCAACCTTACTTAATTCTTTAAATGCATAAGAGACATCTTCCGGTTGCGTATAAAGCTTTGAATTTTCTATATCACTATTATCAACTCCATCTTCTTCGCCACCAGTAACACCCAATTCAATTTCAATTCCCATTCCTAGCGGTTTCATTCGTTTGAAAAACTCAACTGATGTATGAATATTCTCTTCAATTGGTTCTTCACTTAGGTCAAGCATATGTGAACTAAAAAGCGGTTGTCCTTTTTCTTTGAAATATTGTTCTCCTGCATCGATCAACCCACTGATCCATGGCAACCATTTTTTTGCAGCATGATCTGTGTGTAATATTACAGGCACTCCATAATATTTTGCTACGTTATGAATATGCAATGCACCGGAAATGCCACCGGAAATATTTGCCTGCATTTTGTCATTAGGCATTCCTTTGCCCGCAATGAATTGTGCGCCGCCATTTGAAAACTGGATGATGACAGGTGAATTAACTTTTGCGGCAGTTTCAAGAACGCCATTGATGGTATTTGATCCGATCGTATTTACAGCAGGTAATGCAAACTGGTTTTTCTTAGCATCGTTGTAAAGTGCTTCTAGTTCTTCACCGAATAAAACTCCGGCTTTGTATTTACTCATTTGTTTTTTGTTTCATGATAAAATCCCGGCAGGCAATTTTCAAATGAGGCGCAAGATAATTGATTTATAAACTCATTTTCACGAACAGGTGTTAGAGTAGTGTTTGAATTATTTACCCAACGCCTGTATCACATCATATTTGGTAACGATATGATAATTGCCAGCTTCGTCTTTACTCAGTACCGCGCCATTTTCTTTATTGATCAGGGTGCTGAGCTTTTCAACCGGCGTATTAAATTCAACAAGAGGGTATGATGGTTCCATTACATTTTCAATCGTATCATTTTTTATATGGGGATTTGAAAATATCTTTTTGAATAAACCATTCTCGCTGATAGCGCCTATCGGTCCATTGCCATTCATTACCGGAATATTTTCGATATCATATTTCTTCATCATATCTACAGCTTCTGCAACTGTTTGTGTGGGTTCTACGGTTACTAGTTTTTGTTTACCACTACGACTGCTAATAATATCCTTAAATGTTTTTACATCAAGAAAACCTCTTTCAATCATCCATTGATCATTGTATACTTTGGCGACATATCGGCTGCCATGGTCATGAAATATGCAAACTACAAGATCATCTTTCTTTAAACGATCCTTTAATTGCATTAATCCTTGTATACAACTGCCGGCACTATATCCGCAAAAGATTCCTTCTTCTTTTGCTAAACGCCTTGCCATGATAGCGCCATCTTTATCTGTTACTTGTTCAAAATGATCGATAACACTCATATCATAATTCCCGGGTACAAAATCTTCACCAAAACCTTCGCTGATATAAGGATGCACTTCATTCTTATCCACTTCACCTGTGCGAAAATATTTTGTAAGCAATGAACCAAATACATCAATGGCCCATATCTGTATGTTCGGATTTTTTTCTTTTAAAAACATGGCAGTGCCAGTAACCGTACCACCGGTACCAGCAGTGCAAACAAGATGTGTGATCTTGCCATCGGTTTGGTTCCATATTTCAGGTCCGGTGGATTCATAATGTGCTTGCCGGTTTGCAAGGTTATCATATTGATTGCAGTGAAATGAATTTGGAACCTCAGAGGCTAATCTTTTAGCTACGCTATAATAACTGCGAGGGTCTTCAGGTAAAACATTTGTTGGGCAAACTATGACTTCGGCGCCAACTGCTTTTAGAATATCTGCTTTTTCTTTGGATTGTTTATCTGTAGTTACAAAAATGCATTTATAACCTTTAACGCAGGCTGCCAGTGCTAATCCCATTCCTGTGTTTCCTGATGTCCCTTCGATGATAATTCCTCCTGGTTTTAGCTTTCCTTCCTTTTCCGCTACCTCGATCATCTTTACCGCCATGCGATCTTTAATAGAGTTACCGGGATTAAAATAATCAACTTTAGCCGCTACTATGCAAGGAAAATCTTTGGTGATCTTATTGAGTTTTATCAGGGGCGTATTACCGATCGTTTCAAGGATATTGTTTTTTATTTCCATATTCATTTGTTAGGGTACAAAGTTAATCAGTTTGCTAAAATTGCTCATTTTATATCAATGGTACAAATAACCTTAAAGTGGTATTGGCGTTTGTATCAAAAAGTGTAAGTTAGCATGTCTCTACCCCTCCTCGCACTGTTAGCATGGTTATACTCCTCGCCTGGTTATAGGATCAATATTAATACTCGCTACCGAATAAAACTTTATCTATGTCTGATTTTTTAAAAAACCTATGGTCCAAAATTTCCGGCTCAGAAAGATTTATGCCTTCAATTATTGAGTTTAAACCGGAACAAGTAGAAAGAGTAAAAGATCTGAGCGATTCTTTTTATCCTGATAAAAATTATTTTACGGTAAGGGTTAATGAATTGTTTTTACACAAGGACCGCGAATGGTTCAGAAAATATGATCCTGTTGTTTTTATTGCTTCTGAATTTGTTTATGACAATAAAAAAGTAGAGATCCCATTTGTAGTTGGACCACACCTTATACAAAAAAGCCTTAATGAGGAATTAATAACTAATAATGGGTATGTTATCAGGAACACTACGGTGGCCGGTACGCATCCTTTTAAAGGCGATCCTTTTACCCTTACAGTCGTATTGGCAAAACTTGAAAAGAAAGATTATTTAAGAGATGTGCTGAAACTGGTGGAGTCAGCTGCTTCTACTTACACCGGCGGTTTTGTAAATATGGTCAATAGCTATCTAAAGGTTTCGAAACTTGTATTAGATGGTATTGACACATTGTTCGATAAAAAAGAAGTATCAGGATTGATCGGACATAGAAAAACACTGATGTTAAATGCTCGTGATGATTTTAAACCCGGATATTTTGTTTTAATAAATAAGTCAGAAGTAGAAATTAGTGATGACATGGAGTATGAAGGAAAGAAATTTTTTGTTAAGGGAAATGGTGAGCTTTATTATGGTACTTCAATGGAAGAATCTGATCCCTATCGCGATGCCGATTATGTGCTGTACAGTGTATTGGCAACAAATAACAGGACAGATATTGATCAATTGCCATTCTATCCTCAATGGCAGGAATTGCTTGGCTTTGCGATGCCGCTTACAAAAATATCAGAAGAACAATGGGAGTTGATCAAAGCAAAATTTTTTGCATTGCATGCCAATATGAGGCTTAGTCCTGACCTGATACGTGAACAGGTAAAAACATTAATTGAAACTTATAAGACCGAATTAAAAGAAATAAGAAAAGATAAAGAAGAGCTTGGTGCACAGGAGGAGCCCGAACAACCTGTTGTAAAAGACAAATGGGAAAAAGATATGGATTCAATGGCTGTTGATATTTTAAAAATGAAATAATGATCAACCTATGAATGTAAAAGAGCTACGAATAATTGTGCAACCTGATAAGATTGGGATCACACGTTCTGTTGGTTCCCCGGAAACAGGAAATATAAACCGGGAAGTTATAAAACTTGAATTGAGTATTGCCAAGATATTCCATAAAGTGCTGAATAAGTTCAGGGTTGTTTCAGCTTTTGAAAAGAATGATTATGAGATTTTGGGGAAAACTTTGTTTAAGGTTCTTTTTTTTGATCCACTTGTAAGAAAATTCTTTCTTGATGAGTTAGTTGAAGTAAGAGAAAGCCCTGATACTTATTGCAGAATATATCTTCGTTTCAAAGACTTAACCGGAGATATTCCGGAGTTGCCATGGGAGTATATGCTGGTTGAGGATGAGGATAGGAAAATATCAGAATTGTATCTCGCAGCAGACAGCAATCAGCGTTTTGACCTGATAAGAATAGTCAACGAAAATAAAATCTCGTTCACTCCAAAGAGTGATCAAAAACTGAATGTTGCTTTGATCGTCTCAAATCCACGAAATCAGCCTGAGGGTAGGTTGCCACTAGCTACTGATGAACTAAGTAATTGTTTTAAGCGCCTCAATCAAAAATTCGGAAGCCTGATAAATACGAACGAAAGGGAAGATGAAAAACCTGACTTCAGAAATTTTGAAAACGATTTGGCTGAAGTCATCGCTCCTTTCAATGGTGAGCCATACGTCTTGCATTTTTATGGTCATGCGCAGGCAAAAGACAAAGAATCCATGATAGCTTTTACTGACGAAAATCAAAACCTGGCCTGGATCAGTGATAAAGAGTTTGCTGCGATATTTAGTCAAAACACCAACATACAAAAACCACAATTAATAGTTCTGCAGGCGTGTGAAAGCGGGCAGGTATGTAATGCCAATACGGAAGATCCCGGAGGACTTGCTTATACTCTTGCCATGAATAACATTCCGGCAATAGTCGCCATGCAGAATATTGTACGTGAAGATGTATCTATTGATTTTATTGAACAGTTCTATACTTCGTTGCTAAATGGAGAGGATGTTGCAAGAGCCGTAACAAGAGGACGGCAATTCCTGGGTTGTGGAATAAGAAGAAACGGTGAAAAAAGAAAGTTGAATGAGTTTTATGATAACAACACATTTGGGACGCCATTACTTTTTATCAGTACAATTCAGCCAATAAGATTGATGCCTGAAAAAATTTCAAGTACCGTCGAAAAACAGGTGGTAAACAAAATATGTCCTAAGTGTAAAAAGATCTGGCAAAATGTAAAATTTGATAAAGATATCTGCACATATAATCGGTGCGGCGGCAGGCTCGAGCCCTATAAAGAAGATACTGCCATTGGTAATAAAAATGTTTCTTCTGACCAGGTCAAGGCAGAATTAAACCCCCAGTTACCGGGAAAAGCATCCTTAAACTAACTGTTTTCGAAATGAATTTTGACAAAGAATCTATATCAAAATTAATTGCTAATGCTTATCACCAGGCAGCTCTTGATCCCGTCAATGACATGTTTGTTATTACTGAATTGCTTGAAAAAATAAAAACTAACCTGGTTGCTAAACAAAGTGAACCATACAAAGCCTGGAACGGTTTGGAACTCGATCGTTTTCGATTTGATAAAGAAAATATCCTGAAAGTTTTTGTGCCGCTGCGACAAAAATATTTTGAAGAGCATTTTGAGAACATAAAAAAAAGTCTGCAAAATAAATTTGATTACAAAACATGGTTCAATGAATACATTGATGCCATAGTTTATCTTTCAGGATCTGTATTTAATCCCTTGTGCTTGCATGATTTTCCTTTCACAACAGAACAAAAGAAGATCGTTGAAAAATGCAGGCAAATGAACGATCTGATAATGGATGGCAGATGGGCCGATGTGTTTCCTCTAACAAAAGAATTTTCGCAGTGTCCAGACCTTTCGGCATTTCAAAAAAGTTCAATGCTGGTAAATATTGGTTACATACAACTTTTTTGGTATCCTGATTTTGAAGGATCCATAAAATATTTTGAAGAAGCCAGTAAAACAGATCCGGACAATGGCATGGTAGAAAAAGGATGGGGCGCATATTATTTAAAACTCCAGGATTATGATAAGGCGATCAAACATTTCGAAAAGGCGATGCAAATGGATCCTATAGACGTCGAGAACTATGGCCAAATTGGTGCTTGTCATAAGGAGAGAGGTGATTATGCGGTAGCAGAGCAGTGGTATCGGAATGCAATAAAATATGATTTTACAAATACCGATTCCTATTCCAAGCTGATACAATTATATGGGCAGTGGGATGCGGAAGCAGAGAAGCGTAATTTGATCCCCGAATTGATCTATAAATGCGAGCTGCTGCTTCCCTCTGATAAATATGAGAATATGCTTTACAATATTTATCGTGATGCCGGCTATTCTTATTCTGTAGCTGGAGATTATTCTACTTCAGAAATGTATTATCAAAAAGCTATTGACCTAAAGCCTGAGTATACTATTGCTAAAATTGATTTTGCCTATATCAATGGATATCAAAAAAAGTATGATGAAGCCATAAGGATCCTGAAGATACTGGAAACCATTCCCAATTATTATGATGTGCATTTGGGTTTAGCATGGGTGTATGAACAAGTGGGACAATTTGATGAGGCATTATCAGAACATCAAAAATGTATTGCGATACGACCAGAATGGGCCGATAAATCTTATAACGCTATTGGTAAAATGTATTTTGACCAAAAGAAAGATTATCTGCAAGCAAAAAAATATTATCAAAAAGCAATTAAGATCCGGGAAAAGGAAAACATTTACTACGATAACATGATCGATGCACTCGATCGGCTGGACGATGAAGAAAGTTTAAAAGAAAAAGAAGATGTTCTTATCAAACAATTTTCTATGAATCCAAAGAATGACCTGGTGGCCAACAAACTCGGTGTACTTTTTTACAATACTGGCAAGATCGAAGAAGCAATACCGTATTATCAGAAGTCTATTGAAATAAATCCTGATAGCAATGTATACTATGAAAACCTCGGCCTGGCATACGAAGGGATAAAAAATGTTGAAAAAGCAGAAGAGTATTACATGGAAGCCCTGAGACATAAGGAAGAAAGCGAAACCTGCAACAGGCTTGGCATTCTTTATTATAAGAGAAATCAAAATAATGATACGGACAAGGCAATTGAATATTATCAAAAAGCGATTGGGCTAGACCCTGAAAATGCGGTGCTATATGAAAACCTGGGACTGGCTTATGAGCAAAAACAAATGTTGAAGGAAGCTGAGGAGGCATATATAAAGGCATCGGAAATTGAAAAAGTAACAGGTATTTATTTTAACAGGCTTGGATATTTTTATTATACACATTTAAAACATGAGCTTGCAATAAAATATTATCTGAAAGCTATAGAAAGAGAAAAGGATATACAGTTGTATAAAACAAATTTGGCATTGGCGTATGAAGCAAACAAAGAGCCGGAGAAAGCTGTTGATATTTATTTGGAGTTACTCGCAGAAAATAAAGCGGATCATAATGTCAGGGCTTTGCTGGCATCCGCACAGTACTCAATGGGTGAAGCCTATTACAAGGATGCTTTGCAAAACTTGTTACAATGTTGTGAAGAAGATCCAGGGAATATTTTATACAAAAAATACCTGGGTACACTGTATGAAGAAATGAAAGAGGCTGGAAAGGCATTTGATATATACAATGAACTGGTAAAAGAAAATCCTAACGATGCAGACAGCAATAATAAGCTCGGTGTATTATACTATCGGAGAGGAACAAAAGAAGATGCTCAAAAAGCAATTTCCTATTATAATAAAGCGATCGAATTATCCCCTTCGGAAAGTATCTATTATCAAAACCTGGCATTAGCTTATGAAATTACTGGCGACAATGATAAAGCAGTAACCGCATACGAAAAATCGATTGAGAAGGCATCACATGATGATCAATCTTATTCTATTTATGCCGAATTCTTTTTCAAAAATAATCAGTTTGAAAAGGCAGCTGAATTATATAATAAAGCGATCGAAATAAATCCTAATTCCTCATTATATTATCAAAATATCGGACTTACATATGAGCGACTTAATAAAAATAAAGAAGCGGAGGAAGCTTATCTTAATTTGCTAAAAATTGAGTCTCACAATGCCAATTTTCATAATAATTTGGGTGTATTTTATTTTCAAACACAACAGGTAGAAAAAGCCATTCAAAAATATAAGGATGCCCTGGCGTTAGATCCGGATAGTATACTTTTTTATAAAAATTTGGCGATCGCTTATCAAGCCCTTGATAAAAAGGAAGAAGTGGAGGAAACATATCTCACGATATTAAAGAAGGATGCAGGTAATGATGAAATTCAAAATCTTTTGGGAGTGCTTTATTACAAAACGAACCAGGTCGAAAAAGCGATCAAAAATTATTTAAAAGCAATTGAATTAAATCCAAAACTTGCCGTCTACTATGAAAATCTTGGTTTGGCGTATGATGACCTCGGACAATATGATCAGGCGGAAGATGCTTATTTAAAAAGTTTAAAAATCGACCCTAATGCTGACCGATGTTTAAATTTAGCTGGGATATTTTATCATACAAAGAGAAATGATTATAAAACAGCTTTGGAGCTCTACAGCCAGGCAATAAAGATCAATGCTAAAGAGCCGAACTATTTTTTTAACCTTGGGGATGTTTATACTATTTTGAACGATAGTAAGCAAGCTGCCACTGCTTATGCTACGGCAGAAGAACTTCAAAAAGTAATTTAATAAAAGCCCCTCCTGGAAACAGGAAGGGCATACCGGACTTAGTGATCAATATCACTAATCAACTTTAACAAACTGGTTTTGATTTTAAATTCTAATAAGCTGTGGTCAGGCTTGTTTTTGAAACTTTTTTCTTTTATTGGCAAGTACCCGGTCAAGCAACACAAGACCCAGCAACACATTCACCATCATAAATCCATTTACAAAATTGTTGTTGAATATCTTACTATAATCAACTTGTGAAAGACGAGAAAGGTCTATTGAATATTTTGAATCAGTACCTGACGTCCATTCCACTTGTGAAAATCCATAAATAAGAAAAACGGCAATTAACGTGAAGAAAAACCCTGCAATACCCCAAATGATTTTTTTATTGATATAATTTTTAGTTGCCGGCGCAATATGATATTGAGCAATTTTTTCCATTACATTTTTTGTAAAACGCATGGAAGGATGATCTAATTCGGCAGCATTCATTAATTGATGGATCTCCATCAACTCATGGTATTTATTTTTCCACTCAAGATTGCTTTGCAGCAACCTTTCAACAACAGATCTTTCTTCATTCGAAGAGACCCCGTCAATATAAGCCCACAGTTGTTGCTCGATATTTTGTTCCTGGTTCATACAACACAGTTTAATAAATGTTTTTTACTTCTTCACTAAAATTCTTTTCCATTTTTTCTTTTAATCGTGTTCTTGCCCGATGCAATCTTACTTTCACGGTATTTGTTTCAAGCCTTAGGATCCTGCTTATTTCTTCAAGATTTTGCTCGGCTTTATAAAACAAGGTTATTATCTGAGCATCGTCAGGGCTTAGCATGGCAATAGCCTCATTCACCATATTCACTCTTGATTTCTGTTCCACCAAATTTGCCCTCAAACCCGAATCCTTGCTATCAGCTACTTCAAATACTTTTTCGTTATCCAACGAATGCACATCCAGTTTCTTTTTTCTTAAAAAGGTAATGCTGGTAGTACTAGCGATGGTATAAAGCCAGGTGCTGAATTTTGACTCACCTCGGAAATCAGCCAGCGAACGATAGGCTTTAATAAAGACATCCTGTGCCACTTCTTCCGCATCTTCACGGGTTTTGATCATCCGTAAAACAAGGGTAAAGACATAGGCCTGGTAACGGTTTACCAGTTCAGCATAGGCATTCTGCTCACCCTTAAGCACCCTGCTTATGATCTCATTATCACCAAGTCCGGTTGACATTCAATAACTAAGACTACCAAAGATGAATTTTGGTTACAATAAAGTTAGACCTAATTTCTGCTATAATATAGTGTAAGAAGGACAAGAAAAAGCGGCTTTCTGTAACCCTGTGATACGACATGTAGTCATAGTTGTAGATCATTTAATTAAAAGTTCTTTTCTGGCTGTAACCTGGAATTAAGGCATGTAGTCTAAAAGAACAGGAACAATTTACTAACTATAAAAAATTGATTTATGCACGGAACAGAAATGGTGGCAGCAATATTTATCCCGCTGACCTTTTGCGCTTTGATATTTGGGATCGTTTATCTCTATAAAAGAGAAAACCTGGCCATGATCGAAAAAGGAATGAATCCTAAGGACAAGTTGTTTCGTCCTGCGCCATTCAGAAGTTTAAAATGGGGTTTATTATTACTTGGAGCAGGCATGGGATTACTTATCGCCTTTTTCATTGACATGAACCTTCCTTACAGGATCGAACCAGCTGGAATTTATTTTGCTCTTATTGCAATGGGCGGTGGACTTGGTCTTATCGGTTCTTATTTCGTGGAGAAAAAGCACTGGTACGATAAGAAAGGTATAAATGGTGAATAAATCCTCATTATAAATTCCACCTTATCCTCATCAAGCAATGCGCCACAGCGGATTGCTTTTTATTTTTCTAAAACTTCCAATGCTTTTTTTATTGCTGGATCATCACCATTCACTACTTCATAAAAACCTTTTGATCTCCATTTAAACCTGGCAAGCTGAGCCTTTATTCTTTTTTGTAAATAATCTTTATCAGCTCCCGAAAGCGGTTTCAGATCGATGCTGTCTTTTGCAGCATAAGCGACCAACTCTTGCCACATGCTTTCAAGGTTATTATAGTTTGCAGTAAAATCCTGTGGTGTGGTAAACTTATTTATTTCATCTATGTGGCGGATATAATAAGTGTACATGAAAATATTTAATGAGCCACTCAGATAGAGCCTGCTTACATTTCTGTGAAGGCTGCCGGTATCAAGACCCACAAAATATTTTGGCGTAATACCGCCTCCGCCATAAACCGTGTCACCACATTGGGTTTTATAAACTTTACCATTAACAACTTTAGCAGTATCAAGATGATTGACCTCGCCATTCTCATATCGGTCAGCTATTTCTTCTAGATACTTTTCTTTTCCATTTTGGTAGGATCGTTGGATGCTTCGTCCTTTTGGGGTATAATATCTTGCCACTGTCAATCGAATAGCTCCCCCATCACTTAAAGAATATTGTTGCTGTACAAGGCCCTTTCCAAATGTTCTGCGACCAATAATAGTTGCACGGCACCAATCCTGTAATGCACCTGCAAGTACTTCGCTGGCACTTGCTGAAAGTTCATCAACCAGTACCACAAGACCGCCTTGTTCAAACAATCCGGGACGTCTGCATTTGTAATCTATTCTTTCTACATTAGCGCCTTGTGTATAAACAACAAGTTTCTCATCGCTTAAAAATTCATCGGCAATTTCTACTGCTTCATTCATCAGCCCGCCGCCATTGCCACGCAGGTCAAGTACCAGGTTGGTAAGCTTATTTTTCTGCAAGGCCTCCAGCGATTGCATAAATTCTTCATAAGCCGTTTCAGAAAATTTATTCAGCTTTATATAACCAGTGTTTTGATCAAGCATGTAAGAAGCATCAATTGCCGGAATAGGAATGGTGCCTCTTGTTATTGATATTTCTTTTTGTTCATTTTTTCTTAGCACAATGATCTTTACGGGAGAACCTCTTTCGCCACGTATTTTCTTTTTTATCTCATCTGAGGAAATAGATGTGCCAGCAACATTTTCATTATTTACTTTAATGATCTTATCACCCACCTGCACACCGGCTTTATCGCTTGGGCCATCGGCAAGTAGATGCACTATGTGAACGGTATCAGAAAAAATATTGAATTCTACGCGGATCCCTTCAAAGTTGCCGATCAGGTCCTCATTTACTTCCTGCAAATGTGATGCGGGAATATATATTGAATGCGGATCCAGGTGACTCATCATCTCATCGATCGCATTGCCTTGCAAAGAGTCAGTGTTTACTGGATCAACATATCGTTGTTTAACGAGATCCAGTATTTGTTGCAAGGAACTCTTTTTGTCTGCCTTAAAAAAACCGGATCCTGAGGGAGTATTCTCTCTTAGCTTAAATCCAAAAAACATTCCCCCGATCAGCACAATTGAAAATATCAACGGAAGCCATACTTGTAATTTTTTATTACCCATCGTTACTTGTTTCTTTGTATTTTGATGCAAAATAGAGAAAAGTTTCTGGTTGCTGTTGCATTGTGCAGGTTTCCGGGTTCTTATGAATAAGAGTTAATAAGATTTTATGATTATCATTAAGACGGAAACAAAATATTCAGTAACGATAAGCCATTAAACCTGAAAATAATGATAAAACTTGTTTGCGATAGCGGAGCTACGAAGGCAGAATGGTGTCTTGTAAACAATGGAAAAAAGAAAACTTTTTTTACACAAGGCATCAGTCCTTACTTTTTAAATATTGAACAAATAAAAGATCTGCTGCAAAAAGAGCTCAAACCAAAGCTTAAGAATATAAAAGTTGATGAAATTTATTATTATGGTACAGGCTGCGCCAATCCTGCAAATGCCCGGTTGGTAAAAAAAGCTATTCAACTTGTGTTTACCAATACAAAAAAAGTTGAAGTAACACATGACCTTATGGCTGCTGCACGATCGGTTTGTGGAAAGAAAAAAGGTGTAGTTGCTAACCTGGGTACTGGATCATTTTGTTGTTATTATGATGGAAAAAAGATCGTGAAGCAAATTCCAGGTATCGGTTACATTCTGGGTGATGAGGGGAGCGGAGCTTATCTTGGAAAAAAAGTTATTCAATATTATTTATACGAAACATTTGATGATGATCTTCGAGCAAGATTTAATGCAAAATATATAACTAACAGGAGTGAGATACTGGAAAACGTATATAAAAAGCCATTGCCTAACCGCTATCTTGCATCTTATACATTATTCCTTGCTGAAAACAGGGGGCATTTTATGATCGATAATATTATTGAAGATGGCTTGAATGAATTTTTCTTTTATCATCTTTGTAAGTTTAGAGAATCCTGGGTAATGCCTATACACTTTGTAGGAAGTGTAGCATTTGGTTTTAAGGATGTGTTGCAGCAACTTTGCAGCACTTACGAATTTGAAATGGGTAAGATTATAAAAAATCCGATGGAAGGATTAGTAGCATATCATAGTTAGGAGGAAATTTAATTATGTCATTTGAAAGAATAACAGAGCAACCAAGTAATTACAGGCATTTAGATAAAATGTCGGTGTCAGAGCTTTTGGTAAGTATAAATAATGAGGATAAAACGGTTCCGTACGCCATAGAAAGGGCTATTCCACAAGTTGAGAAGCTTGTAGAAGCAGCCAGTGATAAAATGCTAAGTGGAGGAAGATTGTTTTATGTTGGTGCGGGAACAAGCGGTCGTTTGGGCGTTGTAGATGCGAGTGAATGTCCCCCAACTTATGGAGTGCCTTACGGATTAGTAAATGCAATAATTGCCGGAGGAGAAAAGGCGATCACTATGGCTGTTGAATATGCAGAAGACAATAAAGAAGAAGGCTGGAATGACCTGGTTAAAAATAAGATTTCGGATAAAGATTTTGTGATAGGTATTGCGGCAAGCGGCACCACGCCTTATGTATTGGGTGCATTGGAAGGTTGCAAAGCCTTGGGCATACTAACAGGTAGCATTACCAATAATCCTGGATCGCCATTAGCAAGAGTGGCTGATTACCCGGTTGAAATTGAAGTGGGACCTGAGTTTGTTACCGGCAGCACAAGAATGAAAAGCGGCACTTCTCAAAAACTCGTGTTGAATATGATTTCCACAGCCATTATGATCCAACTCGGCAGGGTGGAGGATAACAAAATGGTGAATATGCAACTTACAAATGAAAAACTGATAGACCGTGGTACCAAAATGCTGATGGAAAAGCTAAAGATGAATAGCTACGATAACGCCAAAGAACTACTCCTTAAATATGGCAGCGTAAAAAAAGCCGTTGAGAATTATTTAAAATAACGAGTGTTATTGCTTTTCTTTTTTATCTTGTAACCCTAACGGTTCCGTAGTGAAATTACATCTTTTACATATCGTTTCTTCTGTGGCAACTGATACTTCATTTGCCACTATTACTACAACTACAATCCCGCAATAGCGGGATAAATTACCATATCAAACACCGGGCAATAAGCTGTAAACGACAAGAGTCGCTTAAGTAACTTTATAAAATCATTTCAACAAAATAATATGCAGGTTTTAAAATTCGGCGGTACTTCCGTAGCCAATGCTGAAAATATTTCGAAAGTTGTAGCCATTGTAAAAGAGGCGATCAAAAAAGACAAAACAATCGTAGTTGTATCTGCCCTTGGAGGAGTTACTGATCTTTTGTTGAACGCAGCTGCATCAGCTTCATCAGGCGATGAAAGTTTTAAAGAAAAATTGCTGGTTATTGAGCAGCGACATATGGAAGCAGTAAAACAATTAATTCCTGTAGCACAACAAAGCCATTTGTTAAGTTTGGTAAAAAAGAGTTGTAATGAAATAGAAGATATCTGTAATGGCGTTTTTTTATTAAGGGAATTAACGCCAAGAACTAAAGACAGGATCAGCAGCTATGGCGAATTGATCTCTTCACAGATCATTGCTGCAAAATTTAATAGTGATGGCATAGCTGCAACATGGAAAGATTCCCGTGAATTGATCCTCACTAATTCTTCATTTACTGCTGCAGAAGTTGATTATGCAGAAACAAATAAAAAGGTAAACGATTACTTTAATTCACAAGCATCTTTATTATTTATTTTACCAGGATTTGTTGCTACAGATAAAAATGGGGTAACTACCACGCTTGGTCGTGGTGGTTCTGATTTTACAGCAGCCATTATTGCATCGGCAGTTAAGGCAACTGTGTTGGAAATATGGACAGATGTAAGTGGAATGATGACAGCTGATCCCCGATTAACAAGTAATGCACGGATCATCCCGCATATTTCTTACCAGGAGGCAATGGAGCTTTCGCATTTTGGCGCTAAGGTCATTTACCCGCCAACTATTCAACCAGTAATGAGTTTAGGAATCCCGGTTTGGATCAAAAACACTTTTGCCCCGGGCGACGAAGGAACATTGATAGAATCTGTTTCTACAAAAAATGGAAATATTGTAAGAGGCATTTCAAGTATCAACAATATTGTGCTGATCAGTTTGGAAGGAAGCGGCATGATCGGTATTCCGGGTTTTTCAAAAAGATTATTTGAAGCATTGAGTAATGAAAAGATAAATGTTATTCTAATCACACAAAGTTCATCTGAGCATTCGATCTGTGTGGGTATTGATGCCACTTCTGCCCAAAAAGCAAAACAAGCAGTTGATGCTGCTTTTGTAAATGAAATTGCTTTGCAGAAAGTGGAGCCTTTAAAAATTGAAACGGAACTTTCAATTGTTGCATTAGTAGGGGAAAACATGAAAAGTCATCCTGGTATAAGCGGTCGTATGTTCAGCGCAATGGGAAGAAATGGGGTGAACATTCGTGCTATTGCTCAAGGATCTTCAGAAAAGAATATTTCTGCAGTAATTGCTACTAAAGACGTAAAAAAAGCAATTAACGTTTTGCATGAAGAGTTTTTTGAAACGACTTACAAGCAGGTGAATCTATTTATTGTAGGGACTGGTAATGTTGGTAAAAAATTGTTCGGGCAATTACAAAAGCAGCTTGAGTTCTTACAAAAGCAAATGAAATTAGTGGTTAACGTGGTTGGCATTTGCAATAGCAGAAAAATGATGATCAATGAAAATGGGATCAATCTTTCACAATGGGAACAAAAACTAAGTGACGCTAAAAATGCCGATATCCAGCAGTTCATAAACGAGATCATCGAAAGGAACCTTCGTAATTCAATTTTTGTGGATATTACAGCCAGCGATCTTGTTGCAAACGTTTACGAGCAATTATTAAGAAAAAGTATTTCAGTTGTTGCATGTAATAAAGTTGCGGCATCTTCTGCTTATGATAATTATAAAAAACTAAAAGACATTGCAAGGGAGTTCAATTGTCATTTTCTTTTTGAAACAAATGTGGGAGCAGGGCTGCCTGTCATTGCTTCGTTAAATGACTTGCTCAACAGCGGTGACAGGGTTCATCGTATCGAAGCTGTTCTTAGCGGCACACTCAATTTTGTTTTTAATAATTATGATGGAACAAGAAAATTTGCTGACGTTGTAAAGCAGGCACAAGATGAAGGCTATACAGAACCAGACCCAAGACTTGATCTCAGTGGCACTGACGTAATGCGCAAGATCATGATACTGGCAAGAGAGGCAGGTGAAAAAATCGAAATGGATGAGATCGCCAATAATTCATTTATGCCTGAATCATGCATGAAAGGGACAGTGGATGATTTTTATTCTGCAATGGCAAACGAAGAAGCTCATTTTAAAAAGATCTATGAAAAAGCAAATGAAGCGGGATGTAAATTAAAATTTGTTGCTTCTTATAATGAAGGCAAGGCTTCTGTTGGGTTACAGCATATAGACCCAAAGCATGACCTTTATCATTTGTATGGAAAAGATAATGTAGTATTGTTTTACACTGATCGCTATAAAGAGCAACCAATGGTGGTGAAAGGAGCAGGAGCTGGTGCAGAGGTTACTGCCAGCGGTGTGTTTGCCGATATTTTAAGAGCTGTAAAAATGTAGCCCCCTGTCCCCCTAAAGGGGGAACTTAGGTTTGAAAATGGTTATTAATTAAAAAATATGAGATTGGACATTGATAATTGTGTCACTAACATTGGCTCTTCGATTGGGCTTCTGTTGCGTCGCACTCTTGTACGTTCAGTAATTCTATTCATCAATGAGTAAGATAATTCATAACTCCCCTTTAGGGGTTGGGAGTGTAACAGTACATTCTCCCGGCACAGTTGCTAATCTTGTTTGCGGATTTGATATTCTTGGCCTGGCATTGAATGCGCCATATGATGTGATGAAGTTGAAATTGCTTGATGAACCTACAGTAATAATTCATAATAAAGACAATTTTAATTTACCAACTGAGCCGGAAAAAAATGTAGCGGGAGTTGTGTTGTTGTCAGTGATCGAAAGAATGGAAAATAAAATTGGTTTTGAAATTGAAATTGAAAAACATATAAAACCCGGTAGCGGAATAGGAAGTAGCGCAGCAAGTGCAGCCGGTTCAGCAGTAGCTGCCAATCACCTGCTTGGAAATATTTTTTCAAACGATGAGTTGGTACAGTTTGCAATGAACGGAGAAAAACTTGCATCAGGAGTAAAACATGCGGATAATATTGCTCCTTGTATTCTTGGAGGTGTAAGTTTGGTCCGCTGTATTTATCCGCTAGATATTATTTCAATCTCATCACCTGATCTTTTTGTTACGGTTGTTCATCCACAAATAGAGGTAAGAACTTCTGATGCAAGACAGATACTTCGCCAACAGATATTATTAAAAGATGCAATACGCCAATGGGGGAATATTGCCGGACTTGTAACAGGGTTTTTAAAAAATGATCTCGATCTTATTGGCCGTTCACTCGAAGATGTCATCATTGAGCCGGTTCGCAGTATTCTTATTCCGGGTTTTGATGAAGTGAAAACCAAGTGTAAAGAGGCAGGAGCATTAGGCGGTGGCATCTCTGGTTCTGGCCCTTCAGTATTTATGTTGAGCAGGGATGAAGCAACAGCAAAAAATGTAGAATCAGTAATGAAAGAAGTGTATAATAAAATAGGGATCGATTATAATACATATGTGACTACTATTAATAAAAAAGGAGTGGAGGTAGTTGGATGAAATACTACAGCACAAACAAGGAGACATCACTAGCATCATTCAAAGAAGCTACAATAAAAGGACAGGCGCCTGATAAAGGACTTTATTTTCCTGAAACGATCCCACAGGTTGAAAAAGATTTGATTGATAACATAGAAAATACTTCAAATGAAGAGATTGCTTTTCGTGTTATCAAACCTTATATCGCAGATGAAATAAAAGATGATGATCTATACAAAATAGTAAGCGAAACAATAAACTTCCCGATCCCACTGGTAAAAGTTAGCGACAATATTTTTTCGCTTGAACTTTTTCACGGCCCCACGCTTGCATTTAAGGATGTTGGCGCAAGATTCATGAGTCGCTGCCTTGGACATTTTTTAAAAAATGAAAACAAAAAGGTAACGGTACTGGTTGCCACTTCGGGTGACACTGGCGGGGCCGTTGCCAATGGATTTTATGATGTTCCGGGTGTAGATGTAATTATTCTTTATCCATCCGGCAAAGTGAGTGCTGTGCAGGAGAAACAATTGACAACTCTTGGAAAGAATATTCACGCATTAGAGATCGAAGGAAATTTTGATGATTGCCAGCAAATGGTGAAGCAGGCATTTGCCGATCAGGACATCAATCAAAAATTATTTCTTACATCTGCCAATTCAATAAATGTAGCTCGTTGGTTGCCGCAACAGTTTTATTATTTCTTTGCTTATAAGCAGTGGGCCGAAAAAAAACATTCACCAGTCATTTCTGTTCCAAGTGGGAATTTTGGAAATATCTGCGCTGGTATTTTGGCAAAACAATCTGGCTTGCCGGTTCATCATTTTATTGCAGCCTGTAATGTAAATGATGCCGTGACAAAATATTTGCAGACGGAAATTTTTCAAACGCAAACAGCCGTGCCAACTCTTTCAAACGCAATGGATGTTGGCAACCCAAGTAATTTCATTCGCATCCTCGAGATTTTCCATCATCAATTTCCTGACCTCGCTAAAAATCTTTCTTCGTACAGCATCAGCGATGAGGAAACAATGGCAACTATCAAAGAAGTATACGAACGATCAAATTATCTGTTAGATCCTCATGGGGCAGTAGGTTATTTATCATTGAAGAGATTTCTTGAAAAGCATCCGAATAGAAAAGGTATCTTTCTTGAAACAGCACACCCTGTAAAATTTCCAGATGCGGTTGAGAAGGCAACAGCAAAAAAAATAGAGGTCCCTTCTTCTATATCTTCACTCATGAATAGTGAAAAGAAAAGCATTAGGATGAATTCCTCATACGAAACATTTAAGAATTTTCTATTGGATTAACCAACATTTCAGCATTTATTTTTTCACAATTTTATTTATCAGGTTTTAAACTTTTCTATTGGTAAATCCATGCATTGCTGATGTATCTTTGCACAAGAGTTTTTGTGTATGCATGATATAGAACCTTTTTATAATTGGCAACATATTTATATATCGGAGGAAGATCAGCGATCTCCCTTCTATGGGCAATCGCATTCTGAGTTTGAATTTACACAGACCGTTTACAATTATTATATCCATCCCCAGTGGGATGAGTTTGGCAGCCGTACACTTTATATGAAAGTTTTGATAGCTGATTATGATGAAAAATATGCTATCATGGAGCTAATAGGTGAATGGAATGATGCGATCGAGAACGATATAATGATCCTGAAACGGGAAGTGATCGATGTTTTTGAGTTACAGGGTATCAATAAATTCATATTGATCGCAGAAAATGTACTCAACTTTCACAGCGGCGACAGGGATTATTATGAAGAATGGTATGAAGAGACCTCGGATGAGCATGGCTGGATCGTAGTGTTGAATATGCCTGAAGCAACTCAACATGATTTTAAAAAGGCCCGACTAAACCGCTATCTCGAATTAATGGAAATCCCCGAATGGCGAACCTATAAACCATTCCACCTGTTTAAAAAGATAGATGCAGTAGAACAGGCACGATTGCCTGGATGAAGTTTCTAGATACTGGATACAGGATTCTGGATGCTGATCATTTGTTGTGCTAGTTACCAGTGTCTGTTATCCAGCATCAAGTATCTAGCAAACTAGCAGAAACTTTTCTAACAAGTTTGGCATTCCGATAGTATTTTTGCGGCCGGAAAATAGTTCCATCTAAACTACTCTGATTATATGAATTGGTCCCAGTTGTTTACTTCTTCGATAGGCAAAAAGATAGTGATGAGTGTGACAGGTTTGTTTCTTATTTCCTTTTTGGTGGTGCATGTAAGTGTGAATGCCTGTATTTTTAAAGATGCTCTTGACCCGACAGATGATGGCGACATGTTTAATCGTGCCGCACAATTCATGGCCCGGACAGTTGTAATACGGATCATGGAAATTGTATTGTTTGCAGGGTTCTTTATTCATATTATACAAGGACTTGCTGTTACATTTCAAAACCAGGCAAAAAGAAAAATTGGTTACGAAATAAACTTGGGCAATCGCGGTAGTAAATGGTACAGTCGTTCAATGGGATTGCTTGGCACTATTCTTTTATTGTTTTTGCTTCTTCATTGGTGGCATTTCTGGATACCATCAAGATTTACACATGCAGGTTTGGAAGAACCCAAACTTTTGTCGAATGGCTTTATCGGTCATGATATGTTCCAATTGATGAAAGCAACTTTCAGTGAATGGTGGATAGTGATCGTATATGTTGTCGGTTGTGTATCGCTTGCGTGGCATCTTATGCATGGATTTCAAAGTGCATTCAGAACACTGGGCTTGCACAATAAAAAATATTTGAATTTGGTAAATGCAATAGGAGTCGGATTCTCGATCATTGTTCCGTTGATATTTGCATTGATGCCTTTAAGTTTTATAATGGGATGGATAGGTTAACCCCCTGTTCCCCTAAAGGGGAGACTTAGATTGAACAGTTCTTTTTATAATTGAGGTTTCATTTATTATGTAGTAATGATAATGAAACAAACGACATTACTACTATGTTGCTTTGGTTGCGTCGCACTCTTGTACTGCATCAATTCTATTGAGCATTGAGTGATGCGTCCCCTCCTTTGGAGGGGTGATCAGGAGACGGCAACAAGTATAGTAAACTGGGGGTGGGTTGCCGAATAGAATTACAGAACGTACAAGTGAGTGACACAACAGTTGATGATAAGAATTACAAAAGCTGATTAACAAAAAATAGAAATTAGAAACCAGAAATTTCTTTATGCTAGACGCAAAAATTCCACAGGGAGTTCCTTTAGATGACAAATGGACCCATTACAAAGGTCACTGCAAACTGGTAAACCCGGCTAACAAACGCAAACTCGAAGTGATCATAGTAGGTACAGGTCTTGCCGGTGCCTCTGCGGCTGCTTCATTGGGCGAACTGGGCTATTCGGTAAAAGCTTTTTGTTTCCAGGATTCTCCACGACGTGCCCATAGCATCGCTGCGCAAGGCGGTATCAATGCAGCTAAGAATTATCAGAATGATGGTGATAGTGTGTTTCGTTTATTTTATGATACGATAAAAGGCGGCGACTATCGTGCAAGAGAAGCCAATGTGCATCGTTTAGCTGAAGTGAGTACAAGCATCATTGATCAATGCGTGGCACAAGGCATACCATTTGCAAGGGAATATGGTGGTTTATTAAGTAATCGTTCATTTGGCGGTACGCAAGTGCAAAGAACATTTTATGCTGCGGGGCAAACTGGTCAGCAATTATTGATCGGCGCATACCAGGCATTGGAAAGACAAGTTGCATTAGGCAATGTGAAAATGTATAGTCGTCATGAAATGCTGGATATAGTGACGATCGAAGGCAAGACAAGAGGAATTATTTGTCGCAACCTGGTGACGGGTCAATTAGAAAGATTTTTTGGACATGCAGTTTTGCTTTGTACTGGTGGATATGGAAATGTTTTTTACCTGAGTACAAATGCAATGGGTTGTAATGTAACTGCTGCATGGAAAGCACATAAAAAAGGTGCATGGTTCGGTAATCCTTGTTTTACACAAATACATCCGACATGTATCCCTGTTACCGGTGATCATCAGAGTAAGTTGACATTGATGAGTGAATCATTAAGAAATGATGGTCGTATCTGGGTGCCAAAGAAACAGGGTGATAATCGCAAACCAAATGAAATTCCTGAAGAAGAAAGAGATTATTATTTAGAAAGAAGATATCCTGCCTTTGGAAATTTAGTGCCACGAGATGTTGCATCAAGAGCAGCTAAAGAAAGATGTGATGCTGGTTATGGAGTAGGTACATCAAAGCAAGCTGTTTATCTTGATTATGCTGATGCGATAAAAAGATACGGTCATATCGAAGTGGGAAAGCATGGTTTGGAAAATGTTGATGAAGCAACGATCATCAAGCTGGGAAAGGAAGTAGTGAAAGAGAAATACGGTAATCTTTTTGACATGTATGAAAAGATAACCGGTGAAAATCCTTATGAAATACCAATGCGAATTTATCCGGCTGTGCATTATACAATGGGCGGCCTGTGGGTGGATTATGAGTTGATGACGACTGTTCCGGGTTTGTATTGTTTAGGAGAAGCGAACTTTTCAGATCACGGAGCAAATCGTCTCGGAGCCTCAGCTTTGATGCAGGGATTAGCCGATGGTTATTTCGTTATTCCTTATACGATCGGTAATTATTTATCTGATGAAATAAGAACAAAGAATATTCCAACCGATCATGCTGCATTTGCAGAGGCTGAAAAAGCAGTTGCTGACCGCATCAGTCAATTAATGAATATCAAAGGCAAGCAAACTGTGGAGAGCTTTCATAAGCGTTTGGGAAAAATAATGTGGGACAAATGCGGCATGGCAAGAAATGCAGAAGGATTGAAACAGGCAATTGCCGAAATACAACAATTGAAAAAAGAATTTTGGAGTGATGTAAGAATTCCCGGCGATGTAAATGAAATTAATCCTGAATTGGATAAAGCAGGACGGGTTGCTGATTTTATTGAACTCGGTGAATTGATGTGCATCGATGCATTGCAAAGAAATGAAAGTTGCGGTGGTCACTTTAGAGAAGAAAGTCAGACAGCAGAAGGTGAAGCTGATAGAAAGGATAATGAATTTTCTTATGTATCTGCATGGGAATTAAAAGGTGATCATCAGTGGGAATTGCATAGAGAGGAATTGAATTTTGAAGTGGCGAAACCAACGCAGAGAAGTTATAAATGATGAGACAAATTCTCATATTAATACTTCTTAGTAGTGTATGCTTAAGCTCTTTGTCACAAGATTTCAGATCGTTTATACCAAATGATTATGATACACTTGATGATGGAGTAGCAAGAGGAGATTTGAATAAAGATGGGATAGAGGATATTGTTATCGTTGTAGGATCTAAATGGGAGCAAGATGAAAACTGGAGTGAAAAGGCTTCTGATAGCAATGTCGCTCCGAGATTATTGATCATTTTATTTGGAACAGATTCAGGATATGTTCAAATAGTCAAAAACGACAAAGCGATTTTATGTAAGGATTGCGGAGGAATATTTGGTGACCCGTTCGCTGGGATTGAAATAAATAAAAATGTTCTGTCGATCAATCATTATGGCGGAAGTAACTGGAGATGGGGATATACTCATAAATTTCGTTTTCAGGACAAAGAATTTTTTTTGATTGGGCAAACAAAATATTCGTTTTTAGCTGTAGAAAATTGTGAGAAGCTAAATGATTTTGCAGGAACAAAATATGAGGATATAAATTTTGTCACCGGACATTATGAAATGAAAGAAATATCAGAAGATTGCAAATTGCCAGAAAATAAAAAGGGAAAAAGGAAAATAGAGCAATTGATTTCTTTATCAAATTTTGAAATAGATAATTAGACTTTGATGGAACACAAGACTATAAATGTTAAACTAAAGGTTTGGAAACAAAAGAACAGTAATACTGCTGGTCGATTTGAAACCTATGAGGCAAAGAATATTTCTACGGAAATGTCTTTTCTTGAAATGTTCGATGTTTTGAATGAAGAATTAATTAAAGAAGGCAAGGAGCCGATCGCATTTGATCATGATTGCCGTGAAGGTATTTGCGGCATGTGCTCAATGTATATTAATGGTCGTCCGCATGGACCTTGGCATGCAACTACAACTTGCCAGTTACACATGAGAGCTTTCCAGGATGGCGAAACAATTGTTGTAGAACCATGGAGAGCAAATGCATTTCCGGTGATGAAAGACCTGATCGTTGACAGGACATCTTTTGATAGAATCATACAAGCAGGAGGTTTCATTTCAGTAAATACAGGAAATGCAGTTGATGCAAATTCACTTCCGGTTGATAAAGAAAAAGCTGATACATCTTTCGCTGCTGCCGCATGTATCGGTTGCGGAGCTTGTGTTGCTGCTTGTAAAAACTCTTCAGCGATGCTTTTTGTTTCCGCAAAAGTTACACATCTTGCTTTATTACCACAAGGTGATCCTGAAAGAAGAACAAGAGCTTTGAATATGGTGGCACAAATGGATAAAGAAGGCTTTGGAGGTTGTACAAATACCGGCGCATGCGAAGCCGTTTGTCCGAAGGAAATTTCGATTGAAAACATTGCCCGTTTGAACAAAGAATATTTAATGGCAGGATTGGTTTCTGAAAAATAGATCCATTTAAAAAATGATTTTTGTCCCGCTTCAAGCGGGACTTTTTTTATTTACAACAGTGTTCGTATATTCAACGACTCTAAACTTGCATTTATGAATTTGAAAAATATTTTACCGGCAGCAGCATCGCTGCTTATTATTTCTTGTAACGATAATACTAAAGGCGTGACAACAGAAACAAAATTCAAGTGGCCCGAAGGCGTGGCCGCACCAACGACAGAAAAGAAACCATATGAAATGGTAGCTCATGGCGATAAGAGAGTCGATAATTATTATTGGATGAATGACTTTTTTAAGAAAGGTCCGGACAGCACGAAGGTTGTTGATTATCTGAAAGCAGAAAATGCTTATGTGGATACAATGATGTCAAGTGCAAAAGAATTTCGAAAACATTTATACGATGAGTTAAAAGGAAGAATTAAGGAAAAGGATGAATCGGTTCCATATAAGGATAATGGCTATTGGTATTACACAAGGGTAGAAGAGGGAAAGAATTATGCTGTTTATTGTCGTAAGAAAGAAACACTGGATGCGCCAGAAGAAATAATTCATAATGCAAACCAGGTTGGCGAAGGGAAACCTTATTACAGTGTCGCGGGTCTTGAAGTAAGTGACAATAATGAAATGGTGGCAATTGGTGAAGATGAAGTAAGCCGTCGTTTGTACAATTTAAGATTTAAGAACTTGAAAACAGGGGAGTATTCTCCTGAAACGATTTCAAATACAGAAGGAGGCTCTTATGCATGGGCTGCTGACAATAAAACTGTTTTTTATATTATAAAAGACCTGACAACCTTATTAGGTTTCCAGGTTTGGAGACATGAAGTTGGAACGGATCCCAAAAATGATGTAAAAGTTTACGAAGAAAAGGATAATCGCCATTATATCGGTGTTGGGAGAACCAAATCAAAAAAATATGTCATTATCTCTTCCGAATTAAGTGAGCAGCAGAGCGAACATCGTTTCTTGGATGCATCTGATCCAAAAGGAGAGTTCAAAGTTTTTCATCCACGTACAATGGGATTGGTATATGATATCGATCATTACAATGATAAATTTTATATCCGCACCAATCTTGATGCTACCAATTTCCGTTTGATGGAATGTCCTCTTACAAATACAGCAAAAGAGAATTGGAAAGAAGTGATACCAAACAGGAAGGATGTTTACTTAGCAGGGTTTACTCTTTTTAAAGATCATATGGTGGTGTCAGAATTAAAAGAAGGATTGATGAATCTTCGGGTCATTGATCAAAAAGATAAAACAGAACATTACCTGCAATTTGATGAGCCTGCCTATCTTTCTTCCGTTGGAGTAAATGCTGATTTTAATACTAACACTCTTCGTTTTAATTATACATCAATGATCACTCCGAATTCGGTGTTTGATTATAATATGGATACAAAAGAAAAGACTTTAAAAAAGCAAACAGAGGTTTTAGGAGGGTATGATAAAAGTGATTATGTAACCGAAAGAGCATTTGCGACTTCAAGAGATGGAAAAAGAGTTCCTGTTTCAATTGTTTATAAAAAAGGAACTCAAAAAGACGGAAGTCATCCATTGTTACTTTATGCATACGGTTCTTATGGTGCTACTTCATATGCAACTTTCAATAGTAACAGGCTTAGTTTGCTTAATCGCGGTTTTGTATATGTGCTGGCACATATCCGTGGTGGACAGGAGATGGGTCGTGAATGGTATGATGATGGTAAAATGATGAATAAGAAAAACACGTTCAATGATTTTATTGATTGTGCCGAATTCCTGATCAAAGAAAAATATACTTCCAAAGGACATGTATATGCAATGGGCGGTAGTGCTGGTGGTTTATTAATGGGTGCAATTACCAATATGCGTCCTGATCTATGGAATGGTATTGTTGCACAGGTTCCTTACGTTGATGTAATAACGACCATGAGTGACGCAAGTATTCCATTAACCACAGGAGAATATCTTGAATGGGGTAATCCGGCTAATAAGGAAGAATATTTTTACATGAAGTCTTATTCACCATATGATAACGTTGAGGCAAAAGCTTATCCGAATATGTTGATCACAACAGGCCTTCATGATAGCCAGGTCCAGTATTTTGAACCGGCAAAATGGGTAGCTAAGATGCGTGAAATGAAAACAGATAAGAACATTATCCTCTTTAAAACAAATATGGAAGCTGGTCATGGCGGCGCTTCAGGCCGCTTTAAAGCGTTGGAAGATGTTGCTTTAATTTATGCTTTCTTGTTTTCGTTAGAAGGGATTACCGAATAAAAGCACTAAAAACATGATTTTCAGTCCCGCACGGCGGGACTTTTTTATTATTCTGCTGAGGATGACTGCCATAAAATGCTGAATTTTGCGTTTAATTGAAAAACCACGGCTTTTGAGTCAAAAACGGCTGATACTGCTCTTCGTTACCCTTTTGTTTGCTGTACTGGAAAGCTTTGCTCAAATTCCTGCACAGGATAATAAACCTCTTTCTAATCTCCGAAAGAAAAAAATTGCTGTTGTTGCCGACACGATCCGCATCGATACATTCAGTGTCATTCCTAATACTTTTCTAATAGAAAATTTTAGCGATTCAGCTTACTTTTTTGATAATATAAATGCTTTGCTGAAATGGAGGACTTTACCATCAGTTGATAGTGTTACGATCGTTTACAGAGTTTTTCCTTATAAATTCAATTCTGTTGTACAACGACTAAGCTTCGACAGTGTCAGTTATAAGTTTTATGCAAAACCTTTTCAGTTTGGTCAGAATGAACAAGAACTAGCAAAAGGGCTTTTTGATTTTGGTAATCTTCAATACAACGGAAGCTTTGGCCGCGGTATTTCTTTTGGCAATAGCCAGGATGCTGTTGTGAATTCAAATTTCAATCTTACCTTAAATGGATTGTTGGGTGATAGCATTGAGATCAATGCTGCTATTACTGATAATAATTTACCTATACAACCTGATGGCACTACTCAACAACTGAATGAATTTGACCAGGTGTTTTTGCAGTTTAAAAAAAGGACATGGAACTTAAATCTTGGTGATATTGATATTCGGGAAAACAGAAGTTATTTTCTTAATTTTTATAAACGATTGCAGGGAATCTCATTTGAAACAAACAATTACATTTCAAAAAATACTGCTTCAAGAACTTTCTTGAGCGGGTCAATTGCTAAGGGAAAATTTACCCGTAATATTTTCCAGGGATTAGAAGGAAACCAGGGTCCTTACCGGCTTACTGGAGCTAACAATGAATTTTTCTTTATCGTTCTTGCAGGAACAGAAAGAGTTTTTATTGATGGTGAATTATTACAGCGGGGAGAAGACCAGGATTATGTGATCAACTATAACTCGGCAGAGATCACTTTCACGCCGCAAAGAATGATCACCAAAGACAGCCGTATCCAAGTGGAGTTTGAATATGCTGACCGGAACTATTTGAATGCGAATCTTTTTGTATCACAAGAATTCGCAATGAATAATAAATTTAAAATATATGTCGGCTTTTTTAATAATAATGATGCAAAGAATTCACAGATCAATCAAACACTGGATGATAAGCAAAAATCATTTTTAGCAAATATTGGCGATAGTGTTCAAAATGCATTTTATTCCTCTGCTATTCTCGATACAGTATTTGATGCTGGGAAAATTTTATATGAAAAACTTTATTATAATCCGGGTACGGGTGTAGATTCTTTTTATCAATACTCTGTTGATCCGCTTATGGCAAAATATAGTCTTGCTTTTAGTGATGTGGGGGAAGGAAAAGGAAATTATGTTCCCGACTTAAATGGAGCCAATGGCAAAGTATATAAATTCATTATGCCTGTTGCCGGTGTAAAACAAGGAAGATATGAGCCTGTGATCTTACTTGTTACTCCAAAGAAGCAACAGTTAATGACGTTAGGGACAGATTATAAGATCACCAACAATACATCATTGAAAACAGAGATCGCCGTGAGTAATTATGATGTAAACACATTTTCGGGTAAAGACAATGGAGATGATGCAGGTATTGCTGCTAAGGTTCAGTTTGCCAATACTTCACCGATGAAATCTTCAGGAGCAAAGAAAACGGAATTGATCACCAATTTAGATTACGAGTTTGTGCAAGGGAAATTCAAGCCATTGGAGCGAATTCGAAATGTTGAATTTACAAGAGATTGGGGACTTGGATTACAAACCTTACCTGCCGATGAACATATCATTAAAGCATCTGCAAGATTGCAAAATGCAAAAAATAATTCTCTCACTTACCAGTTGATGAATTATCACAGGGGGGATGATTACAATGGTTTGCAAAATAATATCCAGCAATATCAAAACCTGGGGGGATGGCAATTAAATAATCAACTGTTCTTTACAAATTTTA
>DATHDP010000106.1:0-6835 GCA_035318985.1 Chitinophagaceae bacterium
ACAGTTAAATAGAAAAGCAAACAATAACCCCGGAAAGCCGAAAACGGGATATAGAGTAGGCGGAAAAAACAAAGTATGAAAAGAATAAGCATTGTTTTACTAATATTCACAATGTGCAATATCAGTGCATGTGTCAATTTGGATCATATTTACAGCTTTGCAAGTGAATCTGAATCTATTCTTCTAAGTGAATCGGATATAGGATATTCTTTTTATCAAAGTTGTCTTGAATTTGACTGCATTGCTGAGCAGCCGACTTTAGATAATACGCTTAAGTTGCCGGATAAGGAGTGCAATTGTGATACTTTTTTAATGGCAGATAAAACTATCCTGATCTTTAATAAGATAATTTCTGGATACCTGGGCACGATGGCCAATCTGTCAAATAAAAAAAGAGTGGATTATAATTATACTGATTTATCAAAATCAATAGATGCAGAGGCGATCAGGGGTAAATTGAATATTACCTCCGATCAAATAAATGCTGCGTCCAAACTTGCAACAGATATTACAAACAAACTATTGGATGCTTATCGTAAAAAAAAGTTGCATGAAGTAATTACAAGCGTCAATGACGATTTTCAAAAAGTGATGGATGCTTATATTATTTGTATTCGTGATTTTCTGCGTGATCAGATCATAGAAAATAGCCTGGACAGATTAAAGAATAATTATTCAACATATTTAAAAATAAATAATCGCTTATTATCTGCAGAGGGAAAAGAAAAGGTACTAAATGACTACTTGAATAAAAAAAATAACCTTGAAAAAAGTAAAAAACTAGCAACAAAGTACATCGAATCTTTACAGGTAATTAAAGCAGGACATCAAACAATATATGAAGAATCATCACACCTGGATGAGCAAGCAGTTATCAACATGATCCTTAAATCCGCAACAAATATCAAGACATTAAAAGAAGAGTTTCAAAATATTAAAAAAATACAACCATCAAACTAAATTTTTATGCCAGCACTTACAACAGAACAATTAAAAAAAATGGCGCAGGATTATCAAAGGACAGGTAAAGAACTGCTTCAGTATAAACTTGACCATTTTGACGATCTGAGTATTGATGAGTTTAAAACCATTGGGAGTAAGATAGATTCGATATTTCATAATGCAAACATAATTGCGGCATTGGCTGTTTATCAGATTGGCAAAGACATTTCTTCGTCTCTTGGTATTCTGACTGATTCAACGGTTAAAATGAAGAAGGCGTTGAAGATAATTGATAAGGTTCAAAGTGTGATTGACATTGCTACTACAGTGGTTAATATAGGTACTTCCATTATTCAAAAAGATGTCAATGGAATTATCGGGAATATCAAGAATTTTTCAGAAAAACTTGGAGAATTTTCCAACAACTAACACTGTAATTCAAGACATTTAATGTAAGAAGGTAAGGTGGATGAAGGAATAAATTTCACATTTTATTCCCCGAATTATTCATTTCCTTTGCAAACGAAATGAAGAAAATCGATTGGTATATATTGAAGAAGGTTCTTGTTACTTTTTTCTTTTGCATGATATTATTTACGATGATCGCAGTTGCGATCGATAGCAGTGAACATACCGAGAATTTTGTTAAATCAGGCCTTAGTTCGCGGGAGATCTTTACCCAATACTATATTGGATTCATACCTTATATATGGGGTTTGCTTTTTCCTCTATTTGTATTTATTTCGGTCATTTATACCACCAGCCGCCTGGCTATGCGTTCTGAGATCATAGCTATTCTTGCCGGCGGCACCAGTTACTTACGCTTTTTAAGACCCTATTTTTTTGGCGGGATCATACTTGCATCATTACTCTATATTGCCAGCAGGGAATTTATTCCAAAAGGCAATGAGATCAGGAGTAATTTTCATGTAAAGTATTTTGACAGGCAGGATCTTGGACAGGTCGGCTATAGGGATACCTATTATCGTCGTTCAGATTCTAATTCTTATATCGGCATTAAATACTATGATTCCATTAATAAATCTGCCGGCGGTTTTTTTATGCATCGTACAAAAGGGAACCAGGTAGTTTACAACCTGCGTGCCGATGCCATGAAATGGGACACTGCTAAAAGAAATTGGCAACTAACAAATGCAATAGAAAGGAAAGTAGGAGCTAAAGGAGAAACTGTGAACATATTTCCTATTTATAATATCGATCTTCATTTAAAACCAGCCGATCTCAAATACGATTATTATTTAAAAGATAAATTGACAACCGCTCAATTAGTAAGTATCATTCGCATGGAAGAGGAGCGGGGCACAGAAGGTCTTAATACACTGAAAGTAGAGAGATATCGCCGAAGCGCTACACCTGTTTCTGTATTTCTTCTTTCTATTATTGGGGCCATTATTGCAAGCCGTAAAACAAGAGGAGGAAGTGGTTTGCACATTGCCATCGGACTTATTATTGCCGCAATATTTATTCTTGCAGATAAATTCTCTTCTACATTTTCAGTCAAAGGTGATTTGCATCCACTTCTTGCAGCATGGGTTCCCAATCTTTTTTTTACGATCGTCTGTTGGTGGTTATTTCGCAGAGCACCAAAATGAAATATTCATTGTTAACTTTCATCCAATTATTTTCTTTTACAGAACCCTAATTATTTATCTTTGATCATTCTTACTCAGATTAAAAAATCCACAGCGTCATGGGAGTTATTAAAGATAAATTCAAAGCAAAAGCGGATGAAGCAAGTGCAGAGATCAGGGATTTATTAAAGCAGCACGGAAATAAAGTCATTGGTGAAGTTACACTTAGCCAGATCTACCAGGGCATGCGTGGTATCACGGGTTTGGTCACAGAAACTTCTTTGCTTGATTCGAAAGAAGGTATCCGCTTTCGTGGTTATTCAATTCCTGAATTAAGAGAAAAATTGCCCAAAGCTCCCGATGGATCAGAACCATTACCTGAAGGACTTTTCTATCTCATGCTTCTTGGTGAATTGCCGAATGATGATGAAGTTCACCATATAACAAATACATGGCAACGTCGCAGCCATGTGCCAAGTCATGTGTTTGATGTCATTGATTCATTTCCTTCCTATGCACACCCGATGACGATGTTTGTGGCTGCAGTGATGGCTTTGCAAACAGAAGGTCATTTTGTAAAAGAATATGCAAAAGGTTTAAATAAAAAAGATTATTGGAATCCGACCTACGATGATACAATGGATCTGATCGCAAGACTTCCACGGATCGCTGCTTATGTGTATCGTCGCAAGTATAAGAACAATGAACATATTCAACCCAATGGTTTGCTTGACTGGGCAGGCAACTTTGCACACATGCTCGGTTTTGAAGATGAAGGATTCAAAGAATTGATGCGTTTATATATGACCATTCATGCAGATCATGAAGGAGGAAATGTGTCTGCACATACAACACATCTTGTTGGCTCTGCATTAAGCGATCCTTATTTAAGTTATGCAGCAGGTATGAATGGTCTTGCTGGTCCATTGCATGGCTTGGCCAACCAGGAAGTGATCAAATGGATCTTTGAAATGCGTGAGGCATTGCATACTGAAATGCCAACAAAAGAACAGATCGCTGATTATGTAAAGAAAACATTGAGTGAAGGAAAAGTGGTTCCTGGTTATGGGCATGCGGTGCTTAGAAAAACAGATCCGCGTTTTACTGCACAAATGGAGTTTGGAAAAAAACATATGCCCGATGATCCGTTGGTGCAGACTGTTTGGAATATTTATGATACTGTGCCACCAATATTGCAATCAATGGGAAAAATAAAAAATCCATGGCCAAATGTAGATGCGCATAGCGGCGCATTGCTTGTACACTATGGCATGGTTGAATATGAGTATTACACCGTGTTGTTTGCAGTTAGCCGTGCATTAGGCGTTCTTGCTGCACTTTGTTGGTCGAGAGCTTTAGGTTTCCCACTTGAGAGACCAAAATCTGTAACGACAGAATTAGTAAAACTTTGGCTTGATGGAAAAGATAATATTTGGGGAGAGTAAAAAGTTATGGGTCTGAAAAAATTGAAGTCCCGAGTTATTGGGACTTTTTATTTTATGTGCTAAGCTTTATTACTACTATTAAGCTTCCCTTGCGACGCTCCGTTCATCATTCACTTCATCTTTGAGCAATTGCGCCGCGGTTTACCCAGAGCGAAGCGAAGGGTCGCACTCTTGTACTTCATTAATTCTACTCGAAAAAAAAATAAAATATTTTTCGATCTAAGTCTCCCCTTTAGGGGGCAAGGGGTTTTTTATTTCCACGGGCAAGGTATCACATAGCTCGGTTTATTTCTCCCTCTTACAATTAATGATAGCTCCCATGTATTTGGCTTGTCATTAGCCTGGTTAAGTTTGGATGTAGTTACATCATAACTCATCCCAAATTGGTAATCCTGATAAGAAATTCCCATATAAGGAATAACAGCATTTTTTGACCAGTACCAAAGACCAGCATTTAGCATAAAATCAGCATTGTTGGGAAGATAATAACCAAGTGCCCCACCAAATGAATAGTAATTAGCGGTGCTTTGCGATTGATAAATTGCATTAATGCTTAATACTAAACTTTCTGAAAGAAAAGTTTCAAAATTTGCATGCGCCACTTTTCTCATTGGTATATATTGATTTTCATCTTGCAAAAAAGTTTGTTTGGGCTTGTTTACATGAAAAGCTGACACCCCAATATCAAAGTTGCTATTCTGCGTTTTAATAGTGTATAATAACCCGGTGCTCACGGAAAAATAAGGCTTCATTGAAGACAAACTGCTTTCACCTGTTGGCAGATTTGTATTGAAACCATAGCCGGTAAATTGTTCTTCAAAGTCTATACCATTGAAATTTATTCTTCGATGTCCATAGATAGCCCCAAAACCTGCGGTTAAATAATGTTTTGTTTCGCCGCTGCTCAGCTTAACCTTATAAGAAAGATCCATTGAAGCATAAGAGCTTTTTACAACTCCTCCCATTGCTTTATCATACATCAGCATGCCACCAAGACCGAAAACATTACCGTCATTTTCAACATTGGGAATTTTTTTCTGAAACATCTTCGCATCATAAGAAATAGTGCCGGTAATATAAGGACTCGCCGGGCCTATCCATTGATTTCTGAAATTGGCAATGGCTCTCCAATCTGCATTGATGTTTGCCGTCAATGCAGGATTGATGTTCAGCGGCGAAGAAAAGAATTGAGAAAAACTCGGGTCCTGCGCATTCGACTGAATGGCGATCAACCCAAACACACACATAAAAATTTTCATTCTTTTCATAATAATAAATTTATCTTATTAAAACCGAGTTACCTGTCTTCTTAATATGTTTTCCATCCACGCCTATCGCTTCCACTGTCCATGTATATACATCCATTATTGCTGGTTTTCCTTGTAATATTCCATTCCATCCTTCGCCAATAATATTTGTCTCAAAAATCAGTTGTCCCCAGCGGTTGAATATTCTGAAGTATTTCAATTCCCTGATGTTTACGGCTATCGGAAATAACTTATCGTTGTGACCATCATTGTTTGGTGTCCATGCTTTTGGTACAAACAGATCTGACACAACCGGTGGTATTTCAGGTATGATCTTCACAAGAACTGTATCTACAGTAGTACAACCATTGTCTATTGTTATATTAATGCGATATTCCGTTTCTCTGTCATAATTGAATACTGGATCTTTTAGAAATGAGGAATTCAATCCTATTGATGGCAGCCATGTATATGAATTACCGATAGATCTTGCCGTCAACTGCGTTGATTTATTTTTCTGAGTTATAATTGTCGGATACCTGAGGCCGGCAATGAGTTTATATATTGATACGGTTATCTTGACAGGTTTGGTAGATGTGCAATTGTTCACGTCCTGCGCTTTTATATAATAAATACCAGATACGTTTACTGCATTTGGATTTGCTAATGGTATCGTTGCCAGTGAATCTATCCAATATGTATATGATAATCCCGGGTCACTGCCTGCGGTTATGAATGGCGCAGTCAAATCAACTGTAAGAGGTTCACATACCGCGGGCGGGTCTTTAACTTCTATTTTCGGAATTGGCTTTACAGTCAGTATTAATGTTGCTATGGAATCACAACCGGCCGTATTGGTAAGATTTAAAGAATATGTTCCCGATGTTGTATAGCTATTTCCGTTCCAAACATAGGGTTGGTTTACACAAGTTGAATCACGGGTGATCGAAGTAATGGTATCATTGATGGTTAAGTTTAGTTCTGCAATAGAATCACAACTTGCCACATTTTGTAATGAGACAGAATAAGAGCCGGCAGCAGTATAAGTATTGCCGTTCCATGAGAATGGTAATTGACTGCTACAGATGGTTGTATTAGTTGTCGACCTGGTAATTGTATTAACTTTTAATATCAGTGTCGCAATAAAGTTGCAACCAGTGGCATTTTGTAAGTTGAGGGAATAAGTGCCAGGTGCATTATAACTGTTGCCGTTCCATACGAATGGTAACTGGCTAACACACACAGTTGAATTGGTAGTGACATCGGGTGAATTGTTAATTGTAATATGTGCAGTTACAATACTGTCACATCCATTGATAGTTTGATAAGTGTGAACGTAATCTCCACTTGTTGTCACAATATTACCCCACGGCAGATTATACAAGAAACAAGCTGCAGCAGTGAACTCTGAAGAAACTGCACTATTCACAGTAATTGTCATTGTAACAGGTATTGCACACTGACCTGCAGTTGGAGTAAAGGTATAAGTAGTAGTTGTTGTATTGTTTAATGCAGGTGACCATGATCCATTGATACCATTAAGCGATGTTGCAGGTAATGGAAGAAGTGTAGCACCAGAGCAGATAGCTGTTACAGGATCAAATGTCGG
>DATHDP010000107.1:0-37257 GCA_035318985.1 Chitinophagaceae bacterium
CAGGAATTAACAGGTCAATTATCGGGTACGGACTTGGTCTTTCTGTTGCAGATATAAATCTTGATGGTTATCCTGATCTGTATATAGGCAATGATTTTCAGGAAAACGATTATCTCTACATTAATCAGAAGAATGGAACTATCAGAGATGAATTGGAATCGTCTATTATGCATACGAGCCAATTTAGCATGGGTACTGATGTGGCCGACATTACAAATGATGGATTTCCTGAAATTATTTCAATTGATATGATGCCCGAGGATCCTTACATTTTAAAAAGATCATTGGGCGAAAACGAGTATGACCTTTTTCACTACAAGATCAGGCATGGTTATCATCCTCAGTTTGCAAGAAACGCACTACAGCTAAACAGGAGAAATGGCTTGTTCAGCGAAGTTGGTTTTTATAGTAATGTGTATGCAACAGACTGGAGCTGGGCAGCGTTGTGGACAGATTTTGATAATGATGGCTGGAAGGATCTGTTTATCAGTAATGGTATTCCCAAACGGTTGAACGATATGGATTATATAAACTATGTCAGTAATGCGGAACTACAGGAAAAAATAAGGACAAATCGTGTTGATGAAAATGATATGGCGCTGATAGAAAAATTCCCGCAGATAAAGCTGGCCAATAAATTCTATTTGAATAAGGGTGAGGCAAAGTTTGTTGATGCAGTTTCGATGATCAGGAACGATCAAAAAACATATTCCAACGGATCTGCTTATGCAGATTTTGATAACGATGGGGATATGGATATAGTGGTAAATAATATAGATGAGCCAGCATTGATCTATAAAAATCTTTCAAACAATGATGATACAAAAAAGACATTTCTTGAACTAAAATTAAAAGGGTCTCCAGAGAATTTAAATGCAATAGGTACAAAAGCAATTGTATTTACAAAAAATGAGGTGAGGACGTATGAAAAATTCCCGGTAAGAGGCTTCCAGGGCAGCATGGAAGTTCCCTTACATATCGGTCTTGATAAAGCTATAGTGGATTCCATCCTGCTTATCTGGCCTGATAATACATATGAAAGATTACCCGGAATAAAGGATTCAATTTTGAATATAGCATATAAACAGGGATTGCCACCATTCAATTACAGCCTGATCAGGGAACATATTGTAAACCCGGTAAAAAAGACAGAAGATATTACAAATGAAACCGGGCTATCATATCTGCATGAAGAAAACCCATTTAATGAATTTGACCGTGAACCGCTGATCCCTTTCATGACTTCAAGAGAAGGGCCTGCATTGGCTGTAGGCGATATAAATGGTGATGGATTGGATGATGTATTTATCGGATCGTCGAAACTTAAAAAACCAGGATTGTTTATTCAACAATCAAACGGAAGATTCTTAAGATCAAATCAACCTGCATTAGATGCTGACAGTACTTATGAAGAAGTGGATGCAGTTTGGACCGATGTTAACAATGATAAATTTCCAGATCTTGTAGTTGCAAGTGGAGGCAATGAATATTATGGCAATAGTGATTACCTGTTACCAAGAATTTATTTGAATGATGGCAAAGGAAATCTTAATCGCTTAACTGATGCCTTTGATAGAACCGTGATGTTGACCGCATCTTGCGTAGCTCCTTATGATTTTAATGGTGATGGGTATATTGACCTTTTCATTGGCGGCAGGGCGGTTCCAAATGAATACGGAACAATTCCACAATCTTATTTATTAAAGAATGATGGTAAGGGAAAGTTTACAGACGTAACCGATCAGTATAGTAAAGAATTATCAAAAGCAGGTTTTGTAAAGCATGCATCATGGAGTGATCTTGATAATGACGGGGATAAAGATCTCGTGCTGTCATTGGAATGGGATGGTATTGTTGGATTCATAAATGACAAGGAAAAGTTTTCTAAAAAATACCTGACTGACAAAAAGGGCTGGTGGAATTTTACGCTGCCAGTTGACATAGACGGAGATGGCGATCTTGATCTAATTGCCGGTAATCTTGGATTAAATAACAGGCTGAAAGCTTCTGATAACCACCCGGTAAAACTTTACTACAACGATTTTGATGATAATGGTAAAAAGGAACAAGTCCTTACTTATTATCTCCAGGGCAAAGAAATTCCGTTTGCTACTAAAGAAGAACTGGTAAAGCAGATCCCGGAGTTGAAAAAGAAATATTTGTATGCAGAAGGATTTGCAAAGGCATCCTTGAATGATATTTTTAAAAAAGAAAAACTAGAAAAGTCAGATCTGTTTTCAGTTAATTATTTTTCGAACGTAATTTTAATAAATAATGGCAACTGGAATTTTACTTTAAAAGATCTGCCATGGGAGGCCCAACTTACACCTTACCGCGATGCTGCAATAGCAGATGTAAATAATGACAACAAGCCTGATATTTTACTGGGGGGAAATTTCTATCCAAATAATATTCAAATGGGAGAATATGACGGCGATTACGGAACAGTTTTAATAAATAATGGTAACGGAAATTTCAGTTGTAGTTTGTTAAATGGATGTATTATAAAAGGAGAAGTGCGACACATAAGGAAACTAAATTCCGGGAAAAAAGAATCATACATTCTCGCAAGAAATAATGATAGTTTAAAAGTGATAAGGTTTCATTAATTAAAATACGGGGTAGTACAAACGGGTGATCCATTTTGTTGTATCTGGTTCTTTTGTTCGGTCGGTAACAAGCAATTGATAAGGAATAGCGGGAGAATTGAATTTATAGTCTGCACGATAGTTCTCGAGTTCTTTCAGGCCCTTTTTAATCGTGTATGGTCCGCCTTGTATCTCCGCCTCTAAAATATTTCCTCCTTTCAATAGAAATTTAGGAGCAAACTCATTGGTTTTTGGCAATACCTTATCAACAGGTATTGCTGTCATTGCTTCATACCGGGAGTTGCCAAGCTCAAATACATTCAGCATTGGTGAGTTTTTTTCAATAGCGTTATTCTGACTAATATATTTTTTGAGGCTTTGTATCATCGAATCAACTTCTTGTACATTTGGGTAATGATCGAATTGCCGGCGGGTGGAGATCAGTGCCGAATCTTTAACCAATGTTTCCTTGATATCAACTCCATAAATGTTTTCCTTTTTTTGAAGAAATGTTTCCAGGCTTTGCAGAATTTCATTCATATTTTTTTCTGTTTGCTTTGCATGCCGATACCGTTCAAAGCGTTTAAAAGGATCATTACTGCTTACTTGTTCTGCATTCCACAAGATCGTCAATGTATTTGCGTTTACAAGTACAAGTTCCATTTGGCTGTTTATTGTATCCTTATCAGAATAAATATCAACGTCAAACACATTAAAGAGCTTTCCCTTAATAGAATATGTTTGCTGGTTATAAGCAAAAGGAGTTTCACCGGGCCACCATTTTTTCCGGTTACTGTCATTTATCAGTGTACGAAACACAGCGGGCAATGCTGCATTCAAAGGAACAGCAGCTTCAATTTTTATTTTGCGGGGGATAAATAAATAATCTGCCGCTAAAAGAAATGCTATTGATAAAACCAATCCTATTAATACTTTTTTCATACTATTTACAAATGACTGGCAAAAATAGGAAGAGGAATGTAATTAACTTATTAGTTTTATAAAGGAGAAAAAAAGCTATAAATCTGGAATTTCATTATTACTTTCCTATTTGATCATCAAATCAACTATCGTTTATGAACCGAAACTTAATTATATGGTCGATCACCGTGGCACTCGGAGGTTTTTTGTTTGGAATGGATGTAGCGGTTATATCCGGAGCGGAACAAGTGATACAAAAACTTTGGGGTTTAAGTAAACTGATGCATGGCACTGCGATCGCTATGGCTTTATATGGAACAATAGTTGGCGCTATCATCGGCAGTTTTCCTGCAAATAAATTTGGACGAAAAAAGACACTGCTTTGGATCGGGATCATTTTTCTTATTTCATCAATAGGAGCGGCGATTGCACAAGATGTAAATACATTTATGGTTTTCCGGTTCCTTGGCGGGTTTGCTATCGGGGCTTCTTCAGTCGTTGCTCCAATTTATATTTCTGAAATAGCGCCTCCAAAATATCGGGGTCGTTTAGCAGCTTCTTTCCAACTGAATATTGTTGCTGGGATCTTGTTTGCTTACTTATCAAACTATTTATTACAGGGTGTGGGCGGAGAAAATGATTGGCGTTATATGCTTGCTGTTGTTGCCATTCCTTCTTTGCTATTTTCAATTTTTATGTTGTTTACTCCTGAAAGCCCCCGGTGGCTGATCCTGTATAGGAACAATGAAACGGAAGCAAGAAAAATTTTTGCTTTAAGCGGGGCACCTGCAGATGAAATAATTCACGAAATAAAAAATTCTGTACAGCAGCAAAAAAAAGAATCGCTTTTCTCAGGAAAATTTAACCGGTATATCCTGCTTGCTTTTCTTATCGCTTTTTTTAACCAGCTTTCCGGTATTAATGCCATTATATATTTTGCGTCAAGGGTATTTAAAATGGCTGGATTAGAAAAGAGCAGCGCATTTCTTTCCAGCGTAGGTATCGGTGTTGTCAATTTTATTTTCACGTTAGTAGGTTGGTATCTCATAGATCGTCTTGGGAGAAGAACATTAATGTTTATTGGCTCTATCGGGTATATTATTTCATTATCATTGATTGCATTTTCTTTTTCCGGCGATTCACATGGAAGCATTACCTGGTTTGTTTTTTTATTCATTGCTGCACATGCAGTCGGCCAGGGCGCCGTTATCTGGGTTTTTATCTCTGAAGTTTTTCCGAATTCAGTTCGGGCGGCAGGTATGTCTTTAGGGAGTTTGACGCATTGGTTTTTTGCAGCGCTTATATCGCAAACATTTACATTTTTTGCGGAGTCGCCATCAATTGGTCCGGCAATAATATTTGCATTCTTTGCAGCGATGATGGTATTTCAATTATTATTTGTGTGGAAGCTAATGCCGGAAACAAAAGGAATAGCTTTGGAAGATATGAATGCAAGGATAGGTCATTGAACAAAATGAAAATCTTATTTATAGTAAATATAAAATTTCCCTTTAGGGGCTAGGGTCATGGAAAAAATTCTTTGTATTGGCGAAGCATTGATCGACATGATCTGCACAGATAAAGGAAAGCAATTATCAGAAGGGGAAAATTTCTTAAAAAAACCCGGCGGTGCACCCACAAATGTTGCTGCTGCTATTGCTGCATTAGGGGGTGATGTGGAATTAGCAGCTAAGATTGGCAAAGATCCATTTGGCCAACACCTTATTGATGTGATGGATTCATTTGGAGTAAGTACAAAATGGATGCTACAGGATGAAAATTATTTTACCACATTCGCTTTTGTCTCATTGATGGAAGACGGAGAAAGGGATTTTTATTTTAATCGCGGTGCTGATGGGCAATTGAATCGTGATGAAGTAGATGCCATCAACCTTGAAAAATTTTCAATAATTCATTTTGGTTCAGCCACTGCTTTTTTACCGGGACCATTGCAAATTGCGTATCAAAGCCTGCTTCAAAAATCATTATTGCAGGAAATTTTTATCAGTTTCGATCCAAACTACAGACACTTATTGTTTCAAAACGATCAACAGTCTTTTATTCACCAGAGCTGGAATTTTTTGGATTGTTGTCACTTCTATAAAGTAAGTGATGAAGAAGCGATGATGCTGACCGGACGTTCAACCTTAACAGACGCTGTGAACGATCTTCTGCTAAGAACAACATCAGTATTTGCGATCACCTTAGGAAAAGAAGGAACCTTGCTTGGCTTTGATGGAGAAACAAAGATCATTCCTAGTATAAAAGTAAATGCTATAGATACAACCGGTGCCGGTGATGCATTTGTAGGAGCAGTACTATTCCAACTGGCAGACAGACCAGTAAAAGAGGTCAGGTCATTGGCAATGGCGGAATGGGAACAAATAATTGCTAATGCTAATAAGGCAGGTGCAAGAACCTGTGAGTACATGGGCGCCATGGAGGCATTTAAACATTTAAGCGGCGATATATTTAGCTAAGAGAAATGGGCAGGCAGTATTGAAAGAAGTATTCGTACAATCTCCGAAATGAATTTTTGTTAACCCAACATTATTACTACTATTAAACTTCTGTTGCGTCGCACTCGTGTACGCATTGTAATTCTATTGTGCATTTTTATTAACGGTTTCTCAAAATTGCCAAGGTCATTAATGCAGCAAATGATAGAAAAAAATATATAAACAGTAAGACTCGGTGATTAATCTCTTTATCATAGTGTTCGTAATCGAATTCCTCTTTCATGTCTTTTAATTTCTTTTCTTTAATTCCAAAATATAGAAGAAAAAAAACAGGTGCCATAAAAAGCATCAGTTTGATGTATCTCAAGCTCCTTGATTCATTTGCACTCATCAGTATATAATTGTCTATTTGAAGGATTATTGCAACTATTAGTAGATGAATATAAATTAAAAGGGTTACTCCAAAATTGAACTTAGGTAGGCGACATCTTTTCGTGGCCCTTTTGAATAGTAAGTGTAAAACAGATAAGTTACATAACGAATGAATTTCATTTTTCCCATTTTGAAAGCGAATCAATAGACCCGTAAGGCGCAGAATACTGCAAGAATAACTTTCTATCCGCTTCTTTTATTTTGCTAATCATTCAGGCTTTCCATATTTAGCAATCAATGCAAGCAATACGCCATTGGTCCAGCCAAATCCATCTTGTCCCGGATATTCGCCGCCACCAGCTTCAAGATGAGTATCGACAACATTATACTTTTCCATCAACTTACCAGTACGATTATATACATCGATATTCAATTTCATCCAGCGCATTGAAATATCTTTCGCCAATTCTTTTTGCCCGCAACGATCAAGACCCCAGATGGTCATCCATTGCAAAGGCGCCCAACCATTTGGCGAATCCCATTGCTGGTTTGTGTTTTTTTCTGTCGTAGTTACGCCGCCGGGTTGTAGCAGTTTTGATTTCATTGCTTCAGCAGCTTTTTTTGCCTGCAGGCTTAGGTAATCAGGTTTGCTTTCAAAAAAGCAAAATGGATACATACCTGCCGGTGTCACTTCATTTAATATTTTTTGTGTTTTAAAATTATAATCGCAGTAATAATTCAGTTTTGAGTTCCAGCAATATTTATCAATAGCAACTCTTCTTCTCTCCGCTTTTTTCCGGTATTCATTTGCCAGGCTATCCTTGCCACCTGTCTGATAGCCTTTTGCAATTGTATATTCAAGATTCAGCAATAAAGCATTCAGATCAACAGCGATATAATTTGTCGTTTGAATGGATGTAATATTCTTGCCATCTGCAAACCAGCGATTACTGAAATCAATTCCGCTTTCAGCTCCGGCACGCAGATGTTTATACATTTCTACTACATTCCTTTTTGAGTTTTTTGCGACTTCAAAATCTTCACGCCAGCTTTCCTGTCTTGGCACATTGCTATCATCCCAATAACGATTTAAAATAGTTCCATCCTTCAATTTCACAACACGACGATAAGCCTCTCCAGCTTTTAATTTTGAAGACCCATCCATCCAAAATTTATATTCTTTTTGTAATGCAGGAAGAAAAGTAACGTATACATTATCTCCTTTTATCGTGGCAAGCAATTGTACCATAGCAGCAAAGAAAGGAGGCTGCGAACGGCCAATATAATAGCTCCTGTTTCCATTTGGAATATGTCCGTATGTTTCGATGAGGTAAGCAAAATTCTTGATCATGTTCCCGATCATTTCCGTTTCACCACTTTCTTTTAATCCAAGCATAGTAAAATACGAGTCCCAATAATAAATTTCACGGAAGCGTCCACCCGGAACAATGTATGAATATGGTAATGGCAATAAGGAACTTCCTTCGATCTTTTTATCAGGCTCACGACGTAATGCACCCCAAAGATTTTTGATATGCATCACCACATCTTTTTCCTGCTGAATATAATTGACAGTTGGAGGAACAGGAGGAAGATCAAAATTCTCTTTTACAAAAAGCTCCAATGAAAATCTTAGTGCCGGGTTTTTTTTAATAGCGAGGTAATCTTTTATAATTTCCTTTGGGTCTTTTTTGGGCACACAATCCACAAAAGTTTTTCCATCAGGAAAAATTTTAGACATCTGTACATCTTTAAAAAGTTCGCCATAAACCTGGTCGGGAGTTTGCACTTTTGTTTGAGCCGGGATCAGCCCAAAAGAAAAAAGAGTGATGAGGATAAGAGTAGTTTTTTTCATGCCGGTAAATTCACTTTAAAGATACACGAACCGAACCGGACAATAGAAAAACTGCCGTGACAAACTAATGCAAGGTGCCGGGATTAAATGTTCGCCAGCTATGCCAGAATTCCTGTGAGGCCGGTAGAGCTTTTAATGAAAAAGTTGTATCAATACCTTTTCCATCTATTCTTAGTTTATAATTATTGAATAATAACGTATCGCCATTTAAACTGAACGTTGCATTCTCAGACGGCCTTTCAAACGCAAAAAAGCTTTTTTCAGTTTTTGATAAAACGATCAGAACAGGGGTTGAGCCAATTTTATCCTGTATTAATTTTTCTTTCTTCAATTGATTCCAATCGTATGCTTTGCTTTCTTTCCCCGTCTTGACGCCAATCACCCATGATTTGTCTTTCCATGACAGACTATCGGTTCCGGTTAATTTACTTTTGCTGGTTCCGCTTTCAAACTTAAATGTACTGTCATACGATTTTATAAAGTTTGTATCTGCCTGCATAATAAGTGAATTAGGATTTAATTGCAACCAATCAGCCAATGATGTTTGAGTACTATATACTTCTGGTAGCTGTTGCCCTTTTAATTTACCAGCTATTGCTTCACCGGTAACTTGTCGCCACCAGCTTTTTGTAGTGGCATCTTCCAACATAGCATTAAAATGATCCATACCTACTAATCTGAATTTTTCTTTTTTGCCATTCACGATCGGTTCAAATACACGACCGGTCCTGCATACTGTACAATATGTTACCATTATAGGTTTGCCACCCACGGTATCTTGTATATGATGATGATAACCTAAAAACCGGATCGGGTAAGCTTTGGCCTCTCCATTAATTGAAACACCAAGCACTAACCTGTTTGAATCAACCTTATTAGAAGCAGCACTTACAAGCAACAATTGTTTGGGTTGTTTGAACATGGCATCTGCGGCCATTACAAAATTTGTCATATATACAACAGCAACAACGATAGCAATTGGAAAAATCAATAGCCATTTTCTTTTCCATTGTGATCTGAACAAACCAATAAAGATCATTGCAGTAAATACGCCCCTGAATATCCAACGCCATTTATAAAGGAAGTAAGCAAGATCAATGCTATTCATTTGCTGACTGCCGGGCATCGGCATTATGAAATAAACATTTGCTATTTCAAATAATAGTAAGCCGATCAAGCCAAACCAAAAATATTTTTTCATACACTTAAAATTAGTCTTTGTAAAAATAAACCCTTCGTAGAAACGAAGGGCTCTATATGCTTATATTATGTCCTATACAAAATTTTGAAATGTTTATTCTGCGCCATCAGTTCTTGCTCTTGCTTTTGCATACTCCCCAACCTTATTACCAGATTCAAGTCCTTTTTCGCAGTCACTTCGATAGTGTATAGCTGCATACATACGTGACAACGACGCTTCTTTAGCCATATCTGTATATTTTGTGGCATTTGAAGGAATGATATGACCCAATATTGTTGCAGCAGCTGCACTGAATGTTGAGTGACCTGAAGTATAAGATGGAAAGTTTGGTAAACCTGTTACAGTTTTTATCGTGTTATTCATTTGTGACGGACGTGGATTGAAATAAACATATTTTGCGTCCCAGCATACAATAGCTGCGTCCATCATTGCCATATTCAATAGCGCCATATTTCTTGCCCATCGTACTTCACTGAAATTCTGTTTTACAAAATCTTCAGCGGCAATTGCATTCCAATGACCGGGAGGTGTGGGTGTGCTAATCCCATCAGCCCAAAAATGGGCAATGGCTCTTTGCTCCGGTGTAATGCTGGTGCTGAAGTGACGGATCTCTTCCAATTCATCTTTGAATTTTTGTGATGAAGTTGATGGCGGTGCTGGAGGACGAATCGTTGTTACCATTGTTATTGAATCAAACAACCATGTTTTTACTCTTCCAAATAACATTAGCATGCCTGGTCTTTTTGGATTTTCCTGACTGATCCATGGTATCTCGCCTCTTGCAATACAATCCTGTTCAAATAGAGACTGAATTGTAAGACTACCGCCAGCAGTACCTGCCCTATCACCTCTTGCTCTTGTAACAAATTTTTGTGCAACTGCTTTTCCTAGAGCTTCACCTGCATCCAAGTCGCTACGAACATTGGCGCCTGCGATCAATCTTGCTTTTTTATGTTCTTCCACTTTTTGCTGAATAAAATCCTGGTCGCCGGGAAAAAGTAATTTCATCATTTCACCGACAACTCCTGCTACTGTTGCATCTTCAGAAGGGTAAGAAGGAAGATCAGTTTTCGGTATCAATGCATTTACAGTTACATCGGTAACATAAGGAGCGGGACGATTATATAATTTTTTATAATGCCATGCTGCCACCAATGCATCGTATTGCGCCGCTGCTACATAAGCATAAGCTCTCGATGCATATGGAGGATTAGCAAATGGAAATTGCGGATAAGCTAATGGATTGTTTGCATTTGGTACAGGATAAGTTCCGTCTGGATTTTGATAAGGCGGTAAATTATGTTTTGCAACAAGTTGTCTTAAAATTTCATTCCAACGGAGAACGGCACCTGCACTCCAATACTTTACAATTGCTTCTTCATCTTTGGTAAGATTAGCCTGCCATGTTTTGATCTCATTTATTTGCGCAATATAATCCGGAGTAGTAACTGCAATAGGTGCGGCCACCGGAAATTCAGTTGGACCGGTTAATAATATTGGCTTCCATATTCCGGCATTAATATCTGTTGACTTAGGTTGCAATGCAGGAAATTCAAGATTGTTTTCAACGATATCTTTCGAACAGGAATTTACCAGTACAGTAAATAATATTATTGGTATAAATATTTTTTTCATATTATTATTTTTTTGAATCGTCAGCATCGGTTTTCTTTTTCTTAGTGAAATCAATTACATAAAATATTCCGGCGTTGTACCCGGTTGCCTGTCCAACATTTCTTCCTGAAATTGTTGTCATCACATTTCCTGTTATAGAAAGCTGCGGATGAAATGGCATATCATATTTAAAATTGAACCCGATCCTGGATATATCCATTTCATTACTGGGAAAAGGCATGTTGTTTCTTGTAATATCAAAACCGCCCAGAGTGTTCCAATGGTCAAATACTGCTTCTGCAATTAATCCTTTATCACGGTAGCCAGCTCGTATATTAAATGATGCCACATCGGGCATATCTACTTCATTGGTATAATGCATTTCGGTGGTATAATATGAATTTCGATCAAGTGTAACATTGCTTCTTACTACATAGGTACCGGATACGGTGCCAAACCATGAACCACGTTGATAATCTACCATGCCACGAAGCGAAAGATTCTTGCTTTCAAGACCGATTGACATTGGTAAAAAATCTGCAGTGTAGTCTGATATAGGAAAAGAATAACCTCCAATAGCGATTAGTGATAAACGTCCCGAAGCTATTTTTTTACTGTATGCTTTCCATTTTACCCATAACGAAAGATCCTGTACTCCTTCCTGTCCGTTTAATTGCCCGGCAGAAGCTTTTGTTTTTACATAAGGCAAACCAAATAATACATTTAGCTTATTGGTGATACCATAATTTCCCATTACACTATACATTTGAGTTGAAAGAGTTCCGAGATTTAAATTTTCTCTTTTTAATGTCCCTTCCCAATAATTTTTCCAACTGCTGTATCCGAACATGGGCCCAATACAAAACGCATTTTTTTCCATCATGATGCCATCAATGTCTGTTTGTGACAAACATGCCAAAGAAGTAAAGGCAATAAGTATAGGTATTAAAAATATTTTTTTCATTGTTAAAAGTTTTTTCATAAAAACAGAATCCGATCGCTAAAAAAAGGAGAAAAGAGTGAAAAATATCTCTTCCCTCCTTTAAGGTTTAAGGTTAACGGTCTCAGATCAGTATTTATAAATGAATAGTAATTCCCAAATTGATCAGGTAATCTGCAAAAGCGGCATCGCCTTGTTTGTGTGTACCGGTATCAACAGATTGACGTTTATCTGCATTGCTTTGTGTACGGTTTCTTACTAATGCAACAGGAACAAACAAGTTGATGCTTGTTCTTTTTGCCATATAAGTAACTCCTGGCTCTGCAGAAATGATATACCCTGGTCTTCTGAATCCGCGATCGTCACCGATAAGGTCACTTGAAGGAAGTCCTTCTATACGGATGCCACCGGAGAAACTTAATTTTTGAGCCATATAAGTAAGGCCAGCACGGGTCATGAACAGATCGGGAACACTCATTACATCGGTATTATATTTTTTTGCTGAAGCTGAAGCTGTACCGCCCCTGGTTGTAGAAGTGCCGTTTACTTCACGTGGATTTGACAGGTAGAAAAAACTACCATATGCACCTAACTTATGGCTGAAATTATAAAAACCGTTTAACTCAAGTGTTATACCAGTGCCACCATCTCCGGGTTGTATTGATTGGTCTACAGGGCCGAGAACACTTGAATCAGCCTTCTTATAAAAATAATCCATGTAATTATAACTACCAGTTGGCAATTTTAATCCAAGACCCACTTGAAGATTTCCTTTGTGTGAAGTCTTTGGATCAAACATCCAGCGATAAGCAGCAAAACGGATATCGCCAATACCAAAAGAATTCGTAGAGTGTCTTGTTTTTCCGTCGTGTTCATATAAGGAAGAACGGGTAAAAGCCAGTACTGGCACTGTCAAACCCATTGACCAGCGACCATTAATAACACGGGTAATAGTGAAATCTGTTTCATAAGAATGATTAATAACATTGCTGCCTTCTTCTTCTCTTTGTTTCTGTTCTTCTTTACCTACGAAATGTTTGTATGATTTGAAGTAGCGGTTATTTATGTCAAGGTACCAACTTCCACCTTCCGAAGGCCTGTTGCATATACCTCCAATACCTTTGATAGCCACACAACCTTGTGCGTTTGTTTGCTGATAAGTTGCGGCAACTAAAATTGCGATGATTAAATAAATGCGTTTCATAATAATAAGCAGTTTTCGTTTTAATAAATTTATTTTTTAAGTTTTAAACGGGATACGACATATTCTCCCAGTCTTCTTCCTGCAGCCAGGCCATTTTCATTATCAAAACGATAATGAATACCTCCATACAACCTTGACATGGCAGCTTCCTGAGATGCCGCACGGAAAGATCTTATTTCACGGTTTTTGATGCCGAACTCAAGTAATGAGGTATCGGTAAATGATAAATTATCACCAAACCAATGTGTCATTACTTCGGCAGCAGCGGCGCTATTAGTAGCATGACCACTTGTATAAGATGGGAAAGGCGGTGTTTGAATATAAGGATGCCAGTTCTCATCTATTTTATTTATTTCTGTTTCAGGGCGAACATAATTGCTTCTGAATTTTTCATCCCAGCAACTAATGAATGCGTCGAATAAAGCAATGGCGGTTTCTGCATAAGCGGCTACCGTTGTTTTAAAATCAGCATTTGCAGCTTTTGCACCAATGCCAACTATGTTCATCCAATGACCGGGAGGAGAAAATTTCTTAGTAACAAAATTTACGTGACCAACAACATTTAACTTAAATGGATTATCATCCCAGAAGTCCGCAATATGTTTTTGTTCGTCCGTAAGATTTTCACCAATTGTTTTTACTTCCATCATTGCCTTACAGTAGTCGCTATTTTTGTTTACAGGATCACAAACGGGAGGTGGTGCTGGTCTGAACTGTGAAGCTGAATCCATAACCATAGTTCTTATTTCATTCCAATGTGGTTCCACTGCTGTTCCATACATTGGCGGTGTTGGTATCCAACGGCCAGTAACATTATATAACACTGTATATCTTTCTGCTGTTCTTGTCTGGGCATAATTATCTTTTTTGCTCCAGCGAAGAATGGCAGCAACAATGCTATCGGAAAATTCCATTGTGTTTTTTAAAACATCTGGTGACATATGAATGCTATCAGCCATTTTTTTAAGACCATCATAATAACCCATCATGCTTCCTTCGGGAAAAGTAACAGCATTCCCTACTTTAGTAAAAGCAAATAAGGAAGCTAATGTGAAATCGATGTTTTTTCCAGCCGCTGGTTTTGGCATGGCTGGCATATGTTTTATCTGCCCGGCAAGTGATATATAATTATCATCTCCCGCAGCGATGCATTCAAACGCAGCAATGCTAGCATACACATAATTGCGTGTAGCGATCATTGGAGGAAAATTATTTTCCAACACTACATCATTCAGCTTCTTTACAGTTTTGCAATAAAGAACCTGGTTATCAAAAAATTTCAGATCAGCTTGCGAACCTTTTTCTGTGCAGCTTACTGCTGCCAGTAATAATACGGGTACTAAAAACCTTAATGATTTCATTTTAAATTTAAATAAGTAAGAAAAATTTTTCTATGGGTAACCCTGATTCAGATAAAATCAATCAGGCTTCAGGAGGTTGTGCATCTGTGAGTGGGATAAACAGATCTTTTGCATCTGCATTTCTACTAACAAAGGATAAGGAGCTAATGGAATAATTATTTATATCAAATGCAGTTTCATTTACGCGGAATTCAGTTGTAAGCAATTTTATCAATCCACTTTTTTGTTGTGAACCTTCTTTGTTTCCCGGAATATCATTCACCGCTTTTGTAAATTCATTCTTTACTTTAACAAGACTTGTCTTTTCTTTATTGGGAAGACAAAGGAGGTATAAAGTATTTGCGCTTACTTTTCTTTTTACATACTGGTAATGTTCGCCATTGAAATCCGTTTCGCCATAAACATCTTCATAATCCTTATCGGAATAATATGGCATGTTAAGCGGAATGCGGATCTCCACTAATTGTTCATTGCTGTATTTGCCGGCAGAGATCTTTTGTTCGAGATTGGCAGTTGCATTTTTTTCTATTGCTGAAAATAACCATCTATAACCAGCAAGGTTAAATACCATGAGGGAGAGTAGCAGTATGGCAGCAATTTTTTTCAAGCTATTAAAGATACGAATCCTCTTTATTTAACTGTGAATGTTTTTTTCTGAGTGCCAACACCTGTTAGCGTAAGGCTTTTCCATTGTTTTGGCAATGAAGTTTTTAATTGAACAATTCCTGTCGGAGTGATATCCAATCCTCCAAAACCCATTAGTAAGGATTGAATAATTCCACCAGCCCCTGTTGCAAAATATGGATTGGTGCCGCCTTTTGTTTCTGCAATAACACGAAATGGTGGATTAAGATTTGGGACATATGATTCTTTGAACCAGTGATAAGCTTTTTCGGTATTGCCCAATCTTGCATAAATCGTTGTAAAAACGGCTTGCGTCATAGCGGGAGTTCCTTCGTTTGGCACCCGTGTTTCGTAATATTCAAGATCTTTTTTTATTTGAGCCACATCCGTAATTTGTTTCAAGGGATATGATAATAAATTAACATCGGCTTGTTTTATTCCTTCACCATTATACGCAGCATGTTCCTTCGTTACGCCATTATCCAATTTTAAAATGGGAATATTGTTTGCAACATTTATCCAATCAGCATCAGGAGTTATTCCTAAGATCTTTGCTGCTTCTGTTGCAAACTGGAGATTTGATTTGGCCGCAGCATTTGTGAAAGCATTATTATTTACATTTTCAGCCCACTCATCTGCTGCTACTACATTATTAATATCATAATGACCGGGACCATTTCTTTCAACACGGCTTGCCCAAAAGTCCGCAGTGGCAGAAAGTATAGGATAACCTTTTTCTCTCAACCATTGTTTGTCTTGTGTTACACAATAGTAATTCCATGCAGCAATACCAACGCAGGCAGTGATATGATGCTCAAAAGGACCACTCAATGCCCATACTGGTGTTTCTTCAACACCTGTTTCCGCACTTTCCCATGGGTACATTGCACCTTTATATCCTTTGCTAAATGCATTTCGTTTTGCCGCATCGAGTCGTTGATAACGGTATTTAACAAGGCTTTTCGCAATTTCAGGATGAAGTACAAGTATTGATGGGTACATCCATAATTCTGTATCCCAGAAAACATGTCCGTTATAACCAAGACCGCTTAATCCCATTGGTGAAGGAGATAGCGCCGTGCCTTCTCTTGAAAAAGAATAAAGATGATACAGCATGCTATGAACATCCTGCTGTGATTGAGGATCACCTTCAATTATAATATCACTCTTCCATAATTCTTCCCATGCTTTTGTATGAAAGCTGATGAGCCTTTCTCTTCCCTCCAGCTTTGCAAATATGGTTGCCCGTTCAGCTTCATTTAATGGATCATCGTGATGAGCAGAAGTTATAGATGATCCGGCAATGGAGAAGCGATACGTTTCACCAGCTTTCATTTTCCTGGTAAACTTCATCAGGTGCATATTATTATCCCACATTTCGTGGATCACTCTTGGTTCGTTGCCATGCGTTTCACTAAATAAAAATGTATTGCTTGCGCACATCAGTAATTTACCGGTCGGGCTTTTTGCTGAAGATGTAAGTAAACTGATAACAACATGCGGCCTGTCTATCTCATTATAATAATTCTGAACATCTTTCAGTGCATCGGGTGCTTCCATTACACTTGCACCAATCATGGTAAAATCTTTTTTTGCAGTAACAGTCACATCCATCAATACTGTATAGGGTAAATGGCGCAATGAATAATAGGTATAAGCAACGGAAGCCTTATCGCTATAATCAAATGTTGTAGTGAATGACGCTTTCTTCATGTCAAGCTCCTGTTGCATGTTGGCGGCAGACTTCCCATCAATTCTTTTTCCGTCTATTTCCAGGTACATGTTCAGCAAGTTGAAACTCTTTAAAAAATTACTGACCCTTCCGCGACCATAGAGGTCATAAGCTCCTGCAAGTACAACATCTTTTACCCTGAATGGCTCAGGAGATGAAACAACCCCGATCATTCCATTTGCCACTGTAACCCCGTAATAATTTGACGGGTCGATCTTTTCAGCTTTTATTTTCCAGGCATCCTGGGCAAAGCATAAACATGAAAAAAACAGGAGGGGGAGAAAAAAATACTTTCTGATCATATGACAAGAATTACTTAAACAAATGTATTGAATAACAAAATGTTCAACCTTTTTGGTTTGCCTCTTCACTACAACAGGTTTTGCAGAAAGGGCTCGGGTATAAAAAATTATTTTGTTTAGGAAAAAGAAAAAGTTTAAACTTGTGTAAACGATTGCATAAGTGTCTTACAAGACAACAATAATAGATATTGCACGGGAACTGAACACTACTCCAGCAACAGTATCCAGGGCATTAAGTAATCATCCGGGAATTAGCGAGAAAACCAAACACTCAGTACAACTTACAGCTTCAAAACTTAATTATAAGAGGAACAGGATCGCATCCTCTCTCCGCTCAGGTAAAACTCATGTTATTGGAGTTATAATTCCAAGCGCAGAAATTAATTTTTTCGGTTCTGTTGTACACGGAATAGAAAGTGTTGCAAATTCAAATGGATATAATGTTTTGCTTTTCCAATCAAATGAAAGCAGGGAGTTTGAAGAAAAAGGATTAGAAACATTCTTAACAGCGAGGGTAGATGGTATCCTTGTTTCTCTTGCTAAAGACACGATCGATTATTCACATTTTTTAGAAATAAAAAAAAGGGGTATCCCTCTAGTATTTTTTGATAGAACAGCTGATGATCTCGGAATTGACTCAGTGGTGATTGATGATTACAAAGGAGCATTCAATGCTACCGAGCACCTGATACAACAAGGTTATACCAGGATCGCTCATATATCAGGTCCACAACATCTGAAAAATTTTCATGATCGTATGAAAGGATATATGGGAGCTCTCCAGGCGAATAAAATTAAAATGGATCCTGATCTTATTTATCCTGGCAATATTTCGATAGAATCTGGTAAAACAGGAACAGATTATTTTTTATCGCTGTCAAATCCTCCGGATGCAATTTTCGCGACAGAAGATTTTACTGCTTTGGGAGCAATAAGTAAATTAAAAGAAAGAAATATTCAGATTCCCGGACAGATGGGAATTATTGGTTTTGCGAATGAGTTGTTCGGAGAACATATTACTCCGTCTCTTTCTACGGTAGATCAGCAAACCATCAGGATGGGGAAGTCGGCATTAAATCTTTTAGTTGATATAATGGAAAAAAAGGAACAGCATATCAAACAGAAAATTGTGCTTGATCCTTTGTTAATAGTCAGGCAATCCTCTTTAAGAATTGGGTAGGTAAAGAATGGTTTTTTTGACCGCCTATGTAAACGATTACACCCTTGGGCATCTAAGTTTGGTTTTAGTGCGATAGGAAGGTTTAGAGTCATTAGCAAGGCAGGGGTAGAATAGATGTGATGAACGAAAACCCTTGAACTGAAAACTAAATTTTGCGGAAATAAAAAAAAACACAACTTTGTGTCTCGAATACACATTTGACGTTTTATATTTTAGAACCTAACAACAATTCTGCTTATGTACTGCAAAAAATTGCTTAAGGCAATTATCTTTCCCTGCTTGCTATTTTTATCAATAACAGGCTACTCACAGGAAAAGGTAATTACAGGTAAGGTTACTGATTCAAAAGATGGATCAGCAATGCAAGGTGTTACGGTTGCTGCTAAAGGCAGTACCACCGGCACCCAAACAAAGGCCGATGGTACTTATCAACTATCGGTCAGCTCCTCAGCAACTGTTCTCGTTTTTTCATTTGTCGGTTACGATCTACAAGAAGTATCTATTAAGGGTTCATCAGTAGATATAAAACTTGTAAACACGAATACGACACTTGGTGAAGTAGTAGTGACGGGTTATGGTACGGCCCGCAAAAAGGATCTTACCGGGTCGATCGCTACGGTTACATCCCGGGAATTTATAAAAGGAAGCATTACAACACCGGAACAATTAATTGCTGGAAAAGTTCCAGGTGTTTCAATTATTTCCAATGGAGGACAACCGGGTTCAGGAAGCACGATCAGGATCAGGGGCGGATCTTCATTAAGTGCCAGCAACGATCCATTAATTGTAATTGACGGAGTGCCGCTGGATAATGGTGGTATTGCCGGAGGTAATAACCCTTTAAGCTTTATTAATGCAAACGACATCGAGTCTTTTACGGTTTTAAAAGATGCATCTGCTGCCGCGATATATGGAACAAGAGCCGCGAATGGTGTTATCATCATTACAACCAAAAAAGGCAGGAGTGATAAATTGAAAGTAAGTTTTAGCACTGTAAATTCAATTTCATCAAATACAAAACAAGTAGATGTTTTAACTGCCGACCAGGTCCGTTCTATTGTAAAATCTCTTGGTACACCAGATAAGGTCGCACAACTTGGAACAGCTAATACAAACTGGCAGGATCAGATCTATCAATCAGCATTTGGTTCAGATAACAATGTTAGTGTAACAGGCGGCGTAAAAGGGCTTCCTTACAGGTTATCATTGGGCTATTTAAACCAGGAAGGTGTTTTAAAAACAGATCACCTCGAAAAATTTTCCGCAGCTGTTGTATTGAATCCTGTTCTTTTTGATAACCATCTTAAAATTGATCTTAACTTAAAAGCAAGCCAGCAGAAATACAGGTTTGCCAATCAAGGCGCCATTGGAGCTGCTATTAATTTTGATCCTACTAAACCTGTTTATTCAGATAGCAAAAGATATGGTGGTTATTGGGAATGGCTTGATCCCAACCCGGGGGCTACTTATGGTCAGCCATGGAACAGAGCCGGAAGAAATCCGATAGCAATGCTAAATGATAGGGAAGATAATAGCGACTCGAAAAGAAGTATCGGGAACTTGCAAGCTGATTATAAATTACATTTTCTTCCTGACTTACATGCTAATATTAATCTGGGATATGATATTTCAGAAGGTACAGGTACCATATTTGTTTCGGACAGCTCATCACTTGAATATAGCACCGGCGGACAAAATAATCAGTACAAACAAACAAAAGCGAATTATGTAGTAGAGTTCTATTTTAATTATATCAAGGACATAAAATCAATAAAGAGTCGCATTGATGCAACGGCAGGTTATGCATATAATTATTATCGTACTACAAATTATAATTATGCCAGCTATAACGCCAGGGGAGTTAAATTTCCAAACACAGACCCTGCTTTTCCTTTTGATAAACCTGCACATACATTACTCTCATTTTTTGGAAGAGTTAATTATGCCTACAACACTAAATATCTTTTAACAGCTACTCTTCGCCGTGATGGTTCATCAAGATTTTCACCTGATAACAGGTGGGGTTTCTTCCCTTCAGTTGCTGTAGCCTGGAAAGTGAAGAGCGAGGATTTCCTTGCCAATAATTCAACGATCTCAGATTTGAAACTTAGAATAGGTTATGGTGTAACTGGTCAGCAGGACGGCATTGGTAACTACGACTATCTCTCATATTATGCACAAAGCGGTAATGGTGCACAATATTATTTTGGAAATACATATTACAAGATGTTCAGACCAGGTGGCTTTTATGCTAACAGGAAATGGGAGGAAACATCTACTACAAACATCGCTGTTGATTATGGGTTCCTGAATAACCGGATCACAGGTAGCATTGATTTCTACTTAAAAAAGACCAAGGATCTCCTGAATAGTGTTCCTCAGCCTGCTGGTACAAACTTTTCTGCTTATATATTGGCTAATGTGGGTAGCATGGAAAATAAAGGCGTTGAGTTCAGCATTAACGCTCAACCAGTAAGAAATCAGGATCTGACATGGGATGTTTCATTTAATGCAACTTATAACAAGAATACAATTACAAACCTTACAGTAGTTCCTAATGATCCCAACTATATCGGGTTTCCGACTACAAACATCAGTGGTTCGCAGGGATTTGCATTTATCAATGCTGTAGGAGGAAGTAAGAATACTTTTTATCTGTACCACCAGATATATGATCAAGCGGGAAAACCGATAGAAGGATTATTTGAAGATCTAAACCGCGATGGTATCATTAATGAAAATGATAAGTATAAAGGTAAAAGGGCCAATCCTGATATGTTTTATGGATTCAGCACATACCTCACTTATAAAAAATGGAATGCCGGCTTAGTAATGCGTGCCAGCTTCAATAACTATGTATATAATAATGTATACAGCAATAATGGAAGGTTGATTCAAATACTTAATGCATATGTATTGGGTAATGCTTCAACTAATTACCTGGAAACTCAATTTACTGGTAACACAGAACAGCAGCCCCTCAGTGATTATTATATTAACAATGCATCTTTCTTAAAGATGGATAATATAAATGTTGGTTACAATTTTGGAAAAGTACTTCGTGATAAAACAACATTACGTGCCAACCTGAGTGTTCAGAATGTTTTTGTTATTACTAACTATAAAGGACTTGATCCGGAGATCGGTAATGGAGTGGATAATAATTTTTATCCAAGGCCACGTATAATCGCATTGGGTTTATACTTTGATTTCTAATTAATTTTTTAAGAATAAGCATATGAAAAAAAATAATTTTAATATAATAGTTGCTGTCTTTGTTGCCATTGCAATCATGTCTGGTTGCGAAAAGCAATTAGATCTAAAGCCTACTAACGATCTTACTGCTGATGATGTTTATAAAACTTCAGCGGGATACAAGCAGGCTTTGGCGAAAGTTTACGGTGCAATGGCGCTAACAGGTAATTCTGGCGGGGCTGGTAGCCCTGATATTCCATCCCAGATCATATCTGATGAAGGTAATTCTGACTTTCTGCGTATGTACTGGTATATGCAATGCTTGAGCACTGATGAAGCAGGATGGACCTACCATAATAATACAGATCCAATAGGTATTCACCAGATGACATGGTCATCAGTTAATCAAACGGTAAGTGGTTTATACTATCGTTGTTTCTTCCTGATCACACTGGCAAATGATTTTATCAGGCAATCGTCTGATGATAATTTAAGTAAGAGAGGAATTACTGGAACAAGCGCTGATAGTATACGTGTATATAAACAGGAAGCTCGTTTTTTAAGAGCTTATCAGTACTGGGTTTTGATGGATCTGTTTGCTAACCCACCTTTTGTTACTGAGGCAGATCAGATCGGAGTTGGATTGCCTAAACAAATACAGCGCAAAGATCTGTTTGACTATATCGAAAAAGAATTAAAGGAATTAGAGACAACATTGGCTGCGCCAAGGACCAATGAATATGGTCGTGCTGACCGTGCAGCCGCCTGGTCATTACTTGCAAGAATGTATTTAAATGGAGAAGTGTATACAGGCACTCCAAAGTATACTGAAGCTATTACTTATAGCAAAAAAGTAATTGGTGCCGGGTACACACTTCATCCGAAATATAAAGAGCTAATGTTGGCAGATAATCATTTAAATACGGATGAATTTATTTGGACAATAAATTACGATGGAACCTATACACAAAACTGGGGCGGTACCACTACTTTAACGCATATGTCAAGCGGAGTTACGGGGGATAGCTCAGGTACAAACGGAACCTGGAATTGTACCCGGATGACACAACAATTCTTTGCGTTGTTTGATACTGCAAGAGATATCAGGGGACAATTCTGGACTGCTGGTCAAAATCAAAACATGACGGAATTACTAGATGCTCCTAAGGACGGATTTTCTTCAACAAAATTCAGGAATAAAACCAGATCAGGAGCTGCAGGTCCTAACCTTGATCCGGGAAAGAATTGGGTTGATGTTGATTTCCCTGTATTTCGCCTTGCAGAAATTTATTTTATATATGCAGAAGCTGTTTTACGTGGAGGAACGGGAGGTGATAACGCTACAGCTCTTGGATATCTTAACCAAATAAGTGCAAGAGGTCGGCCAGTGGCAGGAACTAATGCAGCATTAACGCTCCCATATATAATAAGTGAAAGAGGAAGAGAATTATTTTGGGAATGTTTCAGACGCACTGACCTGATCCGGTTTGGACAATTTACGACCAGCGCTTATTTGTGGGCATGGAAAGGAGGCGTACGGAATGGTACGGCAGTGGATAGTAAGTATAATATATTTCCAATACCATCAATCGATCTTAGTGCCAATCCGAATCTTGTTCAAAATCCAGGCTATTAATTTTAAAATTGTTTATATGAAAAATATAAAACTGCTTTTTATATTATTAACGACGGGAATATTTTTTTCCTGTAAAAGAGAAATAAGTCCCATCTATTACGAAGGAGGAACTGCTCCTGTGCTAACTGCATCGAGATCGGGGACGATTCCACTTTCTTTTGTCAATAAAGATCTGGAAGCTGTAAAACTATCATGGACAAATCCGGATTATAAGTTTACTACAGGCGGTAATTCGCAAAACGTAACTTACCAGGTTGAGCTGGATACTACTGGAGCTAATTTTACTAATCCTCAAAAGAAAGTGTTCTCAATTAGTAGTGATCTAAGTCTTACACTTACTCAAAATGATCTGAATGATTATCTGCTGAATCAGTTACAATTGAAACCTGGCATGTCTCATAATCTTGAATTTAGGGTGATATCAACTATTGGAACTGCAATTCCTCTACTGTCAAATGTTTTAAAATTTTCAGTTACTCCTTATGCAATTCCTCCAAAAGTTGCTCCACCGGCTTCAGGACAATTATTTATCGTAGGCAATGCTACTCCGGGTGGTGATGCTACTGGATGGAATAATCCAGTGCCAGTGCCAAGCCAGGAGTTTACCAAAATCAGTAGTACCGTGTATGAGATAACGCTACCATTGATCGCAGATAAATCCTATTTGTTTTTACCCGTTAACGGTAGCTGGACTGATAAATATGGAGGAGTAGGGGCTAATAATGCAAACAATGTGAGTGGAGATGATTTTAAAGCAAGCGGAGGTGATATGAAGGCCCCTGCTGTAAACGGTAACTATAAGATACAGGTAGATTTTCAAAGAGGAAAATTTACAGTAACTAAATTGTAATTTATCATTAATATAATTTTATGAGAACAATACTAAACTTCTTTTTGCTTACAGCTGGCATCGCTGGTTTTTTGGCGGCTTGTGATAAAGCAGAAACTTTGCCTTTACATGGAAGCGGAACAGCGTCTGTACTTTCTGCATCTTCCACTAATGTAGCACCTGCTCCGATTGATTCTAACAAGATAGCATTGACTCTGAATTGGACAAGTCCTCAATATGATACAGATACGACCAACTATAAGTTTGTTATTGAAATAGATTCAACGGGTAAAAATTTTGCCAAAGCTGACACCCGGACAGTGACGGGAAAATTAACTACAAGTTTTATTGCAAAGGAATTAAATACTTTATTACTTGACCGTGGTTATGCATTTAATGTACCCGTTGATATGGATGTGCGTCTGAAAGCTTCTTACGGGAATAATAATGAACTGAAACTTTCCAATGTAGTTAAAATAAAAATGACTCCTTATAAAGTACCACCAAAAGTTGCTTTGCCTGCTTCATTAAAATTATTTATTGTAGGTAGTGGTACTGCAGGTGGCGATGCTACTGGTTGGAACAATCCTGTGCCCGTTCCCTCCCAGGAGTTTTCCAGAATTGATGAAACAACATGGGGTGGCATATTTCAATTAACAGGCGGAAAATCTTATTTATTACTCCCGACAAACGATAATGTATGGGATATAAAATATGGAGGTACAGGAGGCAACAATTCTAACAATGTTGACGGCGACAATTTCAAAGTCGGAGGTAGCGATTTAAAAACGCCTGCTGCAAGCGGTATGTATAAAATTATTTTTGATTTTCAGCAGGGAAAATTTACAGTTACACCTTATACTGGAACGTTGGCATCCAGTTTATTCATTGTAGGTAATGCAACACCTGGTGGCGATGCCACCGGATGGAACAACCCGGTCCCCGTTCCATCGCAACAATTTACAAGAGTAAATTCTTCTTTGTTTGAACTAACAATACCATTGATTGCAAATAAAAGTTATTTGTTACTTCCGGCCAATGGATCCTGGGATCATAAATATGGTGGACTGGGAGGAAACAATTCCAATAACGTATTGGGGGATGAATTAAAATACGACGGGTCTGATTTAAAAGCACCAACTGAAAATGCTACTTACAAAATTTCAATAAACTTTGCTTCAGGTACTGCTGCAGGTTCTTCTGCAAAGTTTTCAGTTGTAAAACAATAAATATAATTTATATAAGCAGTCAGTAATTTGGTTACATGCCGCCCCGATTCTTCGGGGCGGCTTTTTTTCATGAATAATATTCTGTTTATATAAAATCTTTTTGAAAAGATAAAGAAGACCAAAAGAAGATTTTGTCATTTGATCTTTGCCTTAAAAAACTAGGTCCTTAAAAGAACTACAAGAAATACTAATACAGAAAAGACAAGAATAACATAAGATAACCGTAAGGATAAAGAATAGTGCATTGTAGGCATCAGTAATTTCAAATTATGAATCTTTTTTTTATGTTGTATCGTGGCAAACGTCAATGTTATAAAACCAAGTGCGATAAGAAACATGCCTATCTCCTGCCCGGTAATATAATGCCCTATTGGACTTTGGTGATTTTCAAGTCTTGTATAATAAAATTTGTAGGCTGTAAATCCAAGTCCTAAACATGTTATATTCCATTTTATCCAATTCAATTGCAATTTTTCCGAAGCTACTCTTGATCTTTCAGCATCATTTTCTTTTTTGAGAATACCTATTTCCCTCTTTTCCATTTCCCTTCTCCTTTTAGCGGCTGCTTCCTGCATCTTTTCCATTTCCTTTTTCTTTTTAGCAACTTCCTTTTCTATTTTGTCGCCTTTGAATTCGTTGTTTTTCATTTATAAGAATTTAGATGCTGAGATCATTGACAATTTTTAATTTTTTTAATTCGACCTTGATCAAATAGTGTCTTGTTCATAGAAAATTACAACATTAAAAAATGCGAAGAGCAAAAGCTCGTCGATAATATTTTCTACCAAAATGGCAAGACCTAATTCACATCTTTTTGATGATCAATGATGAACTGAATGATATCTTCAAGAGAAGTATTTATACGGGAGATGGCATCATTGATGTCTTCCCGACTTACTTGTGCTGCAAAAGCAGGTGATTTCAATCTTTTTAAAACGCTTTTTACTTCTAATCCTTCATATCGTGTGGGACGAATAAGTGCCGCGGCATGTACAAATCCCGATAGCTCATCAAAAGCGTAGATCATTTTATCCATTGTGTTATTCGGCTCTACTCCAAAATAACCTGGTCCATGAGAAGCGATGCAGTGAATTACTTCAGGATCAATATTTCTTTTTTCTAATTCTTCAATAATAATACGGCAATGATTATCAGGATATTTTTCCCAATCAGCATCATGTAGCAAGCCTGCCAGTTCCCACTTCAATGCAGTTTGTTCATCTGCATTTTCTTTTTCAATAGCCCATGCTTTCATAACAGCCGCTACCTGTTTCATATGCAAGCGAAGCTTTTCATTCGGCACCCATTCATTTAATAATGTATTAGCTTCTTCAATAGTCATAAGATTGCCTGCATTTGCAGGATCGCCAAAACTGTTACGGCCGAGATTATGAGACATGAGAAAAAGATTTTAAGTACGGCAAGATAATAATTAATAGAAATCAACTCTCACCGGGTAAAAATGTTTGTTTACCGAAATTGACGATCTTATAATAACTAACCGCTGTAATTTGCGTGTAAATTAAACCTTGAATAAATGTCATTAAAGATCACAGGTAAAACTCCATCCGGAAAACATCTGGAGAAATTAAAACGATCTCCGAATTATAAAAAGGATGCTTTTCAGAATCTATCTGATACTCCAATGAAACCGGATGATATTTCTTATTGGAAAATGATGAAAGAATTCATTCATAAGAATAAAAACACTATTCCGCCTGTAAAATTACCATCAGTAAAAACTGATCTTTCAAAGTTGAATTCTTTGGAACCTGTGATCGTGTGGTTTGGACATTCGTCTTATTTGATACGTATTGAAAACAAAAACTTTCTTATAGATCCAGTCTTCAGTGGCAATGCAGCCCCATTATCTTTTATGATAAAAGCTTTTCCTGGTAGTAATATCTATAAGCCGGAAGACATGCCTGCGATCGATTACTTAATTCTTACACATGATCATTATGACCATCTTGATTTTAAAACTGTAAGAAAGCTTAGGAATAAAGTAAACAACATTTATTGTTCATTAGGTGTCAGCTCTCATTTAAAGTACTGGGGCTTTGACATAAATAAGATCACAGAAATAGATTGGTGGGAATCAAAACAGTTAGACGAAAACATTTCATTGACGGCTGCACCAGCTCGTCACTTTTCCGGAAGAGGAATTAAAAGAGGACAAACATTCTGGTCATCATTTATTTTAAAAACGAAAGATCATAATTTATATCTCGGCGGCGATTCTGGTTATGACTCACATTTTAAGGAGATCGGAGATAAGTACGGTCCATTTGATATTGCAATACTCGAAGCCGGACAGTACAATACGATGTGGCCTCTCATACATATGATGCCTGAAGAAACAGTACAAGCTGCAGTTGATCTGAAAGCAAAGTCATTATTACCCGTTCATTGGGGTAAATTCACTTTAGCTTTGCATGCATGGGATGAGCCAATTAAAAGAATACTGGATAAAGCAAAAGAATTAAATATGAAAGTGCTTACTCCTAAGATTGGACAGCCGCTTGTTCTTGAAGACAGTTTCAAAACAGAAAACTGGTGGGATTTGTAAAGCCGAGAGCAGGTCTTAAAAATTGGGGGACAAAATTTTTACTGTAAATCAGCCTTTTATAAAGGTGTGATAAAAAATACTTCCCTTCTTTTTTGGAAATAAACTTCATTCAAACTTATCTTCGCAGCCCCTTAAAAAAAATTATGGGGAATCAGATTGAAGGATGGTTCAACTGATCATTTTTTAACCGGCGAAAGGTAAATAACCAATAGCCAAAAGATTTCTTAAATGAGCAAACTACATTTCACAACAAAACATGCAAATGCGGCTACCGTAAAACGCGACTGGTATATCGTTGACGGTACTAATCAAACCGTAGGACGTATGTGTTCAAGGATCGCAGCAGTACTGCGTGGCAAGAACAAGGCGTCTTATACTCCACACGTTGACACTGGAGATTTCGTAATTGTAATTAACGCCGACAAAGTCACTTTCACCGGCAACAAACTTGAAGAAAAAGAGTATGATCACTTTACTGGTTATCCAGGTGGTTTAAAAGTAGAGACAGCAAAAAATTTGTTGGCTCGTCGTCCTGAGAATGTTGTTGAAAGAGGTGTAAAAGGAATGTTGCCAAAAAATCGCCTTGGTCGCAAGATGTACAAAAAACTTTTTGTGTATGCTGGCGCTGAACATCCACATGGTGCGCAACAACCAAAAGAATTTAAATACTAATTACAAGGTTTCTGATTTCTAAATTTTGAAATCAGAAACCTGAAATCAGAAATAAAAAACAAATGGAAAAGCAAAAAACAGGAGTTGGTCGTCGTAAAGAAGCTGTGACAAGAGTATTCGTTTCCAAAGGAAGCGGTAAGATCATAGTAAACGACAAAGACTATAAAGAATATTTTTCACTGGTGTATTTGCAAAACCAGGTGATCCGTCCTTTAAAGACTGTAGAAGCAGCAGATAAATTTGATATTAAGATCAATGCTGCAGGCGGCGGTGTTAAAGGGCAAGCTGAATCAGCTATGCTTGGTATCGCAAGGGTATTGATTGATATTAACCCGGAGTTTCGTCCTGCATTAAAAGCTGCAGGCTTGTTGAAACGTGACCCAAGATCAGTTGAACGTAAAAAGTTCGGTCATAAGAAAGCAAGAAGAAGCTTCCAGTTCTCTAAACGTTAATTTCAATTTGCAATTACAAACTTTAAATTTCAAATTATTATAATGGAAAATAATACATCCTTACAGCAGCAACTTCTCGAAGCAGGTGTTCATTTTGGTCACTTGCGCAAGAAATGGAATCCGAAGATGTTGCCATACATCTTTGCTGAAAAGAAAGGTATTCATATCATTGACCTTAATAAAACAACCGAGTGCCTGCAGGAAACTGCAGCTGTATTAAAACAGATTGCACGCAGTGGTAAAAAAATTCTTTTTGTTGGAACAAAGAAGCAGGCAAAAGATATCGTGACTGAATGTGCACAGAAAGTAAACATGCCTTATGTAACTGAACGTTGGTTGGGTGGAATGCTTACCAACTTCAATACAGTACGTAAGAGTGTAAAGAAAATGCAGAGCATTGAAAAAATGTTAGGCGATGGTTCTTTTGACAGCATTACAAAAAAAGAACGTCTTACACTTAGCCGCGATAAAGAGAAAATGGAAAAAGTTCTTGGTGGTATCGCACAACTGAGCCGTGTTCCGGCAGCGTTGTTCATCGTTGATATCGGTCATGAGCATATCGCATTAGCAGAAGCAAAACGTCTTGGTGTTGGTACATTCGGAGTAGTAGATACTAACTGTGATCCAAACAAAGTTGATTTTGCTATTCCTGCAAATGATGATGCAACAAAATCGATTGCAATCATTACTCAATATATCACTGCAGCTATTGCAGAAGGATTAGCTGAACGCCAGGCTGCAAAAGATGAGGAAACAGATGATGCATCTCTTACAGATGAGAATCAAAAGAAAGCTGCAAGAATGGAAGCCGAAGCACAAGCTGAAGCAGGCGGTGGTGGTAAACCTCGTGGTGGTGGCCAACCAAGACGTCGTACACCAAGCAGTCCAAAAAGAACAAGTAACAGGTAAACCCCCTGTCCCCCTAAAGGGGAGACTTAGTTCGAAGAATCATTTAGTGGTTCGTTAGTTCTTTAAAACTGAAAGTGAGGATTGTGATACCAACTTCATTGCTACTATTTAGCTTTTGTTGCGTCGCACTCTTCATCGTTCTTTTCTCTATTGAACTTTTTCGGAGAGTAAAATGGAGGTTCAAAGTGAAAGAGAATTATTAATTCTTAATTTTTAATTATTAATTACAATGTCAACCGTAACAATAAGTGCACAGGATATAAATAAGTTGCGCCAAATGACCGGCGCCGGCATGATGGATTGCCGTAAAGCATTAACCGAAACCAATGGCGATTTTGAAGCAGCCATTGACTGGTTAAGAAAGCAAGGACAAAAAGTTGCTGCAAAGCGTAGCGACCGTGAAGCAAAAGAAGGTGTTGTGATCGCACAAACAACAGACGATCATAAAACAGGTATTGTTGTTTGTGTAAGCTGCGAAACAGATTTTGTTTCGAAGAATGCAGACTTCGTTGCATTTGCGCAAAGCATCGCTGAAGCTGCTATCGGGCATAATGTAAAAAGCCTGGAAGAGCTGATGAATGCAAAAGCTCCGCACACAACAGTAGCAGAAATGGTAAATGATAAACTAGCAGCGATCGGTGAAAAGATCGGTGTTACAAAGTTTGAAAGAATAGACGCAGACTATGTGGCTTCCTATATTCACGGAGCATATCGCATCGGCGTATTGGTTGGATTAAATAAAGATGCAGCTGAAGCAGGTAAAGATATTGCCATGCAGATCGCAGCGTTGAATCCTGTAGCAGTTGATGCAGCAAGTGTTCCGGCAAGTGTTATTGCCCGTGAAAAAGATATCATCATGGAACTGATGAAACAAGATCCGAAGATGGCAGGCAAACCTGATGAAATGCTTGCAAAAATTGCCGAGGGCAAAATGGGAGCATTCTTTAAAGAACAAACTTTAACAGCACAAGCTTTTGTAAAAGATGGCAGCAAAACTGTTGCTGATTATCTGAAAGAAAATGGTGATGTGAAAGTGACAGAGTTTAAGAGAGTGGCATTAGGATAAATTTTACGTATCAAAATATTTTAAGGGAGTCATTCGGCTCCCTTTTTTATTTTTATAAAATGGAAAATATAAATCAGTACTTCGAGGCTAATAGATCTCTATGGAACCAGAGAACTGCTGTACATAAAGATTCTGCGTTTTATGATCTCGCAGGTTTCAAAGCCGGCGCAAATGTTCTTACACCAATTGAATTAAATGAAATTGGTGATGTATATGGAAGGTCACTACTGCATTTGCAATGTCATTTTGGAATGGATACGATGAGTTTCAGCCGGATGGGTGCAAAGTGTACAGGAGTTGATTTGAGTGATGATGCTATAAAGCTTGCAAGAGAAATTAATGACGAACTTAAGCTTGATGCAAAATTTGTTTGCTGTAATGTGTACGAAACTTCAGAGTTTGTAAAAGAACAGTTCGATATTGTTTTTACTTCTTACGGAACAATTGGATGGTTGCCCGATCTCGACCCATGGGCAAAAATGATAGTTGAAAGATTAAAACCAGGCGGTCTTTTTTATATTGCAGAGTTTCATCCTGTGGTTTGGATGTTTGATGATGATTTTACTCATATCAAATATTACTATGATAACAAGGAGCTGATAGTAATGGAGGATCAACCGACATACACAGGCGATGAAAATGAGATACAAGGAAAGGAGTATAGCTGGAATCATAGTATTAGCGAAGTGTTGAATGCATTAATAAATGCAGGGCTGAAAATTGAGTTTTTTAATGAACACACCTACTCACCGTATTCAAATTTTAAAAATTCTGTAGAGACAGAAACAGGTAAGTGGCATATAAAGGGAATGGAAGGAAAGATCCCGATGGTGTATTCTTTGAAAGCAGTAAAAAGCTGAACAACGAACAGAACCCTGAAGAGTGCGACGCAAGGGAAGATGAGCAGAATTACTGCTGCCGGCACCAAATTAAAAACAATCCAAAAAAATGGCTTTCCCTATCTTCGCAAGGTAACAAAAAACACTGCGGTACATGGTTCCAAAGTACAAACGTATTCTTCTGAAACTTTCGGGTGAATCTCTGATGGGGAATAAGAATTTTGGATTTGATAATGATGTTATTGCCCAGTATGCTGCCGACATAAAATTACTGACAGAGATAGGGGTAGAGGTGGCCATTGTAATTGGCGGCGGCAACATTTATCGTGGCATGAACGAGGCGGAAACCGGAATTGAAAGAGCTCATGGCGATTATATGGGAATGCTGGCGACGGTGATCAATGGAATGGCCTTGCAGGCAGGACTTGAAAAAGTGGGTGTGTTCACGAGATTGCTCAGCGCTATTAAGATGGAACAGATCGCGGAACCATATATTCGTCGCCGCGCCATAAGGCATTTGGAAAAAGGCCGTGTTGTGATCTTCGGTGCTGGTACCGGAAACCCTTATTTTACAACGGATACAGCTGGTTCTCTTCGGGCCATCGAGATCAACGCAAGTGTGATCTTAAAGGGAACCAGGGTTGATGGAATTTATACTGCTGATCCGGAAAAGGACCCTTCTGCGAAAAGATTTGATAAAATAACTTTTGCGGAATGCATAAGCAAAAACCTCCGGGTGATGGATATGACAGCTTTCACTCTTTGTATGGAAAACAACCTTCCAATTGTAGTATTTGATATGAACAGACCAGGCAATCTTCGCCGGGTTGTAACTGGGGAGAAAGTTGGCACATTGGTCACGAGTTAATAACTCTTGAATTCTTTTTATTCAGTCTTGCAAATATTGTGAAAAACTTACCGGGTCAAAACTGGGAGATTTTTATTAGTTTCCATTGTTATTTATACTATGCCAACAATTAGTTTATCAATTATTGAGATCGCTATTCTATTTATCAGCGCCATTGTTGTTGGTGTGGTGATCCATTTATTTTATACCAGCCGTCGTGGTGAAAAAAAGGAGAATGAAAAAAAATCTGTGAGCAGCGGTCTTGATGATTGGAAAATAAAATATTTAAATGAGGCGGAGATAAAGGATAAAGAAATTACTGATCTGAAAAACCGGTTGCTTGATGCTACTGAAAATAAAAGGATCTATGAAATTGAGATCCAGGAGTTGAAAAGCCAGGTTCGAAAATTAACTCTTGATGCAGAGCAAACAAGATCAGAAAAGACATTACCACAAACAAAAACGGATTATTACGAACAGCTTCGCCAGACCCAGCAAAGCCTGCTGGATCATAATTCCAAAATAAGCCAGTTGCTTGAGCAAGTAGATGTAATTAAAGAAACAGAAGAAAAAAGCCAGGAGATATTGCGAAGCAATGAAGAACTGAGCATGCAGATCAAGGACATGAAATATATGCTGGAAGAAAAAGAAGATGAGATCAATCATATAAAAGAAAAGGAACACCTTACCAGCGAGATGAGTTCAATGCTGGATAGTGCTTATAGTGAGTTTAATACCCTGCAAGGAAAAATATATAAATTAGAAGCGCAACTCTCTTCCACAAAAATGGTGAATATTGAATACGAAGATCTGAAAGAGGCGTATTATAAAACTACCCGTGAGTTGGATGAATCAAAAAATAAGGTGAATCATTATTTATATGAGAACCAGGTGCTACAGATCGAGCTTGGAAAAGTGGAAGATAAATTAACTGAATCCAATCAGCAGCGTCAACAATTGCAAAAGAAAGTTGCTTTCCTGGAAGAACTTAACAATGATCTTCACCAAATGGCAGACGCCAATAAAAAACTGGAAGGCCAGATAAAAAGATTGGGCGAATTGGAAAGCAAACTAAGTATTGTGGCTGAGGAAAGAGACAGGTTAAGAGAAAGACAAGGAACCGGGTTATAACTGATCAAAATCATAAAGTAAAAAGCTCCAGCAGGAGCTTTTTTTATTGATGCAGGTTTACCTTTACAATGAATTAAAATTTATGTATAGCAATATTGCAGATATAAGACGGGACTACTCTCACAAAAGTTTATCAGAAGGCGACGTAGATGCAAATGCGATCAAACAATTTGAAAAGTGGTGGCATGAAGCTGTGAATTCAAAGATCGATGAAGTAAATGCAATGACGCTGGCAACCGCTTCTCTTGATGCATTGCCCTCGGCAAGAATTGTTTTGCTGAAAGAAGTTAATGAAAAAGGGTTTGTTTTTTTTACCAACTATGAAAGTTATAAAGCACAACAACTTGCTGAAAATCCAAAAGCATGTCTCGTTTTCTTTTGGAAAGAACTGGAAAGACAGGTGAGGATAACGGGATTAATTGAAAAAATAAGTGGAAAGCAAAGTGATGAGTATTTTCAATCACGTCCTGAATCAAGTCGCATTGGTGCGTGGGCATCGCCACAAAGCCGTGTGATCGAAGACCGGCAATGGCTTGATGAAAAATTTAATGAGCTGGTGAATAAAATGGAAGGAACATCTATTGATCGTCCACCTCATTGGGGAGGTTATATTGTAAAACCTGTAGTAATCGAATTTTGGCAGGGAAGACCCAGTCGCCTGCATGATCGCATCCAATATACTTTGGAAGAAAATGGAGGATGGAAAATAGAAAGGCTGGCACCTTAGGAAAGTATTAAGTAAGTAAAGTATATAATTTAGGAACTGGAAACACTATATACTATATATACAATGTAAACTTTTTCTTTTATTACTTTTTCTTCTTCGTTTTCGCTGGTCTGCTTTTACCAAAACTTCCTTTTGTGATTTTCCCTTTTTTAGTTTTTTTATCGCCTCTTCCCATGATCTTGTTTTTTAGTTTGTTTTTAAAATAAAAAATCTCTTGTGTTATGTAAAGTAACAAGAGATTTATCTAAATGATGTTTTTATTTCTTCTTTTTCTTTTGCAATAAAGGTTTTAGGTCCTTCATTGAAGATTTTAATGTAGCTAAAAGCTCTTTTCCCCCTTTAAATCTTGCAACAACTTTTTCCTTGATATTTATCTGCGCTTTTGTTTGAGGGTTATGTCCTTTTCTTCCTTCCCTGTATGAAAGCAAAAAAGTACCAAAGCCAACAAGTGTAACCTTGCCGCCATTCTTTAAAGTTTTAGTAACAGCATTTGTAAAAGAATCAAGTGCTGCGTTCGCCTGGGTTTTCGTGACCCCTGCCTCTTCAGCAATTACATCAATTAAGTCGGCCTTATTCATTATAGTTGGTTTTTATGAATGATAATGGCGGCAAATTTAACCGCTTTTGATTGGCAGCAAAATTTTTTCTTTGTTTTTTCAGAACAAATAAATCCTCCGGAAATCGCATGGGGAAAGGCTTTGCCCGATTCCTGTTTTCGTCTTGTTTTTGAAGTTATTGTACAATTTGCATCAGGCTGCGGAAAGCTATAAAACGATCGCCCCACTCATCAAAATATTTTTGTCGTATGGTGGTTGAATGATTTTCAATATAGCAGTTATAATCAGATCTGCTATCGGCAAAATATTGGGCAGCGTATGTCGGACCCTCTTTTTCATCTATTTCTAATAGACGAAGAAGCTTTGAATCGGTAAAACAACCTGTTTTTATCATTTCGGGCATATGCTTATTCAGCATCCATTGTACCCATGCATCATGAATTGACCAATCAACTTTTACGGTAACATTATAGATAAACATGATTTAAATTTTTATTTCAAGGTACAAAGAACAAGTAAAGTTTTTTTATAAAAGGAAATGGATTAATCTTGCCGCTCTCAAAAATTAAACAATTATATTAGGATCAGAACGATGAAAAAATGCATTTGCTTTTTACTGATTTTCAGTTTTATTAATGCTCATTCACAAGATTCAACATCTAAACACCAGAGAATTATCTATAAAAGCTGGCCAGGTTATAAATTGAATGGCCGTATGCTAAAAGAAAAGGAATTAAAAGCAGAACTATACAAAGTGCCCGTTTCAATACCTTATTACCAAAAAGCTCATACTAGCAAAATCATCGGCTTGTCGCTAATTCCTCCGGCAATTTTATTTGCCCTGCTAAGCAAACCCAAGGAGGATATTTCTGGTAACTATAAAGTTGGATATGGAGTTGCGTCAATTTTTTGCAGTAGCGCTTCAATATTCTTTCTTCTGCGCTCTTCGAAAAACCAAAAGAAGGCTGTTCAAGTCTATAATACAAGCATTCCATAGATTATAAAAACATCAAGCCCCTTTGGAGCTGATAAATTTCTTTTTATGTTCTTCACTATTGATATATGATCTGAAATTTTGGTTATAAAGCTATATCTAAATATACCGGGCAATGATCAGAATGTTTTATATCAGGAAAAATTTCTGCATCTTTCAATTGGCCTTTTAGCGGATCTGTAACATTTATATAATCAATTCTCCAGCCTTTATTTTGCAAACGAACAGTAGGAAAACGTTGACTCCACCAGCTATATCTATGAGACTCAGCGTGGAATTCACGGAATGTATCTGTCCAACCATTTTCAAAAAAATTATCCATCCATTTTCTTTCTTCCGGTAAAAATCCTGATGAGTTTTTATTACCTTTTGGATCATGGATATCGATCTCCTTATGAGCAATATTATAATCACCACATAATATCAGCTTTGGATGTTTTCTTTTTAGTTGGTCAAGCCATTTATAAAATTCTTCCAACCAATGATATTTGAATGTTTGTCTTATATCGCCACTTGTACCTGATGGGAAATAAGCATTGATGAGTTTTATATCTTTAAAATCTAACTGAATAATTCTTCCTTCATCATCACTCACACTATGACCATTCCCCAATTCTATTTTATCCGGGATCATTTTTGTAAATACTGCTACACCACTGTATCCTTTTTTCTGTGCACTGAACCAATAGTCATGATAACCAAGATCATTAAATAACATATGATCTACATTTTCTTTCAATGCTTTTGTTTCCTGTACACATATCACATCAGCGGGATTTGTTTTCAGCCAGTCAAGAAAGCCTTTTTTGATCGCCGCTCTGATTCCATTTACATTGTAAGAGATAATCCGCATGGTGAAAAATTAGGAAGACAAGTTAAATGAATTGAATAAATAAGTATAGCAGGATTATTCTATTTTTATCACAAAGAAGGAATTGAAAGATGAAACCTGAAGAACACCTTATCCCGCCAAAATCTCATGTTTATCTTGATGGTCCGAAAAGCAGGGGCTTTGAATTATCATTTGCGTTAAGAGTTTTCTGGCAATTTATTCGTGGTTTTCGAAAGCTACATTTTATTGGCCCATGCATCACTGTGTTTGGGTCGGCAAGATTTAAGGAAGATCATAAATTTTATATTGCTGCTAGAGAATTCGGGAAAAGAATTTCTGATTTGGGATTCGTTACGATGACTGGCGGAGGTCCCGGTATAATGGAAGCTGCAAACCGTGGGGCTTTTGAAAATGGTGGTA
>DATHDP010000108.1:0-29822 GCA_035318985.1 Chitinophagaceae bacterium
TAAAGAGTTTTGCGATCTATCTTTAATACTTCAGCAGCTTTTTTCTTATTAAAATTTACTTGTTGCATCACGGACATGATGGTATAAAATTCTGCACGGCTTGCTGCGCCTTTCAACAGATCTTTATTAGGAAAATTTTCAGGATGTGTCAAACCATCAAATTGTGGATGCATTGATTGTTCAAAAGGAGAAACTGGTGCGTGGTGTGGTACATGATGAACAATTTCCTGTGGCAAAGTTGAAACAGCAATTTTTGCATCTGAAGGCGTAAGTAATACTGCACGACGAACAACATTTCTGAATTCTCTCAGGTTACCCGGCCATGAATATTCAAGGAAAATATTCAGTACATCCTCATTAAAGCCACTAATATTTTTCCTGGTTTCTTCATTTGATCTTTCAAGGAAAAATTCTGCTAAGGGAAGAATATCTTCACGTCTTTCACGCAGTGGCGGAAGATGTATTGAAAACTCGTTTAAACGATGATAAAGATCTTCTCTGAACTTTCCTTTTCTGTATGCCTCATTCAGATTTTCATTTGATGCTACTATTATACGTACATCAGTTGGGGTCTCTTTATTACCACCGACACGTTTGAATTTTCTTTCTTGTATCACTCTTAGTAAAGCAGCCTGGACACCAGCAGATAAATTACCCACTTCATCTAAAAATAATGTACCGCCTTCTGCCAATTCAAAATGACCTTCTTTATCCTGGATGGCGCCGGTGAATGAACCTTTCACATGGCCAAAAAGTTCACTGCCTGCCAATTCCCTGGAAAGAGTTCCGCAATCAAGCGCCACAAATGGTTTGTGACTACGTTCACTAAGATTATGGATCAAACTTGCAATTACTTCTTTTCCCGTTCCGCTTTCACCATACAGCAAAACACTATAGTTAGTGCCTGCAACTATATTAGCCTGTTCATGCAAAAAAACTGATGCAGGAGATTTGCCTTTGTAAAAATCTACGTTTGTCTTTCTTTTTGCACTAGCTCCCGGTTCAGTTGACTGGCCCGCAACCGCAGTTTTGTCATCACTTTTGTTCGATAAATTATTTAAAATAGAAAGCACTTCATCAGGAATAAGCGGCTTTGTGATATAATCGAAAGCTCCTAGTTTAATTACTTCAACAGCCGTCTTTATATCCGAATAGCCCGTTATAACCAATATACGAACATGGGGATCTTTTGCTTTAAGCCCTTTGATGAGCTTAATGCCATCCATGTCGTCAAGCCGGTAATCACATATTACTACATCAAAATTTGCCGGATCGTATAATGCTATGCCCTTTGCTCCTGAATGAGCAGAACTGGTTTCAAATCCGTTTTTATTTAAGAATCGACTAAGCAGTAAGCATAGGTCGATATCATCATCGATAATGAGAGCTCTTTTTGCCATTTGAGGGGAGTTTAACTTTTGGGAAATAATTACCTCACAATTTAAACTGAAATCATGCCAAATCTATTCTTACTAAATTACTAAATCATTTTTATCTGCAAGTCTTTGGCAATAAAATTGCCATTTTTATCTGGTGAAAAGGAAAAGAAACCGTGGAAAGAAAAAATGATAGTATAAATCCTAGTGTAAAAACTAAAGAGCTTACCGACCCTAAAAGAAGAAAGGCTTTAATAGTTGACGATGAGACAGATATTTGTTACCTGTTAAGCAACATATTGAAGCAAAAGAATATACAGACCTCCTTTGCGGGCAGTCTTTCGGAAGCTGATAAGATGCTTCAATCCCCTGATCACTTCTATTATGTCTTCCTTGACAATCATTTACCTGACGGGTTGGGAATAAACCAAATAAAACGTTGGAAAGAGAAATTCCCATCTCTTCATGTAATTATGATCACAGCGCATGATTCTTATGAGGAACGTAAAAAAGCAACAAAGGACGGAGCCGACCATTTTATTTCAAAACCTTTTTCAAAAGAGATTATTCTGAACTCCATCGTCCCAACATCGGCATAAGGTGGGAAAAAAATTCTACACTTAGTCTACCATTTTTAAGGTTACGATAAAGGAGGTTCCTTTTCTGAGTGTGCTTTTAACTGTAATATTACCACGGTGACTTAGAATGATGTTCTGACAATTAGTTAGTCCAAGCCCGTTTCCATTGGGTTTGCTTGTAAAATAGGGTTCAAACAGCTTTTGCAAAGTATCGTCATCCATGCCGTTTCCATTATCTTCTATTTCGATTATGCAAGAGTCCCCGCCATTTTTGGTTGTCAGGGAAAGAATGCCTTTGCTTTTTTCCATCGCCTCTATAGCATTCACTATGATATTTAAAAAGGCGATCTTTATTTTTTCTTCATCAACCATTACATTGCAAACATCACGTGCATAATTCTTTTGCACTTTTACCTGGCTGAGATCTAGTCGGTCGGCGGCCATTTCAAGAGTTTCATCGAGTATTTTATTTATACTTACTGGTCGGATATTCAGTTCAATGATCTTCGTAGCATTCAGCAGGTCAGAAACAAGTTGATTGATCCGAATACTATTCCTGCCTATCATATCTAACAACATTGAAGATTCATTATTCTGACTGGTGAGTTCTTGTAACTGTTCGGCTGCCAATGAAATATTTGTCAACGGGTTTCTTACTTCATGTGCTATTGTTCTTGCAACACGGCCCGTTGCCGTAAATTTTTCCATACTTTTTAATTCTCTTAGTTTAGCATCCATCCTTTTCAGTTCCTCAATATTTGCCTCCAGTTCTTTTTGATACTGAATATTTTTTTGGCTTGACTTATCCCTGGCAGTACTTTCTTTAATATAGGTAAACAGTGAATATAATATTGCAATTACAGAAGTGATAAGGGAAATGAAAATGATAATTTGCGTGGTTTTAAATGAAGCGGTGAGATTGTTTTTTCTTTCAGACATTAAGGTTTCTTCATTTTTAATAAAATGCTGAGTATACATACTGATACTGTCTAAAATAGCTTGTCCCCTTCGCCTGTTGAATTCAACGACCGGTGTTGTTTGTTCTCCTGCCTGTTGAAAAGCGGCGATATTCGTTTTCATCAATGAAAGCCGTAGATCGATCAGCTGCTTTACTGTATCAAGCTTTGCGAGTTGATCAGGATTATTTGCTTCTAATGTTTTTAGTTCATTATAAAAAGTGGAAATGCTTTCCTGGTTTTCGCGATAAGTTTTTAAATAGGACTGGTCCTTGGTAATATAATAACCACGTACACTGGTTTCAATTTCTACTATTGAATTTTCTAACGCCCCAATTTTGTTTTCGGCTTTATAGCTATTTGTCACCCAATCATATTCTTTCTGTACCGTCCGGGTGGATCGAAAAATAAAAAAATAGGAGATCATTAATAGTACAAAGGCGACAATATAGCCAGCTTTTATTTTTCTTCTTAAAGGCATAGATGTGTGTTTGTACAACTATGTTCACTCATTAAATGAATATAGCTGAGATCTTCTCTAAGCAATATGTCTTACCTGGATTTTCTTAAAGCAAATTAAGGCTATTATAAGACAAGTACACATGACCATCCTCAATGAATTTGAACTCATTGTTTCCGGGATATACTCATCTATAACGTTGAGAGATTTGGAGTCTTAAAACCTGTTAGGGAGTAGTTTTTTTCCTGGTTGTCTTTTTCTTTTTTGTTGATCTTTTATAGGGAACTTTTGCTCCTTCTTCACGAGCTTCTGACAAGCCAATAGCGATAGCTTGTTTAGGGTCAGTAACTTTTTTTCCACTTTTGCCGCTGCGTAGCTTCCCTTTCTTCATTTCTTTCATTGCCCGTTCAACTTTTTCACCTGCTTTTTTAGAGTACTTTGCCATAGTCCTCAATATTGCGATTCAGTTAAACGAGGTTGACTGGCTCTGCTTAGTCCTAATGTATTCATGAAAACATCATACATCTGTCCTTTTAATTTTTTAAAGCCTGCTTCCCGTCTACCTGTTTCAGTATATTCAATATAATAGGGAACCATTTTCAAAAGTAATTTTCCTCCATTGGTACCATACATTACATCTTGCTTATTAACTACAACCGCAGTACCTGTGATCTCTACATAATATTCACAGCCTTTTCTGTAAAAAATAAGTTTTGTCGGAAAATGAAGCTCGTACGCTTTTTCCCAATTCCGTGGACCATGAGCACTAAACCATAGTAAGCCGTCATCATCCACACTTTCAAACTCAACAATATCGTTTGGTAATCTTACGGTGTTACTGTTTGTTGAATACATCACTGCGCTTTTTATTTGCTCTAGTTTATTTTTTATAAACATGAGTTTATAGTCATTTTCCATTTGTTACTTTTTATACTCTATAAAATCAAATGTGATACCAATGGCACAGCAAGTCCATTAATAATTTCAACATAAGTAAAAAAACATGGTATGTTTTTTTCTTCCTATAAGTAAGTGTGTAGGTTCATTTCTAATCAAATAAAACGAATTGGAACATTATTAATAAAATGAATTGGAAATTAGTAACAAGAGATCATGACCTATGAAAAAAACAGAAATAAGATAAAGTACCCGAGCAATGAATGAGGAAATAATTCCTCGTTCATTGCTTTTAAAAAATTACTTGACTAAATAAAAATTAAACAACATGGCAAATTCAGAAACATTAAGAGATCTAATCAGGATCAACAACGACCGGGTTACCGGCTATTCAAAAGCAGCAACGCAGACAGACGAACAGGATCTGCAATCATTGTTCAGCCAATTAGCGCAGCAAAGCCGTCAATTTGCAAGTGACCTGCGCAGGTTAGTAAGTGATAATGATAAAAATGTTACTGACGACACCACAACAGCCGGAAAAATTTACCGTGCATGGATGGATGTAAAAGCAACATTTGGCGGGGATGATCGTCACGGCATACTCGCTTCTTGTGAATTTGGCGAAGATGCAGCACAAAAAGCATATAAGGATGCATTAAAAGAAGATGATCTTACAGTTGATGTTCGTGCAACAATTGAAAGTCAGAAAGCAATCCTACGTCAGGCACATGATAAAATAAAAATGATGCGGGATACTGCAGCGGCTCATCATTAACAAACGGTTTTTAATAAGCAGCAATCGAATATTTTTTGTGGCTTCTTTTATTTGTAGTTTTCAATAAGGTCATTGGTAACAATGACCTTATTTATTTTAGAATGGGAGACTTATAAAAATAAAAAAACCGGCTGTATTTATAAACAACCGGTTAGAACCGCCCTTCGAATTCAAATATTTTAAAAACCTATACTTCTAGTTGGTCTTGACTTCTAGTTGGCCTTGGGCTTGAAAGCAGCGACACCATGAGCATAACCAGTGAAATGAAAAATATGGTTTGAGCAATTACCGCCGCACCTCCTGCAATTATTCCAAATCCAGTTACTCCTGTTATCAGCGCTATGATCATAAATAAAATTGCACTGCGTATCATGATCTATGTTTTTTGATTTGTCTAATGTAAGTCCGAACAAATTATCCAGTGTATCAATTCCGTAAAAATCATGCCGTTTGACTTTAGCCTGAAAATCCTTTACAACCAGAAAAAAGTCGGGGATTTTTTTCAACACTTAAATTCAAAAGTGTTGAGCAACTTCTAATTATTGTTATGGTATAAAATTTTCTCGGTTTGATTATTATGCAAAAAGGAAATAAAAAAAGACAGCTTAGAAAACCCCAACACCAAACGAGACCGGGTAGCGAAAGAAAGTTGAAACCTCAACCCGTTTTTGATTACCCGGAAAAAAAGGCAAGCCATAAATTAAGAGGCAAAATTGCCCTAATAACGGGTGGCGATAGCGGAATTGGAAAAGCTGTGGCTATTCTTTTTGCAAAAGAAGGAGCTGATATCGCAATAGCTTATTTAAACGAGCATAAAGATGCCAGGAACACTGCCTCTATAATCGGAAAATATAACCGCCGATGTTTCCTTATACCCGGTGATCTTAGCAACGAAAGGCATTGTAAAACAGTAATAAAGAAAGTTATTAAGGAATATCAACGTATTGACGTATTAGTAAACAACGCAGCTTTGCATTATGAAAATAAAAGCCTGGAAGACCTTACCACCCGTGAATTATTAAAAACATTCAGCACAAACATTTTTTCTTATTTCTGGCTTACCCGCGAAGCACTTGCACACATGAAAAAGAGTTCTTGTATAATTAATACTGCATCAGTGACAGCATATAGAGGAAGCGGAGGTTTGATTGATTATGCATCTACCAAGGGGGCAATTGTCTCTTTTACAAGAAGTCTTTCTTCAAATCTTGTAAAAAAAGGAATAAGAGTAAATGGAGTTGCGCCAGGCCCGATATGGACACCATTAATAGCATCCAGTTTTCCTCGAAAGAAAGTTGCGGTTTTTGGAAGTGAAGTGCCAATGGGTCGTGCAGGTGAGCCGGCAGAAATTGCACCGGCGTATCTTTTTCTGGCAAGTGATGATGCAAGTTATATAACCGGGCAGTTTATTCATCCAAATGGGGGAGAGATCATTAATGGATAAACTTGTTTGGCATATTTTTCTCAGCCAATATTTAAAAAGTATATGAGAGCAATTTGGACAGGTTCATTAGGTTTTGGCCTCGTGAACATTCCTATAAAGATGTTCAGCGCCGTTCAGGATAGTACATTAGATCTTGATATGCTTGATAGTAAGGATCATTCTAATATTAAGTTCAAACGAGTAAATGAAAAAACAGGAAAAGAAGTTCCCTGGGAAAATATTGTTCGTGGATATTATCTTAATGACAGGTATGTAGTACTTGAAAAATCTGATTTTGAAAAAGTAAGTCCTGAAAAAACAAAACATATCGAGATCAAGCATTTTGTTGATGAAACAGAAGTTGACAGCATGTATTTTGAACAGCCTTATTATCTCCAACCTGAGAAAACCGGTGTTAGAGCATACAACCTGCTAAGAGATGCCTTTAAGAAAACAGGAAAAGCCGGCGTTGCATTGTTTGTTATGCGTGACCGTGAACATCTTTGTATCATTAAAGCCAAGGATGATGTTATTGTTTTAAATCGTATCAGGTTTGCTGAAGAGATCCGTTCAACTGAAGATCTGGATCTGCCATCGGCAAAAAGTAAACCCGATGAATTAAAAATGGCTGTTAATCTTATAAATCAATTATCAGGGCCCTTTGATATTAAAAAATATCGTGATGATTACAGCGAAAGATTACTAAAGATCATCAAGGCAAAATCAAAAGGGAAAGCAGTTCCATTTACCCCAATGAAAGTGGTACATTCAAAAACTAAAGACCTGATGGAACAATTAAAGGCAAGTCTTTCAGAAAAAAGAAAAGCATCATAGGCTCAATTGAATAAATGGCTACAAAAGAAAAATCAGGGATCAAGATCGGGAAACATGTTGTATCGATAACTAATCGCCAAAAAATTTATTGGCCCGGTGAAGGATTTACCAAAGGTGACCTGATCGATTATTATGATAAGGTCGCCGACTATATCCTTCCGTATTTGAAAGGAAGATGTTTGTCTTTAAAAAGAAATCCAAATGGTATAAATGATAACGGCTTTTATCATAAAGATGCAGGTGAAAATGCACCTTCTTTTGTTAATGTGTTTAAAGTAAAAAGCGAAAGCAACGGAAAAATAATCGACTACATAGTTTGTAATAATAAAGCAACCTTACTTTATGTTGCGAATCTTGGTTGTATAGAAATTAATCCATGGAACAGCACAACAAAAAAAATTGGTAATCCTACGTGGATGGTAATTGATATTGACCCTTCTGATAAAAATAAATTTACAGAAGTAGTGGACACTGCACTTGCAGTTAAAATGATCCTGGATAAGGCGGGCATAACCTCCTACTGTAAAACATCCGGCGCCTCGGGATTGCATGTGTATGTTCCGTTAAAAAATAAGTATGATTATGTAACGGTAAAAGATTTTGCACATATTATTGCTTCTCTTGTGCAGGAGCAGCTGCCTGAAATAACCACGTTAGAAAGATCTTTAAGCAAACGTGGACCGAAAATTTATATTGATTATTTACAGAACAGAACGGGACAAACTCTTGCGTCTGTTTATAGTGTACGACCTGTACCGGGGGCTTCAGTATCAGCACCATTGGAATGGAAAGAAGTGGATCACAAGTTGAGTCCCAAACAATTTACAATGCAAAATATTTTTCAACGATTAAAAAAGAAAGGGGATCTTTTTCTGCCGGTATTAAATGAGTCTAATTCAATTGACAAAGCCTTGAAGGCATTAAACAGGTAGATTTTTTTTAAAACTAACCTGGAATTCGGTCCCTTCATTTTCTTTGCTCTGCGCTTTGATCTTTGCACTATGAGATTGTAAAATTGAATAGGCAACTGTAAGCCCGAGACCCATTCCATTTTTTTTCATGGTGAAAAATGGTTCAAACAATTTTGCCTGGTATTCTTTTGAAAATCCTTTACCATTATCTTTTATACAAACTTCATAGCCATCCTCTGATTCACTTATACTAATATTCAGAAGCCCATTTGTGCCCATGGCTTCAATTGCATTAATAATAATATTTGTAAAGACGATTATCAATTTTTCTTTATCAGATTTTAAAATGATGGGATGGGAAGGATAGTGTTTCTTTACATGAATATTTTGGAGCTTTATCCTGTCCGTGGTCCGGGCAATACTTTCATCCATGATGTCCTGTAATGAATGCTCAAGGAGGGTTAATTCGGATGGTTTGGCAAGATTCAGCAATTCAGTAATGATATTATTGATACGTAATGAATTTCTTTGAATGATATCCATAAAACTTCTTTGCGACTCATCTTTTTCCTGTGGTATCAATTGCTCTATAGACAAAATGATATTATTCAAAGGATTTCTTATTTCATGCGCCAGCATGCGGATCAATCTTTCGTTGGCGGCCAGTTTCTCCGCCTGCAGATTTGCCATTTCAGCTTTCTTGATCTTGGTGATATCATGAATGATCCCATGTATTATAAATGTTTCATCATCCGCCTGGCGTTGAGGGGCCAGAGAAAGAAGACATTCCCTCGTTTCATTATTATTATTTATGATCTTTATTTCATTGTCTTCGATATTACTTTTTTCATTCAATGGTTTCAGCTTTCCATTTAAATGATGCTCAGAAATAAATTCCCTGAGATTGCGGCCAACCAATTCATCTTCTGAATAACCTAACAATTCTACAGCGGCATCATTCACCTCACTGAGATTGAGCTGCTCGTCAGTAATAAAAACAGCATCTTTTGAACTTTCAAAAAGAGTACGATATTTTGCTTCTCTTGCTTTTAACTCTTTTAAAAAACTTGATCTTTCAAGTGCATAGCGAATACTACGTTCAAGTTTTTCAGTACTCAGATCATTTTTTACGAGGTAATCAGTGGCACCTCTCTCCATTGCTTTTATATCTATAGCTTTATTGCCTAACCCGGTCAGTAAGATGATCGGCTCATCACAATTCAATTCTGCAGCTGCATCAAGCAGATCTAATCCTGTTTTATGACCAAGAAAGTAATCAACAAAATAAAGATGGTACTCTTTGTTTTTGATCGCCTCGATCGCAGAATTATAATCCTGGAACCAATCAACAGTAAAAGACTTTCCTTCAATATCTGTGATATAGTCTTTGATGATGAGATAATCATCCTCATCATCTTCAATAACGGCAATTTTATGTTTATTGTGATTCGGCATCAATTGGGTATTTTAGAAATAGACGAAAAATCGTGACTTCTACCTAGCAAAAACAATTCCTATGTCCCTTAAATAATTATGGCGACAGTGCCATCGGGCGGGATTTCGGACATTTACCTTTAAAGTGAAAAATATTTTGATTTTTTGGGTGTACTGTTTACTCAAACCTAGGTTCAAAATTTGCATTATTTTTATTGGGCTGGTATTTGATGAGTATCACGATCGTAACGCAAAATTTCGTTATGATGTAACCTTATCTTGTAAACCGAAACCAAGCGTAGCTATTTCATCAATGAAAAAAAAGATACTGATAATTGATGACGAGGTAGACTTTTGTTTAATTATGAAGGGATATTTCAATCGAAAAAATTATGAGGTATTTGTAGCCTATAACCTGCAAACCGGGCTTTTTCTTATAGATGAAAATAAACCTGATATTTTATTTTTAGACAATAACCTGCCGGATGGGCAAGGCTGGAAATATGTAGACCAAATTGTAGAAAAAAATCCCCATTTAGAGATTTATTTGGTAAGTGCGCATCAGTCTAAATCAAGTTTTACCTCTCCACATAAAAACATTATGGTGTGGGAAAAGCCGATCTCTATGCAGATCTTAAACAGTTCTTTTCAATAAAATAAAAAGAAAACAAACGAATTAAACCAGACAAAGTGATAACATGTAACGGGCAACTTCCTCAAGGCCAATTACATTATTAGGTTTAATTACATAATCAACGGCACCTAATTCAAGACAGATTTTCCTGAATTTTTCTGATCCGGCAGTGCTCCAAACAACTTTGGGGATATTTTTATAGCGTTCATTTGTACTCAGTTCCCTTAAAATATCTGCTCCATTTAAGCCGGGCATATTGTAATCCAGTACAATAAGACATGGCATCTGGTCATCCTTTAATTTTCCCAAGGCTGAAAGTATCTCACCGCCATTATTTACAAAAAAAAGGACAAAAGCAGTGTCTATTGAAGCAAACACTTCTTTCAGCATTTCCTGGTCATCTGCATCATCTTCACCCAGCAGTATGAATTTGGAAGGTAAGTCCTGGCTTGTAATTACTTTTTGTGGCACAAATTTTTAAATAAGAAATGATCTGCATTCTAAGATAGGTCTTTCACTGATTGGCGGGCCGAAATTAGAGAAATTATTATTGGTTACAATTTCCCTTATCTGTTTTTAAAAATATAGTATGAAAAGAACCCCCAAACCTTCGAAGGCAAGTACTGCCTCTTCGGCTGATAATATAACACTTGATGTGCCAACCCCGGTTATTTCTGGTAAAGCAAATGGAAACGGTAATGGAGGAAAACAACATAAAAATGCCAATAATGGTTCTATCGATGAAATAGATAGTTACGAATTGCTGAGATTATTATTGGAAGTAAAAGAAGGGAACTTCAGTGTTCGTATGCCCGGAGATAAATTAGGTATTAGCGGAAAGATCTGTGATACACTTAATGGAATTATTCAATTGAATGAGGCATTGGTTGAAGAGTTGACAAAAGCCCGTAACACTATTGGGCTAAAAGGACACCTAAATCACCGTGTTGAATTGCCACGATTTGCAAAAGGTTCATGGGCATCTGGTGTTGAATCTATCAATAGTTTGATCTCAGATCTTGTTCACCCAACTATTGAAATAGCTCACGTTATTAGTTCTGTTGCAAAAGGAAATCTTTCCCAGGAAATGCCATTGAAGATCGGCGATCACGTTTTACAAGGCGAGTTTGCAAAGATCGCTGCCGAGGTAAATGACATGGTGAAACAGTTGAACTTATTTTCAATGGAAGTAACCCGTGTTGCCCGTGAAGTAGGTAGTGAAGGAAAACTTGGTGGACAGGCAAAAGTAAAAGGCGTTGCAGGTGTGTGGAAAGATCTTACTGATTCTGTAAACCAGATGGCTGGTAATCTTACAGCACAGGTAAGAAATATTGCGGAAGTGACAACAGCGATTGCAAAAGGTGACTTAAGAAAAAAGATCACAGTGGATGTTCAGGGAGAAATTCTTGAATTAAAAAATACTATCAATAACCTCGTTGACCAGTTGAATTCATTTTCATCAGAGGTAACCCGTGTGGCGAGAGAAGTTGGTACTGAAGGAAAACTTGGAGGTCAGGCACAAGTAAAAGGTATCGGGGGAACGTGGAAAGACTTAACGGATTCGGTAAACCAAATGGCTTCAAACCTTACCGGCCAGGTAAGAAATATTGCGGAAGTAACAACAGCGGTGGCGAGGGGTGACTTATCAAGAAAAATTACTGTTGACGTAAAAGGTGAGATCCAGGAATTAAAGAATACGATCAACACGATGGTGGATCAGTTGAATTCATTCTCAGTTGAGGTAACCCGTGTGGCAAGAGAGGTTGGTAGTGAAGGAAAACTTGGCGGACAAGCAACAGTAAAAGGAATTGGTGGTGTGTGGAAAGACTTAACTGATTCAGTAAACCAAATGGCCGGCAACCTTACAGCACAAGTAAGAAATATCGCAGAAGTAACAACAGCGGTTGCAAAAGGTGACCTGTCTAGAAAAATTACAGTGGACGTAAAAGGAGAGATCCTTGAATTAAAAGATACGATCAACACGATGGTGGATCAGTTGAACTCATTTGCATCTGAGGTAACCCGTGTTGCGTTGGAAGTAGGTACAGAAGGAAAATTGGGTGGCCAGGCAAAAGTGCAGGATGTGGGTGGAACATGGAAAGACTTAACAGAGTCTGTAAATCAAATGGCTTCGAATCTTACTGCCCAGGTAAGAAATATTGCAGATGTAACTACTGCGGTTGCAACTGGTGACCTTTCCAAAAAAATTACGGTGAATGTGGCTGGTGAAATTCTTGAGTTAAAGAATACGATCAACACGATGGTGGATCAGTTGAATTCATTCGCATCTGAGGTGACCCGTGTTGCATTGGAGGTTGGTACAGAGGGAAAACTTGGTGGACAAGCAAAAGTGCAAGGTGTTGGTGGTACATGGAAAGACTTAACCGATTCAGTAAATCAAATGGGATCAAATCTTACAGCGCAGGTAAGAAATATTGCAGAAGTAACAACGGCCGTAGCGAAAGGAGACTTGTCAAGAAAGATAACGGTGGACGTAAAAGGTGAGATCCTGGAATTAAAAAACACCATCAATACGATGGTGGATCAGTTGAATTCATTTGGTTCTGAGGTGTTCCGTGTTGCCCGTGAGGTTGGATCGGAAGGTATGCTCGGTGGACAAGCAGATGTACCGGGTGTGGAAGGCCTTTGGAAAGATTTGACAGACTCAGTAAATAAAATGGCTTCGAATCTTACATCACAAGTAAGAAATATTGCGGAAGTAACAACAGCCGTGGCGAATGGTGACTTGTCACGTAAGATTGAAGTTGACGTAAAAGGTGAGATCCTTGAATTAAAAAATACTATCAACACGATGGTTGAGCAGCTCCGTGCCTTTGCTTCGGAAGTAACCCGTGTTGCAAGAGAAGTAGGAACGGACGGAAAACTCGGTGGGCAAGCAAACGTACCTGGCGTTGGAGGTACCTGGAAAGACTTAACTGACTCAGTGAATCAAATGGCAGGTAACCTCACCGCCCAGGTGCGAAACATTGCGGACGTTGCGATCGCTGTGGCAAATGGAGACATGTCAAGAAAAATTACTGTTGACGTTCGCGGAGAGATTTTACAATTGAAGGAAACATTGAACACGATGGTGGATCAGTTGAGAGCCTTCGCATCTGAAGTAACACGTGTGGCTCGAGAAGTTGGTACTGATGGTAAACTTGGCGGACAAGCATTCGTGCCGGGTGTTGCAGGAACATGGAAAGATCTTACTGACTCGGTAAACCAAATGACGGGTAATCTTACATCACAAGTAAGAAACATTGCCGAAGTAACAAAAGCGGTTGCATCTGGTGACTTAACTAAAAAAGTAACGATCGATGTAAAAGGAGAGATATTCGATTTAAAAAATACCATCAATACGATGGTGGATCAGTTGAACTCATTTGCGTTTGAAGTAACGAGGGTGGCTCGTGAAGTAGGTACCGAAGGTAAGCTTGGTGGCCAGGCAGAAGTACAGGGTGTAGCCGGTACGTGGAAGGACCTTACCGACTCTGTGAACATGATGGCCTCCAACCTTACCAACCAGGTGCGTGGTATAGCAAAAGTTGTAACCTCAGTTGCAACTGGTAACTTAAAACAAAAACTTTCGATCGTATCTCGTGGCGAGGTTGCACAGTTGATCGATACGATCAATGAAATGATCGATACACTTGCGGTATTTGCTGACCAGGTAACAAACGTTGCCCGTGAAGTTGGTGTTGAAGGAAGATTAGGAGGACAAGCAAGTGTACCGGGTGCGTCAGGTATCTGGAAAAACTTAACCGAGAATGTAAACCAACTTGCAGAAAATCTGACAACACAGGTACGTAACATCGCCGATGTGGCATCAGCAGTAACAAAAGGTGACTTGACACAGATGATCCGTGTGGAAGCAAAAGGTGAAGTGGAAGAATTGAAAGATACCATTAACCAGATGATCGCAAACCTGAAGCAAACAACATTGCGCAACCAGGAACAGGACTGGTTAAAGTCAAACCTTGCAAAGTTCACGCAGATGTTACAAGGGCAAAAAGATCTGAATACTGTAACACGTCGTATTCTTTCAGAGCTGGCACAGGTGGTGAATGCACAGAAAGGTATGTTCTACATTTTTGAACAAGACGAAAGTTTTAAAAATCAAAAACTAAAATTATTCTCGGCTTATGCATTTGGTGAAGAAGTAAAAACTCAAAAAGAATTTGCATTAGGAGAAGGACTGGTTGGACAATGTGCACTGGAAAAAGAAAGAATATTATTAACGAATGTTCCAAAGAGCTATACAAAGATCAGTTCCGGTCTTGGGAAAGCATCGCCATTAAATCTTATCGTATTACCTGTATTATTTGAGAAAGAAATAAAAGCCGTTATTGAATTAGCTTCTTTTGATACATTCAGTGAAACACATCTTGACTTCTTAAGCCAATTGACTGAAAGTATCGGTATCGTGTTAAATACAATTGAAGCAAACACAAGAACAGAAAGCTTGCTTGTTCAATCACAATCATTGACAGATGAGTTAAGAAGAACAAATGAAGAGTTGCAGGACAAAGCCCACCTTCTTGTAAAACAAAAGGAAGAAGTGGAAGCAAAGAACAAGGAAGTGGAGGAGGCAAGATTGTCATTGGAAGAAAAAGCTGAACAGCTTATGATCACTTCAAAATATAAATCGGAGTTTTTGGCAAACATGTCGCATGAGTTGCGTACACCATTGAACTCATTGCTCATCCTTGCTCAACAATTATACGAGAATCATGATGGTAATTTGAATGAGAAACAGGTTAGCTATGCAAAAACCATTCATAGCTGTGGCGATGACCTGATCCAACTGATCAACGATATTCTTGACTTGTCCAAAATCGAATCAGGTTATATTTCAACAGACTTTGTCAAAGTTCAATTTCATGAGACTGCCAATTTCGTGGAAACTACCTTCAAACATATTTCTGAAAATAAAAACTTGCGGTTCACAATTGACCTTGATCCCAAACTGCCCACCAGTATGGAAACAGATGCGCAACGACTTAACCAGATCCTCAAAAATCTTTTATCAAACGCATTTAAGTTTACAGAAAAAGGAGAAGTTAAGCTTCGTATTTATGAGGCTCATAATAATTGGAGACAACATCATACTGGCCTGTCCAATGCGCAAAAAGTGGTTGCATTTGAGATCAGGGACACCGGTATTGGTATTTCAAAAGATAAACAGAATATCATATTTGAGGCATTCCAGCAAGCGGAAGGTTCTACCAGCCGGAAATATGGAGGTACCGGTCTTGGATTATCGATCAGCCGGGGTCTTGCAGATCTGTTGGGTGGGTCAATTGAATTGATAAGTGAGATCGGTTCGGGAAGTACATTCACTTTATTCCTGCCTATTGATTATGATCCTGCCAAAGCAAAGAGAGAAAAACAAACAAATCTTAAAATAAGCGAATATAAATTGGCACTTGGGGTTACTGATGCGGCTATTCAATCGGTGCCAACAATTAAAGTAAGTGATACAAAAGATCTCGATGCGCTGAATGAAATAATAAATGAAGTAGGTGATGACAGAAATAATATCCAAGCAAATGATAAAGTAGTGTTGGTGATCGAAGATGACGTTCGTTTTGGAAAGATCATGATCGAAATGGCGCATGAATTAGAATTAAAAGTTGTCGTGGCAACTCATTTTGGTGATGTATTCGATCTTGTTAACAAATACAATCCAGTTGCCGTAACACTTGATGTCAAACTTCCCGATGCCAGCGGATGGAGAGTACTCGATCTTTTCAAGAATGATATTAATTTCAGGCATATTCCTGTGCATCTTATTTCCGGGGAGGAAAACAAGTTATTGGCAATGCAACGTGGCGCAAGAAGTTTCCATTTGAAACCGCTGAAGACAGAAGCATTAAGCAATCTTTTTAATGATATTGTTAAGTTCAATGAGAAAAAGCAAAAGAAAGTATTGCTGATAGAAGATAATGAACTCGATTCATCACAGATGAAAAAAGTATTGGATAGCGGGGATCTGATCAATATTGAGATCGCTGATACTGGTCGTAAAGCGATTGACCTGATAAAACAGAATAATTATGATTGTATCGTTGTCGATTACATGTTGCCGGATATCGGGGGACTTGATCTGGTTACGGAGATCAGTACACTTAGTAAAATACAGATAACACCGGTGCTTATTTATTCAGCGAAAGACTTTTTACCAAAAGAAAGGAACCAGTTAAAACAATATGCTAATAAGATCTTATTAAAAGATGTGAACTCTCTTGACCTGTTATTAGAAGAAATGGTGATGTTGCTACATATCGATCATAAGAACTTAATGCCGGAAAAAAGGAAACTTTTAGAAAATCTGCGTGCAAAGAATGATATATTGGCAAATAAAAAAGTGCTGGTGGTTGATGATGATGTTAGAAATCTTTTTGCTTTGACGACTGCCTTTGAACGTTATGCCATTCAAACGATCACTGCAGAAAGTGGACAGGAAGCAATGACAATATTGGAGGACGACCCGGACATTGATATCGTATTAATGGATATTATGATGCCGGAGATGGACGGATATGAAACAACGCAGAAAATAAGACGTGAGCATAAAAATAAAACATTGCCTATTATTGCCGTGACCGCCAAAGCAATGAAGGGAGACCGTGAAAAATGTATTGATGCAGGCGCTTCAGATTATATAACAAAACCTGTAAAGATCGATCAATTACTATCGCTTATGAGAGTGTGGATGTATAAATAATTAAAGAATGGAAAAGACACCTCTCCCTTTACGGAAATCTGATGTTAAAATTCTTGTAGTAGATGACAGGGCTGATAATCTTCTTTCAATAGAAGTCATTCTTGAAAAAGATAATTATACAATCGTCAAAGCAAATTCCGGTAAGGCAGCGCTTAAAGTATTATTGAACGATCACGACTTTTCTCTTATCCTGATGGATGTACAGATGCCCGATCTTAACGGTTATGAGACCGCCACAATTATTTATGAAAGGGATAAGCTGCGAAACATTCCAATAATATTTATTACTGCAAATAATTATGATGAGGATTTTATGTTCAAGGGTTATAGGATGGGTGGCGTCGATTATATCTATAAGCCGATCAATCCTGAATTGTTGAGGGCAAAGGTTGCTGTCTTCGTTGAATTGTATAGTAAAAATCAGCAGTTAATATTGCAAGAAAAAAAGTTGCTGACTGCCAATGAATTTTTACAAAAAGAGATAGAAGAAAGAAAAGCTTCGGAAGAAAGAGTAAAACTTTTGAATGATCAACTTGTTGCCAACAATGAAAGCCTCAAGCAAATGAACGAAGAGCTTGATCAGTTTGCTTATATGGCTTCGCATGATCTCCAGGAACCGCTACGAAAAATACAAGTGTTCAGTGACAAAATTTTGAAGAACAATAATTTTGACCCGGACAGTGAAAAGTATTTTGGTAAAATAATCAATTCATCCAAACGGATGCAGAACCTCATCAATAACCTGCTTGAATTTTCAAGGCATACCGTAAGTTCAAATGATTTCAAGAAAACATCGTTAAACGAATTAGTAAAAAATGTGCTGACAGAACTTGAAGTGGAAATAGAAAAAAGTAATGCACAGATAAATTATGAGAACCTGCCCGCAGTTTCAGCAGTACCAAGTTTGATGCAGCAATTATTCTACAACCTTTTTAGCAATGCTATCAAATTCAGAAAACCATCAACTGACCTGGTGATCGATGTGAAAGCAGAAAAAATGGACCAGCTGGATCTGTCAAAATTTACTAAGAACGGCCAGGGAAAGAATTATTATAAAATAACAGTGCAGGATAATGGGATCGGGTTTGATGATAAATATGCTGAAGATATTTTCAGAGTGTTTAAACGCCTTCATAGTTACCAGGAATTCGAGGGAACAGGAGTTGGCTTGTCAATTTGTAAAAAGATCGTGGAAAAACATAATGGGTTTATTAGGGCCGAAAGCAAAATTGATAATGGGTCTACTTTCATCATTGGTTTGCCGGAAATGCAAATGGCAAATTGAAAAAAATCTACGAGTAAATAATTGATCGGTTATTCCGGCTGCGCTTGTGGCGTCAGGATACTTGCAGTCGGTTTAAAATATTTTTTTAATAAGCCGATTCGGTTAAACAAAAAGATCAGGGTCAGCATACAAAGGCAAAGAACAGCAACCTGTAATTCAGGTTTCCAATTTTTCATCCAATAAACAAGAATCAATATAAAACCATGGAATACGCAAATGATCCTTGCTGCAAAAGCATGAGTGAATCCTTTAGTAGTGATAAGATGATGTATGTGAGTTTTATCAGCAGAAAATGGTGAACGGCCTTTCCATATCCTCGTTCCAAAAACCCGAAGCGTATCAAATACCGGGATCATTACGATCCCTAGTGTAAAAACATAAATATTCGGGATCACCGGTGTGGAATTTATCTTCATTAGTTGTACACAAAGAACAGCGATAATAAAACCAAGTACTAAGGAGCCGGTATCTCCCATAAATATTTTTGCAGGATTAAAATTGAAATATAAAAATCCAAGCAATGCGCCGGCTAAAGCAAATGCTATCATTGCATAATTCAGATCCTTGCTGATGGTAAGAAAAATTCCCAGTGTAACTAAACTCATGAATCCAAGGCCACCCGCAAGACCATCAATACCATCAATCAGATTAAAAGCATTTGTAATACCAACAATCGTAACAACAGTAATAATGTATTGGGCTGTTATATGTAATTCATTAATTCCAAACAGGCCACCAAAACTTGTAATGCGAATACCTGATATGGCCAGTAAAGTAGCAACACCGGCTTCGATCACTAATTTATAACGGGCTGCCAGATCTTTCAGATCATCCATAATTCCAACCCCAAATAAAAGTATCATGGATAGAAAGAAAGTGATAATTGCGGGATGATTATTGAATTTAAACCAAAATAAAAGTGACACCATCATGCCCACGAAGATCGAAATGCCACCAAATGTCGGCGTAGGTACAGAATGTTCTTTTCTTGCATTGGGCCGGTCAAAAAGTTTAAACCGGTTAACCATAAAAATTACAGGTGGAATAAAGATCAATGTAAGCACAAACGCCATTACATAAGTGAGAAGTCCAAATTTGAAATCTGTAAAATTGAGGGTCGCTTGCAGCAGATAGTGGTTATTCATTGGCTTCGGTCTTTATCAGGATATAGAATTGGATATGTAAAATTAAAACGAATTTAAGTGCATTTTTATTTTTTTAGCATCTTCTTTTAAGTTTTATGGGTATACAGTCTTAAAACGGAATAGTACATTTGTTTAAAAGGGAATTATACCTGCAAATACTGACATATTAAACAGCCCTATAGAATATCTTAAAGGAGTTGGTCCACAGAGGGCAGAATTGCTAAAAAAGGAACTGAATATCTTTACTTTTAATGATCTTCTCACTCATTTTCCAAACCGCCATGTTGATAGAACAAAAGTGAATTTAATACAGGAAATCGATCCATCAACAGATTATATACAAGTAGCCGGCAGTTTGCATAACATAGATATTATCGGAATAAAAGGGGGCAGACGTATGGTGGCAACACTGCGTGATAAAACCGGGACATTGGAGCTTACCTGGTTCCAGGGAATTAGTTGGATCCAAAAGATATTACAACCCGGTGAGCAATATCTTGTTTTTGGAAAAGTAAGTTTTTTCCAGGGACGGCCCCAGATCGTGCATCCCGAAATGGAATTACTGACAACTGAAAAAAAAGATGGCAAATCTTTTTTTGAGCCTATTTACCCCACAACAGAAAAATTAAGAGCAAAGGCACTTGGCGGAAGGCAAATTGGTAAGCTAACCGAAGTGTTGATGAAATTGCTGTCAGAAAAAAATGTTCCTGAAAATTTACCGGATGATATTTTAAATAATTTAAAACTTGTAAGCAGGTTCAATGCTTATTCTCAAATTCATTTTCCTGCAAACATGCAAGAATATGATGAAGCAGTCAAGCGGTTGAAGTTTGAAGAATTATTTATTGCACAACTCAGGATGGCAAGATTAAGATCACAGCGTCATCGTTTTTCAAAAGGTGTTGTTTTTGAAAAAGTAGGAGATCTCTTTAATACGTTTTATACAAAGCATCTTCCATTCGAATTGACCGGTGCACAAAAAAGAGTGATCAAAGAAATAAGAAAAGATACAGCCACCGGGAAACAAATGAATCGGTTATTACAAGGTGATGTTGGAAGTGGTAAAACAATGGTTGCCTTGCTTACCATGCTGATCGCAGCGGATAATGGTTATCAAAGTTGCCTGATGGCGCCAACAGAAGTGCTGGCTCAACAGCATTATAATAATCTCACATCTTTCTTAAAAGATATGCCTGTTGAAATTGGATTATTAACGGGCTCAACAAAAACTGCCGCCAGGAAATTGATCCAGCAAAAATTGGACGACGGCTCTTTGCAAATTCTTATCGGTACACATGCAGTAATAGAAAAAGTAGTGCAGTTTAAAAATTTGGGTATCGGCATAGTTGATGAGCAACATAAATTTGGCGTAGCACAAAGAGCAATGCTTTGGGAAAAAAATCAAACGCCGCCGCATATACTTGTCATGACAGCCACTCCCATACCACGTACATTGGCAATGACCGCTTATGGGGATCTTGATTATAGCGTTATTGATGAATTACCTCCGGGCAGGCAGCCAATCACCACTGTTCATCGTTATGAAAAAGACCGATCGAAAGTGATGAGTTTTATAAAGGATGAGATAACTAAGGGTCGTCAGATCTATATTATTTTTCCTTTAATCGAAGAGAGTGATAAAATGGATTACGAAAACCTAATGAAAGGTTATGAAAATGTGAAAGCATGGTTTCCGGAACCAAAATATTGGATAAGTATGGTGCATGGCAGGCAAAAAGCGGAACAAAAAAATAATAACATGCAACGTTTTATTACTGGTGATACGCATATTATGGTTTCCACCACCGTTATAGAAGTGGGAGTGGACGTTCCTAATGCCAGCGTAATGATAATAGAAAGTGCCGAGAAATTTGGACTATCTCAATTGCATCAATTGCGGGGAAGAGTAGGTCGTGGAGCAGATAAAAGCTATTGTATTTTGTTGACCGGCCAAAATATCGGAAATGATGCAAGAGAAAGGATGAAAATAATGACATCGACGAGTAACGGATTTATAATTGCGGAAAAGGATCTGGATATGCGTGGACCAGGCGACATTGAAGGAACAAGGCAAAGCGGAGTATTAAACTTTAAGCTGGCAAGTATAGTCCAAGACCGGCCTTTATTGGAAGTGGCCAGGCGTTTTGCAGAAGAAATAACGGATACTGATCCTGAGTTGAAATCGGTAGAAAATTTACGAATCAGGAAATACCTTGAAATAATTCAGGGTAAAACAGCCTGGAGCCGTATATCTTAACACAAGTTTTAAAATTTTTCCATTGTTTTTGGTAAATTGAAAAAAATATAACCATTGATCCGTTATCGTTACATAACCCTGGTTTTAGTTATCCTATCAACAGTAGTTAAGGCCCAGAATATTGAGTTCATAGAGAATAAAGGTCAATGGGATAGTCATGTAAAATTCAAAAGTGAAGTTCCTGGAGGCAGCTTTTTTATCCGTAACGGTGGCTTTACGGTTCTTCAGCAAAATGAAGAGGATTTAAAACAAGTAAAGGAATATATACATGGCCAGGGAAATGATCAGAATAAAAGAAGCTCGCCTTTGGTTTTGCGTTCACACGCATACGCAGTGGACTTTGCAGGGTCATCAAAAGATTTTGAATTAATTCCTGATAAGCCGTTAGAGTATTATAATAATTATTTCATTGGCAATGATCCTTCCAAATGGGCCAGCAATTGTAAAATTTACCAGGGCGTTACCGCAAAAAATATTTACCCGAATGTTGATGTTCGCTTTTATACTGATAAAGGCAACATGAAGTATGATATCATTGTAAAACCGGGAGCTGATGTAAGTAAGATCGTATTGCGTTATTCTGGCGCCGATGATCTTGAAGTAAGAGACAAGCAACTTGTTATTAAAACTTCAGTAGGTGATGTAAAAGAATCGGATCCGTATACATACCAGTATGAAAATAATCAGCGCAAACAGATATCAGCAAAATATGTTTTAATAGGAAAGGAGATCAGGTTTGATGTAAAAAATTATAATCGTAACGAAGTACTTATTATTGACCCCACATTAATTTTTAGTTCATTTTCAGGGAGTGCCGGTGATAACTACGGTTTTACTGCAACCTATGGACCAGATGGAAGTTTTTATGGTGGTGGTATTAATTTAAAAACGGGTTACCCGGTTACTCCAGGAGCTTTTCAAAGTGTTTGGGGCGGAGGTGCCGGTAGCATTATCGCTACCGATATTAGCATATCAAAGTTATCGTCTAATGGCACTTCAAGAATTTATGCAACATATCTTGGAGGCTCAGGTAATGAGCAGCCACATAGTCTTGTAGTGGATGGAGCTGGAAATTTGATAGTTGCGGGACGTACAAACTCATCAGACTTTCCAGTTAAGGGCACTGGACAAATTGGTCCCGGGGGTGGCTATGATATTATTGTTACAAAATTTAATGCTGCCGGATCAGACCTGATCGGTTCGATAAAGATTGGCGGCAAAAGCGATGATGGGGTCAATATTGCAGTTGAAAGTTTTAATTCATTGCAACAGAATTACGGGGATAATGGCAGAAGCGAAGTGATCCTAGATGGATCCGGAAATATTTACGTGGCTTCTTGCTCAAGGTCGACAGATTTTCCCACAACTCCTGGTGCTTTTCAACCAAATCCCGGAGGAGGAGACCAGGATGCTGTCGTATTGAAATTTAATGCGAGTGTTTCGCTTTTATTTGCAAGTTATCTTGGAGGTGATGCTAATGATGCAGCATATGTTCTTTCATTGGCGCCAAATGGTGACATTTATGTTGGTGGGGGTACAGAAAGTGCAAAATTTCCGGGTACTTCAGCCGGGGTCATACATTCAACAAACCAAGGGGGTATTGATGGATTTGTATCTGTTATATCAAATAATGGTATTGCAATTATAAGATCAACTTATGTGGGTACTCCCGGTACTGACCAAGTATATGGTGTTCAATTTGACAAATATGGTTTCCCATATATATGCGGACAAACAAAAGGCAATTGGCCAATAATAAATGCAGCCTATAGTGTTGCAGGTGCACCTCAGTTTATTGCAAAGCTGCAACCTGATCTTTCTGCTTTTATTTATTCAACCAGGTTTGGCAGGCCAGCAGGGGTGCCTAATATTTCAATTACAGCTTTCCTGGTAGATAATTGCGAAAATGTTTATGTATCCGGTTGGGGCGGAGTTATTGATGGACATTTCGAATCGTCACTAACTTCAGGTATGCCAGTCACTTCAGATGCTCTTCAGTCTACAACTGATGGCAGTGATTTTTACTTTTTTGTTTTAAAGAAAAATGCAACTGCCCAATTATTTGGAAGCTTCTGGGGACAGAATGGAGGTCTTGCAGATCATGTAGATGGTGGCACAAGCCGGTTTGATAAACAAGGGGTAATATACCAGGCGATATGTGCAAATTGTTTCGGAAAGGCGGTATACCTTACTACACCCGGTGCTTCAGGACCAATAAACGGAACAACACTTCCAAACGGAACCGTAACAGGATGTAATCTTGCGATGCTGAAAATTTCATTTGACTTCGCTGGTGTTGACGCTGGTCTTCAATCAATGATCAATGGAGTGCGAAGAGATACCGCAGGTTGTGCTCCACTTACTGTTGATTTTATTGATACGGTTGCAAATGCTGTAAAATATTACTGGTACTTTGGTGATGGATCTTCTCCCAATCCTGCTATTACAACTGTCCCCAATATAAGTCATACATATAATTTACCCGGTCTATACCAGGTAATGCTGATCGCTGAAGATTCTACTACATGTAATATTCGTGATACTGCGTATTTACACATTAAGGCTGGAAATCTTCCTGCAATTCTTGATTTTAACCCGGTGAAATTATCCCCATGTGATTCTTTGAAATACCGGTTTGATAATTTATCCACTACGTCGCCATTACGACCATTTACAAATACATCTTTCACTTGGGATTTTGGTGATAATTCTCCGACGATAACTGCAGGATTAGCTGCTGTTTTCCATTCTTATACTTCGCCTGGAACTTATACGGTAAAGCTGACCATTGTTGATACTGCCTATTGCAATGCTCCGGATACTTTGAAAAAAACTATAAGGATAGCCCCATTGGTAGTAGCACAATTTGAGACGCCGCCAACCGGATGTGCTCCTTATACAGCGCAGTTTACGAATACATCAATTGCGGGCCAATCATTCATTTGGGATTTTGGTGATAATACAACAAGTACTGCGACAGATCCTGTTCACACTTATACTACGCCAGGTCCATATACAATTACATTAATTGCTAATGATCCGAGTACTTGTAATTTGGCAGATACAACAACGACTACTATAAATGTTTTTCCGATCCCTGTTTCCAATTTTACTTTTTCACCAGATCCACCGGTCGAAAACACCCCAACATCATTTAATAATCTTGCATCGCCTGATGCAGTAAAATTCAAATGGTTATTTGGTGATGGAGATAGTTTACAAACAAATTCAAGATCGCCGGTAAAGCATCAGTATAATGCAACAGGTACTTATAATGCTTGTCTTATCGCAATAAATTCTGCTGGTTGCGCTGATACGCTTTGCCAGGATGTGAGAGCAGTTGTTTTTGCATTGGTGGATGTGCCCAATGCCTTCACGCCGCAACGTGGGGATGTTAATAGTGTAGTTTATGCAAGGGGTTTTGGAATTACAAAGATCAGGTTCATAATTTGGAATCGCTGGGGACAAAAAGTATTTGAAACAAGTGATAAGAATATAGGCTGGGATGGAAAATACAAAGGAGTGATACAACCAATGGATGTTTATGTATATACGCTGGATGTTGAGTTTTTTGACGGAACTAAAGCAATAAAAAAAGGTGATATATCGCTAATTAGATAAAATTAATTTGCCACGGGCAAATGCAATGTGAAAATGAAAATTAGAATTTACATATTGTTTGGAGTGTGGATGCCGATTGCTATCGGGATGTTATGGAGTAACTCCATTCATGCACAGGATCTGCATTTCTCCCAGTTCATGAATTCACCACTTACAACCAATCCTGCTAATACAGGCTTTATTCCTGGCGGTGATTACCGTGTAGGAATTAATTACAGGAACCAATGGTCAAGTGTGATGTCAATTCCTTACAAAACAATGAGTGCTTTTGGCGACGCACAGCTAATGCAAAACCAGGAGAACACTGGTTGGTTAGGTGTTGGTGGAGTGATCTTACGGGATGTGGCAGGCAGCGGTAACCTTACTTCAACAAAACTTTATGGGTCGATCGCTTATCATCAAATGATAAATGCGGGAAGTCTTATAAGTGCGGGTTTTAATGTCGGTTGGTCCAATAAACAGATCAATGTAAGTAACCTCAAATTCCCGGATCAGTTTGACGGACATTTTTTTGATAATAAACTTCCTACTTCTGTAGTATTGGACAATAACAATATCAACTATCTCGATATTCAATTGGGTATGAACTATGCCTATTTTCCCAATGATAAGGTTTATGTGAATGCCGGTTATTCTGCACATCATGTAAACAGACCAAGAGAATCTTTCTTTGATCAAACTTCCGGAGTTGATAACAGGATCGCTGTAAGGCATATCGGCTTTTTAAATGGAAGTTTTTTGGTAAACAATCAATGGCTTGTCAATCCGAATATCTATTTTACCACACAGGCAAAATCAGTTGAAGTGGTAGTTGGCATGAATGCACATTATGATCTGTCTGGTGACGGAGCTTATCAATTGATCGGCGGTTTATATTATCGTCATAAAGATGCATTTATTCCAATGCTCGGTCTTCAATGGAATGACATCAGAGCCACATTTACTTATGATGCCACCATTTCGACATTAAAAAATTATAACAACGGTCGTGGCGCTTTCGAATTTTCTTTGATCAAAGAAGGATTGTTTAATACATATAATGGCGACAAGCGACAAAGCATGTGTCCCAGCCTCCGCAATAAAGCCTACTGACCTGTATAATCGGGACTATCTACTGAGTTTAGTTTTACCATGTTGATGAATTATGCGATTTTTGTTCTTAAGGAAAACATAGCATGTATACAAACGTAAAATGGGGACTTACAGCAGAGATCATAAACGAGTTTAAAGCTATTGTTGGTGAAAACTTTGTGTTATATGATGAAGAAGTGCTAAATCAATATGCACATGATGAAACAGAGAACCTTCATTTTTTACCTGATGTAGTTATCAAGCCAAGAACAACCCAGGAGATAAGTGCAGTGATGAAAATTTGCAATGCAAAAAAGATCCCTGTTACTCCAAGAGGCGCTGGTACTGGTCTTAGTGGCGGTGCATTGCCGCATCTTGGAGGTGTTGTATTAGCAATGGAAAGAATGAATTCTATTCTTAACATCGATGAAAGAAATCTGCAAGTAACAACTGAACCGGGAGTTATCACCGAGGTTTTGCAAATGACAGTAAAAGAAAAAGGGTTATTTTATCCGCCGGACCCTGCAAGTCGTGGCTCCTGTTTTATAGGGGGAAATATTTCTGAAAACAGTGGCGGTCCTAAAGCAGTTAAATATGGTGTGGTAAAAGATTATGTATTGAATCTTGAAATGGTTTTGCCTACCGGCGAAATAATATGGACCGGCGCAAATGTTTTAAAAAATTCTACAGGTTATAATTTCACTCAATTGATCGTTGGTAGTGAAGGCACATTAGGCATTGTAACGAAAATTGTTTTGCGTCTGATTCCTCATCCAAAATATGATCTCCTGATGCTTGTTCCTTTTAAAAAATTGGAACAGGCAAGCGAAGCAGTGAGTGCCATATCCAGAGCAGGGTTTGTTCCTAGCGCATTGGAATTAGTAGAAATTGATGCCTTAAGGATCGTAAGCAAATTCGTAGATAGTAGCGCTGTGCAACTCAGTGATGATATAGAAGCTCACCTGATCATTGAAGTAGATGGTAATAACATAGAGATCCTGATGAGTGAAATGGAGGCTATAACCGAAATGTTATCTCAGTACGATACTGGTGAAATTTATTTTGCAGATGATGTACAACAAAAAAATGAGTTGTGGAAATTAAGAAGAAGAGTTGCTGAGGCAACAAAACTTGCAGGTTACACTATTGAAGAAGATGCCGTTGTACCAAGAGCTGAATTGCCGGCACTCATTCGTGGGGTAAAAGAGATCGGTGCTAAATATAATTTCGATGCCGTTTGTTATGGACATGCAGGCGATGGCAACCTTCATATTCGTATTCATAAAGAAGGAACGCCCAATAGTTTTGGTGATGTAGAAATGACGGAAAGTCTCCGGGCTTTATTTGAATTGGTGAAAGGGCTTGGCGGAACGATCAGTGGTGAACATGGCATTGGTCTTATTCAAAAAGGATTTATGGATATCATGTTTGAGCAAAAACATCTTGACCTGATGCGGCAAATAAAAAAAGCATTTGACCCTAATAATATTTTGAATGCCGGTAAAATATTTTAACGATTTAGTTTTAAGCGCACCTAAACAAATGGAGTTAAATTAGCATTTATTAAAAACCTTATTATGAGATCCAAATTGATCGTCTTCATTTTCATTGCTTCAGTAATTTCGATGGATACAAAAGCACAAGAGAAAGAGGAAAAAGAAAAAGTGCCTTTTAAACAAAATTTATTTACAGGTGGCACCATTTCACTTGCATTTTATTCTAATACTTTTCTTATAGGCGGCAGCCCTGTGCTTGGTTATAGTATTACGAATTGGGCCGATCTTGGAATTGTTATTAATTACAATTATACTGTTTACAGGGATTATTACGTATTCGATGACCGGTTAAAACAAAACAATTTTGGAGGAGGTCCATTTGTAAAACTGTATCCTCTCCGTTTTATTTTTGTACAAGCACAATACGAGTATAATTTTTTAAAAGTAAAATACATTCCACCAACTAATGGTGGGGTTCAACAAAAAGATGACCTGGAAGCTAAGAGCTTTCTTGTAGGTGGTGGTTATACTACCGGTCGGATGGGCAGAGGAGGAGCTCCGCATTATTATCTTGCAATATTGTTTGATGTTCTACATGAACCCGGTTCTCCATATACAGATGCGTACGGAAGATCAATTCCAATTATAAGAGGAGGTGTACAGATCCCATTATTCCAGGGTAGTGGGGGAAAACAACCAAAAAATATTAATTATTAATTGAGGTATTGAAGCAATTGTTCAGGTTCATCCAAAACAGTGATCCTTTCCAGAACACTTTCATAAAGAAAACCTTGCTTTTCCATTTGCTGAATATGTTTCAAAAGAAAGTCAAAAAAATTATCGGAGTTAATGATATAAATTTTTTTGTCGTGAATAGATAATTGATTCCATGTTACCATTTCAAAAAATTCATCAAGTGTTCCTACACCACCTGGTAAGATGACTGCAGCATCACATAGATCATACATTTTCTGTTTACGGATATGCATATCATCAACAACTGATAGGTCAGTAATCCCTGTATGCTGATGTTCCCAGTCCACCAGTTTTTTGGTAATGATACCAATCACTTTTCCGTCGTTTTCCATCATTGCGTCTGCCACTGCACCCATTATACCGGTGCTGCCTCCACCATAGATCAACGTTATATTTTTTTTTGCTAAAAGTTTTCCTAATTCTTTAGCATGATTTACATAAATAGGATTATTTCCATTCTTTGACCCGCAAAAAACAGCAAGTGAATTTATCTTCATAGATTTATTTTATCTTGTCAACTTTTAGTGCAGTAAATATCGTATTTATCTCTAATGCTGGATCATTAATTTAAAATCATCTTATGTCTGCGGCTCTGTTATTCACTTTTGTTATCGGATATTTTATTTTATTGCTTGCTGTTGCCTGGTTCACTTCCCGCAATTCAAATAACGAATCTTTTTTTATCGGTAATCGCAACAGCAATTGGATGCTGGTAGCATTTGGAATGATCGGCACGTCACTTAGCGGGGTCACATTTGTGAGTGTGCCCGGTGGTGTTGGCAGCGCCAATTTTTATTATTTCCAGGTGGTGATCGGTTATCTCTTCGGATACCTGGTCATTGCATACGTATTACTGCCTTTGTATTACAAAATGAATCTCACAAGCATTTACACATACCTTGAAAAAAGATTTGGAATAAATGCACACAAAGCCGGAGCTTTCTTTTTTATTCTTTCCCGAGTTGTAGGTGCAACGGCACGGCTCTATCTCGTAATTAGCGTATTGCAGATATTTATTTTCGATAAGATGCATATTCCGTTTATGGCTACTGCATTTGTGATCCTTGTTTTGATCCTTCTTTACACATTCGAAGGCGGCGTTAAAACAATTGTTTACACCGATACACTACAAACTACGGGAATGCTTGTTGGCCTGGTGGTTTGTGTAATTGCAATAATTAAA
>DATHDP010000109.1:0-58337 GCA_035318985.1 Chitinophagaceae bacterium
ATCAGTTCTTTTAATATAAAAATAGAAGGTCCTTCCGGCATTGGTTCGGTATTATAATATAAGCGAATTCATTTCACTTATTTGCTGCCGCTCTTCTTTCTGCTAGTCCCTTTTTTCTTCGGAGCTTTTGCACCGGCTTTACGAGCTTCTGAAAGACCGATCGCTATTGCTTGTTTTCGACTTGTAACTTTTTTTCCGCTACGGCCGCTCTTCAAGGTTCCTTTTTTCTTTTCCCGCATTACTTTTTCCACTTTTTCTCCTGCCTTTTTTGAATACTTTGCCATATAAATATTTTGGGGTTTGATAAATTATCTTATTCTTCTTTAGAAATTAATTTGCGAACATTCACTTTTGCCAAATTTTTTGTTGCAGGTCCATTCATTACACGACCGTCATAGGAATAACGGGCACCATGACATGGACAATCCCATGTTAGTTCGGCATTGTTCCATTTTACTTCGCAGCCTACATGTGTACAAGTAGGACTCAAAGCATGTATGCCACCATCTTTATCTTTATATATAGCGACCTTTTCATCTTTAAAGGTTACGATCTTACCCTCTTCTGTTGCAATTTCTGTCAACTCATGCAGCTCTTCATGAGAAAAAAATTTGCTTGCAAACTGTTTAACTACATCTGCATTGTGACTAACAAAATTTGTAAAGCCTGCAACAAGTTTTAACCTGTTTGGATCATAGAGATCTTTATAAGGACTATCCTGGTTAGTGATCAACTTAGTTAATAGTAATGCGGCAACTGTACTATAAGGCATTCCATTTCCACCAAAACCTGTTGCAACAAATATTTTATCATGGCCCGGCAGTTGACCTATATAAGGAAGACCATCCGGGGATTCATAATACTGCGAAGACCATTTGTAAGCAACATCTTTAACGTCAAAATATTTTCGAATATGTGATTCAAGTTTTAAAAAACGGTATTCCTGGTTTTCTTCATGTGCTGTTTTATGGTCATTACCACCTGCGATAAAATATTTGTGTCCATCAATTGCCTGGGAACGATAATAATTGTAAGGATCATACATATCATATAAAAGATCTTCAGGATACTCGTTATTCTTTAAAGTAACAGCCATTGCGTAACTGCGCATAGGAACGCACCGAAAATGCAAAAGATTAACGCCTGGAGGAATATGTGTTGCATAAATTAAAAATCTTCCTGTGCATTTTCCTTTACTCGTTTCAATAGTGACATTGTCATTTTCATCGGCGGAAACAAAACGACATTGCTGCAAGATCACTCCACCGGCTTTTTCAAATTGCATCGCCAAACCATGTACATAACGAACGGGATTAAATTTTGCCTGTTCATCTACCTGCATTGCTTTTAAAAACTTAATTGGAACACTTATTTTATTTATAAAGTTGTTTTTAATGCCGGCATCATTGGTTGCAGCACTGATCTTGTCAAGTTCATCCTTTTGTTTATCAGTTTCTGCAAATAAGGTCGCCGAAGTTGTTTTAAGATCACAATCAATGCTATGCTTTTTTATAGTCTCCCGAATTGTATTTACTGCTTCCGTTACCGACTCAGCAACGAGTTTTGATTTCTCTTTGCTGAATTTTTTTTCTATTGTTGAATACGGCACATCTAGTAAAGTATTGATATGTGCCGTAGTACCACCAGTAGTGCCAAAGCAGAGCTCATGAGCTTCTAGCAGAAGACAATTCATACCTGCCTTTTGTAAATGGTATGCGGTGCTTACCCCGGTTATACCGCCACCAACGATCACCACATCATATATTTTATTGAAGTCTATTTGATTCGTTGGCAGGTATTCATCTACACTTTCCTGCCATAGAGAAATATTACAACCATCACGCTTTATCATAAAAATTTATTTAGATAAAAACGGACAATTATCTTGCCATCACTTTTAAATTTTTTATATCATAGATTGAAGTGACTGTTTATTCTGCAAAGTGAGATTTAGACTCCATGTCTAGATACACAATTAAATTATTAAGAATTTTGTAGAGACATTTCCCCAGACTTTTGGCCTTATTAAGCAAGAAATAAATTTTTCCCCTTAAAAATAGCATTCATTCACATAAAATGGCATGGCATATCATTTGCCACTATTTAAAAACTTATAATTAAAAAGACCAACTATGAAAAAGAAATGGATAGTGATCGTTGCTAGTGGGTTTTTACTGGCAGCATGCGGAGATAACAAAACTGATACTGCCTACAACGAAAAAACAACTGAGACCGCACCTACTTCTGACGCACCTCCAACAGTAACTCCTGAATATAATCCGCCTGATAATACCAGGGTGGCATTTCAAACTAAATATCCGAATGCTACAGATGTAAGTTGGTCTGCATATAAACCTTATGAAAGGATCAACTGGGAATGGACAGGATGGCCTTCTATGGATACTACTTATTATGCTGTCAACTATAAAGTAGACAACAGGAATTTTTGGTCATGGTGGGATAAAAATACTAATTGGATCGGATCATCATCAGTTATTGAAGATTCAACAATGCTTCCTGACCCTGTAAAGAAAACACTTAGGAACAGCTATGCAGGTTATAAAATAAAATCTATAGATGAAGAGAATGATAAAAACAGGACTGTCTACGAAATTAAACTGGAGAAAGGAGATGCTACTGCAAAGGTTTTGATCGATAAGAATGGAAAAATTTGGAAGAAGGATGCTAAGGCTTAACGGGATAATTACTCTGCCTGGCCCGTACCCTGTTTTAAACTTTATACCCCTGAAATAAAAATGTCTTATATACGCTCAGATAACCAATAAGTCCGATCGACCGGCCGCCTTCTGCGGCCGGTTCTCTTTTACTCCATTGTCAAACCAGTTTTTTTTATTGAGAATTTTTCTGGTCTCTTGAATCTTTAAAATGTTGAAGTGCCTGGTAGGACCAATAATATCTATATATATTGCTAACATACTGGACAGTTTCCCTCCCAATATGGCGTGCTGCCATGATCTCTACATTATTAAACCATACATTTTCATTCAATCCATGTGCTTTAGCCTCACGTCTTAATTTTCTCATATTGCCAGGTCCGCAGTTGTAGGCCCCCAGTGCCATAAGATGCATATTCAAAGAATCTATTTGTGCATTTTCAAAATAGTTATCAATTAAATAGCGCATATATTTTACACCTGCATGGATATTGTTCTCCGAATTTCTAACATTGGGAATACTGATCGGTGGACTTGCAGCTGTTCTGGGTAGAACCTGCATAACGCCAACCGCTCCGGCATGACTCACTGTTTCCTGCTTAAGCTGAGATTCCTGGAATGCCTGGGCAGATAATAAGAGCCAGTCAAGAGAATACTTATCTCCATATTTAATAAACATGGCTCTGAAATGATTTAGATCTGCTAATGCCTCCTTGCTTTGAGAGTTCCGTAACCTGGTTGTATTTTTTAGGTATTTGTCATAGAGCATATTTCCAACCATTGACCCTTTCCTTATTTGCGGTATAAATTTGTTAACAGCAGCTTTTAATTTTGGTGAATTTTTTCTGAATGCCCATCCGTATGACACATTAGTTTCGACTGCAATTTTCGAGTATACCTTTAGATCTTTATAAACACTATTCCAAAGTTTTCCAAGATCCTCAGAAATTACGGTGAAGGGAATCAATCCCTCATTTACCATTTCAAGAATATCTTCCGCTTCAAGATATGGGCCCGTGAATTCGATTTGTATAGGTTTAAGCCCGAGTTTTTGAAGCGAATCATTTAGCCTGTTTAATGAATACTGATAGCTGCTGTTTTCGCGAACAAAAACTTGTTTACCGGCAAGATCTGCAATTGAGTTAATTGCTGGTGCTGAGGGTCCGCCTACAACAATATCTTTTATACCTGTTACAGTTGGAGTTGAAAAATCGATTTGTTCTTTTCTTTCTGAAGTTATCGTAAAACCAGATGCGATCATGTCTGCATGACCGCTTGTTAATAATGGTACGATCTGTTCACGGCTTACAGGTATAAAGATCACACGTACTTTGGCTGGATTAAATTTCAACTGCCTGTTCAATTCTTTCTCAAAAAGATTGAGCAGGTCATAAGCAAGGCCGTAGGTTTTCATTCCCTCTATGTAGTAATAAGTTTTTGAGTAGGGAACTAATACACGAATATACCGCCGGGCAATCATGCTATCGAGATCGCCAAATGCTGTATTTGCCAACCCTAATATCTCATTTTCAGAAGCCCAGTTAATATAAGAAATACTGTCGCCTCTAATTGTTAGTCCGGATGTGTCTTGTAAACTGGTTTTATTAGAATCGACTTTTTCTGAATTTGCTTTTGTAGTTGTATCCTGGCAGGAAAGATGGCAAACAGTCGCCATCAAAAAAATAAAAAAAAAGGTGAAACGCATTTTTTAAATATTAATAAGGTTAATAGTCCAATTTGCTTTGTGTTAAACAAAGTACAATTGTAATTTATACAATTTTGATTATAAACTATTCATTTTTGTTTATTGGGATCCCTGTTACTGGCTAACCGGCAATTCAATTACAGGATTATTGGATGAAGTAGGAGAAAAATACCAGGCATTGCTGAATGTTGTGTTACTGCCGAATGCGCCATCCCTCGCTGTAGGTTTATTCGATTGTAGTACGAGATTCCATATACCTATGCCAGAAAAATAATGTTTTGTAAACGTATAAGAGGTTTTTTCAAGTGTCCTGCTTTGTGTTGATAATAGACTGTCCCATTTATCAACACCGCCACTTTTGCTCCAGGATTGGGTCACACATTTTTCCGGATTAATTGTAAGGGTTGTCCCACTGATAATATAAGTACCATTCTCTTTCACAAGAATGATTTTATTCATATTCATCCTGAATGTCTTTGAAACAAAACTATAAGTGCCGTTAGCGTTGAATGTATATTGATCTTTAGTATATCCACCGGCCCCCTCACTAGCAGCATCACCGCTGGCAACACGGGCACTTGAAGTCTTTGACCATATACCGGAGATGGCAGCGTTGTTGGCCGTTGTTGTTTGCTTTACCGGTTCCTTTTGTGTTCCCTCCGCAGTTTTTTTAGCGGGCAGCTGAACATTCGTTTCCGGTTTTTTCAGATCAACGGATGAAAGAAATAATTCAATATCTTTTAAATAATCCTCGCTGTTGGTAGTTGCTATAATACTTACGCAACGATCAAATCCGCTTATTGTGGTAAGCAAAGCTGTTGCTTCACCTTTATTAAAGGAGAAAGTAGTTGCTCCCGATTTTATTTTCCAGCCGCCTGCATCCTTCACTTCATCTAACTGAGGCGTCCCGGTTGGTTTATAAGTTTTAACGATCAAACCCTGCCACTCACTGTCAAAATCCTGTTCTATATTTCCTTTACTATCTATACTTTTTACAATACCTAGCTGGCACCAGCTATTTTTTGTTTTATTTGTAATACTGTAACTGGTTATATCTCCAATTACTTCTTTTTTCCATCCCTTTGGTGGTGTATAAGTAACAATATCGAAGGTCTCTTTTTGTGCAAAAGCTTTTCCCACAAAAACACAAAGAACGCTAAGAAGAAATATTTTTTTCATGATGATGATTAAATATGATTATGACTATTCACCGGAAGTTTAATACTAACCAAACAATTGTTTCCAAGAATTTTATTTTTTGCCATATACCGTATAAATGCCACTACCTGGAGTCTGAGCATCCAATAGGTGTAATAGCCTGGCACCTTTAATACAGGAGAAATGAGCATTGTATGTTCTAGGCTTTCTTTCAATATCTGAAAACTTAACCTGCCAGTTGTTGAGTACTGTAAATTTTCCGGCTGATTTTACCTGGGCAAATTTTGCATTACCCACCATCCCATTTACCGCTATAAGTTTCCAATTATAAGTATTGCCGGCAGCAAATTGAAAAGTTTCGTTTGATTGGTTAAGATTCATACCGGCATAATCTCCTGTATAAACATTGTATAGTTGTTGCACACCGGAAAAGTCGCTTGACCATTCTCCTTTAAAATCAGCGGCAGCAACAGCAAACTTGTTATAATTGGTCATTTGAACCAATGGATTAAGCAAATCGGTTTCACTGTCCCATCGTATTGTTGACGGGTCAAATTTATATTGCTGAATAAAACTGTTTTTATCCGGAGTTACAAACTCAAGCCAGCCAGTCTGGCCTTGCCGGAAAAGCAGCACAAATACTTCTTTCCCGGTGCTGTTCTCCGTGAGATATCCAAAGCCCAGGTAGGGACGGTTATAAGTAGTGATATAGGCAGTTTTGTAGTCTCGCAGTTTGCTGTAACGGGGGGCCACTAAAATATTCCAGGCCGCATTGGTAAGCGGCTCGGGATCGGCAGGAAAAATTGTTCCTTCCCTGGGATAATGGATCAGCACTTTTATATTTCCCTTTGTTACTTCTACCCAATCTTCCTGCACTGTGCTTGTCCAGCCATCATCAAAGTTGGTGGTAGTAAAAGTAAACCCATCATTTTTTGCACTGGACGTAGATTGAGTATTTTTTTCCTGAGTAGTAGGAGTTTTATTAATTGCTTGTGTTTGTTTTTTTAAGCTAATTGATCCTATGAACGATGTCATTTCGGTTTCATAGGCATCAGTATTGGTCAGTATTATTAAGTTCACCATTTTGTTATAACCGGTTGACGTTACCAGTAAGGCAACACCTTTTTCACCATCGCTTTCAAAAGCTGCATAACCGCTTTCCACTTCCCAGTCATCTTCTTTTGCTGAAGGTTGCATTTCCGGTGCAGCAGAAACATTCACCATTTCTTTAACTACAGAAGTCCATGCTAAATCAAAATTTTCTTTTGAATTGGTTGTACCCGGCACTGCCTTATACAATGTAATGAGGCAGTAGGTTCCCTTTGCCGCATCTTCTTTTGAAAATTGAACAGCACTTTCAGTACGTTTTTTTTTCCATGTTTTGGGTACCGTGTAAGTGGCAATATCAAACGTTTCTTTTTGTGCAAAAGCTTTTCCCACAAAAACACAAAGAACACTAAGAAGGAATATTTTTTTCATGATGATGATTATTTATGATTATGATTATTCACCAGGAAGTTTAATTACTATATAAGCCGGTGCTTGCATGTATCGCCACATTTTTTTGCTTTCAACCTCAGCATTATATTTTCCATCTCTCTTTGTTTCAGCGGAAGCCTGCAGCATGATGACCGTTTGCTTTATTGCTTCATCGAAGTTTATATAAAAACTATAACTGCTTTTTTCAATAGCTTGTGGCTGACTGCTGAGAAGTTTATTATAATTGTCGCCGCCATTTTTTTTGCTCCATGCTTCAATTACATTTTTTTTCGGTATGATGCTAAGTGTTGTTCCGCTTACAGTATAGGTGCCGGTTTCTCTTGTGAGCAAGGTCTCTGAATCATTCTCCCTATATGTCTTTCTTATGAAGCTATAAGTGCCATTAGTGTTGAAAGTATATTGCTGTTTGGAATAATTCCAGGGGCCATATCGGTTATTTGCCATCATTGCATTGTTGCCAAACCCCCATGTGCCTGCAACGGATACATTACTATTGCTTGTCTTTTTTTGAGTGTTTTGAACATTCGGTTTTTTTAATTCAATGGAACTGAGAAAGGTTTCTACCGCTTTCAAATAATCTTCACTGCTGGTGGTTGCTACAATACTTACGCAGCGATCAAATCCACTTACGGTGCGGAGCATAGCTATTGCTTCACTGTTATTAAAAGAGAATGTAGTTGCTCCCGATCTTACCTTCCAGCCGTCTGCTTCCTGTACCTCACTTAATTGTGGTGTTCCGGTTGGTTTATAGTTTTTAACGATAAACTCTTCCCACTCGCTTTCAAAATCCTTTTCTATACTGCCTTTACTGTTTGTACTTCTTATGATAGCTACCTGGCACCAACTGTTATTTTTTTTATTAATAATACTATGAGTGACTATATTCTCTGTAACTTTTTTCTCCCATCCTTTAGGAGGTGTGTAAGTAACCATATCGAATGTTTCTTGTTGTGCAAAGGCTGTTGCAGCAAAAGCAAAGAAGAAAGAGATAGAAATTACATTTTTCATTTTAATACCCATTATTGCTCAAATGTATTTGCAATCGCAGCCCGATACTATCCTGTAAAACAGGGATATTTTTGATGTACACTTTAATTAGCCAAAGGCGCTGACGGTGCAGTTGATTTACCAGGATTTAAGATCGCTTCTAATGGTGTTAATGCGCCAGGTTGTTTAATAAGGCCAGCCACTTTCACCATGTGGGCATAGTTGCTATTTTGTAAATGCACCATTATTAATTGCGGTACATCTGCACCCAGCTTATTGGTAAAATAGGCAGGGTTAATTGAAACAATTTCGTATTGGGTTTCTTCTTCTCCGTTCAAAAAAGATCTATCCAAATTCTCAAGGAATTGTCTGACTCCTTTCGCTGTGTACGTTGAAAAGGGATAAAAATTCTTGAAACTCCGGCTAAGCCATTCGGTTGGCTTTTGTAAGTATTCCAGTATTACCTTTTTTGAAGCCTCTGTGTCAGGGTTAATTTTGCTAATAGTTAGTTTGAGTTTTTCCTGGTCTTCCTCAAACCATTTTCTCCGCTTCGCTTCTTTTTCAGGAGTATAGTTTTTATCGAGCTTGTAAGCTTTCATTTCTTCCTCAAACCGCTTTACATTCTGGTTATACATCTCCGTCAACATCTTTGCATCCTTGGCACCGAAAGTGTCTACATCCTTCAACATTTGCTCCAGGTATTCTTTGCGTGTAATGGATATAAATACCGGCTTATCACTATTTCTTATAAGGATGTAATCATTGTATGTGTACATTTTTGCAGTAGCATTATCCTGCGTCCGCTGTTCATAAAAATCGATCCTGCCTTCGCTGCGTTTTTTTTGAATAGTCTTGAAGGCAGGTTTTCCGTTAATGGTATGCACACCTCTTTCTGTTGTAAGCCCTGCGGCAAACACATTATTGAAAATTACATTCACGAAAGAGCCACTCTCTCCTTCAGTATATATGATGTTGCTGTTGTCGTAACAGTAATAGGCAAAGAACCTCATTTTCCCTTCGTAGTAGCCTTTGATGCCTGTTGCGGCATGAAAAAAATCACCGTTCGAATTGATGTCACCTGAATTCTTGCTCACAACAAAATCAAGCCAGTAAGTATTATTATAATCCAATTTAGCACCTGTAAAACCAGTTAGTTTATTTTTTATCCAGTTCTCTGCTATGCTCAATTGAGATTTCATTTTCGAAACATTCCATTTGGCAGGTTTGTTTGTATAGAAAACAAAATCAAAGTAGCTATCCTGACTCCTCACCAAAGAAGAGGGCTTATTAGCAGCCTGCGTTTTACAATCCTGGCTAAAGCCTGCCTGCACTATTAACAGGTAAAACACTGCAAATAATAATGAGAACCGAAACACAGCTAGCATTACTCCTTTTTTCATAAAAAGGCATTTATTCTTTTATGATCTTAATATTGCTGATATAGTATTTATCATTCTCTCCTGAGTTGTAACTTGTAAATGACATTTCATTGAATAAGTGAGCTGCAGGTATTGCTTTTTCGTATTCAGCTATTTTAGTTTTATCAATAAATACCTGCAACATTTCATCTTTCTTTTTAATGGTTACCGTAATGCGGTTGTTTTTTTTGTTGTTGGAAAAACCGGGTGCAGCATACCATTTGGTTCCATTTGAATAACCTGGTGGATCGGGAAATTTTGTTTCCAGCGCTGCCTCTCCATCTCTTCCGTCAAATCCCGGGCGGAGTTTTAGTTCCAGGTATGATTCGGCATTGCCTGCTGAAACTTCCTTTGACAATTTGAAGGTTAGGGCCTTCGCTCCCCACGTGAAATTTTGAGCAGCTACTATCTCATAGCTCAGCGTAAAATTTTGTGGCAATGGTGTTTTAAGTTGCGTGGGTTTAATTATATAGTTTGCCATTGTGGCCCAGTTACCATCTAACCCATCCAGCTTTGTAATAACAGTAGTAGTTCCAAGTGCAAATGTACTTTGCCAGCCAATTGGTTTTTTTCCAACAGCCGTTGTAGAAAAATCTTCGAAATAATGAACGTTTTTATCTGCTGTATTTTTTTTAGCTGCTTCTGATCCTTCGCTAGCCACTACTGCCTCTTTGTAAGTAGGGGAACGGAGTGGTTTATAAGGTTGCCCTTTTACCTTCTCAGAATCAAAAAAATAATCATACGCATACTTAAAATTAAAATTGTTCAGAATCGATTCGTGTAAATGCAAATAATAAGCCGAGTTGTTTAGTCCAAAAGACCATCGGATAACAAGCCATTGCGGTTGATCCGTTTTGCAGAGAGCCAATGCCTGCTTGCTTACTTTTAAAATTGGGAAAGTGGTTTGACCTTTATTGTCAAACATGTCATTATATCCTTCAGTTGCATTTACAAAAGTAAAAAAAGAGATTTCAGCGGAAAGTTGCAATTCAGCAATATCATTCCACCTGTTTTTATATTTTTCTTTTAACCTTGCAAGGTTATTTTGTGCCTTGGCAAAATTTTCCGGGGACGTAGGGTCTACTTTTTGCCAAACCGGAAGTTGTTTTTCAGCTTGTGTAAAAAACTCACCGATAGTTATTTTCTCAAACGGGAGTTCCTTGTTGTCTTTGGTCATAATTACAACGTAGCCGCCATCGTCGACAAGTGTTTTTGGAGGAATGTAAAAATGCTTGTACCCTTCAATGTTTTTGCTGTTTGCAAAACCCAGTAGATTGCTTTCGTCCTTGTCATCGGCATTATATCCTTTTGAATTACTGGTAAAGTCAGGCAGTAAAAAATAATATTCATCGGGACTTGAAATAAACCATATTTGTTTGCTGATGTGTTCTAATTGGTTGGCCTCTATAAACCAGTAATCACCGAGGTTATTTTGCGGAACAAATTTTCCTTGTGCATCTTTTTTTAAGAACATATACACTTTTGAATAAGCACCGTACATAAGTGGAAGAGCATTTGAATGCTCACTTATGGCGTTGCCCAGGGAGCTATTCGTGCCGCTGAACTTGTATATATAATTTTGATAATATCCGGCATCTCCCAAACAACCTTTGGGCAAGTATGATTGCTGCATCCACTCTACAAACTGCTGGGTATATCCGATTTGCTTGTCGCTGTATACTCTATTCCCAAGGGTTTTCCCTTTTGCTGGTGTGGTATGTTTATAAATTTTCATCCAGCCGATATCTATATCAGCTATGCTTTCCAGTTTAAACCCAATTCTGTCTACATATACCGGTTGTGCATGTGAAGTGCTTGCAACTGCTACAAGTGCAACGAGAATTATTTTTTTCATAATATGCCAATTAGATGATTAGAAGTTTTATTTACCCAACATATTTTTCAATAGCGAAAAGTCAACAGCTTTTATAATATCCGACATAAAGTTTGCAGCAATTGGCTCCTTATGGTTAGCTCTTACATATACCCAAAAAAACTGAGGAGTTGATTTCGGTAATTTCTTGTTGAAATAACCAGGATTCGGCTTGATAAGTATTTGTCCAAATCCGTCATTGTCATCTGTAAACAAGTAAGACAAATGATCATTGGGATCCATTTTTACAATAGCAGGTTGATTCAATTCCGCAACAGACATTTTTAATTGCGCATCAATCTTCTCAAAGGCTGGCTTGAAAGCCTTTTCATTATCATTCAATAATTTTTCATACCTGGCCTTTGAATCCGTGTAATCCATTTTCATATATTTCTTTAGCTTTTCCTGATCGTTCTTATACTCTTTCTCCTTATATGTTTTCTCTATCTCCAATCGATCAAGTACATCCTGGAAACCTGATGCTGACTGGCGTTTCTCATTCGCCAGTATGATCTTCCTGGTTTCCAAAAATTCTTTTTTAGTTACATAAGCAAAAGGAAGCTTACCACTGTAAGTAACAAGCCAGGCAGTGGACCGGCCCATCACGCCCATACCAAGACCAGCATCTATAGTTTTAAACTGCCAGTAACCATCTTTCTCAAGCGGCATATCCCTTATAAAGTGGTATCCAATGCCGGATGTTGCTTCATACCTGTTTAGAGTATCGTAAATTTCAGCATCAAAAATATTGGCGCTGATAGAAAAATATGTTCCTGTTTCGTGTTCTGTTTTAATAGTATTACCATCGCAGTAAAAATTTAAGGGGATGATACTATATGCAAAACTATTACCATAAGTATTTCGGTAAAGGGGGTTATAAGCGCCGTGAAAATTTGCTTCCACACTCTTTGGAGTATATTTTGATTTTATCATCGTGTGTATGGCGGCTATTGTCTGCTTTTCCTTTGCCAGTTCAGCGGCAGCTCCTCCCTCTGATCCTTTCGGTGAAGCTTTCCATATGCCTGGCTTTTGGAGTAATGATTCTTCAGAGCAATTCTGCGCTGTTAAAGCAATTGAAAAAAAAATGACGAAAAACAATAGTAAGTATTTCATGTGTTTTTTATTAATTAAACAATCCTTTTACCGGAACAAATGTTCCGGGTGCTTGTAAACCACTGCTGAGACTTGGACTCAATCCTCTCTCCCTAACATCTTCCATATTATCTCCGGCATCAATCATTCCTTGTTCAAAAAGTTCTTTCTGTATTTGTTTTGCAGTTTTTAGATTCTTGCAATCGGCACTCATCATCTTCTTTAATAGTTCGTGTGCTTGCTTGCTTTTCTGAAGCGCTTTTGCTTTTTCCTCCATGTATAGCTCAACATCGGTTTTATAGCCTTCCATTTTAGAATGAGCTATTTTACTCTTGATGTAATTCTTAAATGCTTCCAGGCTTCTTTCGTCCTGCGCTTTCTGTTCAGCTTTCTGTTGTTCTAATTTCGTTTTTAACCATCCTCTCACCCGATCGCCCATCTCCTTGTCTTTTGCCTCCTGTGCCCTTGCCTCATCTAACACTTTCCGCATTTCATCTACCACAAATTCTCCAGCTTCGTCCGGATTCATGCCTACTCTCCATGCAAGGATCTTCGACTGTTTATATTTCTTCATTATTTCGATCAACTTCGCACCGGTTGATAATTCCGGCTCAGCAATACCAGGAGTCATGCTTCCATTGGCGGATTTGATAAATGGATCTACTCCTGGTTCTGCGATCGAAGTATGATCTGCTCCATAAGCCACCGTATGATTTGGTACCGGGACCTCCGGTATCTTTTTTATCGCATGCTTATTATTATCGAAATTACTGGCGGTATTGCTTAGATCCTGCCAGTCCGAACCCATCGGCATCCTAACTAATGTTGGGCAACTAAAATTTGGGATCTCAGGAGGGTAGACCTTTGTTATTCCATCACCATCTTGATTTACACAAGATCTTGCAATAGCTTCCTGATCTTCAATAGCAGTTTTATAAAAATCAGTTATCCCTTCTGTCCATGTAATACATTGCAGCATTACCGTATTCTTAGGATTGCCGGTGAGATACCAGATCCATGTGCAGAAGGTATTTAACCACGTACGAAATTCTTCGATCTTTCTTGCATGAAATTCCCTGATGATCGGATTTGCATATTGCAGAAATTGATTGTTCTTATTATCAAAATCGGGGCACTTATCATTCTTGCCGCTTTTTGTCATCTCTTTTCTTTTAGCGTCAATCATATTTCGCAATTCCATAGATTCATTTGTATGCTTCGACATCCAGTCCGCCAGGTAGTTTTGCAGTACTAGTTGCACAACTACGGCGGGTTTGCTCATCGCGTTTATTCCTTTCATTGATTCTTTCATCATTGCTTTGGCAAAGTTTGTTCCGTCGGCACTTTCATCTGCCAGCGCATTGATCTCTTGTGCACTTGCTTCTTTCATCACTTCAATTTTCGATTTAAGTTCTTCAAACATCTTTTCATACCCATTTAATATTGCCATGTCTTTTTCATAACCCGAAACATTATCTGATAGTGTGGGAATTTTTATCCAATCTTTTCGGAAGTATTCATAGATCGTTATACTGTGTTTTAATTTTTCATAGTCTAGAGTTGGATCAGATTTGCTTTTATTGTTTTTTATCAGTTGTTCGGTGAATGGGTTTATCGCATTTTCCATTGACTCTTTGTAATCTTCTGCGGCTTTTTCAGGATTCCCAGTTGCTTCTTCAATTACACCTTCTGTTTGTTTTGCCTCGGGATGATAAGGATTAAGACCGCCTGCCTTTTTAATAATTGAGTTGGCGCTATCAATTTCACCAAGTCCCAACCATGCATGAGCCAGGTTATTCATTACGGTACTGTTCTCAGGAAAATCGTTGCGTAATTTTTGAAGTACCGGAACTGCCTGTTCAGGATATCCGTACTGTGTAAGTAATGAAGCCATATTATTCTGGTAATTAGGATTCGCAGGATCTAATTGAACTGCTTTCATGCTTAAGGCCATAGCAGCCTGGGGATGTCCCTGCATCATGGCAAGTATTGCTGCACTACCAATATCATTTGCTTTGGGTGATTGGGCTACTATTTTTTTTACCATTGCCATTTCAGCAACATTGCCCTTTGCCATTAATTTATTGTACAGGTTAGTCGCATAACTACTCATATCAGCCTTCGTTAATTTCTTTTTTGGTATTGCATTTATTCTTGCAATATCTTTTTGGGGAACTAACTGTTTGTTGCTTGTAAATTCCGGGTAGTTGGCCATCTTGCTATTTCCCTGCATCATCTCTGGCATCATATCCTCCATCACTTTTTTCATTGCTTCCTGATCTTCCTTGCTCATCCCTTTCATTGCTTCCTCCATCATCTTGTTCATATCAGCGGCAGAAGGTTGTTTTTGCGGCGCTGGTTTTTTACCCGGCTGGGAAAATGCTGCTGCCATAGCAAACAGCAAAACAAATAAGGAAAAATACTTTTTCATTTTATTCTTATTTATACGATTACTTATTTCAGATCACCGGCAATAATGTTAGTAACATTCGCCACCTGTTTAATGACCCTTGTCATTAGTGCTGTTGTAGTAACGGATCTAAAAATATCAGCTCGTACATACACAATATTGTCACTGCTCTCTAACCCGATCTTTATAATGTCGAAATCATTATTTTTCTGTAACAGGTATTTGAACTTCGAATCATTGATCTTACCGGGCAGTGTTTCCGTAAGGTTTGTATAAACAATATACAGGTCACTTACTTTTTGTATAAGTACATTATAGGAAGCAATGTTTTCCCCTTCATACGGTATAACAGCAAGGCTATCATGGACCATTTTGAAAGGAAGCCCCGTGCCGCTTACTATCTTTTTTAATGCCGACTCGGTCAGTTTTACTGGCGTCTTTGCTTTTGATTGACCAAAACTAATACCTGCAAAAAGCAGGAAACAAAAACTAAATAGCAGACATTTTCTCATTGTTAATTTTTTAAATGAAGGTTTTGGGAGAAGGTTTCTACCACTCCCTTAAATAGTGGATCAGTGAATGTAAAGGTTATGCAAGCCGATGTTTGATCCTTTCCAAATGAATTAAGGATCACTACGGATTTCTTTTTGTTATGATAGAAATTACCAATTGCCAATGTGGATGTCCATCCGTCCCACAGTTGTCCCGTCATTATCTTGCCGGGTTTTTTACTTGCTTTGGTCAATCGTTTCACTACTTGCTCATTCCATTGGCTCGTAACATTTTTCATCACATCTTCTTTTGTGTGCTCGCTTTTGTACAATGTGATCGTACAGAAATTACCATCAGCATTGCTCATAGTAAACTGCAGCCGTGATGGCAATTCGCTTTTTGTAAAAAACTCAGGAGATCTATAAGTGAATACATCAAAACTATCTGTTTGTGAAAAACATTGCCCTGCCAGCAGCAATAGTGAAGCTTGTATTAAGATGAATAATTTCATGAGCTAATTGTCAAATGTTTTTTTGATATTTCATTTTTTAGTCATCGCCCATTTTCCCATATTCACATTGCTGGCACTTCCCCACGTGCCACTCATAGTATTGTTTGCAACTGTTCCGTTAAAAGAAAAAACTGAACCATCAGTACTATAAGTATAACTTCCAGTAACAACATTTCTACTAAAAGTGTATTTCCCGTTTGCAATTATCCCTCCCACATTGTTAAGAACTTGCATAGAGCCATCAACATTTAATTGAAAAGAATAAAAATCAGTATTGAAGTTTTCACCATAGCCGAAAGTCCCTTTCCATGTGCCGGCTATAGCCGGTACAACTGTATTTTCAGATGGAGTAGAAATTGTATTGACAACAACAGGCTGCTTGGAATATTTTGGCGGAGGGGGTGTCGCAGTAGGTGGTGGGGCTGATAGATAGTCTGGTGTAAATTCTATTTTCAGAAATACATCATAGCTTCCATTACTTGTTTGAATAGCGTAACTATTCTCTATGAAGTGGACATTAATTCCCGGGATTTGAGGCCAGCCCCTTGATTCTCTTGCTGCATGTGAGTCACCGGCAACACCACCGAGATTATTAATATGCTGGGCATAGAGAGTTTTTGTATCTAATAAAACCAATGTGGGCGGATAAATAACCATGCATTCATTATTAAAATTCCCGGCACTAATTCCCATAACCCGGTTGCCTTGTGTATTACCCGGACAGAAAAAATCTTTAAAAATGTTATGGTATTTTATCGCTTGTCCATAGCTACGGTACTTATCAAAGATCTTTCCGACCCTGTCACGAAACGGATCCCTATAATCTATTTGAGTAGATGCAAAAGGAAATGGCTGGTTAACGGCAAAGTCCAGGTCCATTTCTAATTGTGGATTAAACTTGTTGAGAGTATTTTTTTCCGGTCCATCCCATTCCCATACAGTTGGCGCAATAATGATGTACTCATCTGCATTGATATGTTCATCCATCACTGGCAAAGAAACGTTTACGACATCACCATTATTAATGCCCCCAAGATCGGGTGTTTGAGTACCGGCCCTGGTCATACCATTCACATTGGAACCAAATATGACCGAGCCGCCTGAATTTTTTCTTGCAGCTCCGGGATTGGAAGGGCTATAAATTCTATAACTAAAATTCACAGACACTTCATTGCCATGTCCATCAAACTCTACAAATCCATCCCATGATTTGTTAATGCATTTGAAGGATTCAATAGTAATTTTTAACCGCCCGGCTGTAGGTGATGGTTGACCTAAAGCATTTATGGATAGAAGGACAAAAAGAAAAGAAAAATATTTATGCATGGGAATATTTTTTAGTGATGTAAATATGATGCTTAGTAAAAGCTTAATCTATCCCTTAAAAACAGGAGATTTTGTAAAATGAAAAAAATCATGGAAAAAGGGGAGAGATAATCAGGCTGAATCAGAGTTATTTGTAAGATGGAAGTAATGGGTTATTTTGTTGTATGAGAAAATACAGAGTCATACTGCTGCTTATTTTGTTGTACCCGTTGCCAGGTATTTCTCAGGATAATAGTGAGCTGGAAAAAAGTTACGTAGCATACCAAAATGAGAAAGCAGATTCTTTGCGCATAGAAAAGCACATGGAATATTGCTACCTTCTTATAAAAGATGGTAATAAGCAAAAAGAAGCTACCCGGGAGCTAGCGTTAATAAAAACAGAATTAGAAAAATTCCCGATTCCCTCATTAAGCCCATGGATAAAATATTATGAAGCAAAAATGCTATACAACCGGGGAGAATATATTGCCAGCATTATATCTTATGAGCTTGCCCGGAAAAGCCTGCCGCAGATCACCAAAAAAGAAATAAAGACCGTTGCGAATATTTACACTTCTCTTGGCCTGTGCTATTCGATGATCAATGATTGGGAAAATGCGCAATTAAATTATCAGATTGCGATCGATGAAACTAAAAAAGCAAATGATTCATCAGGTACAGCACTGGCATATATGAATATGGCCTATATTTTTTCGGATGTAAGTGATTGGATCAATGCCAATGTGAATCTTAACATGAGCACAAAATACCTGAATGAAAACAGTCTGAGAGATTACCAGGCAATGATCTATGCCAGTCTTGCTACAACATTTGCAAGGATCAATAAATTGGTTGAGTCAGGTATCTATCTTAGAAAAAGTGATTCGCTTATTGCCTTATCCCCTGATGCAAGGAGCAAGACATTTCATTTTATTGCTAAAGGAGAACTTGCGTTTAGCAATAAAAATTATTCTGAGGCTCTTTCAGCGAACTTTACTTCATTGAATTATGCACGTCAATGGGGCGATTCCGTGTTTGTAGCCACAGCTTTTGAAAATATCGGGAGAACGTACCAGGCATTGGGAAAATATTCAGAAGCAATTTCCACTTTAACCTTTAGTAATAACATTGCAAAGAAATACGATTATCTGCCCCAGCAAAAGAAAACTTTAAAACAACTTTTTTTGCTGTATAGTAAAAACGATCAATTCTCAAAAGCTGTGACAGTTGCCCGGGAATTAATTACTATTTCTGATAGCCTTGCTCTTGTACAAAATAATAATCGTCGCATCATATTGGATGCCGTTTTTGAATCAGAAAATAAGGGAAAACTAATTTCAGCATTGGAAGAACAAAATGAAATACAGCAACTGAGAATAAAACAAAAAAATACATTCAACTATATTTTACTCGGCAGTGCGATCTCCCTGTTGACTATTTCTTTACTTTCTTTCAGAAGTTATAAACAAAAACAAAAACTCCAGCAGCAACGTATTAATGAACTCGAAACAGAAAAGCAATTGGCAGCAACTGAAGCGGTACTGAAAGGAGAAGAACAGGAACGAACCCGCCTTGCAAGAGATCTCCATGATGGATTAGGAGGCATGTTGTCGGGCATTAAATATTCATTTAATACTATGAAAGGAAATCTTATCATGACGCCTGATAATCAACAGGCGTTTGAACGCAGCATGGATATGCTGGACAGTTCTATTAAAGAGATGCGGCGTGTAGCACATAATATGATGCCTGAAGCACTAGTGAAATTTGGGCTGGATACCGCATTAAAAGATTTTTGCAATGATATCAATCAGAGCGGAGCATTAAAAGTAAATTATCAATCTATTGGATTAGAAAATGAAATAATTGATCAGACTACAGCTATTACCATTTATCGCATTGTGCAGGAACTTTTAAATAATACAATGAAGCATGCTGCAGCAACAAATGCAATAGTGCAGGTGAGCAAAACAAGTGGGCTGTTGTCAGTAACAGTAGAAGATGATGGAAAAGGTTTTGATACATCAATTCTAAAGCAATCAAAAGGGATCGGGTGGAGCAATATTCAACATCGCATAGAATTTCTGAAAGGAAAACTGGATGTAAATTCACAAAATGAGAAAGGGACCTCTGTTCATATTGAATTAAATGTGTAACGCAAACAAAAGTTTTATAGTAGATGATCACTATATGGTGATAGAAGGTATTCGTTCATTGTTGCAAAAATGAAAAGAGTGTTCTGCATATGAACATTTCTTAATGATGGAAATACGATACTTAGGAAAAGTTTGATCTATCCATTACAGAAGATTTCGGAAGAATGAGAAAATCATGGAAAAAGGGGAGACGCAAAGAAGCTGCTATCGCTTTTATTTGTAAAGCGATGACAAAGGCCTATTTTACTGTATGCAAAAAGTAATATTCATTTTTATTTTCTTTTTTCTGTTAAAATCAACAGAAGCTCAACAACATCTTGTCGATAGCATAGCAAAAGAATTACAACAACCTATAGCTGATAGTAACCGTGCCATGAGTATGATGCGGCTTGCAATTGATTACGAAGTTGTTGATACAGCTAAGGCATATAATGCGTACAAGAATGCAATAAAGTTCGCAAGTGAAAAAAAATTGTTCTATCAGCTTGGACGCATTTATCAAAATCAATCTTTTTTGTATAGTTCAGGGGCAAGATATACTGATAGTCGAAATAGCCTTGACACGGCTGTTCTTAATTATAAAAGATCAAATCATCCAAATGCAAAACTATGGGAGGCGAATGCCTATGGCGATATTGCCAATATTTTAAAAGTGCAAAATAATTTCGAAGAATGTGTAGAATATAACTTAAAGTGTATCTCAATTTTTGAACAACTTAATTTACATGATAAACTAGTTGTACGCTATTGTAATTTATCGGCCGTGTTTGGTGATCTCGAAGAGTATACCAAGCAGGAAGAGTATGCCCAAAAAGCTGTAAAAATTTCGCAAAGGACAAGGAATAAATCAAATTTATTCATTTCTTATTTTATGCTTACGAATAGTTTAACAAGGCAGGAAAAATATAATGAGGCAAAAACTTTTCTTGACAGCGCAAAAATTTATGCTGACGAAAACGCTAATGTTGACATAGTGTTTTCATACTACCTTATCGCTGCCCAGGTATTCAGAAAGCTTAACAATTTCGATTCCGCGGCTCATTACTTTCAAAAAAGTTATTCTGTTTCAGAAAAAAATAACTATGCCTATGGTAAGGCAGAATCCCTTTTACAGCTTGGGGCAGTTTCAATCTTACAAAAAAAATATAGTGAGGCAGAAAACTATTTGTTGAATGGGATAAAACAAGCAGAAAGTATCGGATACTTTAATGTGCTTGACGACGGTTACAAATACTTGTCAGATGTTTATGGGGTTACCGGCAGATATAAACTAGCCTATGAGTACTTTCAAAAATATAAGGAAGCAAGTGATTCAGCAATTAGTCTTGAATCAAAAAAATATGCAACTGAACTTGAAAAAAAATATGAATCTGAAAAAAAGGATAAGCAAATAGTTATTCAGCAGTCGCAATTGCAAAAAAGAAAAATTATGAACTACATTCTTTTGGGTTCAGCTGCGGTGTTACTAATAATCTCCTTTCTTACCTACAGAAATTATGATCAAAAGAAAAAACTGCAACAGCAACGCATCAATGAGTTAGAAACAGAAAAAAAATTAACTGCAACTGAGGCAGTATTGAAAGGAGAAGAACAGGAGCGAACCCGCCTGGCAAAGGACCTGCACGATGGATTGGGTGGTATGTTGTCGGGCATTAAATACTCATTTCAGAATATGAAAGGAAATCTTATCATGACGCCTGATAACCAACAGGCGTTTGAACGCAGCATGGATATGCTGGACAGTTCCATTAAAGAAATGCGGCGGGTGGCCCATAATATGATGCCGGAAGCGTTGGTGAAGTTTGGCTTGGATACAGCGTTAAAGGATTTTTGTAACGACATTAGCCAGAGTGGGGCTTTAAAAGTAAATTACCAGTCTATGGGGCTTGAAGATGCGGTGATCGATCAAACGACAGGGATAACCATTTATCGCATTGTACAAGAACTGCTGAATAATACAATGAAACATGCTGCAGCAAAAACAGCCATCGTGCAGGTGAGCAAAACCGGTGGCCTGTTGTCAGTAACAGTAGAAGATGACGGAAAAGGTTTTGATACCTCCATACTAAAGCAATCAAAAGGGATCGGTTGGAGTAATATTCAACACCGAATCGAATTTCTGAAAGGAAAACTGGACGTAAATTCACAAAAGGAGAAAGGAACATCTGTTTTAATAGAACTACCTGTTTAAATGGTAACAAAAACTTTCATTGTCGATGATCACTATATGGTGATAGAAGGTATTCGTTCATTGTTGCAAAATGAAAAAAGTATCGAATGGATGGGCCATGCCATGAATGCATCGAGTTGCCTCGCTTTTTTGAATAAGCAACTACCTGATGTGATCTTAATGGACATTAACCTGCCGGACATAAGCGGTATTGATCTATGCAAGGAAGTAAAAACAAAATATCCTTCTGTTTTTATTATTGGTCTCAGCACCTTCAACCAGCAAAGTTTTATACAAAAGATGATGGATAATGGCGCATCGGGTTATGTATTGAAAAATGCTACACAGGATGAAATAACAAGTGCCATTGAAACAGTTATGAAAGGCAAGACTTACCTAAGTGAAGAAGCCTCCAACACATTAAGAAAAGACAATGGGGCAGCAATTATCTTAACCCGTCGTGAAAAGGAAGTATTAGAATTGATCGCCGATGGAATGACTAATGCCGAAATAGCACAAAAATTATTTATTAGTGTAACTACAGTAGATACACACCGCAAAAACCTGTTGGCTAAATTTGAGACAAAGAATACTGCTGCCTTGATAAAAATAGCTGTTTCACGAGGGTATCTTTAAACTACTTTCCGATAACAAAAAAATTAGTTTTTCTTTTTTGGAGGGAGGTATTCAATATTGTAGATTTTCAAATAGTCCTCTAAAGGTCCCATTCCCATCTCCTTTCTTCTTTCATTAACATGTTCCTCGTCCTTTATGGGTAATAATTTATATTTTTTTGAGATTGTGTCCAATTCTAGTTGAGATCCGTAAAGCTGGTAGCCATGATCTTCAACCAACAGACGATCCTCCATTAGGGCAAGTTGCTGGGGGGATGCTTTTTTTTCAGATACTGCCTGCTTTAGAATTGGAAAATATTTTTTTCTTATATCATGAGATGCGTGTTGAATAACAAGAAATAAGGCATCATTTCCAAGGTCTCCAATCACATCTGACCCCAGCCAACCATGCTGATCTATAAAAGACGCAACAACTCTAGTGTTTCTTGAATCTATTTCATTCAAAAGAGCCACATCCTTAGGATTCTCAAAATTAAAATAGGCCCTTTTTTGATCCTCTATAAAAACTTCTTCCAATAAATTCGACCATTGTAGATTTAAATTAGGATAAAAATTTTCCTTATTATGCTTTGCCATTGAAATAATCCTATTGAACTGTGGACCGTTATGAATTAAATTAAAGGCACTATCATTCTGTAATTTAATATAATTATAATAAAAATTCTCAACAGCATTAGTAAGATATTTAAGACATGAATCTCTGTTTTTCTTCAATCCCCATATTCTCGAAACTTTATAAAGATCTTCATTACCTCCTCTTCCATTAAATGACTCAAAAGCCCTTTTATAATAGAATAATGCAGAATCATAGTTATTCTTGGATAGGAAAATATCTGCCATGTATGTATTTTGAAAATATTTCTCAGGAACAGGTGAATCTTGCCCGATTAATAGCTGAGGAATTAAAAACCAAACATAAAATAAATACTTCTTTAACATCATACAATTTAGTTTTAACTCCACGTATGAGTAAATCGCATAAATGCGAGTGATGGTTATTTCCCGATACAAAACTTACTGAAAATATAATCAAGCTGGTCTTCATTTGTTATCTCTCCTGTTATTTCACCAAGATAATGAAGGCCCCTTCGAATATCCAATGCTAATAAGTCACCAGTTAGTTTATTATCTAAACCGTTTTTTATATCAGTTAATGACTTGGCTACTTCTTTTAAGGCATGATAATGACGGGCATTGGTTACAATAGTATCTTCTGCTTGTACTTCCCCAGAAATTACTTTATCAACCATTCTTTCTTTTAATACTTCAAGATGTTTATTGTTTTTTGCAGAAATAAATACGAGGTTATCTAACGAAGAAAACTTTTCCCTTGCAATAGATTCCTCTTGTTTATCCGTTTTATTGGCAACAAGCAAAAAAATCAATTCTCTTTTTTTCAACTCGTCTTGTAAACTACTTATCTCTTTAACATTATCATCTACATCAAATAAATACAATACAAGGTCAGCCGTCTTCATTTTATCCAGGCTTTTTTCCACTCCCATTATTTCAATTATATCACTTGTATGCTGGCGAATACCAGCGGTATCGATCAAACGAAAAAGAATACCATCAATATTAATGATCTCTTCGATCGTATCTCTTGTAGTGCCGGGAATATCACTTACAATGGCCCTGTCTTCCTGCAACAAGGCATTTAGTAATGTTGATTTACCGGCATTTGGTTTACCAACAATTGCCACGCTGACACCGTTCTTAATTACATTTCCAAGACGAAAAGAATTGATCAATTGATCAGTCAGCTTGCTTAATTCATTTATCAATTCATAAAATTGTTTTCGATCTGCAAACTCAACATCCTCCTGGCTGAAATCAAGTTCCAATTCTATTAAAGCAGAAAACTTTAGTAATTGATCTCTTAGCTCTTTTAGTTTATTTGAAAACCCACCGCGAATATTATGTAAAGCTGTTTTTTGCGAAGCTTGTGTATTTGATGCTATCAGGTCAGCGACCGCTTCGGCCTGTGCAAGATCTAGCTTGCCTTTTAAAAATGCTCTTTGTGTAAACTCCCCGGGTTTTGCCAATCTTGCACCACGTTGTATACATGCATTTATTATTTGTTGCAAAACAAATGGCGAACCATGTCCGCTTATTTCCACAACATCTTCACCTGTGTATGACCGGGGATTCTTATAAATTGAAATAACAACTTCGTCAAGTATTGCTTCCTTATCTTTTATAATGCCAACATGAATAGTATGCGATGCTTGCTTGCTAAGATCTTTTGATGGAAACAGATCATTCACTATACCAATCGCTTTATCTCCGCTAAGGCGAATAATACCAATAGCTCCTATTCCCTGCGGTGTTGCCAATGCTATTATCGTATCATCCCATCCTGTTGATTTTCCCAGCATGCCCCAAAAATAGAAATCCCTCCCGACAAGTCGGGAGGGATTTAATTATTTGCTCAACAGAAAAAAAGTTTTATTCTGACGCTACCACAAAAGTAATTGGCTGTTTGCGATAAGCTTTTACCTGGCGACCATTTTGAACCGCAGGCACCCAATCCGGACCTTTTTTAATTACTTTGATCGCTTCATCTTCCATACCATGACCGTGAGTTGATAAGGCTTTTACATCACTTATCTTACCTTCTTTGTCCACGATGAATTGTACAATAACTGTGTAAGTTCCTTCACTTGCGCCGTTCTCAACAGGCACATTGGGGTCAAGGTTATTTTCCAAATATTTTCTCCATGCTCTTTCACCGCCTTTAAAACTTGCCTCAACTTCCACTTTCTCAAAAACCTTGTTCTCATCTTCATCTTTCTTTTCTTCTACTACCTGTTTGCCTTCATCAACAACCGCAGGAGCAAGACCTTCATCTTTTATACCTTCCTGGCTAACGACATCGATCTTTGTATCTTCTAATTCCTTTACTTCTGGTGGGATCTCGTCTTTCTTCACTTCCTCGTCTTTCACAATTTTAGGAGGAGTGAACTTTGTCATCTCCACTTTTGGAGGCTCTTGCTTTGGCGGCGGCGGTGGAGGAGGTTCAGGCTTTTTTTCCTCTTCCTGTTTTAATTCAGTAAGAGTTAACTCTCTCACCTGCACCTTTCCTGCATTCTTTTTTAGTGAGCTTGCAAGGAAAGAACCACCTAGTGCAAGTAACGCAACTGCTGCGGTACAAAGCAAGGCTATTGTAAGCCTCTTTTTATACGTTTTGCGCAGTTCGTATGCACCATAAGCTTTATTCCTGTCCTCAAAAAGAAGATCCAGAATATCACTTGACAAAATTTTATTTATTTCCATTTGCAGTTTCTTTAATAATTAGATGCGGAATGAATGAAATTCCACATTAATCCGTTAATTAATTTCCACCCTCTATTTTCTTAATTAAATCCTTTTCTACCTGGAAAAGATCAACCATTGCATAACGCTTTATTGCGTTTATCGCCATCTCGTCTAAAATATCGATCGTATTCTTATAGGTAGCCTCTTCATCAGGCTTTATCACGATAACAAGGTCCTTATCAAGACAGGCATTCTTCCAATTAGGATCGGGTAGAATTGGAGGATTAACTTTGCTATTACCAAGTCTTGCTTCTTCCTGGATCTTTGTACAGCCTGCATCATGCACATGGGCGTTTATTACATCCTTTTTCATTTGAATGATAGAATCACGGACACCTTTAAATGTCGTTGTATAAAGATTAGAAGCATCAGGTAATAACTGACCTCTATAAAGATAAACCACATTATTTTTTCCCAGCATAATAGTCAGCGCTCCTGATTCTTTTGCCTTATTCTGATCTTCATCCTTTGAGTCCTTAGGCATAAACAACTGCATAGTAGTCGGGCTACTCATGGTTGTAGTGAATATGAAAAATGTTATAAGCAAAAATCCTAAGTCAACCATGGGTGTCATGTCGACACGGGTTGAAAGTTTTTTTGCTTTCTTAACTCCCGGTCCTTTTTTATGACCTCCACCACCGCCTTCGTCTATACTTGCCATGATTTAAATTTTTAAGAGTTAAATAAATTATTATTTACTGGCTGCTTTCTCCCTATTCCTCAATATTGCAAGTTCCGAGCCAGCAGGTGCATCTTCAAGCATAGTGATCATCTGAAATTTAAAAATTTCATTTTTCTTAAATGCGGTCAGTACCTGTTTAAAAGCCGGGTATTTTGCATTGTTGTCTCCCTTTATCAGGAATTGCAATTTCTTACCAGTAAATGTTCCAACAGCATCCCTGATCCAGTAATACAATTCTCCACCGAGTGTATCTAAAGGAACTCCTGGTTGTTTGAAATTCTTCTGATCTTCCTGAGGAATTGCCAGCAATTGCTTTAGCCCGCTAAAAGGAACTCCGACTGCAGGTGTTCTTACAAAGTTCTTCATTTCAGCATCTGTTAATCCTAAGCTTCTTGAGTCATTGATATGTTTTATTACTTCATATTTTGCTTTGGGATCATTCTCTGACAAAACACTAAAGAAAACCCGACCTGAACTGTCAAACATGACTTGAATAGCATCACTTTCTGGCAATTCTTTGGTTGAAACCGAATTTGGTGTTTTTATCTCAACAGGCTCTTCTGGTTTGAACTTCGTAGCCATGATAAAAAATGTAAGGATCAGAAAAGCTACATCCACAAAGGGAGTCATATCCACAAATGTGCTCTTCCTTGGTATTTTAACACTGGGCATGTTTACTTAAATTTAGTATTGAGATTCAATGTTTCATAAATTCCATAAAAGCAATTGTCTCTTATTTGTAAAGAGATGCAAAGCTTTGTGTAAGAGTGAAACCTGATTCATCAATGCCGTAAGTGATAGAATCGATCTTAGTTGTAAATATGTTATACATAATAAGCGCAAATGCCGATGTACCGATACCTAAAGCCGTATTATAAAGGGCTTCTGATATACCAACAGCAAGGGCACTAGCTGCAGCACCGCCACCGCCTTCACCAGATCCTAATGCAGAGAAAGAACGAATCATTCCCATTACCGTACCAAGCAAGGCAACCAGGGTACCAACAGAAGTAATTGTAGAAAGGAATACAAGATTTTTTTGAAGCATAGGAAGCTCCAATGCAGTGGCTTCTTCAACTTCTTTCTGTATAGCTAAAACTTTTTGATCAGTGCTAAGATCGCCACCAGCAGTTGTCATTTCTTTATAACGACGCAAACCGGCACGCATAACGTTTGCAACTGAACCACGTTGTTTGTCGCATTCTGCCATTGCTGCATCTACATTTCTATTTGCAAGATGATATTGCACTTTGCGGATGAAATCTGCAATTGAACCACTTCCTAAAGCTTTACTGATAGTAAGCAAGCGTTCAATTGAAAAAGTAATTACCATCAGGAACATACCAATAAGTACCGGAATGATAATTCCTCCCATATAAATCCCACTCAATGCACCTTTTGGTTTGTCATGCTTTGGCCAAAACATGGCACCGCTTTTATCAGGCTGATTAAATCCATCAGCGTCTCCAAGAATAAAACGCCAGATAAGATAACCGGCAATAAGACAAATAATAGGGGCTAGCCATGAAATGGCGTTACTGCTTTTTTTCGTTTGTACTGAAGTTGCTTTCACACTTGCTGTTGCAGTCGGTTTTGTTTCAGCCATGATCTTTGTTTTTAGTGTTTAAAATTTTAAAAAAAGATTTGATTTTTTTCAGGGACACAATTCTAAGGAAAAAAAAGTTAAATGCTCCAAAAGCCCCCACAAAAATTTTTAATCAGAGCGTTACAAGTTAAGGATTTTTTGTTCCGGAACAAGAAGCTGCTATATTTTTACTCCTGCCCAAACAGGAGTTAGTATCAGACTGCCAATATCACGAAACTGCTGCTTGATTAATTTGTAAGATCATTCGTACCGAAGTGCTTCGATGGGATTCAACTTGCCAGCTTTTAATGCCGGGTACAAGCCAGCTAATAAGCCTACGACCGAACAAATGGCGATCGCTAATATTACCCAGTTCCATGGAATAACAAAACCTGTATTGATGGCAATAGATATAAGATTCCCAATTAAAATACCAAATATGATCCCTAACATGGCCCCAAGCACACTGATAATAATTGACTCCATAAGAAATTGAGCCCTTACAGTTTTGCTTTTACCTCCGATTGCTTTCACTAATCCCACTTCCTTAGTTCTTTCCGTCACGGCAACAAGCATGATATTCATTAACCCGATAGCAGCACCGATCAGGGTAATAAAACCGATAACCAGGGCAGACAAAGAGATCATGCCAAGGCTGTTCATTGCTTTTTCAGCAACACTATCATTCCGATCGAGTACAAAATTGTTTTCTTCTGTAGTTGCCAGTTTTCTCACTGATCGAAAAACACCTTCAGCCTCACCCATGGCAACCTGTACTTTCTTTATATCATCAGTCATGATAGCTATTACATAACTTATCCCTGAACTGAACTGCCGGTGAACATTTGTATAACTAGTAAAGATCCTGTTATCTAAGCTCATCCCAAATGAAGAACCACGGCTATCCAGTACTCCAATAACCCGATAAGGAATATTTTGCACCCGGATAATTGCATTAACAGCTCTGTCAGGGTTCGTAGGGAATAATTTTTTCGCTACATCATAACCTACGATACAAACATTTCTTGCAGATTGTACATCTGCCTGGTTAAGATTTCTTCCCGATCTTAATTTGTATCCGTTCAGGATCATATAATTCTCGTCACCACCGAATAAAAAAACATTGGGGCTTGTTTTTTTTGTTTCGTAAGAAGCAATCGCATTTCTTGATGCAAATACAGAAACACCTTTTGAGGAAGGAAATTTAAAATTCTGTACAAACATTTCCGCTTCTTCTTTTCTTATTATTTTACCAAGGTTTGACTTCTTTTCTTTCTTGCTTCCTTTTTTCTCTTTTTTAATTTCAGATCCACCACCCCCGCCGAAACGAATATTCCGATCCTTATATCTAATGGTAAAGCCGCTGGCTCCCATGGTAGAGAAACTTTCAGTAAATTTTTGATTGATCGCTTTAATAGCTGTGTTAACGACCACCAATGCTGTAATGCCTAATGCAATGATCAGAACAGTAAGCACTGTGCGAAGCATATTGCTTTTTACAGATCTGAATGCTATTGATATAATATCGCTGTATCTCATTTGTCTGATGCAAAGTAAGGAAGTCGATCAATCCAAAGTTATAAAAATTTGACAACTGGTTAAATTAAATAAAAAAGGGCGGCTATAAAACCACCCTTTTCAATTACCGGCAAAATTATTTTTTAGGATTCAACGCTTCGTCGATCCTTTTTGCAATGTCCTGTAAATGGTACTTGCTCATTGGATCTGCGATTGCCGATGCGGCCGAAGTTACTTCTGCTTTCAAAGAAGTAAGATGTGCCCGAACCAAACTTTTAATATCTGATTTATCAGTATTTACCGAAGACCCAATATTGAAACCTCCGCCACCAAGATTTATTACTACATCTGCAGGGTTCAATAAATTACTTAAAATGTTTACATATGATTTTTGAAGATTCCTGCGGTAAACATCTATGGTTTTTCTTGTGCTTAACTCTGACCATACACCTTTTTTTACATCATTGAAAAGATCAGTCATCTTATAAGCATTGTTGCCAAGTGCAGTTTCTGCATTTATTAACTTATTCAAGGTGTTTGCACTAAAAAAGCGATTTAAGGTATTGTCCTGGATATTTCCAATAACTGTTAATGGACTAGCCCCAGTCTTACCGTAAATATCACTGCTGATCAACCAGGTTGGTGTAGTGAACAATTGCTGATTGATAAAGGCAACCGCTTCAGCTTGTTTTGCTTTCGGCTCAAATTCATAAACCGCTTCTGACTCTTCAACCACTCTTGGTGTTTTATAAATACCACCAACATTTCTTGAAACATGACCCATATAACGACTGAACTGTCCTGTTAACTGGCCATATACATCTGAAAGGTTTGTATAATCTTCATTATCCTGTTTTGTCCATTTCATTAATTCAGGAATAATCCGTTTTAGATTTTTAATTCCATATTCACTTGCTTTAACTGCATTATCACCTAAGTCTTCTGTTTGTGAACGTGGATCATCCTGGTTAGTTTCACCATCACCCCACCATAAACGATGATCTTTTAATTTTTCTCTCGTCCATTGATTCAATTTCCCTTTTTCCGCTTCGGGAGTTTTGAATTCATAAAAACGTCTGTAACCCCATTCAATTGCCCACCTGTCATAATCACCGATCCGGCCTTGCAATTCTTCCCCTGTTAACCCATCTTCAGGTTGTGCAATGTAATTGAAACGAGCATAATCCATGATCGATGGTGTATGTCCATTTTTAGCAACCCATTCTTTATTTCTTAAATTTTCAACAGGCACTGATGAACTTGAACCAAAATTGTGACGAAGACCAAGTGTGTGTCCGACTTCGTGTGACGAAACAAACTGAACAAGACGACCCATCAATTCATCAGGAAATACCATTTGTCTTGCACGAATATCATTCGGGCCTGCCTGGATCATATACCAATTGCGGATAAGCTCCATTACATTATGATACCAATTGATATGACTCTCCATTATTTCGCCACTGCGTGGGTCAGAAATACTTGGACCACTTGCATTGGCAATATCGGAGGGTTTATAAACTATGGCAGAGTTGCGGGCATCTTCCAGGCTCCAGGTACTGTCTTCTTCTTTTGTTGGCGCCATCTTTCCAAAAATTGCATTTTTAAATCCGGCTTTTTCAAATGCAGCTTGCCAATCATTTACACCTTGCATCAAATAAGGTATCCATTTTTTTGGGGTTGCCGGATCGATATAAAATATAATTGGTTTTTGAGGTTCTACCAGTTCACCTCTTTTGTATTTCTCTATATCCTCTGGCTTTGGTTCCAGTCTCCAGCGTTTTGCAATTGTAATATCTCTTACACCTTGTGGGTTTGCATCAAAATCTGTGTAGCCAACAGTGAAGTAGCCAACTCTTGCATCAAAATATCTTGCCTGCATAGGGGTTTTTGGAAGCAATACAAATGAACTATTCATTTCCACGGTAAGATTGCCACTTGGTTGAGGAGCTCCAAAACCACCGCCACCACCTGGAGGCGCAGGAGTTCTTCCATAAGTTTTTACTGCTTTGATCTCAATATTGATAGGGTAAGGCTTTACACTTACTATATAAGATTTATCTGTTTGTAATGATCCAATGCGTCTTGCAGATTTTGCAGCGTTGCTAAAGAAAAGAACATCATTATCTCCATTTACAAAATCAGTGATCTCTATAACCGATGTTGCAGAATCTTTTCCAAAAGCTTTTATATCAAATGAAAAAGAAATTGGTTGAAGATTTGAATTTGAAACAGACGAGAACATGGGCGACGTAGAATCTTTTGCATAAACAGCATAAGATATTGTTCTAAGAAATATTCTATTGTTTGGTCCCCTGTCAAAGCGAACAACATTCTGACCTACCTGGTCGCCGCCATATCCAGTACCTGCTTGTGTTTGAGAAAGACGATTTACAACAAGTATATCACGCCACAGCATATCGTTGGGAATTTCAAAATAATATTTGTCCTCAACTTTATGAACTTTGAAAAAACCATTTTTTGTAATTGCTTTATCAGTAATGATCTCTCTGTAAGGCCTGACACCTGCTGCGGGTCTTCCTCCCGGTCCACCCGGTCCTGTGGATCTTGTTGAGTCGCCGGTTTGTGGTCTCACCTGGGCAACGGTGATCATACTAAAGCAAAGCATCGTGAAGCCGAAAAAGATACGGCCTGTAGTTTTTCTCATGATGAAGTTTTTTTTAATCCCGTTATTTATCGGGAAAACAAAGTTATGGGTGAAAAGTTCCTGACCAAGTCTAATACAGGAATGGCAAAAATTTTTTGTAAGAATTGATTCCCCGCAATAATTTTTTTCTAAAAATAAAACCAGCTGAATAAAAGTTGAGGATATACGCCCAGCAAAATAACCAGTGCAGCAACAAGACCAATGGTCCATTTGAATGATGTACTGACTTCAATGGCTTGTGCTTCGCCTTCTTTAAAATACATTGCTTGTATCACACGGAAATAATAATAAACACTGATAGCTGCCATCAGCACCGCAAAAATTACAAGCCACAGAAAACCGCCTTTCTCAATTACTGCATTGAGCATATAAAATTTTGCAAGAAAGCCTGCAGTTAATGGAATGCCTGCTAAAGACAAAAGGAAAACAACAGCAACGGCCGCCAATAAGGGCTGATGTTTTGCAAAACCATTGAAACCCTCAAACGTATAGTCTTTCATTTTTACCAAGATGGCAAAAAGACCGATCGTGGCGAGACAATATGCAGTTGTGTAAAGTAATATTCCTTCAGTTGCAGATGCATTTAATGCAAGAATAGCCATTAACATAAAACCTGCTTGTGCAATACTTGAGTAAGCCAGCATTCTTTTTACACTTTGCTGAAAGACGGCGGTGATATTACCAATAAATAAAGTGAGGGCTGTTATTATAGCAATTATCAGCTTCCAGGTTTCATGAATATTTCCAAATGCATAATAGAATAAACGAAGGAATGCAATAAATACTGCTGCCTTTACGATCGTTGCCATAAAAGAAGTAAACACTGTTGGCGCTCCATCATAAACATCTGGTGTCCAAAAATGAAATGGCGCAGCAGATACTTTAAAAGCCATGGAGAACATTAACAACAATAAGCCAGCTATTAGCAATATGCCAGGCTTTACATCAGGTTTTGAAATACTTTCAGCGATAACTTCTACTGAAAATGAACCCGAGTTGCCGTAAATGAGAGTGATACCCATCAGCATTAACCCTGTTGAAAAAGAGCCGAGCAGAAAATATTTTAATGACGCTTCATTACTTTTTAAATTTCTTTTATCACTGCCCGTTAAAATATATAATGGTATTGATATGATCTCAATGCCGAGGAATAGGATTAGTAATGAACTGAAAGAAGATGAAAGTATGATGCCACAAAGAATAAAGAATATCAAAGCAAAATAATCAGAGTAATTTAATCCCACTTTCTCCATTTCCTTTGCTGATAACAAAAAGAAAATGAATGTGCAGCCCATTGCGATCGTATTGAAGAAAAGTGCAAGCCTGTCGAACTTCATCATACCAGTTATATCGATCTTGAATAAATGAAAGCCAGACATTTCCATTACATTCAAAACAATTGCAACAAAAAGCCCGGTCAATGCAACGGCACGAACAGATGATCTCTGTTTCAGCAAAATACCGCTGAACATCATCACCACTCCCATTATTCCCGATATAATTAATGCGTTCATGCTCTTTTCACTAATTTTTTATTTGCCTAACGAAGGATATATGTTTGCTTCATTCAAAATAAACTTTGTTGTCTCTTCGGTCAGGCTAAGAAATGCCTGCGGGTAAATACCACCTGCGATTATCAATATCACAATTATTCCAAGTACCAGTTTTTCATTATAGCCAATATCAGTTCCTGTCTCCGTTAATGCGTTTGTATTTCCATAGATCACTTTTTGTACCATCCTTAATGTATAGATGGCGCCAAGTATAATTGTAATACCTGCAGCCGGCACTGTTATCATTTCATACTCGGACATAGAAGAAGTGAAAATTCCCGTGAACATCATGAACTCCCCAACAAATGCATTCGTTAACGGCAAGGCAATATTTGCCAGTGCAACAACTACAAAGAATATAGCCATCGCTGGTGCTTTTTGTGCAAGACCTCCCAGTTCAGAAAGTTTTCTTGTTCCATATTTTCTTTCTAATATTTCAACAATAACCCAAAGTCCAAGAATATTTATACCATGATTGAACATTTGTATCATCACACCCTGCATACCTATTTCTGATTCAGAAAAAATGGCTACAACCATCAACCCAAGGTGTGCAATAGATGAATAAGCGATCAATCTCTTCATATCATCTTGTCGCCATGCCAGCAAAGAAGCGTAGATCATTCCAACAATTACCCACATGGAGATCATCTTTTCACCATAAGCAAAAGAGGCAGATGGTAAAACCGGAAGTAACCAGCGAATGACCGCAAACAATCCCATCTTCACCATGATACCGCTCAACACCATTGTAACGGCTGTGGGTGATTGTTCATATGTATCAGGCTGCCAGCTATGAAATGGGAACACCGGGATCTTAATTGCAAATGCTACAAACATTAACCAGAAGATCCAGTGCTGTGTTTTATTGTCTATTGCAACAGCATAAAAAGATCTAATATCAAATGACCTGTCAGGTGTAAGTGAATGTATATAGATCAACCCGATCAGCATTAATAAAGAACCAACAAATGTGTAAATAAAGAACTTGAATGTCGCTGCAATTCTTCTTTCTGCTCCCCAAATAGAAGAAAGAAAATAAACAGGTATCAATGCTAACTCCCAAAAGAAATAAAACAACAATGCATCCATTGCAAGAAAAACTCCCATCAGTCCTGCCTGGGAAAGAAGCATCAACGCAAAAAAATTATGCGCATTTCTATATGTACGGTTCCATGTTGCAATAAATATTAATGGAAATGAAATTGCTGTAAGTAAACAAAGCAATTGACCCATACCATCCAGGCGAATAGAAAAACTGCTGCCTAATCCTGGCAGCCAGTTACATTTGAATTGAAGTAATTCTGTTTTATTTAAGATAGTCAATCCAAGTATCGAAACTGCAACAGTGGCAAAGGACGAAAGCAAAGCCCAGCCTTTTGCTGCATTTTCTTTTTTAAAGAAAAAAGAAGCAATGCCGCTTAATAATGGAATTAATATCAGAAGTAATGAGATCATCTACTTATTTCTTAATAAAAAATTGATACAACAATAAAAGCAGTATTGACAAAACCATTAACAATACATAGCTGCCGACTTGCCCGCTTTGCAATAATCTTAATTGACGGCTGCTATAGTTTACAGCTCTGCCAACGCCGTTTACAATACCATCTATAATGAATCTTTCGAAAAAATTATTCAGAAACCCTGCAAGCTTATTTAATGGATTTACAATGATCTTATCATACAATTCATCCACATACCATTTGTTTTCCAAAACTTTCCCGAATCCTTTGTCTTCTTTAGGTTGATAATTTTTGAACCGGAACCACGTAAAGATGATCGTTGCTACTACCAAAACGCCTGACAAGCCCATTAAGAAAAATTCGGTTGAGCGACTTACCGGTTCATGATTTGTCGCAATAACTTTAGAAAGAAATGGGGTCAACCTGTCTCCTCCTTTTACAAACACTTCAGGAATTCCTATAAACCCACCGATAGCTGCTAACACTGCAAGAACTATCAAAGGAATCGTCATCAATGCAGGGCTTTCATGCAGATGATGCTCCTGTTCCTGTGTGCCCCTGAATTTTCCCGTGAATGTAATAAACAACAAACGGAACATATAGTAGGTTGTAAGCAATGCTGTAAATAATGAGATAGAATAAAGGATCAGGATCTTTCCCCTTTCATCATGTTCAAATGCTGCTAATAATATTGCATCTTTTGAAAAGAAACCGCTGAATGGCGGAATACCTGTGATCGCAAGACAACCTATCAAAAATGTGAAGAATGTAATTTTTAATTTTTTACTTAAACCTCCCATGTTGCGTATATCCTGTTCCCCACTCATTGCATGGATAACACTGCCACTTCCTAAAAACAACAATGCTTTAAAGAATGCATGTGTCATCACATGAAATATAGCAGCAGTATAGGCGCCTACACCTAAAGCCAAAAACATATATCCTAATTGGCTTACGGTTGAATATGCCAACACTTTTTTAATATCATTTTGTTTTAATGCAATTGTTGCCGCAAGCAATGCTGTAGCTAAACCGATATAGGCAACGATGTTTTGTGTTGTCTCACTTAATGAATACAACAAGTTACTTCTTGCGATCATGTAAATACCGGCAGTTACCATTGTTGCAGCGTGTATCAATGCTGAGACAGGTGTTGGACCAGCCATAGCATCAGGCAACCATGTATATAAAGGTATCTGTGCACTTTTACCCGTGGCACCTACAAAAAGTAAAAGAGTAATGATCGTTGCTGATGGTGCAAGTTTTTGCAATCCTTCCGCAGAAAACACATCCCCAAAATTTACCGAACCCACTTTTGCGATGATCATGAAAATAGCGATGAGAAAAGCAAGATCACCTATGCGATTCATCACAAATGCCTTGCGGGCTGCATAATTATACTCAGTGTTTTTAAACCAATACCCGATAAGCAGGTAAGAACAAAGACCAACACCTTCCCAGCCAATAAAAAGAATAACAAAGTTGCCGCCCATTACCAGCAGCAACATAGAGAATACAAAAAGATTCAGGTAAGAAAAGTAACGGGCAAAATGTTCTTTGCTTTCATGATGCATGTAGGAAGCAGAATAAACATGGATCAAAAAGCCAACACCGGTAATTATTAAAAGAAATAAAGATGACAGCGCATCGATCTGAAACGAAAATGGGATTTTTAAACTGCCGGCCGAGATAAAGTTGAAATAACTAACTACACCAGAATTACCTTCTTTAACCTGGAAAAATATCCAAACACTCAACAAAAATGAAATAAGAATAACACCACTTCCAATTATCCCGGTGAGTGGCCTGGATAAATATTTCCGACCCAATCCGGTGATCAAAAAACCGATCAACGGAAAAAGAGGAATTAAATAAGAAAATTCTAAAACATTCTTCATAAAGCTCCTCCAAACCTCGCACAATGCGGGGCTTTTGAAGTTTCGTTATTATTTTTATTTCCAATCATAAACGGCCGTACTCCTTCCCTTTGGGAAGGTTGGGATAGGCCTAATGTTTCAACCTGTTCAAAAAGTTTATATCCACCGAATGAATATTCCGATACATCATTACAATGATCGCCAGCCCAACGCTTACTTCAGCTGCAGCAACTACCATTATAAAAAATACGAATAACTGCCCATCGCTTCCTGCTGATGCATTCACTGCTGCATTTTTTAAATGATGCATTTTAGAAAATGCTACCAGCAACAAATTCACAGCATTCAGCATTAGCTCAATACACATAAATATGATGATCGCATTCCTGCGTGTAAGCACTCCCACTATTCCTATACAGAAAAGTGCAAGAGATATGTATATATAATAATCGATCTGCATATTATAAGTTACGAGTCACGAGCTGTGAGCTTCGAGTCAGAGTCTTTAGCTCGTGGCTCGCAGCTAATAGCTCGCAGTTTTTTTCATTCCTTCTTCCCAATCACCACCGCTCCTACCATAGCGCTTAAAAATAAAATGCTACTTATTTCAAACGGCACCACGTATTCATTGAACAATACTTTTCCTAAATTTTCTATCAAACCAATATCACCGGTTCTTGTTTCTGCAAACTGGTTTGCAAGATCAGCTTTCTTTAATGCTGCTATTAACACTAATAATAAACTTCCTCCTGCAACTGCGCCAGCTAATTTCAGCCACCGATTTTTTTTCGGTTCTGTTTCTTTTTTCAGATCCATCAGCATTAATACATACAGGAACAACACCATAATGGCGCCGGCGTATACTATAATATTTACAATAGCAAGAAACTGCGCATTTAGAAGGAGATAATGACCAGAGATAGCAAAGAATACGATGATCAGCCAGATAACACTGTGCATTGGATTTTTACTGGTAATAACCATCAATGCACTGAACAATGCAACTACAGAAAGTATCCAGAATAGTATTGGAGTAACACCCATTTCTTATAAACAGTTATTCTTCAAATCAACAATTATTAATTAATAACCATTAGTTATTAATTTTTTTTTCACCCAATGCCTTTGCATACGCTTCAGGATTTTCTTTAGGATGAGGGATCAACAGATCTTCTTTTTTATAAATAAACCCTTCCCGTGAATAGTTTGCCTGCGCAAAAGTTTGCGATAAATAGATCGCATCTTTGGGACAAGCTTCTTCACACAATCCACAGAATATGCAACGCAGCATATTGATCTCATACTTTGCTGCATATTTTTCCTCACGGTACAAATGTTCTTCTGTTGGCAAACGTTCTGCGCCTTCCATTGTGATCGCTTCAGCCGGGCAAGCAACAGCACATAAACCACAAGCTGTGCAACGTTCACGGCCTTCTTCATCACGATTCAAAATTTGTAAACCGCGGAACACGGAGCTAAAACTTCTTTTTTGTTCCGGGTAATTGATCGTCGCCTTCTTTTTAAAAATATGCCGGAAAGTGATCATCATACCTTTCAGAATATTCCACAGGTAAATCCTTTCCAACGCCGTCATGGGTCTCCGATCTACCAATTTTGCCCTGTTTGTTAATGCCTGCATATTATCATTTCAAAAGTTCGCAAATATATATTTTATTAAGTCCGAAAGTCCGGTGTCCGGAAGTCAGAAAGTATATACCATTTTGATTAATTCTCTTTCGGTCTTTCTGACTTTCACGTCTTTCCGACTTTTAATTATTTCAACAACAATATCACCACCGCCGTTATCACCATATTCAACAATGAAAGTGGAATCAATGCTTTCCATCCCAAATTCATTAATTGATCATAACGGAACCTTGGTATCGTCCAGCGTATCCACATAAATACAAATACAAAGAATAAAGCTTTTGTCATTAATACACTAAATCCAATTAGTCCAACCCACCATGCATGCCCCCAATTGGCTTCATTTACAAATGGAATATCATAACCGCCAAAGAACAGGGTTGACATTACAACACCACTGATGAACATATTGATGTATTCAGCAAACAAATAAAATCCAAGTTTCATGGATGAGTATTCCTGGTGATAACCAAAGTTCAACTCATTCTCAGCTTCCGGAAGATCAAAAGGCGTACGGTTACACTCAGCCAAAGCACAAATAAAAAATATAATAAAGCCAAGTGGCTGGTACATGATGTTCCAGTTAAACATTCCTTCACTTTGTTGACTAACGATCACACTCAATCTTAATGAGCCGGTCAGCATTAACAATGCGATCAATGCAAGACCCATCGCTAATTCATAGCTTATCATTTGCGAAGCGCCACGAATAGCGGCCAATAAAGAAAATTTATTATTCGAAGCCCAACCACCGATCATGATCCCATACACACCAAGACTCACCACACCAAAAACATAAAGCATTCCAATATTGATATCTGCGATCTGTAGATTTATATCTCTGCCAAATAAATTAATCGAAGGCGCCCATGGAATAACAGCACTCGTCATAAGCGCAGTTACCATTGCGAGTGCAGGTCCTGTTACAAAAAGAAATTTAGAAGAAGCACTGGGAATGATCTCTTCTTTCATGAAAAGTTTTAATCCATCGGCTACAGGCTGTAATAATCCAAATGGACCCGCCCTGTTTGGCCCGAGACGATCTTGGATTACTGCAGCAATTTTTCTTTCCGCCCATGTTGCATACATGGCAATAACAAGTGATATGGTTACCACAGCTAAGATCAAAATTGATTTCTCCAATAAAATTCCCCAATCGATCATTCTTATTAATTAATTACTCATTATTATTAAATGTCTTACTTGTCGCCGGCCCTTCAATTTTACTCAGGTCAACACCCGGATCGTTTACTCCACTTATTGTATGGATGTCCATTAAAAGGTTAGGCGATTTACCTCCCATTACTTCAGCAATTGTTTCCTTCGGCATTTGCAGACCAGGATATTTTCCCTGGCCGATCACAGAATGCCTGCTCACGTTTTTCAAACCTTCTATCTCCCAATCATACTTATGCTTTTTATGAAAGCGGCAATCATTGCATATCCAACCAGGTTTGCCATCATAAGTTTCCACCTCGCCCCATTGATCTTTTCTTGCCGTAACTCTTAACACATCATCACCACGAAGCCATAATGTTACTTTGCCGCAACACTTATCGCAATTGCGATGAGCATCCATTGGTTTAGTGAACCATACACGATTCTTAAATCTGAATGTTCTGTCGGTTAGTGCGCCTACCGGGCATACATCGATCATATTTCCTGAAAAATCATTGTCGATCGCTTTCGATATATATGTTGAAATTTCAGAATGATCTCCACGATCCAGAACACCATGCACACGATGATCAGTCAATTGATCGGCAACATAGGTACAACGATAACAAAGAATACACCGTGTCATGTGCAATTGTATATAAGGACCGATATCTTCTTTATCAAATGTTCTTCTTTTAAAATCATACCTCGTTCCTTCTTTGCCATGTTCATAAGAAAGATCCTGCAGATCACACTCACCGGCCTGGTCGCATATCGGGCAATCGAGTGGATGGTTGATCAATAAAAATTCAACAACTCCATTCCTGGCATCAAGTACCTTTTCGCTCGTTATACTTTTTACCACCATTCCATCCATTACATTCGTGCGGCAACTTGCTACCAGCTTTGGCATTGGCCTCGGATCAGCGGCAGAACCAGCTGCAACTTCAACTAAACAGGTACGACATTTACCGCCACTCCCTTTCAAATGTGTATAGTAACACATAGCAGGCGGAGTTACATCACCACCAATTTTCCGTGCAGCCTGCAACACCGTTGTGCCCGGATCCACATCAATAGTGATGTTATCAATAGTTACTTTAAATAATTTTTTTTCTTCAGCCATTTTAAAAAGTCAAAACTAAAAAGTTAAAAGTTAAAACTGTTTACTCTTTGATATTTTGTTTTAGAGTTAAAATTGATCTGCCCAATATTTTGGAAATTTCATCAGCCTCAGTAATTAATAGATTTGTTTCTTTTTTATCAACTTCAAGTGTATCACGAATCAAACAAAGCCAATATTTAGTTTCATTTGCTGATCGCAATGCAATAGAAAAGAAGCTTATAAGATTTTTCTTTGAATTCCCCGATTTACCTTCAATAACATTTGCCCCGATCGAAGTAGCACTTCTTAGAAGCTGATCTATTATTGGGTAATGAATTCTTTTAAACTCATATCTATTTATAAAAAGAACTATACTTTTCGAAAACTCGTAACACCTGATTTTGATATCATATGTTTTATTCGAGTCACTCAATTTTTAAGTTTTAAGTTTTCACTTTTAACTTATTGGAACTTCTAACGGTTTCGCATAATTCGCCAAACCATAATTTTTTCTCAAGCATTCTTCGGGATTCAATACATGCCACTCAAATTCATCTCTGAAATGACGAATAGCTGCGGCAACAGGCCATGCTGCTGCGTCACCCAATGGACAAATTGTATTGCCTTCTATCTTTCTTTGTATATCCCACAACAGGTCAATATCACTCATCTTTCCTTTACCATTATCAATATTCAAAAGAATTTTTTCCATCCACCCTGTTCCTTCACGACATGGAGAACATTGACCACAACTTTCATGACGATAAAATCTTGCTAAGGTATAAGTATGTTTAACTACACACTGATCTTCATCCATCACTATAAAACCACCGCTACCCATCATTGACCCTGTTGCAAAACCACCATCAGCCAAACTTTCATAAGTCATCATTCTCTTTTCACCTTTCGCAGTCTTCAATAATAAATTGGCCGGTAAAATAGGAACAGATGATCCACCGGGAATACAAGCTTTTAATCTTTTGCCATTTGCAATACCACCGCAATATTCATCACTATAAATAAATTCTTCAACGGAAATATTCATTTCAAGTTCATACACGCCTGGCTTATTAATATTGCCGCAGGCAGAGATGAGTTTAGTTCCTGTTGATTTTCCAATACCGATCTTTGAATATTCATCTCCGCCATCATTCACGATCGGTACAACTGCAGCGATCGTTTCTACATTATTAACAACGGTTGGACAATCCCACAAACCTTTTACAGCTGGAAAAGGAGGTTTAATTCTTGGATTCCCTCTCTTTCCCTCGAGTGATTCAAGCAAGGCAGTTTCTTCACCACAGATATAAGCACCAGCACCTCGCTGCACATAGATCTCACAGTCAAAGCCGCTGCCCAAAATATTTTTACCAAGAAACCCATTATTCTTTGCTTCTGTGATAGCTTGTTCAAGGATAGCATCTATCCATGCAAACTCACCACGTATATATATGTATGAGCGATTTGAACCAATTGCGTAAGATGAAGTAATAATTCCTTCAATTAATAAATGAGGAAGAAACTCCATTAAATAACGATCCTTAAAAGTTCCCGGTTCAGATTCATCAGCATTTACTACAAGATAACGTGGCACACCTGCAGGCTTTGCAAGAAAACCCCATTTCATACCAGTTGGAAAACCAGCACCCCCACGGCCACGCAAACCACTTTTCTTTACTTCATCAGTGACCTGGTCTGGTGTCATTGTCTTCAATGCTTTCTCCACACTACGATAACCGCCATTCTTGCGGTATGCATCGAAGTAACGTATGCCTTCAACATCAATTTTATCTAATAATAATTTTCTTCCCATTTCTCTAAGTCATATTATAAGTCTCAATAGCCTTGTCCAGATATTTGTTATCCTTTTTCTTAAGGGCTTTGTATTTATTTAAATAATCCAATGCCGAATTATTGTCACTGATCATCTCCTCAAGAAGTTTCATATCAAATGGCTTAATTTCAGCGTCGTCACCTTTTTGCAAATAATAATAAGTTGATGACTTACCTGAAATTTTATCAATTCTATCATTCTTCCCTGCAACTTTTTCATCAGGTAATATTATATCCTCAAAAGATTGCGTTCGGGTATAAACGTTAATTTTCCCTTTGATGAATCTTGCTATAAAATGTTTTTCATACATCGTTTTATATACGTATCTATACTCAAATGATTTTATTTGTTTTACATTGTAAGTATTTCCATTAATTGTTATCGTTTTAGACTTAATCTCTGTAATTGGACCTTTTATGGTTTTCCCATCAAATAACTCGACAAAATCACCTTTGGTTTCTCCAAGCATTCCTGCCGGGTAAGGTGATAGCACGACAGCGTCTTTCGTAGAAGTACAGCCCACCAACATCAATAAAAAATAATATTTAAATATTCTTCTCATTCTCTGATTATCTAAATGGTCTATAATTTTGCACTCTGTCTTGCTATCAATTGCCAACCCTTTTTTGTCTTTATCCAAAACTGCATGATATGCAGCGTTAACTTAAATGCTGTTCCATTCACCAAGCCTTCAGCATTTGTATTCGTTTTCACCGTTGCATATTTCTCGGATATTTTTACAATTGCCGAACTGTTGTTTTCAATATTATTATAAGTCAGTTTGCCGCTTTTAAAATCATTCAGGATATCGTCTTTGCTTTGTATCCATCCATTTGAATGACCATAGCTCACTTCTTTGTGAAGTACTATCTTCAAAACAACTTCATCTTTTTGTAAAAGAGCTTTATCTAATTGCTGCATCGCATTCCTTAACCCAACACTATCTATCTGCGAAAAAGAACTTTTTGTCGTCAACAAGAACAGAACAAAAAGAACGGCTGCAAATTTTCGCATTATTAATTCTTAATTTTTAATTATTAATTGCCGCCTTACTTCTGCATTCTTCAATGATCGCATCCACTTTTTCTTTTGTCAAATGTTCACGAAAATTTTTTCCCAACTGCATCATCGGCGCATAACCGCAAGCACCCAAGCACTCAACTGTTTTTAAAGTAAACATTCCATCAACTGTTGTTTCGCCAGGTTTTATTCCCAGCTTTTCAAAAATGTACTTTATGATATTATCGCTCCCGTTCAGCATACATGGACCGGTTTGACAAACTTCGAATAAATATCTGCCAACAGGCTTTAAATTGTACATGCTGTAAAAAGTGGCCACTTCATATACTTCGATCGGTTGAAGATTTAAAACAGAAGCAACATAATCCATTGTTTCAGAACTTAACCATCCACCAAACTCCTCCTGCGCCAAATGCAATACAGGTATCAGGGCACTCTTCTGTTTGCCTTCAGGATAACGCTGAATGATCTGTTCAACTTCTTTTAATTTCTGGTCGTTAAATTTTATCATAAACCCCAACCCCTAAAGGGGCTTTTGTAACACCCTAACTTTTAAAAAGAGTGTTATAGTTAAAATTGCTCAATATTGATATGAACGTTGAAGAGTGCGACGCAACTAAAGCTAAATAGTAGCACTAAGCTGGTAACATAAAATTCAACATTCAACTTTTATACTGTTTAAAGAACTAAAATAATATTCCACCTAGGTCACCCCTTTAGGGGGACAGGGGGTTTATGCATCCAATTCTCCTGCTATCAAATTCAAACTGCTCAATGTTATAATTGCATCACTCATCATACTTCCCTTTGTCATTTCCTCGTATGCCTGGTAATAAATAAAACATGGTCTGCGAAAATGTAATCTATAAGGCGTACGGCCGCCATCACTAATTAAATAATAGCCCACTTCACCATTGGCGCCCTCTACACAACTATATACCTCACCCGCAGGAATATCTATTTCACCCATGATGATCTTAAAATGCCAGATCAGTGCTTCCATCTTTGTATATACATCTTCTTTCTCCGGCAAATAATATTCAGGAACATCAGCATGAAAAACTTCTGCATCAGCTCCTTTAAACTCTTTTACTTTTCTATATGCTTGTTCAATTATACTTAATGACTCCCACATTTCTTCATTACGCACCTGCCAGCGATCAAAATTATCGCCAGTTGTTCCTACAGGAACATTGAATTGAAAATCTTCATAACTGGAATAAGGCGTGTGCACTCTTACATCATAATCAACACCGGCGGCACGAAGATTCGGACCGGTGAAACTATAATTCAATGCTCTCTCTGCACTGATAGGGCCAGTACCTTGTGTACGTTCCATAAAGATCCTGTTGCGTTCAAAGAGGTTAATGAACTCTTTCAACACAGCAGGGTATTCAGCAAGGAACTTATCTAATTTTTGAAAAGCGATAGCATTAAAATTTCTTTCAAAGCCGCCAATGCGTCCAATATTTGTTGTCAATCGTGACCCACATATCTCTTCATAAACTTCATAGATCAGTTCACGGTATTGCATTACATAAAGAAATCCTGTGTACGCACCGGTATCAACACCAACAATAGAATTACAGATAAGATGATCTGAGATCCTCGCCAGCTCCATAATGATCACACGGAGATAATCAACCCGCTTCGGAATTTTTATACCCAATAATTTTTCGCAGGTAATATGCCAGCCCATATTATTGATCGGCGAAGAGCAATAATTCAAACGATCTGTTAAGGGAGTGATCTGGTAAAGGGGTCGGCGTTCAGCTATCTTCTCAAATGCACGATGAATGTAACCGACAGTTTGCTCTGCCGAAACTATTTTTTCACCATCCAGCTCCAATATATTTTGAAACACACCATGCGTTGCAGGATGCGTAGGCCCAAGATTAATTGTAGTGGTAGTTTTTTCTATCGAGCCTTCCGGTAACCTTATATGTTCGTGTTCTGTCATACCCCAAACCCCTAAAGGGGAATTTTTATGCTTTACTTATTTATACAATTTTTCCTCAATCGATATTAAGTTTGTGCCCAACTTTATTGCTGCTATCATCTTCCGTTGCGTCGCACTCTTGTACTTTTTGTTCTTTACTCCCCACATTCAACTCCTCACTATTTTGTTTAATCAATTCTTTATTTGATTAAATATTGAACCCCTACGGGGTTCTTGTTATATCTTCTTATATTTTTCCCCGGGTTAAAACCCGGGGCTATTAATATTTTGTCCCTACCGGACAAAAACATTTTCAAATATCTGATGTATTCCCAACCTAAGTCACCCCTTTAGGGGGACAGGGGTTATCCTCTTCCAAACATCTCATCATCCTTGTCAATCCTTGACTGATCTTCCAATGGGAACTCTTTTCTCATTGGGAAATAATCCATTTCATCCACATTCAAAATCCGTTTCATGTTTGGATGACCTACGAAATTCACTCCAAAGAAATCATAGGTTTCTCTTTCCATCCAATTGGCCCCGGAAAATAAACCTGTCGCCGTATAAACATCCGGTGTGTTAATATCACTAAACACTTTAAAGCGAATACGGACATTATCAACCAGGTTATGCAAATGATAAACAACTGCAAGCTCTCTTCCTTTATTATCCGGATAATGTACGGCTTGCAGATCGGTAAGAAACCGAAATTTCAATTCGTCATCATCATATAAAAAATTAAGCACCTTCAGATTCAATTCTTTTGGTGCTTCAAATGTTAGCATGCCGTAAGGTTCAGAAAAAGCAGAAACCTGTTCTCCGAATTTTTCAATCAATCTTAGTTTTATTCTTTCGTTAGTCAGCGCCATCTTAGCTTCGAGTCCCGAGCTATGAGCTGCGAGACATTAATTTTAAATTTCAAAATTGAACTCGTAGCTCATACTCATAGCTCGTAGCTCACCACTTCTTATTGAATTCCGTAACTTTCTAAAAGTGCTTTATACCTATCCCCATTTCTTCTTCTCAAGCTTTCTTTACCGATCAGATCCTGTATTCTCATTACCCCATCTATTATTGCTTCAGGTCTTGGCGGACAGCCTGGCACATATACATCAACCGGTACCACCTGGTCGATACCTTGCAATACAGAATAGGTATCAAAGATTCCGCCTGATGAAGCACAAGCTCCAACAGCTATCACCCATCTTGGTTCTGCCATTTGCAAATAAACCTGTTTAACAACCGGACCCATTTTTTTTGCAATAGTTCCCATCACCATCAATAGATCACATTGTCTTGGTGAAAATCCAACTCGTTCACTTCCGAATCTTGCAAGGTCATAGTGGGATCCCATTGTTGCCATAAATTCAATTCCGCAACATGATGTAGCAAATGGCAGTGGCCATATAGAATTTTTTCTTGCAAGACCCACTACATCATTCAGCTTTGTAGCAAAGAATCCCTCCCCCTGGTGTCCATCAGGCATACCGGCAATGGAAATATCTTTTTCCAGCGGCTTGACATTTACATTATATGATACAGGACGAGACATAATAAAAGTTTAAAGTCAAAAATCAAAAGTTAAAAACATACCCACTTCAATAATAGTCTTAGTTTTCACTTTTGACTTTTTAATTTTTAGTTTTCTAATCTTCCCACCTTAGTGCTCCTTTCTTAATGATGTAGACAAAACCGCAAAGAAAAAATGCCACAAACATCATGACGGCCCAAAATCCCGGCCATCCTAAAAATTTGAAATTGACGGCATAAGGATAAAAAAATATTACTTCTACATCGAACAATACAAACAAAATTGCTACCAGAAAATACTTAATGGCCATTGGATGGCGGGCTTCTCCATGTGATTCAATACCACTGGCAAAATTTTCCAGCTTATCAGCAGTTTTTCTTTTAGGACCAAGCCAATGTGTCACTCCTAATAGTAAAGTTATAAGTCCAACCACCAATATGATCTGTATAGCAACCGGGATATAACTGCCCGAACTATTCACATCGTTCACTACATGATTTAGATCGGTTTGAAGGAGTTGGAACATAGGTGTCTGTCTGGGCGGCAAAAATAAGTCAGCAAAGTCAATTTACAAGCTAAGAGTTTAAAAGAGAGATGAGAAAAGAGAATACAAACATTTGCATTGAAACATCATTATTACCGTTGATTCTTCATTCTTGTCTTCTTTTCTCCTTTATTCTCTTAGCTTAAAAAAAATCCCTCCCAATTACGGGAAGGACTTTCGCTATAAATAAAGAAAACCTAAACTCTTATTTTAAATTAGCTTTTACTGCTCGGCTTTCTAAGTGTTGCGGAGGGTTTGCCAGTTGTTTTTCCGGCAGGCTTTTGAGTTCCTTTTGCTGGCTGTTTATCAAAAATTTCTTTGATGCTTTTTAATTGAGCATTTGTACTATCGATCTCAAGTCCTTTAACTACATACATTAAAGCTGAGTCGCGGTTGCTTTTGATATTATTAAAATAGCCGGCTAATAAAAGAGCAGCTTGAGTTCCTTGTGTTCTATACCTGATCTTATCTTTAAATGATATATCAAGACTTTTCTGGTAATTCCGAAGCATATTTGTGGCATATGGTTCAACAATCATGGTTGTATCTAATTGATAATTGGTTCTACCTCTCCAGAAATAGCCGTATACACTATCTGGGAATACTGTATTGTAAGCAGTAAACAAACTATCTGCTTTGGCAAGATTTCCGGCTTGAAAATAATTTAGGCCAAGATTGAATAAGCCTCCGGGGTTAGGACTTTTTCTGGTATTATAAATAGTCATTCTCATGTCTGCTTCCTGAATCTTACAACCTTTTGTTTTAAAATAGTCTGCAGATTTCGTCATAAAATCAAGCTTTGTTGTAAGGACTGTATCTGCAGCTGCTCCTTGCATATATAATGCATACACATCTTCACAACTTGCACCACCACCTGTATATATATCTGCTTTTAATTGGTAATCTAGCGGCATGAAGCCTTCTTTTTCTTTTTCAAAAAATGCATCGACATTGGTTTTAGCATTAGCAAAATCACCTTTTCCAAGATAAGAATACGCTAATTGCTTGTAGACTCTTGGTTTTACCTTAGTACCCATTGCAGTCTTTACACTCTCTGCTTTTGTAATAGCACAGGTCCAATCCTTTTTAGCCCAGCATAATTGAGAATACATATAATCATCTTCAGTTTTATCTTCATTTGCTCTTGTACCTATGTATTTATTTAAAGTAGCTTCTGCCTGCGCATAATCTTGTTTTGCAAAAAAGTAATAATAGAACAATTCATAGTATGCAAGGCTGAAGCTTGGATCAACCTGTATCGCCTTATTCAAATTTTCCAACACAAGATCCCACTGCTTTTGTGTTTCAAATAATGCAGCAATACGTACATAAGGATATGCAAAGTTGGGATTGATCTGTGCAGCCAATTTGTAGTTTTCAAATGCCTTGCCACCACCCTGCCCCGGATCTTTTTTACGATATGCATTTCCGAGATTAAGAGCTATGTCTGCATTTTTTGGATCTCTTTGCAATGCCATTTCCAGTTTTTCTACGGCATAAGTAAGATTACCTGTTTTTGCATCTACATTGGCATTACCAATTGCATTTAATATTACAGGGTCATCGCCTTTTTTTGTACGGCTGGTAGTTAAAGCTGTTTCAAATAGCTGGCGTGCCTCATCAAGTTTTTTGTCAAGCAATAATACATGGCCCTTACCAACCATTAGCAAAGGATTATTGCCATTTGCTGCAAGTGCTTTGTCATAAAGCTGGCGGGCCGCATCATTATCATCCTTATCAAGATACGTTTGTCCCAGCCAATACGTAGCATCGGCATTATTAGGGTTTGCTGCCAATAATTTCTGAAAGGTTTGCTCAGCATTTTTAAAGCGATTTGCATACAGATGGTTTATCCCCTCCTGTAGGCTTTGCGCCCCTAAATTTGAAAGCACCAAAAAAGTACATAATGTAAAAAAGGTCTTCTTCATTTCTTTCTCTTTATATGTTATTAAATATAGCCTTTATTCATCCCGGAGTCTGGTTGGTCGTACAATAAACGGTAGATATCCGGGTACCAAGTAAGCCCTGCGGAAGATCAATTGTCCTCTCTCACTTGTCATAAAATTTGAAAATCCATGTCCAAGGCCCTTGTAGTTCTCTTTCAAAACAAATACCAAACCTCGTTTCAAAGGATATAAGCCATTATAAATATTTACCTGTATTGGTTGTACATACTGACCAGGTAATCCTTTGCACTCTAATTCGGCAAGTCTGACTTTTGTCAAAAAACTTTGTTGTTGCGCATCATCTTTATTCCCGATCCAGCTAATTCCTATAAATCCAATTGCAGCCGGGTTTTTTGAGACATATTCAACAACTTCTTCGCTGCTCCTTGCTGCAAGTGCTTTACTTGTCAGCGTATCACCACGTAACACTGAATCGACGATAAAACGTACCGTGCTGGTTGCTTTTAAGCCATCAAAAACAGGGATTAAATTTTTCCTAAATTTCCCTTGCAAGATCTCCCTGATATCTTTCATTGTAAAACGATGAATTTCTTCATCAGGATGGGTAATTACCGCAATTGCATCATATGCCATCATCATTTGTTCTGGCGATAGCTTCAAAGAATCTTCGAGAAATCTTTTTTCATCCGGGCTGATGTATCTTGTTACGATGATCATTCTTACTGAATCAACTGTAAGATCATTCAGGCAATCAGCCTCGGGCTTATAATGAACATTTAGTTTTACATCAGGATAATCTGCTTCATAAACTTGTACCTGCGCTTCAATTACAGGTTTGAATGATTCATCTGCACTTATATTGATCGTTCCTTTTATAGGGGTATCAATATTTGGATCAGCAGTTTGATTTGTACCACAGGATAGCAATATAATGAACAAAAAATATATACACGCATCTCTTAGCCTCAACATGCTTTCTTTTTACTGATTATTGTTTTTTAAAACCCCTGTATATGCGAAACAAACCATACAGTGTGCAGCTTACGCCAAATATATTCTGTAAGATCACGTCAAGCTTGAGATCATAGCCCCATTTTTTATGAAACAAAACAAAAATCCCAACTCCCAGCCATAGCACACCCATCGTGTAATTATATATGCTGCGAAGCAGGGATGAAGTATTTCTTTCCTTATTATCAAACGACATAAATGAGCCTCATATTTATGGGAACGGCAAGATAAAAACTTTTACTCTTCCTGCCCGATAAAAATTACAGGTTGCTGATAGGCTACTGCAATAGGTCTTCCGGCCTGGAGTGCTGGTTCCCATTTGGGCATTTTTTTCATTACCCGTAATACTTCTTTATCAAAAGCACTTCCTCCACTTTTTATGATCTCAGCTCTTGAAACACTGCCATCAACATCTATCCAAAAACGTACATGCACTTCTATTCTTTGTCCGGGTTCCACATCAGCTGGTGCTTGTAAATATCGTTGCAAAAAAGTAAGCCATGCTGCAGAGCCACCGGGAAAACTTGGTTCACGGCTTGGACCAAGTGGCTCCTCTTTTTTCTCCGGTTCTTTTACAACAACATCGCCATTTCCCTTTGATTCAGCTTTATCATTCGCTATACCGGTAGGTTTATCTCCTTCTACATTTTTGTCACTAATATTTGCATTGTCGATATCATCCAAATCAGGCAACGTTTCTTTTACTTTATTATCTGGTACAATTTGGGGTGGCTGATAATCTACCTCAGCTACAGGTGGTTTCTGTTTTGCCTTTGGTGGTGGCTCCGGTTCTTTCTTTTCATCTGGTGGTATTACTAATTGTGTAAGCTTAATAATATCGTCATGTTTTCTTTGATCATTCCCAGTATCTTTTTTACTAATAAAAGACATAAGAACAAATAATAAAACTATTGATAATGCAACGCCAAGTGCTATGCCGAGACGACTTGAATATGTTTTACGCAATGCATAAGCACCATATAATTTGTTACGATGCTCGAATAAAATGTCGAGCAGATCTGCTTGAAGAATTTCTTTGTTAGTCATGGCAAATAATTTTAAATGAGATGCTACGTGTTCACAAATCCATAAAGCTTCGAGCTAGGAGTTAAGAGTTGCGAGAAAAGACTTTCTTGCTCGTAGCTCATAGCTCAAACCTCGTAGCTATATTTGCCTCATGAAAATTCTAATGGTTTGCCTGGGTAATATTTGTCGCAGCCCGATAGCAGAAGGCATATTGCAGGATAAAGCCTCGAAAGCAGGATTGAAATGGAGTGTAGAAAGTGCCGGCACCAATGGTTATCATACGGGAGAAGCGCCACATCCATTATCACAAAAAGTGGCACGTATTAATGGAGTTGACATCAGTAAACAACGATCAAGGAAATTTGTTGCCGAAGATTTCCATCGCTTTGACAAAATTTATGCAATGTCTGATGATGTAATTGATGAAATGCGAAGAATAGCAAAAAATAATTTTGATGAAAAAAAAGTTGATCTGTTATTGAATGAATTATTTCCGGGCCAAAATGTAGATGTACCTGATCCATGGTATGGACCAGAGCCAGGCTATCATGAAGTGTACAAGATGATCAATGAAGCATGTGATGCGATAGTTAGGAAATATTCAACGATCAATGCTCAATATTCAACATCCAATAACCAGAAACCGGAAACAAGTAACTAGTAACCATGGCCAAACCATCACTACCACAAGGCACAAGAGATTTCGGACCGGATGTTGTTCGCAAACGGAATTATATTTTCACTACGATCAAAAATGTTTTTGAGCTCTACGGTTTTCAACCGCTAGAAACACCGGCAATGGAAAACTTAGAGACATTGATAGGAAAATATGGTGAAGAAGGAGATAAATTGATCTTTAAAATTTTGAATAATGGTTTAGATAATCCGGATAAAGAAAAACAAATACGGGAGGATTTCGAAAAAGTATTGGAAGGCAAAAATGTAAAAGGAATTACCGAGAGAGCTTTAAAATATGATCTTACGATTCCTTTTGCAAGATATGTAGCAATGAATCATAACCTGCTTACATTCCCATTTAAGCGTTATCAATTACAGCCTGTATGGCGAGCCGACAGACCCCAAAAAGGAAGGTACCGTGAATTCTATCAATGCGATGCAGATGTGGTGGGAAGTAATTCATTATTAAATGAAATTGAACTTGCATTGATCTACCATCAGGTTTTTGTTCAATTAGGAATTAAGAATTATGAACTAAAGATCAATCACAGGAAAATTCTTACGGCACTTGCAGAACTATGTGGCGGTGCAGAAAAAATGAATGCAATCGCAATCGCCATAGATAAATTGGATAAAATTGGTTTAGAAAAAGTAAAAGATGAATTGAAGCAAAAAGGAATAAATGAAAAACAACTTGCTTTAATTGAAAGATATTTAAGCATTAGGGGAAGTAATGCTGAAAAAATAGATCAGTTAAGCGATCTGATCAGTTCAACAGAATCAGGAAAAAAAGGAATTGAAGAAATAAAAGAGATCTTCGGAAATCCTCATCTATCATCTATCAATTATCATCTTGATCTAACTCTTGCCCGTGGCCTTAATTATTATACGGGTATCATCTTCGAAGCAAAAGCTCCTGCCGAGGTAAAGATCGGCAGTATCGGTGGCGGTGGCAGGTATGATGATCTTACAGGTTTATTCGGAGTTCCCAATATTCCCGGTGTAGGAATTTCATTTGGTGTTGATCGTATCTATGACGTAATGGAAGAACTAAATTTATTTCCTGCAGATGTGCATGTAGGCACGCAAGTTTTGTTCTTTAACCTGGGAGAAAATGAAAGTAAAGCTGCATTCGGTTTAATGCAACAATTGAGAAACAAAAATATCCGTTGCGAACTTTACCATGAAAGTGTAAAATTTGACAAGCAATTCAAATATGCTGAAAAGAAAAATATTCCTTATGCTGTTATCATCGGTAGCAAAGAATTGGAAGAACAAACATGCACAATAAAAAACCTGCTGCAGAGCAGTCAACAAACTATTCCGCAGCAGGAGTTACTCTACTATAATTTCTGATCACTTTTTTACCAGCAGATCACGATTAGGACGCAAATAATAGGTGAATGACCATGCGCCACTGCTTTGCTTTTGACCATCCAGTACATAACCCTGCGCTTCAATGTGAACGGCATTTACTTTTTTATCTTCTCCTCTTTTGAATATTGCTAATCCGCTGAATTCAACTATCGTGAATGTATCCCTTCCTAATTCTGTAAGAGCGGAGTTACCGGCAGCAGAAGACATAGTTAATGCTTCTCCGGATAAAGCAACGGTCACATCAGGCACTACACTGCCTTCAGGAAAAACATACCTGCCGACAAAATCAGATGGTGGCGGCTTAGGTGCAGGATCTGATTGGGCATAAACACTTATAATTAATATACAAGACAGAATGGATAAGATAATTTTTTTCATAACTGGTGTTTTTAATTTCAAAAGAAAATTAGGTTTTATTTTTTAGATAGTCAGGAAAAATTTGCGTGAAATGGTGTTGCATATGTGCAACGTAATCACAAATGATCCATCCCAGTGTTTTCATTTCCCTGCTTTCGTACTGGGGATCAACAGGAGAATTTAATTTATCGATGGGAATTGCTTTTACCACAAAAATGATCTGCCTGTTCAATGATTGCCAAAGATCAAGCAAATGTTGCAATGGAAGATTTTGATAATCGTTTACTAATACCAATTCATTTTGCTGGTAAGAGATAACAGTATATGGTTGAGGTAAGAACTGTATTTCGGTAAAACGTTTTAGATTATTAATTGCAGAATCGACCAGGTGTCCAAGTATTTCTTGCCTTGACCATTTACCCGGAGCTGATCTTTTTAATAATTCTTCGGAAGAAAATCGTTTCAATTTACCAGGAAGTGATTCAATATAAATTTCCAATTGCTGCATCGCAGCATTTGTATCAACAGAATCTTTTAAAAAACCATCTTTCTCCCACATAATTTTTAATTCTATAAAGATTCATAAATAATTGCTGTGCCCTGTCCAACTCCCACACACATCGTGGCTAAGCCATATTTTACATTTTGGTTTTTCATTTCATATAACAATGTTGTGGATATTCTTGCGCCGCTGCACCCAAGCGGATGACCTAAGGCTATGGCTCCGCCGTTTACATTCACTATCGAAGGATTTAAATTCAATTCTTTTATACAAGCAATGCTTTGCGAAGCAAATGCTTCATTCAATTCCGCCAAGCCAATATCATCAATTTTCAACCCGGCTCTTTGCAATGCTTTTTGTGTAGCTGGTACCGGGCCGATTCCCATAATTGCCGGATCAACTCCGGCCGATGCCATTGAAACAATTTTTGCAAATGGAGTTAATGAATATTCTTTGACTGCCTTTTCACTTGCCAATAATAAACAAGCAGCTCCATCATTTATCCCGGAAGAGTTTCCCGCTGTTACTGTTCCATCTTTTTTAAATGCAGGGTTTAATACAGCCAACTTATCCAAAGAAGTTTTTCGTGGGTGTTCATCTACTATGACCCAATTTATTAATCCCTTATTATGTATTTCAACAGCAGCAATTTCATTATTGAATTTTCCCGCATCTTTTGCTGCAAAATATTTTTCCTGTGATTGAAACGCAAACGCATCTTGTTCTTCTCTTGAAATATTCCATTGCTCCGCAACATTCTCAGCCGTTTCACCCATTGTATAGGGATAATACATAGCCGCAAGCTTTTCATTGATGAACCTCCACCCCATTGTTGTATCAAACATCTCACCCTTTCGGCCCCATGCTTCATTTGATTTACCAACTACAAACGGTGCTCTTGTCATACTCTCAACTCCGCCCGCAAAATAAATTTCACCGCCACCACACATAATTGCTCTTGTTGCATCCATTATGCTTTGCATACCAGATGCACATAAACGATTCACGGTAACGCCACCAACGCTAACAGGTAATCCCGCAAGCAATGCAGCCATTCTCGCCACATTGCGATTATCTTCCCCGGCTTGGTTAGCAGCTCCTGCAATCACTTCTTCCACTTCATTCATGTCGATAGAACTATTTCTTTGCATCAATGCATGAATAACGATCGCCAGCAGATCATCAGGTCTTACAGATGATAATGCTCCACCGTATTTTCCTATTGGCGTTCGGATCGCATCTATTATAAAAACATCTTTCATTTTGTACCAGGTTTACTTGCCGGCATTTTATATGTAGGCAAGGTTTTGAATTACTATTGAGCTGAAGTCGCGACGCTCCATTCATCGTCCCCATCGCTACGCAGCTATAAGTGTCTGCAAAGGAACATAAAACCATCTTATCAGCGAAATCTGCTCATCCATCAATCGATGATTATCTTTGCAGAATGTTGAAAACAGAACTAAAAAATATCAGGCATTTAAGTCTACAGGAGCTGGAAGAATATTTAGAAAGACTCGGTGAAAAAAAATTCCGCACAAAACAAATCTATGAATGGCTCTGGCAAAAACATGCTCACAGTTTTGCCGACATGACAAACCTGAGCAAAGAGCTTCGTCAAACTCTCGGAGAAAATTTCACGTTACCCGCATTAACAATAAATGCAACTCAATATTCTGCAGATGGTACCGTGAAGTCAAGTTTCAAAACCCATGATGGTCATTTGGTGGAAGGTGTATTAATACCAACAGAAAAGAGAGCCACAGCTTGTGTATCTTCCCAGATCGGTTGTTCCCTCAGTTGTAAGTTTTGTGCTACAGGTTATATTGATAAAAAACGTAACCTAACCTTTGATGAGATCTATGATGAAGTAGTACTGATCAATCAGCAATGTGAAAGGATCTATGGTCACAAGCTCACCAATATTGTTTTTATGGGAATGGGTGAGCCATTGCTTAATTATAAAAATGTTCTAAGAGCAATAGAAAGAATTACATCACCTGATGGTTTGGCCATGAGTCCAAAAAGAATTACAGTTTCAACAGCCGGCGTTGCCAAACAAATAAAACAGTTAGGTGAGAATAAAGTAAAATTCAAGTTGGCTCTTTCACTGCATGCAGCTACGGATGCCAAGCGTCACCAGATAATGCCGATCAATGATAGTAACAATATCAAAACACTGGTAGATGCTCTAAATTATTTTTACAAGGAAACAAAAAATGAGATCACATTTGAATATATTCTTTTCAAGAATTTTAATGACTCACTCAAAGATGCAGATGACCTGATAAAACTATATCGCCAGGTACCGGCCGATCTTATTAATATTATTGAGTACAATCCTATTGATTTTGCCAAATTTGAAAAACCGGATGAAAAAACGGTTGAGGCATTTATGAGTTACCTCGAAAAGCATAAGGTAAATGCAAGGCTTCGGAAAAGCCGGGGCAAGGATATTGACGCAGCTTGCGGACAATTAGCTAATAAGAATTAGCCTTTGATCAGGGATTTTGGCCTTCTACGAAGAATTTCCTAGATTTGATTAAACTTCACATTTTTGTTTTAGTCTGTATATCAAATTAAAAATAAAACCATGAAAAAAATAATCGTATTGATGCTGGCAATGGTAACGATCATTGCTGCCCAGGCACAAAAAGAAAGAAATCCTGAAGAAAGAGGTCACAGTGATAAAATGATGGCTGAAAAGCTTAAGCTTTCCGATGAACAGAAGCAAAAAGCCAAAGCATTGAATGAGGATTACAGGAAAAAAATGGATGAGCTTAGAAAAAAGGATGATATCCTGGTAAAGGATTGGAGAAACCAGATGACGGAGCTGAATAAAAAACATAAGGAAAACATGAGTGCTTTATTAAGCAAAGAACAAATTGAAAAATATAAGGTTGAGCGTAAAAAAATGGCCGAGATAGATGCGAATGCAAGAATGGAAAAAATGAAGCTTCGGCTTGATCTGAACAATGACCAGGTGGAAAAAATAAAAAAACAGAATAGTGAAATGCGTGAGAAAATGAAAGCAATTCATGAAAATGAATCGCAGGATATGGTGAAAAAAAGAGAAGAGATGAAAGTATTAATTCAAAAGAACAAAGAAAACATGAGATCTATTTTGAATGAAGAGCAAATGAAAAAAATGCAGGAAATGAGAAAATCTATGCCTCGCAAAAGACGAGTTCTTTCCTAAAAATTTGTTGAATAATGAAGCCCTTCCCTATACGGGAAGGGTTTTTTATTTTAATCAACCGAAGCACTGTTATTGCTTATCTTTGCGCCTCCTGTTGTAAAACAGTAAAATCTTCACATGAAAAAGAAAGCATCTCCCTTCGATAAGTTTTATAAAAAGAAAAGTAACGCCGCAATTAAAGAACAATTTCGCCAGGAAAAGAAAAAAGAGAAAAAAGAAAGAGCGGATTACTTTGACAAGAAAAGGGCGGAACTAAGAATTCAAAAAGCTGATCCAGTACAAAAACAATCGCAGCCAACTATCTCGAGACCTCAGAGCACTGAGCTCATGCCTTTAAATAAATATATTTCTCATGCAGGTGTTAGTGGACGTCGTGAGGCTGCAGAGATCGTAAAAAAAGGTATTGTAAAAGTGAATGGAAAAGTAGTGACGGAACCCGGACATAAAATTGCACCAAAAGATGAAGTAGTTGTAAATGGTAAAAAAATATTCCTGTCAAAAAATCTTGTTTACATCTTACTTAATAAACCAAAAGATTTTATTACAACAACTGATGATCCGCAGGGAAGAAAGACTGTGCTTGATCTTATTCGCCGTGCCACAGATGAAAGGGTTTATCCTGTTGGAAGATTAGACCGAAATACTTCAGGTCTTTTATTACTTACTAATGATGGCGAGCTTTCACAAAAACTTACTCACCCAAGCAATGAAATAAAAAAGATATATGCCGTTACTCTTGACAAAC
>DATHDP010000110.1:0-17102 GCA_035318985.1 Chitinophagaceae bacterium
ACATAAAATTTCACCATAGAAAGTCACATTCCTTTAGGAGCATTCATTCCACTCACCCATTGGGTTGCGATCACTTTTCCATCAAGACCAACTTTTGCAACAGATCCTTTTCCATCCTTCGCCCATGGATCTGTGCCGTCAATATTTGAAGCATACAAAACTTTATGATCGCCATCAAACAAAACAGATTCAGGAACCTTTAAAACAGAATCTGTTTCCCACAATTTTTCCAATTTGTGTTGGGCAAATAGTAAAGAGGAATTAAAAAGAATTACTATCAGTAATGCTGTTCTTGATATGGTCTTTTTCATGATGTAAATTTTAGCATAGCTAAGTTACGTACAGAAAGCCTTATCCAAACCTCGCCGGGTTAAAAGCTTCGAGACCAAAGGAAGGTTTTTTGCCAGAAATAATTTCTTCAATTAGCCTTCCTGTTCCAGCAGCAGCTGTAACCCCTAACATGGCGTGTCCTCCAGCATAAGTAAGATTAGAAAATTTAGTATGCCTTCCGATATATGGCATGCCATCAGGACTCACAGGCCGGTAACCAAACCAGGCTTTACTTATATCCGGCTGCGGCAGGTTCATTGTTGGATAATATTTTTTAAACGCATTATAGATCGCAGTTACACGTTTAGGCAAAATATTATCGCTATGACCGCTCAATTCCATAGTGCCCCCGATCCTTAGCCATTTTCCAATTGGCGTTGTTGCTGTACGGTCATCAACTAATATTGAAGGATATTGCAAATTCTTTTCTAATCCGTCATAGACCATGCTATAACCTTTCCCCGGTTGCATTGGCGTGTAAATGCCGAGCTGCTTAGAAATGTTTTGCAACCATGAGCCATTTGCCAATATTAATTCTTCACAATCCAGTTTTGCCTTATCAGTTATAACCCCGGTTATTTTTCCATTAGTAGTTTCAAAACTTTTTACTTCCGAGTTCAACCAAAACTTCACTCCTTTACTTTTTAAATAAGAATAAAGCGAACGCATAAACTTTCCCGGGTTCACATGGCCATCGTCAAGATAAAGAACACCACCCGCAACATTTGTTTCTACCTGCGGTTCATATTCCTGTACTTGTTGCGGTGTACACATGATCGTTTTCAGTCCATATGCATTTGCCTGATCAGCCAAACGTTTTTCATGATCGGCAGTCTTCTCATTTTTCCAAAGCATCCAGCAGCCTTTCTCTGTCATATCAAATGGCTCGGGCAATTCATTCTTCAGTTCATTCATCAAATGCCTTGTCAGTTGCAAAAGGTTATTCATGTGCGGCGCATTCTCCTCCACTTTTTTTGCAGAAGCGCTTTTCCAAAACTCCATTCCCCAACGAATAAGATCAAGATTTAATCTTGGCTTTACATAAAATGGCGACGAAGAGCTCATCATCCATTTTAATCCTTTTGATACAATACCCGGTGTTGCCAACGGAACAAAATGCGATGGTGATATATAACCCATATTACCAAATGAACAGCCATCAGTAATATCGCCACGTTCAATAACAGTTACTTTATGTCCTTCTTTTTGTAAAAAATAAGCGCAGTTCAATCCTATAACCCCGCCTCCGATAATTGTTACGTTCATGCCCTAACCCCTAAAGGGGAATTTTTGTTTTATAGTTAGAAAATAATTCTTGGTTGATCTTTTAGTTTGCTTCGGCCTCGCAATGACGAAGACTCGGAAAAGCGAAAAAACTTCTGGCCTCGCAGAGTCTTCGTCATTGCGAGGCCGGCTTTCAAAGTATTTTGGCAAATATATTTCAGAAGGCCGAAGCAATCTAATAACGACTTAAAATCAACTTGATATTAGTGACGCATCGGCTGTTAATGAAAGATCATTCGCCATGGCCCGGATTAGGATCATTCGCTTTTATTGCATTAATTAATCTTGCTCCAAAAACTCTTCCCGCAGTTTTGCCATAGTTCGCTTCTATCCTAACCGTAATTTTTTCTTTCCCCTTCATCAAGTCCTCCGGGATGCTATACTCAACATCATAAAATTTACCCGTCTTTCCGCCTTTCCAATCTTCTGTTGCGATCTTTACGCCATCAATTAGAATATCAAACTTCCGGTCTTTATCGTCGCCAATATAGGTCAATAACAAATTACAGCCAATGACATTATTCGTTTTCATTTCAAAAGAAAAATAATTATCTCTTCTTGCTTCTCTGCCCATTCTTCCAATCGCATCACTTACATAACTTCTTTCACTTGCCTTTAGGCTATGATCTCTTTCTGGCTGCATTTCTCCTATTCTGAAATTGTCAATTGTTTTTTCTTCAATTTCTTTTCCCCTCTTCTTTTCAGCTTCGTATTCCGCCTGTTTTGCCGACCAGTCAGCATTTGTAAAATAGTCCCAGTACACACTGTAATACTGATCATAAGTTTTATAAAACGGGATCAACTTCACATCAAAGGGTTTTCCCACTTCTTTCATTTCAAATTGCAAAGGTTGTGATGCGGGTTTTATCCAATCATTGATATTCTTATTATCTGTCAAAAGAACAGGAGTTCCATAAACAGGATCTGGCATGTCTTTTCCCAACTGACCGGCTAAAACGATAGGGCCATATTTAAATGCAATACGATTTGGATTATCAGGCATCGCTTCAGTGTATAGATGCATGTTGAATCGCATTTCCAATTTGTCATTCTTCTTCATCGTAACTCTTAATGGTATATACCCATCAATCCTGTCGAATTCAAAATTATTATCGTAAGACTTTATATTTTGATTTTCTTTTCCATTCATGAAAAATCTCGTTCTACCAGTTGACCAATATGGTTTCCTAATAAGAAGAGTAAATGTTTTTGATGCATCACCCAAATAAGTAAAAACTGTAGAATTTGATTCAGGAAAATTTGTTTCCTGTTTAAAAATTAATCCCTGCTCTTTCCAGTTAACAACAGATGGAATAAATAAATTCACAAACAGCTCTCCATGATCACCATGACTATAAATCTGTTCTGCATACTTTGAATGATTCTCAATTCCACTTCCGACACAACAAGTAAAAGTTGTAAAGGGACTGCTAAACTCTTTCTTTGTTCCCATCCTCAAAGGGACAAAATAAGTCATCATCCCATTCTCGGGATTTTGAGAAGCAAGAATATGATTATACAAAGCCCTTTCATAATAATCCATCAATGCTCCGGAAGGTTGCCATGCAAATAAATGCCTTGTCAACTTAAGCATGTTATATGTGTTGCATGTTTCGCATGTGTTATCACTCAAACGATCATTTAATGAATCTTGTTTGCCGCAATATTCATAATTGCTATTGCCGCCAATAACATAAGTATGATGCTTTACCATTGACTCCCAAAAGAATGAAGCAATTGTTTTATCCCTTTCATCACCGGTGATCTCGTAACGACGTGAGCAGCCGATAGCTTTCGGCACATTTGTATTACTGTGTTTGCCGGGCATGGGATCAATACGTTTGGCAAGCTGTCCCAATACAAATTCATCATGAAACTTTCTTGACAATGCTAAATATTTTTCATTCCCTGTGATCGCATAAATATTCGCCAACACTTCATTCATTCCTCCATGCTCACAATTAAGCATTTTTAATCGCTGTTCTTCATTCAATCCATTTACAATTGTTCCGGTCCAGTCTGCAGCAGCCACGGCAATTGTCAATGCAGTGCTGTTGTCACAATACAAATAAGCATCAAGCAACCCCGCCAGGACTTTATGAAGAGTATACCAGGGAACCCACGAACCATTCAGATCAAAACCTGCAGATCGAATATCACCACGTTTTACCTGTGCAAAAACTGTATCCTCATTAGGCACGGCGCCTATATAACCTGTTTTTCTTGCTACCTGGCATTTTCGTAATTCATCAACGATATAATCAATCCTGTTTTTAAATTCTTTTTCACCCGTACTGGCATACATCATGGCACAGGCAGACAGGTAATGACCTAATGTATGTCCTGATATCCCATCCTTTTCCCATCCACCGTAAATTGAATCCTTTACCGGTAAACCTGCATGTTTATGAAAACGATACAATAACCTGTCGGGTTTGATCTGTAACAAATAGCCGCTGTCCATTGTCATCGCATGACGAAACGGGCTATTCAAAAGTCTTACTTCATTTAGGTTAAAGCTATATGCTTTGATAGGAACAACAGGCTTAACCTTAAATTTATTGTTGCTTTTCTCAGGCACATAAGATTGTGCAGTGCAGAATATTGAAATAAAGATGAATAAGGGAAGAAAGGTTTTTTTCATTTCTTACCAGTTAATTTTTTTATTAATTCAACTTCTTTTACATCATAAGCTGTTCCGTCTTTTCTGAAAACATCATGAAACCATGGATTGGGCTCAGGGCTGCCTTCTTTACTTCCCCATGGAAAAATAGTGTTGCTTCTGCCGCTAACTAATCCCCAGTTAATAGCCCCAACATTATATCTTTTTAAGATCGGAAGATGAGTTTCAAATCGGCTGTTATTTGATCTTGCCATATACTCAGTGCAAATAACCGGTCGGGCAAATTTTTGCAAACTATCTATCGCTTGCTTCATTGAGTTTGTATCAGAATAATTATGATAAGTGATCACATCAGAATTTTCCAATTGATACCTGTTGATCTCTGGAAAATCCATGAACCATACCCCTACTGTTAGTGGTTGCGATGGTCTTACAGACCATGCCCATTCAAAAACTTTTTTCAATAACGGCATTGATGTCATTCCATAGCCACTGTTGGCTGGCTCGTTATACAGATCCCACATAAGAATTCTTTCATCATCTTTAAATGTTGTCAGAATATCCTTTACATATTCTTCAAGATACTTCCATTGCGAAGGATCATCATGAGTTGATCTATTCGGGCTTCTTACCCAACCGCTATTATGAACACCGGGTTTAGGCGCCGGTTGCTTCCCGGTTTTAGCATCGGGGTTCCAGCAATCATCAAAAACGCAAAAAAGGATTTTGATCTTATGTTTGGCAGCAATAGACAAAAAATTATCCATGCGTTTCTTAAATCCATCGGCATCCGCCTTCCACGCAAGATCATGCAAGTAAACTCTCATCACATTCATTCCAATACCAGCAGCCCAGCCTAATTCTTTATTGATCGTAGCTGAATCATAAGTTTCTGCCTGCCACATCTCCAGTTGATTAATTGCAGTGCTTGGCAGAAAATCCGCACCAACTAACCATCCTTGCTTTCCATACCAGGTATTTGCTTTGTCAGCGGTCCATTTTTTTTGCTGCGCAAAAGAAGTATTCAGAAAAAGAAAAAATATGATCAAATAGAATGTATGCTTCATAGTTTTTTTATTTTTTCCATTTATTTTCCAGCATCTTTATAAAATACCCTCCCACCACACTTCTTGCCTGGAATCCGACTTGTTTGCCATCTGTTGTTTCATGCCAGTCATTCAAAGGAACCCTTGTTGGTGTTTCGGTGGCAAATTTATAAATGGGTTTTATCAGTGCTTCAAAATCTTTTTGACTATTTGCTAAAGTTGCTGTCCAGATCACCCAATCACTTTTTGTATATGTCTTGCGACTATCCAGTGGCAAGCCGAATTCATTTTGCTTTGTCAAATAATATTTGATCTCTTTATCATACACTGATTCAGGAAAAAGTTTTAACTCAAGCAATTTATCCCAAACCAAATTATACTTCTGGCTCCATGTTCCTTTTTTATCGAATGTCAGGGAAAAATGATCGCCATCATCAGCCATTTGTATCCATCGTGCAGCATAATCAGTAGCGATATTATGATACTTGCCGGCCTCACCTCTTTTGCCAAGCCCCTTTGCCATTTGTGCATATGCAGCAATACCAACAATTGCTTTCATTGAAAGATTTACATTTCGTGAAAGATGCCCCGCAAAATCATCGGTACATAATTGATTGGCGGGATCAAACCCGTCATTTACTAAAAACTCAACCCATTTGCTCAACACATCCCAATGTTTTTTTGCAAAATCAAATTTTCCTTCCGCTCTGCAAATTGCGGCCGTAAGAATGATCATATTACCTGCTTCTTCCACGGGCATATCTTCCGGATAAGTTTGTCCGTTAGCCTGCGGATAAGTTCCAAGATCATGCGCTGGAAAAGGCTTTGACCATTTACCACTTTCACTATAATACATCAGCGGCTCAACCATCCCTTTTAACAAATTTGGATTATAAATTAAAGTGAGTGGCGCTGAAGGATAAGTTACATCAACGGTCCATATTGAGCCATTACTGAAATTTTCTTTTTGGGGAAATAATATTTCATTGTTTGGCCCTCTCACCAGTTTATGCGCAGCGAGTGATTGACGATAAGCTAATACACAGAGATCAGCATAAGTTTCATCTCCCGCTTTTATTGCATCATCATAAAGTTGTTTATCAAAATTGTTGCAGCGTTCTTCAATAGATTTAAATTCATCCAATGATCTTTTTATCATTTGCTCTGCCGAAGAAAAATTTTTCTTCCACCATGCCTGGAGGTTTTGGCCAAAGTATTGAATTGAATAAATGTCATCGTAAGCAAGTAAGATCGTTTTCTCAACAGGTACATTTTTAATTTTGCCATAATTTATTTCCAGGTTACAAAGACCAGTAAGATCAGATCTTCTATTAGGAGAAAGTTTAATTGAAGATGCATCTGCAGTGGCAAGATAAGAGTACCCCCAATCGATCCTTACATCATCCCCTTTCCTTTTTAGAATTGGTTGCTCTACTGTTCCTGATCTCTGAAATGCTATTCCTTCCTTTTTATAAAAGTCTGTTTTTACATCCTGAGATCGACTATTCCTCGCCACATCTTCGGAACTACCGAAAAACAATTTCACATCATGTTGATTATCGTCTGCTGTCACTACATTGAATGTAACATAAGTAACAGGCCGTGAATACAGATCAAGATCATTCATCAATAATGGAGAAAGAAAATCAACATTAAGAAAAACGGGACCACAATAAAATCCATACTTTGTTTGTGTTGCAGTCAATTCCACTTTTCTCTGAATTGCATTCTGAATTGGTTCTGGCGGCAAACGATCATATAACCCGGCATCAATATAAGCTTGTCCTCCTGTATTCTCACAATACATTGCCAGCACATTCTTGCCTTTGCGTAACTTTTGTTCGATAGCTTTTGAAAGCAGTATTTCTTTATTCGCTGAACAACAACCTGCATTGAATATTTTCTCACCATTTAGATATATCTCTACATTATCATCATATTTTATCTTCAATAAAAGCTCATTAATATTTGGCTGTTGAAGGTCGAATGATCTTCTTATCCATATTTCCCTGCTTTTCCATTCAGATTGAGGATCGACATCTTTTGTACCAAACATTCCTTTACCTGTTTGCCATTTTGTATCATCAAAATCAACTGCTGTCCAATCACCCGTGGGCTTTGTTTCGGTAAATTGACAATTGTAAGGTTGCGTTTCGGCAATCGGTAATATCGGCTTTAATATTCTTGCTGGCTCCCCAAGAAATTTATAAAGTTTACCATCTACACTTAATAGCCCAATCAGTGACTGATCCTTTCCTGTCCAATGTTTGGTTGTGCTTTCATTCAGGTTATCAGTAAAACTCCAGATGCTGAGATAAGGATCATGCACTACAAGTGGATAAGCCGGTGCTTTATTTACCTGTGAATATGAGATGATAACTGAAAACTGAAAACTTATAATTGAGAACAATTTCCATTTACTCCTCATAATCTTTTTCATGATCATGTTAATCGTGGTTCTTAGTTGAAAATTTATAAACAGTCGTTTCATGATATGTTTCGCCTGGTTTCAAGATCGTATTCGGAAAAGATGGTTGATTCGGAGAATCAGGAAAATGTTGTGTTTCCAAACAAAGTGCAGCATGTTTTACATATTTCATTCCGTTTCTCGTATTCTTTAATGTGCCATCTAAAAAATTACCCGTGTAAAATTGTATGCCGGGTTGAGTGGTGAATACTTCCATATATCTTCCAGACCCTGCATGATAAACCGAGCCAATCAATTCAAGGTCATTACCAGATCTATTTACTACCCAATTATGATCATAACCCCCAGTTACGTTTGCAATATCTTTTCCTACCTTTTTTGAAGTGGTAAAATCCATTGGCGTTCCCTTTACATCATCAATTTTTCCTGTTGGGATCAAAGTTGCATTTACAGGTGTGTATTTATCAGCTTTCAACATCAGTTCATGATCAAGGATAGTTGAATCAGCACCTGCCGACAAATTAAAATAACAGTGATTGGTAAGATTCAATGGCGTGGCTTTATCTGTAACCGCAGCATATTCGATCTTTAAACCATTATCATCACCCAAAGAATAGATCACATCAACAGAAAGATTACCGGGATATCCTTCTTCCCCATCCTTACTTAAATAAGAGAGCGACAAATGTGAATCATCAAAGGATTTGACAGTCCATATCACTTTATCAAAACCTTTCAGACCACCATGCAAAGTATTTGGAGAGTTATTCACGGCAAGAGTATATTCTTTCCCATCTAATGTAAATTTTGCATTTGCAATTCTATTTCCATAACGGCCAACCAAACAACCAAAATAAGGATTACCAGTTTGCAAATAACCCGCAAGTGAATCATACCCAAGAACTACATCACCCATTTTCCCATTCTTATCAGGCGTAATGATATCTGTTACAGTTCCGCCGTAATTCAGAATTTTTACAACCATTCCATTCTTATTAGTCAATGTATATTGAAATACACTGTCGGCGCCGATCATCCCGTATAAAGTTTTTCCTGTCATTGGTTTTACATTTTCTTTTTCTTCTTCTTTTGGCATTAGTTTACAACTAAAAAGAATTGATGCAGCAATTAAAATAACAAGGTTCTTTTTCATTTTTGAATTTTAATTTTTGAGTTTTGACTTGATTTAGTAGTTCAATTTAACATCAGTAATTTTCGTCGGCAACCAAACCTGCATTTCATTCTTTCCTCTGTTTGCCCATGTATAATATGGTATTGCAATTATTTTCTTCTTTTCTGTTTTTAATGATAGGCCATCTTCGCTAACAGTTACTACTGGCACTTCTGCAGTTAATGCTTTTATAGATTCATCCAAAACTTTATAATCTATAGTTTCAAACTGTGTGTTTTCAGGAATGATCACATTCCATGCTTTACCATTGTTATCTGCTCCTTCAATACAATATACTATCGGGCCACGCTGAATTGCGATCCGGCCCTTATCCTGTTTCAACTCTTCTCTTGCAATTACTTTATTTGTTTGCATTGGCAACTCATACATTACAATATCACCTTTTTTCCACTCACGATTAATGATCACATAGCCGTTTTCCATTCTTCCTCTTACATCTTTACCGTTTATTTTTAAAAAGGTGATAGCCGACTCGAAATCAGAAAGATCATAAAGATTTTTGGTAGATGTTTGCCCATTTGCCCAGCCTGGCACACGGAGATATAAACTGAATTTTGATTTTTTTAAGGGATCAATATTCAACTTTATTTTCCCATCCCATGGATAATTCGTTTCCATCTTCACACCTACATTTCCACTTTTCAATGGAATAGTTGTATTACTTCCTACAAACAAATTCACATAGATCGCATCATCACTCTTTGCATAAATATAATTTCCCAGCGAAGCAACTAACCTTGCAATGTTAGCAGGACAACAAGCTGTACCAAACCATTCTCTTCTTTGATGTTGTCCTCGGCTTGCCAAAGGATTACCATAAAAGAATCGATCACCACTCAAACTTAAACCATCCAATGCACCATTGTATAAACTTCTTTCCAACACATCAATGTATTCTGCATTTCCTGTTAACGAATTCATTCGTTGATTCCAGAAAACCATTCCAACACTGGCACAGGTCTCACAATAAGCTTGTTCATTTGGCAGATCATAATCATTTGAAAACCCTTCATTACTTCCTGCGGAACCAATACCACCCGTGATATACATATTCCGATACACCACATCTTCCCAAACATTTCGCATTGCTTTCATATAATCAACATCCCCTGTTTGTGCAGCCACATCTGCAGCACCGGTGTACATATACATTGCACGAACCGCATGACCAGTAATTTGAGTTTGTTGTTTTACCGGCAATACATCCTGCGCATAAGCTGTGTCCTTCCAATCTGTCCAAGTATAGCCTTTCGCTAATTTTTTTCCACGTTCACTCAATAACCAATCGGCAAGCTTTAAATATTTTTCATTCTTAGTTACTTTATACAATTTTACCAATGCTAACTCCAGTTCCTGGTGACCAGTCACCCAATCTCTTTTTCCCGGCCCAAACAATGCATCAAACTGGTCGGCCCATTTGATGCAAACATCCAGCAACTTTCTCTTACCTGTTGCATTAAAGTAAGCAACACCTGCTTCGATCATGTGCCCTGCATTATAATCTTCATGCATGCTCATATCGGTATACTTATCCTGCAATCCCTTTAATGTGTACCATGTATTCAAATAACCGTCTGGTTGTTGCGCCGCTGCTATCTTATCGATCCATTCATCGCATTTCTTTTCCATCTCCGCACTCGGATGAGTTTTTAATGAATAGGCCATTGCTTCCAATGCTTTGAACACATCACTGTCATCATAAAAAATTCCCTGATGTGGTTCTCCCTTTTTTGCCGCAACCCTTTCAAAATTTTTTATTCGCGGTGTTGCTACTTCTGTCTGATAGATACAAGCCGATAAAGTTTTGGTTGCTACCTTATCGATCTTTGGCTTCCAGAATTCGTCGGTGATATTTACATCTGCAAAACTTACAGGCTCGATTTTCTGTAAATGTGTTTGAGAAAAACTTTTTACAGAAATGACACCAGCAATAATTACAAAATATATTTTTTTCATGTAGCCAGCTTTTGAATTATTATTAAACTTCAGTTGTGTCACTCACTTGTACGACAACAATTCTACTCAACTTATTTCCACCCCAACTTGTATTGTTCTTTAAATCGAACCACTTCCCCCGCCAGCGGGGGATAATGATCACTCCACATATTCATCATTCACAACTTACACATCTGGAACACTGAACGGTTTTACTTTGATCGTCTTCCAAACTCCTTGCGTAATGTATGGCTCATTATCATACCATCTTTGAAAATCATCCTGTGTTTCAAACTGAACGATCATAATTGAACCACGCATGTTCCCATCATCATCCAACATTGCTCCACCAACAACAAAATTGTTACTCTCTTTTAATTTTTTTGCACCAGCAAGATGATGTGGTCTTACTTCCTTCCTTCTATCCAATGCCTCATCATCTTTTCCATCTTGTGCTATTATTAAATATTGTTTCATAAATCCAAATAAGAAAATTTCAAATAAGTTAGCCATGTGCATCAGCAAGCCCCCTTTAGGGGGTTTGGGGGTTTACACAACCTGAAACCCGAATGCATACGGATCATCATCTTTATCTATCGAAATTGTATTATACCCATAAACCTTAGCCCAACCTTCTATACCCGGTCTTATGGCTGGCTTTCCATTAACTGTTAGCTCTTCTTCAATTGTGCCGTTGAATTTACTGCCAATTATACTTTCATGTATAAATACATCTCCTTTTTTTAGTTTGCCTTTTGCATACCACTGCGCCATCCTTGCACTGGTACCTGTTCCGCAAGGACTGCGATCAATTGCTTTATCTCCATAAAATACTGCATTGCGAGCCGTCGATGTTTTGTCAATCACTGCGCCAGTCCAAAGAATGTGTGAACATGTATTGATAGTCGGATCTTGTGGATGTACAAATTCGTATTTATTATTTATATTCTTTCTTAACTCTCTTGCCCATGCAATTAATTTATCTGCCGGGTAATGTTCTAACCCTTTAAAATTCTTCTGAACATCAACTATCGCATAAAAATTTCCACCGTATGAAACGTCAATTACTAACTCACCAAGTTCTGGACATTCTGCTGTGATTCCTTCTTTATCCAGAAAAGCCGGCACATTAGTAAGTTTTACAGAGCTCACTTTCTTTCCTATCTGTTTGTAAGTAATATTAACAAGACCAGCCGGTGCTTCCATCTGTATAGCATCCTGAGTTTTTGGAATGATCAACCCTTCTTCAATTGCAATTGTAATGGTACCGATTGTTCCGTGGCCGCACATTGGAAGACATCCGCTCGTTTCAATAAACAACACTGCAAGATCATTTTGCGGATCATGTGGCGGATACAAAATACTTCCACTCATCATGTCATGCCCACGAGGCTCAAACATCAATCCTTTTCTTATCCAATCATACTCTTTTAAAAAATGTTGACGTTTTTCACTCATGTTCTTCCCTTCCAGTTCTGGACCACCTTCTGCAACAAGACGAACAGGGTTGCCACATGTATGTGCATCAATACAATGAAAATTAAAGCCCCCTAACCCTCTAAAGGGGGAATCGGGAAAAGACTTTGTAATTGGTTTATTCATCATATGCCGAATAGAGTTACAGAATGTACAAGAGTGCGACGCAACAGAAGTTCAATAGAACTACAAATGCTGATCACAAAATAATTGATCTAACATTTGTTTTTGTAGCTTATCTTTTTAATTCATTATTTAATGTTCTCCAGATCTTCAAAGGATTTTCATCTTTTAATTCTTCAGGCAACAGATTATTAGGCCAATTTTGAAATGCAATTGGTCTTGCAAACCTTTTTATTCCATCTGCTCCAACTGAAGTAAATCTTGAATCAGTTGTTGCAGGAAAAGGTCCACCATGATGCATGCTTAAACAAACTTCGACACCTGTTGGTACTCCATTTAAAATAAAACGACCACAAATGTTTTTTACTGCTTCCACTAATTCATCATTATTTTTTATATCATCCTCAGTTGCCATTAATGTTGAAGTCAATTGCCCTTCCAGATGTTTTGCCACTTCGGTCATTTCGTTCATGTTTTTGCAACGAATTACCAATGAATAAGGACCGAATACTTCCTGGTGAAGAACAGGATTATTTAAAAATGCCTGTCCCGATGCAGTAGCTATTGTTGGCTGTCCTTCATTTTCCTTTACCGATATTTCAGATTCGGCAACGAGCTGCACATCTTTCTGTATTAAAGCAGTTCCTCTTTTCTCTTTGTATGCTTTTGCAATTCCAGGATGCAACATTAAACCAGCAGCCGTCTGTTGAATTACATTTCCCAGATCATGTACAAAAGTTTTCAGTTCTTCACTATCAATACCGATGATCAATCCAGGATTTGTACAGAATTGTCCTACACCCAAAGTAATGGACCCGGCATACATTTTTGCAATATCAGCAGGAGATTGTTTTAATTTTCCTGGCAAAAGAAAAACAGGATTGATGCTTCCCATTTCAGAAAAAACAGGAATTGGCTCCTTACGTTGATTGGCCCAATCAAATAATTGTTTACCTCCAATAAATGATCCGGTAAAGCCAACAGCTTTTGTCTGTGTGTGCATCACCAACGCTTTGCCAACTTCAAAAGAGGCGCCATGAACATGAGCAAAAATCCCTTTTGGCATTTTGCATTTATCGGCAGCTTTTAAAATTGCATTGGCAACTGTTTCGGATGTTTGCGGATGCGCAGGATGTGCTTTGATAATAACAGGACAGCCTGCTGCAAATGCACAAGCCGTGTCACCACCTGCGGTGGAATAAGCAAAAGGGAAATTAGATGAACCGAAAATAACAACTGGTCCGAGTGGCACTAACATTTTTCTTATATCAGGCTTCGGTGGATTCTTATCAGGAATAGCTGTATCAATTTTTGCTTCCAACCACTCTCCTTTTTCACATGCATCAGCATAGGAATTTAATTGAAATATTGTCCTTCCTCTTTCATTTCTCATTCTTGCTTCAGGAAGGTTTGTTTCTCTCATGGCAGTTTGGATCAATTCATCACCACAAGCTTCCAACTCAACTGCTATAGCCCGCATGAAAACTGCTCTTTGTTTCAAACTCATTTTCCTGTAACCATGAAATGCGGTCCATGATTGCTGCATCACTTCATCAATTTCATTTATTGTCGCGTCTTTAAACATAGTATTTTATTTTCCAGGTTGAGAAAATTTTGCATCTGCATCATCAATTATCAATACCCAATCACTATCGTTTCCTGCTGATGGAGGAGTAAAATTCATTGTTGAAATTTTTTGCATCACGACTGGCGCACCAGCTTCTCCTTTTCCGGGATGAAACCACCATATCCGTATTTGTGATGCAGATAAAAAAGAAAGATTCAAAGTAAGACCTTTACTAGTGGGAAAATAGATCATACAATATTTATTCCCCCGAAATGCAGTGGCATATTCCATTTTCTCTCCTTGTCCTCCAACAATGATTGATTGATCGGGAATTCTATCAATAACTGATCTTGATTCGATCAATTTTTTTAAATACCCAACTTGGAACGCACCGGGACGATCCAATGTCTCGATCCATGAACGTTCTGGAAATGCAACTGGTTCTTCTCTTTCACTATAAAATTGCCACATAGCCTGGTTGCCATATGTAACTCCGCATGCACCCGAGAAAACAGAACGATAAGTTTGTCTCCTTACATCATAATCTCTGAAGTAACCATTCTTTTTATCCCAGTTTATTGGATGGTCTTCATAATTAGGTTCACCATCTAAAACAGGTTTTACAGGAGTGATCTCCCTGTCACGTTTTATCCATTCCCAAACAGGGTTATCTTTCTTTGCATGACCAGATTGGAGCATTTGAATAGTAAGCCATGATTCATTGGGCCAGAATTTTGCAGAGCTTGACTCACCGGAAGGATGATAACTAATGATGGCCTTTTTATTTGTTCCTTCTAAAATTCCTTTGGCCATCGACCGCCATAAGTTTTTTTTATCGCTCGAATCATTTACCGGCGGACGATCACCACCAAGTATCCAAATAATATTTGGAAAATCTTTGTACCGATTGCCTAACCATTTACCATAGAGATAGGCATTGCTTTCAGTAAAAATTATTGATCCCTGCCCCCACATTTTTATCACTTTATCGCCCCATGTCGGCAATAAACCCATGAACATATTTTTTTTCATTGCTTCCTTAACTGTCCAATCAACAAGTTCAAAATATTTTTCATTAGGTTTTGTTGGATCAAGGTCGATCAAAGGAACCTCACCATATTGATTTGGCTTTTTCAATCCATCAAACTCTGCGAGAATAACGGATTGTATTACATTAAATCCTTTTTGTTTCCTGTTTTCCAAATATTTTTCGATCTCCTCTTTTTTCAACCGATGAAATAACTCCCAGCCTGTATCACCGAGCCAGAAAAAAGGAGTACCGTCGCTGTATTGCAGATAATGACCATCTTTTGTCACCTGTAATCGTCCATGTTTCCATTCTTGTTGTGCAAAAACAGAAATTACTATACTAAAAAGAAAAAATGATATTGCAATTCGTTTTACCATTGAAATTATAATGAAGGTCTAATACTTATTGCATCATTGATGATCTTCAAAATGCGTTCTCTTTCCTCACCAGCCAAAGTTAATCGCGGAGCTCTTACATATTCGCTTCCGATCCCGGTTTGTGTTGCAGCCAGTTTAATATATTGAACCAACTTGGGATGAATATCGAGTTCCAACAATGGCATGAACCAGCGGTAAATTTTTGTTGCCTCCTGTATCTTACCAGCCTTGACCAAATTATAGATCGTGGTTGTTTCTTTTGGGAAAGCATCTACCAATCCTGCTACCCATCCATCTGCACCAAGACAAAGTTCTTCCATTGCCAGTGTATCTACGCCGCAAAGTACTTTAAATCTATCGCCAAACCTGTTCTTCATCCTTGTCAAATTTGTAACATCACGGGAACTTTCTTTTAATGCAGTAATATTTTCACATTCCACCAACTCATCAAACATATCAGGCCTAGTATCAATTTTATAATCGGGTGGGTTATTATAGATCATGATCGGAAGATCAGTTGACTTTGCCACAGCTTTAAAATATGTGATCGTTTCCCTATCATCAGTTTTATAGCGCATCGGTGGTAATAACATAATTCCATCGGCGCCCCATTTTTTTGCATTTGCTGCCTGCTTAACCGCATCGGCCGTTGTGGCTTCCGCAATATTCACGATCACTGGGATATCCTCATTAAGATATTCAACTGAAAATTCAGTCAGTTCTTCTTTTTCTTTTTCTGTTATCGTACTTGCTTCTCCCAATGAACCACCGATAATGATCCCATGAATACCTGCCGCCACCTGGGCAAAAAGATTTTTTTCAAACATATCAAGATCCAGTGTTTCGTCTTTCTTAAAAGGTGTGAGTAGTGCAGGGAAAACTCCTTTCCATTCAAATGACATATTATTTTGTTTTGCACAAATCTACTGAGGTCATACATAAAACACCACTCATCTTTTAATCCAAACTGATACTATTTTAACCAGTTTATTGAAATCATTGTCCCATTTCAACTAATTTAGTACAATGAAGATCGTTCCGTTCCAGATACCCAAAAGCACAGAAGAAGCATTTCGTGTACAGATAGATGATGTACCACATCTTTACAATCATCTTCATCAGCATCCGGAAATTCAACTCACCCTGATCAAAGAAAGTAATGGTACGTTGATAGCCGGCGATTATGTTGGTCCTTTTCATTCGGGTGATGTGTTTGTTATCGGTGGCAATCAAGCTCATGTTTTTAGAAATGAAGAAAAGTTTTTTAAAAAACGTTCAAAAGCTGTTGCGATCACAGTATTTTTTGACGAAACAACTTTTGGAGAAAATTTTTGGTTACTGGAAGAAATGAAATCATTGCAGCAATTCTTAAAAAACAGCTCAGGTGGTTTTAGAATAACTGGCAGAAAGAAAAAATTGTTGGCAGAAAAATTATTGTCAATTACAAATGCCAAAGGAATTGACAGGCTGATCATTTTTCTTGAAATACTAAAAGTGCTTGGCAACCGTAAAGAAATGCAGCCTTTGACCAAGCCTGTGATTCAGCGAAACATTAAATCTTATGATGGCAACAGGTTAAACAAAGTGATCGAGTTTACATTTAAAGAATTTCAGCGACCAATTACGCTGAAAGAAGTATCCGGGCTGGCTAACCTTACACCCGAAGCATTTTGCAAATATTTTAAAACAAG
>DATHDP010000111.1:0-26044 GCA_035318985.1 Chitinophagaceae bacterium
ATCTTCAATGTATTACTGCCGATCAATGCCTGCTTCACAGGAGATTTACCAGTGATCCCCATCACGATCAAAGTAGCGGATTTCTGGTAAGCCAGCCTTTCCAATGAATCAACAAAGTCATTTCCTTTTTCACGAACACATTCAATTTCTCTGTCCCCTTTTCTAAGCAATTCTTCTTTCAGACTTTCAAGATAGGTGCCTGATATTTCATATTCATCATCGTGACGGTAAAGATTATAAAGAATAATACTTGCTTCTGGTCTTCCGCTTAGCATTTCAGAAGCATAACGGGCAGCATTTAATGCAGTTTCAGAAAAATCAACAGGAATGATTACGGTCTTCATGAATCAGTGGTTTTGTTTGTTCGTTTCAAAAATGCGAGCCGAAAATAGCACATTATTTCGAAGGGTATAAAAATTTGTAAGATGATGATTGTGATACCAACAGTTGTAATTCTTTTGGGCTTCCGTTGCGTCGCACTTTTGTACGATTGGAATTCTATTCAGCTTTTTAAGTTACACAGATGTTCACAGAATATATTCCGTGTAAATCCGTGACATCTGTGAGATATTTTTTTGACATTCACAATTGACCATTCGTCATTCACGAAGCTTAATCGGAGTTACCGACTTTCAACGGAGCGTCGCAATCAAAGTTTAATCAGGGAACTGAAGCCGGCAACCAAAAAATCTTTTCCCTAATTTTAACGCAACCCTGTGAATAAGTACTTCTTATTTAAATGAGTTTTGCAGATTATATTCGCCGCTATTAAAACGTTTGCCCGTGCGCCTAAAAAGTCTTGAAATTAAAGGGTTTAAAAGCTTTGCTGATAAAACTGTTGTCAACTTTGATGACAACGTAACAGGAATCGTTGGCCCTAATGGATGCGGTAAATCTAATATCGTGGACAGCATCCGTTGGGTTATTGGCGAGCAAAAGATCAGCCACCTGCGAAGCGAAAACCTCGATAGCCTTGTTTTCAATGGCTCTAAAAGTCGCTCTGCATCGGGACTTGCGGAAGTGAGTTTAACCTTCGAAAACACAAGGAATCTTCTTCCAACAGAATTTACCACCGTTACTATTACCCGTAAATTTTATAAAAGCGGTGAAAGTGAATACCGCCTGAATGATGTGCAGTGCCGGTTGAAAGACATCCAGAATCTTTTTATGGATACGGGTATATCAACCGATTCTTATGCCATCATTGAATTGGGTATGGTGGATGATCTGATCAAGGACAAAGAAAATAGCCGCCGCCGGATGCTGGAACAAGCAGCAGGTATTTCCATTTATAAAACAAGAAAGAAAGAAGCGAAGCTTAAACTTGATGCAACGGAGCAGGATATTGCCCGTATCGAGGATCTGTTGTTTGAAATAAACAATCAATTAAAGACATTAGAGAACCAGGCTAAGAAAGCAGAAAAATATTACGAGGTTAAAAAAGAATATCGTGAAGTAAGTGTTGAGTTGGCAAAAGCAGCATTAGAAAGTTTTAATGTTACTTACAAAGAGCTGAATACACAACATGAGACAGAAACTGATAAGCGGATAAAACTGGAAGCGGAGATAGCCACTGATGAAGCTGCACTGGAACAGGATAAAGTCGTTTTCATTGAAAAGGAAAAAGAGTTACAGGTCATGCAGCATGCATTTAATGAAATGTTGCAGCACCTGAGAACAAAAGAAAACGAGAAAAATCTTGCTGCTCAACGGTTAGATCATTTGAAGGAAAGGGAATCTGGTTTACAGGATTTTTTACAAAAAGCAGAAGGACAACAACAGGGAATAGAAGAAAGCATTGCATTTACAGGTTCACAGTTAGAGGAAGAAGCAATGAACCTGGAAGGAATGAACGAGCAGTTGATACAGTTGCGAAATGAAATGGATGCGAAGAGAGTGGTGATGGATGAAAAAAGAATTTCACTGGATTCATTGCGCAGCGGTTATCAGCAAGTGCAACGCAATCAATTTGAAGCGGAGAAAAAAGTTGTTATTGCCGATACTTCAATTCAAAATCTTAGCCGAGCTATCAACCAGATAGAAGATGATAAAGTGAAAAGAGATCAGCAGCGTACACATTTTGCTGATGAACTTCATTTACGTGAAAGAGAACTGAACATTAAAAGAACTGATCTCGACCAATTACAAAAGCACCAGGATTATACAAAAGAACAGATACTCCAAACACAGGCATTGCTTGATACCCTGAGATCAAGAATGGCTGATGAAACAAGAAAGCTTGATTCAAAGAGAAATGAACATGAACTTCTGAAAAGTTTGATCGATTCAATGGAAGGTTATCCCGACAGTGTAAAATTCTTACACAATAACCAGGATTGGAATCATACAGCGCCAATTCTTTCTGATATTATTTATGTAAAAGAAGAATATAGGACAGCGTTGGAAAATGTATTGGAACCTTATTTGAGCTATTATGTTGTAAACAATTTGCAAGAAGGTTTACAAGCTGTTCATTTATTAGATGCGAATAAAAAAGGGAAAGCCAATTTCTTTTTGTTGGATAAATTAAATGAATCGCCTGTTGAGATGCATGATTTTTCATCAATGCAAGGCGTATTATCGGCATTAGATGTGATTGAGGTTGATGAAAAATATCTTGGTCTTGCCCGTCATTTGTTAGCGAATGTGATCATCGCAGAAAATGAGGAGGTATTGCAAAATAGTAATGGCTTTGTAGTTATAGAAAAAGGCGGTCGCTATGTAAAAGGAAAGTATTCATTGACCGGTGGTAGTGTTGGTTTGTTTGAAGGAAAGAAGATCGGTCGTGCAAAGAATTTAGAAAAATTACAAGAAGAAATTATTTCTCAGAATGCAGTTGTTGAATTGCTGAAAGATGAGATACAGGAAAGACACAACGAAGTGATCGCTTTTAATGAAGAACTACGTGAGTCTACTTTGAAGAATACCGAAATAGAAATCCAGGAACTTACCAACCAGGTATTTTCATTTCATAACAAATTAGAGAATCTGCATGCTTTACAAAGCCAAAGCCAGCATAGGCTTGAAGAATTAAAAGCCGAGATCCAACAAACCCAGGGATCGGTTGAAGCAACACGTAATGATTTGAAATGGCTGAGCGAAGAATTGGTATTACAAGCTGCAAAGGTGAATGAAGGCGAAGAGATATTTAAAAATGAAGAAGGAAGTTATAATGAATCGAATCGTCAATATAATGAGTTCAATTTATTAGTGACCAGGCAGCATAGTAAGATCGGCGCCTTGAAACAAGAACTTGATTTCAAGAATAACCAATTGAATGAACTGAAACTGCAGATCGAAAATAATACGCAACAGCTTTCAGATTCAAGACAACAGATCGAATCATGCATTGTTCAACTTGAGCAGATCGAAGATGAGCTGTTCAACATGTTGAAGTTAAAAGAAGATGAAGAGAAAAGATTGAATGAGGCAGACCAGGCTTATTATAATTTCAGAAATGAATTAAGTGAGAAAGAAAGCATGCTTCGCCATAAAGTAAAAGATAAAGAACAGGTTGAGCATTTCCTTGCTGAAATAAAAGATAGGCTGAATGAGGTGAAGCTGCAACTGGCAGGAATGAAAGAGAGATTGCATGTTGAGTTTCGCATTCACCTTGAAGATATTTTGGATGAAGCAAGGATAAATGAAATGACAGTAGATGACCTGCAGGAAAGATCAGACAGAATGAAAAAACGCCTGGAAAACCTTGGCGAAGTAAATCCTACTGCCATCGAAGCTTTTACGGAAATGAAAAAACGGTATGAGTTTATTCTTGAACAAAAGAATGACCTTGTATCAGCAAAAGAAAGTTTGTTACAAACGATCCAGGAAGTAGAAGCAACAGCTAATCAGAAATTTTTAGAAACATTCCATTTAGTAAGAGAGCATTTCCACCGGGTATTTAAAACTTTATTTACCGAAGATGATCAATGCGATCTTATTCTTGAAAATCCGGAGAATCTTGCTGAAACCGGAATTGACGTTATCGCAAAACCTAAAGGCAAACGGCCATCCTCGCTTACTCAGCTTAGTGGTGGTGAAAGGACTTTAACAGCAACAGCCTTGTTGTTTGCGATCTACCTGATCAAACCAGCACCATTCTGTATACTGGATGAGGTGGATGCCCCTCTTGATGATGCTAATGTTGGAAAATTCACAAATATGATCCGTGAGTTTAGCGGCAATTCACAATTCATCATTGTAACACATAATAAAATGACCATGAGTGCTGTTGATGTGATCTATGGTGTTACGATGCAGGAGCCCGGTGTCAGCCGGTTAGTGCCTGTTGATTTCAGAAGCTTGAGTTAAAACCCCCTGTCCCCCTAAAGGGGAGACTTAGGTGGTAGAAACTTTATTGTAATCAAATATCTTTTTACTGAAAATTGCTTTGTAAGAGTTCATTTCTTTTTCACTATAATTTTAATAACATTTAAAAACTGCCATTGGTTCTTACTACTGTAATGAATATCCCCAATAGTAAAAACTAATGGATCTAAGTTCCCTTTAGGGGACAGGGGTATGAGAACAATTATTCTTCTGATCGCTTCCAATGTATTTATGACCTTTGCGTGGTATTATCATTTAAAACAAGATGGCTGGCCTTTATGGAAAGCAATTGTGCTCAGCTGGTTCATTGCTCTGTTTGAATATTGTTTGATGGTACCTGCAAACAGAATTGGCTATGCGGGTGGTCTCAGCGGTTTTCAATTAAAACTGGTACAAGAGGTGATAACATTAGTAGTTTTTGCAGTCTTTGCAGTTGTTTATCTAAAAGAACCTTTGCACTGGAGATATCTTGTGAGCTTTTGTTTTCTTCTTGGCGCCGTTTATTTTATGTTTAAGAAGTAAATGTTTTTAGCCCGATTGCTGCTTGACCTTTTGCTTTTTGATCATATCAGACTTTACTTTATTTATAGCTCCACTACTTAAGAGGTACACTCCTATACTGATCCCTAATGAACAAATTAAGCTGTGTAATATCCAATTAGCCCGAATAAAATGCGAAAGAGAATAGTACATAAAAAATATACCACCAGCTACTAAAAGAAAGCCGAATACTGTCTTATAAAGCCATCTTTCAAAATGGTAATTACTCATAAGTTGGTTTTCAGAACTAATGTAGTGAAACTATGGTTATTTGCCTGCGATCACTGCTATTCTTTTTCAGACGGCTTATCTACAAATTTGCTTTATAAAATCAGATGCAGGCCGGTATCCTAAATTTTCTGCCTGCTTCATATCAATACAAGCAGCCTCTTTCTTACCTGAATTATATGCTGCTAATCCACGACTGTAATACGAAATTGAATAATCGGCTTTCAATTCTATAGCTTTTGAGTAGTTTTTGATGGCTTCATCATATTTCTTTTCATCTGTAAAAATATTTCCTCTGTTATGATATGCCTGGTAATAACCGGGATTAAGTTCAATTGCTTTATTGAAATCACTTAAAGCCTCTTCTTTTCTTTTTTCATTCATAAAAAGGGTACCCCGGTTAAAATAAGCTATTGGGAGCTGTGGTTTTAGTTCGATCGCTTTATTATAATCTCTTAAAGCTTCTTCATGTCTGCTATTATCACGAAAAAGACTTCCCCTGTTAATATATACGTCGGTAAAATTTTGATTCAATGAAATGGCTTTATTATAGTCATCTAACGCTTGTTTAAACTTATTTTGATTCATATAAATAAGCCCCCTGTTGCCATACGCTTGGTAATAGTTTTCTTTTAATTCAATGGCCTTGTTGAAGTCAAGCAAAGCCTGGTCATATTTCTTTTCATCCATTAAAAAGTTACCCCGGTTATTATAGGCAACTGATATCGTCGGATCTTGATTAATTGCATCATTCCACAAAGTCAGATCAGAGTACCATATTTTACTTTTTTCAAATGTTTTAATTGAAAAGAAAATGGTAAATGCACTCAGCAGGAAAATGGGAACCACCTTCATTTTCATGTTCCAGAGCAGGGTAAACCCTTCGCCGAACAGGAAGAAGATCCCGATGGAGGGGATATAACTATACCTGTCTGCCATGATGGCGGTACCTACTGGCAGTAATTGCAATACCAGGAAAACAGTAACAGCAAAAAAACCAATTCCGAAAAATATTTTTTTTGAAAAGCGTAATGAATAGAAAGCAAACGACGCTACCGCTAAAAATAATAATAGATATACATAATATTGAGCTGGGATACTATCACCACCTTTTATTGGATAAGAATAAAAAGCACTTAGATTAAGAGGTATTATTATTTTATACAGGTACGAAATAAATCCATAACAGGCAAAAATAATGCGTTGCAGCAACGTGAAATTTGCAATATCTTCAACTGCGATAGAAGTTTTTTGTGCCATTACAGCCACTGCGCCGAGTATAATTGCCAGAAGAAAGAAGGGCAGTTTATCAAGAATTGACTTTGCATTTATTTTTCTTCCCTTAAAATAATCTGTAAGTATCAACACCAGCGGGAGAGAGACTGCCATGGCTTTTGAAAGAAGTGATAGTAAAAATAAAAGCAAAGCAATAAAAATATATTTCTTTTGAAAACCTTTTAAATACTTCATATAGAATATCCAGGATGTCAGAAAGAAAGATGTATAAAGCAAGTCTTTCAATTCTGCGGCCCATGCAACAGACTCTACATGAATAGGATGGACACCAAATAGAAGGGCAGCTACTAACGCCAATTGGTATTTTTCACTAAGCTGTTTCATGGCAAAGAAAACCAGCGCTGTATTCAGTAGATGGAGAAGAAGGTTGACAGTATGATATCCTGTTGCATTTAAACCAAAAAATTTGTATTCAATAGCCAGGGCCAGTACAGTGAGAGGATGATAATTACCCATTACATATTGTGAAAAAATATCCTTTAGATTAAAGGAAAGTACAAGTTGATTATCCCTGATGTAAGCGTTGTCGTCCCAGGCTAATAAGCCGTTAGTCAGAACTGGCAGATAAACAAGAAACGAGATCAGCAGAATGACAGCAAGAGCAAGATATTTCTTCCGGTTTTCGAGTTTAGCGGTTTTTGATACTATTGGCGAAATTTTTTTGCCAGTCGGTTTTTGTTTTTGTATTTTTTTCCCTTTCATGAATGGTGAAGATAATAAGGCCCATGTATTTAATTTCAGATCCGGGTTAAAACACCCCAACGAAATCAAGGCTTTGCAATATTATCGTTTTGATGTGCAAAGCTATTTGCCTGCGATCACTTCTATTCTTTTTTCAGCGGGTTTATGATAAATAGCCGACTTAAGAAGACCCCATTTATTTAACCGGTATTTTATAGAAGTACCAATTACTCCCAACCCATATGTTGAACTCCGGCTAAAGTTAATAGAAGAAGCTTCTTCAAAATATTTTGCAGGGCATGATATTTCACCGATCTCATAACCGAGATAAAATATCTGGCACAACATCTGGTTATCAAAAATAAAATCGTCGGAGTTTGCCTGGAGATTTAGTTTTTCTAAGATCTCTTTTGAAAAAGCCCTATAACCTGTATGATATTCTGAAAGTTTTTGCCAGATAAGAAAATTTTGTGTCCATGTAAGGATCCTGTTTGCAATGTATTTGTAAACAGGCATTCCATTGATCATTGCCCTGTCTCCAAGTATCCTCGAACCAAGAACAACATGAAAAACGTCTTTGGCGATCAAATAAGCCATTGAAGGGATCAATTTCGGATTGTACTGGTAATCGGGATGAAGCATGATGACAATGTCAGCACCGATCTTCAGTGCATAATTGTAACAAGTCTTTTGATTTCCGCCGTAGCCGTAATTGCGGTCATGTCTTAGGATATGATCGATCCCAATTCGTTTTGCCACTTCAACAGTGTCATCTTTACTGTTATCATCAACAAGTATCACATCATCTACAACATTAAAATCAATTTCGTTGTAAGTTTTCTCGAGGGTTTTTGCTGCATTATACGCAGGCAGCACCACTACAACTTTCTTCCCATGGATCATATACCGTGATTAATTTCCTGAAAAATATAAAAGGTTGTTCAAAACATCAAATTATCTGGATTCCCGGGATAAAGAATATCCGGTAATAACCCCGGTCAATTAATTTTTATATACTTAGAATAATCAACTTTAGCAGGATCAACCTTCTGCACAAGATAAATAAAATACACTTCATCTCCGACTATCCCCGGACCCCACTTTTTTAATAGATCAACTTGCAGATCGTTTCGTAAAATTGCTTTTTCCATATCCTGTTGGCTGGTTCCATCCGATGATACCTGCGGAGCGCTGTCCTTTATCCAAAGCACTTTTTGGTTGCCTTTATCTATAAATGCACCTAGCGAGGCTACTGCTTCCTGGAAACTCATTTGATCCTTTCTTCTTTTGCTCCAAACTATAAAACTTCCGAAATCGTTCATCTGGGGATAAAATATTTTTTTATCAAGATAGGTAGCAAGTGGAGATATTGTGAAATCAGTAATGCCAACAACAGGCAAGCTATCCAAGTTATTTTCTTTAATATAATTCGCAACTTCTTTGCTCGGGGAAAATTTGTATTGCAAATCCATTGTATATGCTACAATAGCACCAATAACACTGAACGATAAAATTGTTGTAAAAAAAGGCTTACTTATTCTTTTACCCAAACTTGCCAGGCTACTATCATATTTTTTTTCAGGATAATATTCACTAAGCCAATAGCAAACAACCAACGCAATGAGTAAATAGCCACAATATCGCGAATGCATTAAAGCTGTATAATAGTAAACTGAAAAAAGACCGATCGTTGTACCTAAGTAAAGCAACAGTATTAATGGCTTTCTTAAAAAAACAAAAATGCCAGCAGCAAAAATTATTATTGATAATAAAACCCATCCCGTGGAAAGAGTATCTTTAAAATAAATAGCAGTGTTCCAAAAATGTTCTTCGATCTGCGGAATGTATAGATACGTTGTAAAAAGTTTTGATGACACCTCTCCCCATCTTGAAAGATCAAATAAACCAGTTGCATATTGCGCCGGGAAAGAATTGTCTTTGTCCGGCCATATTTGATAAAATGAAAATGCAACACCAAGAATAAAAATGACAAGACCAATTGCCAGTTGCATCATTGCCTTTCCATTTTTCTGCTGGTAAAGAAAATAGTCCAATACAAGAATGCCGGCAATGCAGCAGCCAATGACAACAGAATAGATGGTTACGTTTGCAAATAAAGCAAGTAACACACCGATCAAAATATATTTGGTCGTTCTGTTTTTGTATAAAGCACAGATACCAAAAACAAGCAATATGCCCAATGCATAGCTTCTGCTTATTACAGCATACTCATACAATGGGAAGTAACCAAATGAAAATAAAATTTTATGAAGGTTGCTTAAAGGGGCATAACGGTTAAAAATAAAAATGAAAGAGGTTGCGACCAGCAAATGAAAAGCCTGCATATAAATGGGATCATGAGTTACCCTTGTTATCCAATAAAGAAAAAAATGCCAGAGTGCAGGATTTCCTTCGTAATTCATATTGTCAAGCAACTGAGGTAGTGAATTTGCATCTCTTGCTACAAGCCAGGCCTGGTGTTCATCACGCCACATTTCATGTGATAATATACCGAGTAAGGCTATTATAAAAAAACCTGCAGTAACCATCAGGGCAAAACGAAGAGGGGTTGTGGTCAATTTAATTTCCCTACGTGGTTGAGGCTGCGCCGGCGATGGTGCAGTGGTTTTTGGCTGCTGGTAAAATTTCTTTTTCTTTTTTGATGCCATAATAAGGTGGTTATGGTTTATAATGTAAAAAGTATTTTAGAGCCCAAATAAAAGAGCTTAATTTTTTATAGAAATTGAATTTACCTGTTTATTTTTTCTTGCTGAAAATAATAAAAAGAGTGATGCAATACCTAAAGCGATCACCAATATTAATTGAAGGCCATGTAACATAAAGGCAAAGGCAAGGCCATCTTCGACTCCTACACCATAAAGTACAAGACCTTGGGAAACTAATAAATGATAAGTACCAATCCCTCCCTGTACCGGTGCTGACATTCCTATTCCTCCTGCAACAAGCAGAAATAATGCTGCACCGGCTCCGAGTCCACTGGTAAATGGAAAAGCAAAAAGTGCAACATACATCCCCGTGTAATATAAAACCCAAATAAATGCAGATTGAAAAATAAACAGCCATGGTCGCTTGAGATTCGCAACTGATTTTAAGCCGTCAACAAAACCTTTAATTATTTTAGTGATGGGTGATTCAGCGCCTTTGCTTTTACTTCGGTTTAAAAAATAGATTACCACAATTAATAAAACAAGTAACAGTACGATAATGGCAGTCAATAATAGTGGCGATTTGATAAGTAGCTGAAGTTTTTCGTTAAGAGGGGCAAAAATTTTTTCACTGAAAAAATTTCCTAGTCTTTTATATTCTATGGCTGCTGCAAGCAATATGCATACAAATAGACTTAATACGTCAATGATCCTTTCAACTATTACTGTTCCCAGCAATTTATTGAATGGTATTGATTCAGCTTTGCTTAAAGCACCGCAACGTGAAACTTCTCCTAATCTTGGCAACGCAAGATTGGCAAAATACCCAACCATTACTGAGTAAGTGGTATTTTTCAAAGAAGGGGAGTACCCCATGGGTTCAATCAGCAAATTCCATCTGTGTGCCCGAACGACAAAAGCAATAATTGAAATTAATCCTGACACAGAAACCCAAAATATGTTAGCATGAAAGATCTGCTGCATTATTTTTTTGACATCCATTCCTCTCAATGCATATAATAATAATGCTGCTGCCACTCCAAGCAGGATCATATATTTCAATATGCGTATGATTTTTGAATTCATTAAAAAGCTTAGTTATCTGTTTTAATTGTTGCAATAACGGTCAGCATAGAACCCCTGTTAAATAGATTTTGAAGAATGTTAAATGGTATAGTGGCAATGGTACACCCTGCCCATAATACTTTTAAAATCTTTTTATGCAAATCACTATGTCCTCGCTGAATCCATATTCGCTGAATATCCAAGCTTCTAAATAATGATGGCACTATTGATACAGGATGTAAAGGAGCATTCAATGTATATGATCCCTCAATTTTATATCCGATTTTAACAAGCATGTTTTGTAATGAGTAACTATTAAAATGCCAAAGGTGCCTGGGTGCATCAAAGCAAAACCACCTGGACCTAAAAATAAATCTTTCAAAGGCATTATAATTTGGAACCTGGACAAACAAATGCCCGTTTCCTGACAAAATTTTTTCTTTTACATGCAAAAGAACTTCTTGTGGATTTTCAAGATGCTCTAATACATGGGCAAGTGATACAATCTGGAATTTTTTAGATGGAATGAATTCTAAAATATCGGAATTTATTATTTCTGTTCCCTGACTAAGATTGGATTTACTAAAATTGAATTTATCAATTCCACACGATATTTTGCATCCTTTTTCCTTTACAAAACTTACTCTTTCGCCACTGCCGCATCCAATATCTAAGTAAGAATCGCTTTGCTGAAGAGATATTCCTGTTGAGCGTTTTAATAATTTAAAATCAAAATCATATTGATCAAATCGATACCACTTTTCCAAATCCATTTTGTTTTTTACCTGATTTCCTTCTGCGTTTTCAGATGAAAGATAGTTTGAAGGATAAAAAAGCGATGCATCGCCAACAGGCATTGGATTTAAAAAACCAACGCCACAACTATTACATTCATATAGATTAAATTTGTCTTCCACACTGTCAAATCTGTCTCTGAGATTCCCATATTTTTTTTTAATAGCTCCTTCACATAGAGGACAGCTATCGAAATATTTCGAATCGTATTTAGCGGTATTATTTTTATTAGAGTTCATATAATTAAATCATCTTTCTTTCTTCATACCAGTCTAAAGTTTCTTTGATCCCGCTTTTCAGATCATAAGCGGGTTTATATCCAAGCAGTAAACTTTTTTGAATATTGTAGCAATAAGTCATCTTCATGTTTTTAAGACGGAACGGGTAAATTGGGACTTTGAATCCTAATAATTTAAAGAAGCCAAAAAAGTATGCTATGGGTGTTATAAACATATTGGGAATTGTCCTGATTTTAATTTTATAATATATAGCCACCTCATTTACAATATCTCTCATACTATAGGGATGAAGATCATTTCCAAAAAATATTTCATTTATGGCTTTTTCATCTACGGAAGAAAGTAACGTCAAGTTCACTAGATTTTTTACATATACCCAACTTACAAGATTGTCAGCTTTACCTATATGGAAATATCGTTTCTTTTTAATAGCGCTGAAAAATTCTTTATAAGGAGTTTCTCCCCAGGGCCCATAAACCGAGGTTGGTCTGATAATAGTGAATGGTATGTTCAGTTTTTTACAAAACTCTTTCACTATTTTTTCACCTTCAATTTTTGATTCTCCATAAAAAGTTTTTGTCTTGTAGGGTTCAGTTTCGTCTATAAATCTTTTTTCATCAAATAGGCCAACCACTAATTGGGTTGAATAAAATATAAACCGTTCGAGTGTTTTACTTTTTGCCGCTTCTTCAAGCACATTTAAAGTTCCTACATAATTTACTTTGTAGTCATTTTTATTTTTACCATTTAAATCAGTTTTAGCAGCGAGGTGGTAAATAATTTCAATATTTTCAAATATATTATTCAAGTCTTTCTTGTTTAATATATCTGCTTTCACTTGTTTAACCTCTGCCGGCAATTTTTCCCAATTTGTAAAAGGCAGATCAAGTGCGGTTACAATAGCTTCTTCCTTTAGTAATTCCAATATAAGATTAATACCAATGAACCCCGAACTACCGGTAACCAATACTTTTTTATTTTTTAAAGATGTGCTCATAGTCACTTTACAAAATTGGTTTGTGCGGCTTTATATATTTTCTTTATATTTTTTGGTATGAACATTTGATTTAACCTGTAGAAAAGAGTATTAACTACAAATCGAAAGGGAAATTTTGCTTTGTGCGATTTCAAGGCGTCGTAACATTCTTTCAGGCTTTTATACATACCCTGCCAGTTTGAATTGCTCATACCACCACTTCGCATTGTCACAAGTATACCTGGTATGTAAAATGTGTTAAGTCTATGAATTTCGAAAAGCCTGTATTGCAAATCAACATCTGATGCAAATTTGAAATTAAGATTAAAGGTTCCGTATTTTTCAAAAACATTCTTTCGGATAAAAAGGGCAGTGTTGGGCGGCAGCCATCCTTTTTTGAATAAGCCAGGACGAAAAGAAGATGACTTCCAGTAACGGTCAATTTTGTTCAGGTTTTTTCTGTTTACATATATGATATCGCCATATACGATATCATATTCGGGATGACTTTTAAATGCATTTGAAATGATTTGAAGTACGTTTTCGTGTGTGTACATATCATCTGCACATAGAAAGCAAATAACATCACCAGTTGACATGTGTATTCCTTTATTGAAAGCATCGTATAAGCCTTTGTCTTTTTCGGAGATCCATTTCAAACTTTTTGAAGAATATGTTTTCAGAATATCTACTGTTTTGTCATTTGAACCGCCATCGACAACGATATACTCTTTATCCGGATAGTTTTGATTCAACACACTTTGAATACAGGATTGCAAGGTTTCCTGACCATTGAATACAGGGGTAATGACGGATATCTTCATTCGTACTGGCTAATTAAATTATTATTTATTAAAAATGATTCCCATTATTTCTCCTTGGATAATTCGTTATATCATAACTAACAGCTGATAACAAAAGCTGAAACCCAAGAATGATCAGCAATGTAGGAATAACTACTGTTCCTGTGGGAGCTGGTAAATGGCTGCTTGCATATTTTACAAAATTTACAACTCCGTAAATAACTCCTATGATAAAAAATGGAATGCCGAAAAGCATATATACTGATGCGATATTGAAATCAAAAAGAAAGTATTTTAAAATTATTCTTCGAATGAACGCATTCAACAATTTCGGTGGAAAACCAAATAAAGCCCGGGTTACAGAAAGTGATGACTTTTCATCACCGTACCTGGCTTTCATCGGTATTTCCTGGATCACAGCATCAGCGTGATATAATTCGATCAGCATTGAAGATTCAAAGAAATATCTTTTGTGGATCTTGTTAGTGTTTATTGTTTTAAGCATCTCCTTACTGATTGCAACAAAGCCATTATTGGGATCAAAAATATTCCAATAGCCTGAAGCCGCTTTAATGAAGAAGCTTAATCCGAGGTTTCCTATTCGCCTAATGACGGGCATTTTTTTTAATGATTTAAAATCTCTGAAACGATTTCCTTTTGTATAATCGGCTTTATTATCAATTAATGGTCTTATAAGTTCAGGAATATAAGAACTGTCCATTTGATCATCCCCGTCTATCTTAATTGTAATATCACTATCCAGCTCAAGTGATTTTTTAAAACCTGTCAACATCGATCCGCCAACACCCTGATTTTTTTCATGGTTTATTACAATAAGCTTTTTATTTTCCTTTTGAATGTCGCTAAGAGTATTCCCAGTATTATCTTTTGACAAATCATTTACTGCAATGATCCATGTCACATCAGCTGGCAGGTTTTTAATTACTTCGGCTATATGTCTTGAAACATTATAGCATGGTATGACAACAGTAAGGATCATTGATCGTTTCTTTTATAAATAAGCAATCCAGCGGTTTCGGTCAGTTTTGTCATACAGCGAATCTCAAGATCCTGAGGCTTATAATCAAAAACAAAATATTTTACTTTCAATTGTTTTAATCTTGGTGAGCATGGATCCATGAAGATTGTATAGCCATCATTAAAGGTCTGCCTAAAAATTATGCTATCCTTGCCGTCAATATACATTCCCATTGTAATCCAGGCATACCTGTTATAGATAGAGTCATTTTTTCTTCTCGGATCAAGAATGTGCATTTGTTCAAGTGGAGGTACATACTTTACGCCATTAAGTATATTGCCCCCGGCTGCTTTTACAAGATTAGCCAATCGGTTATTGCCAAACAATGCCCAGCCTGCTTCGGGATCTTTTTTATGAATTTCTTTAGCGGCCTGGGTCAATGGATTTTCTATTACGGGTGAAAGCCCTTTTGTTAGTGGGTTAACACCAGCTTCTGAAATGATCATAATAGCGAGTATGATATATAATGCGGGTTTTGCAAGGCGAAAATCTTTAAAACGTGTAAGTAAATAAGCGATGGTTACCAATAGAGTTGAAATTGCAATCTGAGAAGTAGTAAAAAAGTTGTCGGTAGACTTATTAATATGTGAGCTCACAATCATCATAAATATTAAAGTTGTTACAGCCAATATGCTAAACTCAATCCAGGAAAAACTGCTTTTTTTATTTTCAATTTTTTTACTTCCAATATAACAGATAAGAAGCATGCAATTACCAATTCCAATAACAGGTAGTGTTCGGAAATCTGGTGACATTGAAAGCAATGTGATCTTGCTTAAAAAAGGAGGGAAGCCTGCTAAAACATATATGAGAGTGAATATGACAAAAATCGACATTGATAAAAGCAAGCCGTCAATTTTTTTATATTTAAAATAATAAAAAAATAAAGAATAAAAGACAATAGGGAAAAACATCAAAGCTCCGCTTGCTTCGCAAATGTTTTGCCATTGTTTTGGCGTATGATCATCTGACATAAACATGCTGAAAAAATCAGCAAATAATTTTCCATTGTTCAAATTTCCGCCTGTTGAAAATCTTCTTCCGGGGTAAACCGTATTCAGCATCATAGAAAAAGTATCCTTTGCAATTTGATAATAATGGAATAAAATGATCCCAAGTAGAATAAAAGCGATACTCATTATTAAAGTCTTCGCCTGCCATCGGTTTTTAATCAACTCAAATTTCTTTTCTCTAATAAGATAACCAACCAGTATAGTAAAATATAAATAGATGAGTGGAACCTGGAAGGCTGGGTACAAAAAGGCAAAAAAACTGAAAATGCAAATAATTAATACGAGAGAAGAAACGATTAAGGATAATGTTTTTTTAGAATACAATAGATAAATAAATCCTACTAACATGCCATTCAGATAGATCATAAATGTGCTGATAGTGTATGACCACCATTGGATTCCTGGTGCTAAAAAGATAAAGAATGTACCGAATAACGAAAGCCAGAAATTATTTTTTGTTAAGAGCATGAAGAGCAGAAACGTGCTAACGAGAAAAAAGAAAATATTGAAATTCCAGGAAAACGCAAAGGCAGTTTCTACATCAAAAATAAAATAAGGCCAAACCGAAGGCCGGAGAATAGAACTAATGTCCTTTATCGGAAGGCCGAAAACAACAGAAGAATTTCCGCCGCCGTTAGCTTCATTCTTTATCGGTAAACCCGCTTCGTACTGGCCTATTACAGCAGAAGATGTTATCATCCACTCATCCATCCTGATAAATCTTGGTTTGCCGGCAAGGACAGATTCGGATTTTTCCATCCCAAAAAACAGATCCCAATTAGCAATATTTGAAGTATGAATTTTTAGGGAACTAAAAATGAGGTATGCGGATAGTAAAATGAGAAGGAATATTTTAGTTTTTCTATCAAATAAAATAAGAGTGCTGGCTGTTTGTAGCTTTGCAGGGCCTTGTACTTGGGCTGTTTTGCTTTCAGAAGATCTTTCTGGTACGGGACTGTTGATCTTCTTTTTTATTTTGTATTTTTTCGACATCCTTTCTTCAAATTTTTAATGGAGTATTTCATGGATAGGATGTTAGATTTTGAGGCGGTAAAATATAAAAGATTCAGCAAAGCTGCAAATGAGGGTGGAAGGGAAGATGGCTAGTTAGCAGCTTAACACTAAAGCAATTATGTTAATCCGTCATATTTATTTAATTTGGGATTTTAGAGAATGATTCTCTTATTGAACCATTATGGCAAATAAAAAGCTACCAAAGTCGAAAAGAACTAGTTCAAGCTCACCAGCACCGAAAAAGAAGGCAAAAGAGAAAAGAGATTACTCTTTGCTGCCATGGTTTTTTTTAGTGGCTGTGCTTACTGCGGTTTGCTTATGGCCCATGCTAAAAAATGAATTTACAAATTGGGATGATGAATTTTATGTAGTAAACAATCAGCTTCTTCGCGGACCTGACTGGAAAGGCATTTTTTCAAAGCAGGTATTAGGCAATTATCACCCGCTTACCATTCTCAGTTATGCTTTTAATTTTGCTATTTCCAGGCTTGATCCCTTCTCTTATCTTTTAGTGAATTATTTATTTCATATCGCCAATACACTGCTGGTATTTTATTTTATCTGGAATATATCGGGGAAAAACAAATTCATTGCTGCATTTGTTGCGCTTGTTTTTGGCATTCATCCAATGCATGTGGAATCGGTAGCATGGGTGGCGGAAAGAAAGGATGTACTGTATACATTCTTTTTTCTTTTTTCATTGATACAATACTGGGTCTTTTTAACTAAGGAGAAAAAGAAAAATCTTGTTTTTTGTTTTTTATTTTTTGTTTTATCGCTTTTATCAAAGCCGGCAGCGATCGTTTTACCTTTTGTTCTTTTTTTACTTGATTATTGGTATGGACAAAGCCTTAAAAAAAATCTTGTATTTAAAATACCATTCTTTGCACTTTCAATTGTATTTGGAATAATAACAGTAAGTATTCAAAGCTCATCGGCCATGGCGGGATTGAGTACCTTTTCGATCATTGATCGATTGTTTTTTGCCTCTTATGTATTAATGACTTATTTCGTTCGCTTCTTTGTTCCTTATCCCTTGTCTGCTTTTCACCCATTCCCAATAACAAATTTTGCCGGATGGTCGATCTACCTTTCACCCATATTTGTTATTGCATTATTGATTGCCTTGTGGTTTTTGCGTAAAAATAAAATTGTAGTTTTTGGAATATTTTTTTATGTAATTAACCTGTTACTTGTTCTCCAAATTATTTCTATAGGTCTTACGATCGTGTCTGAAAGATATACGTATGTGCCCTATATAGGTCTTGCATTTATGTTCGCCATGTTGGTAAATCGTATAAAATTTATTCCGCAAAAAGTTTCCTTAGCCCTTGGGGCTGTATTTATCATTGCATTTGGGGTCATTACTTTTCAGCGTACGAAAGTTTGGAAGAACAGTGGCACACTATGGACAGATGCTTTGAAGACTCATCCCCGGGCTCCTTATGCAAGAACGAACAGGGCAAATTATCTTTCAAAACTTGCGATACGTCCCGATCAAAAACCATTTGCGGATAGCATTTATAAAATTGCCTTTGAAGATTGTGCAATTGCATTATCGGTAAGACCTAATCATGCACCGGCATTTGAATACCGCGGATTGATGTATTCAGACAGACAACAATTCAAGGAAGCATTGGCTGACGCAAATGAGCTTATCCGGTTAAAACCGAATTATCGTATCGGATATGATTTGAGAGCAACCTGTTATTATAAACTGAATGAACCGGAAAAAGCATTAGCCGATTATACTAAATGTGTGGAGATAAAACCTGATGATCATCGTTCTATTAATAACCTTGGGTCCATTTATATGAATTCGTTTAAAAAATACAATGAAGCTCTCAATGAATTTAATATTGCTATTAATTTAAACCCGCAGGCTAGCTATATTCTTAACCGCTCTATTTGTTATTATAAAATGGGTAACATGCAGAAGGCCAAAGAAGATGCATTGAGAGCAAGTCAAGGAGGCGCTGTGATCCCTGATAATTACAAATCCTTGTTGCAATTAAAATAAGCTGATCGACTCTCAATGAAAAAGAAGTCTAAAATAAAGATAAAGGGTAAGACAAATCAGGCTGAAATAAAAAATGAAAACTTGAAACCCTCAAGGGATAGATCTTTTTCTTTATGGCTATTTGGCGTTTTGGTAATTACGGGTATCTGTCTTCTTCCAATGTTCAATAATGGCTTTACTAACTGGGATGATGATGTTTATGTCATTAATAATTTAGTAATAAAAACACCGGATTGGAAAACTATTTTTTTCAAGCCATCTGCTTATAATTATCATCCTCTTACTATGCTGACACTTGCATTTAACTATGCAATTTCAGGTCTGGATCCGTTCTCATATCATCTTGTCAACTGGTTGCTTCATATTCTTAATACAGCGTTGGTATTTCTTTTTATTTATAAAATTTCAGGAAGAAGAACTTTTGTTGCAGCATTTGCTTCACTCATTTTTGGTATACATCCGATGCATATAGAATCTGTAGCGTGGATATCGGAAAGGAAAGATGTTTTATATGCCTGTTTTTTTCTGCTTGCATTGCTTCAATACTGGAGTTTTCTTGAAACGGATAAACGTCCGAAACTTTTATATTGTTTTATATTTTTCATTTTATCGCTTTTGTCGAAACCAGCAGCGATAATTTTACCAGTTGTATTACTCTTGCTTGATTATTGGTATGGCAGTTCTTTTACCTGGAAAGTATGGGCTGAGAAAATCCCTTTTTTCATATTCTCATTGCTTTTGGGGTTTATTACAATAAAAGTACAATCGGCTGAGGCTATTGTGGGATTTGATATTTATCCCTTGTGGACACGTTTCTTTTTTGCCTGCTATACGGTCATGATCTATACAGCAAGATTCTTTGTTCCTTATCCGCTTTCTGCATTTCATCCTTATCCTTCTGTTGATGCACTTGGATTGCCCGTGCTGTTGTCGCCGATATTTATTATTGCCCTGCTGGTCCTTATATGGTTAAAAAGAAAAGATAAACTGGTTGTTTTTTCCTTATTGTTTTTTATTGTAAATCTTTTGCTCGTAATGCAATTCATATCTATTGGACTTACTATTGTTTCTGAAAGATATACGTACGTTTCTTATATCGGATTATCTTTTTTGATAGGGATGTGGTTAAATAAATATCTCGATTCAAGGTCAGGCTCATTTATAAAAATGATCCCTTTTATCGTTGGAATTATTTATGGTTTTATCTCATTCCAAAGAACAAAAGTGTGGAAAGATGGAGATACATTATGGGCAGATGTGGTGAAGCATTATCCGGATGCTGCAACGCCAAGATCAAATCATGCCGATTATCTTAGAAAAATGGCGGGATTACCGGCATATAACTCCCAGAAAGACGAATTGTTGCGCAAGGCATTAGAAGAATCCAGTATGGCAATAAAATTGAAACCCACTCATGTTAAAGCGTATGTAAATCGCCAAAACATTTACCTGGTGCTTGGGAAGGATTCCTTAGCCATGGCCGATGCAGAAACTTTACTTAAGTTAGAGCCATCCAACAGCCAGGCATTTTATACTAAAGGATTTGCTTATATGCGATTTGATCGGGAGGATAGCTCTTTGTTCTGGTTTAATAAAAGCATCGAAAAAGATCCCAATGCAGATTTTGTTTTGAATAGCCGGGGAACTCTTTTGTTTAATAAATTTAAACGTTATAATGAAGCCATAGCTGATTTTACGAGAGCAATCGAATTAAATCCCAAAGGAGAATATTTCTATAACCGGTCGAATTGTTATTTTAGGATGGGAGATATTGTAAAAGCGAAATCAGATGCGTTAATTGCTTTGCAGAAGGGATATATAATTCCCGACGCCTATAGGAGTAGTTTACAACTATGAATTATCGAAGCTTTGCTCTAATTGGCTATTGAGAAAAAATAAAATTTCTTAGATGAGTAAAAAGAAGAAGATCAAACCAGCAAAAGCCGGACATGTGCAGTCCAAATCAGCAAACAAACCTGTCAACACAAAAGAAAAAGGTAAAATATTGCTGTTGTGGTTATTGCCCATTTTATTATTTACAGGTATTTGTTTTTTCCCGATGCTAAAAAACCAACTTACAAATTGGGATGATGAATATTATGTTGTTCAAAATGCATTGTTGCGTGGGCCTGATTGGACAGGGATTTTCAGTAAACCTATTGTTTCAAATTATCATCCAATTACAATTGCAACCCTCGCTGCAAACTATTCAATGACTGGACTAGATGCGTCTTCATATCTTATTACAAACTTATTATTACATCTTATAAATACCGGGCTTGTTTTTTATTTTATCTGGTTAATATCCGGGAAAAAATTATGGGCAGCTGCATTCACTGCCATTGTTTTTGGCATTCACCCCATGCACGTAGAATCAGTGGCATGGGTATCGGAGCGCAAAGATGTATTATACACTTTGTTCTTTTTGATCTCATTAATTCAATACTGGCGTTTCCTTGTCACATCAAAAAGTAAATATCTTATTTATTGCTTTTTATTTTTTGCATTATCCCTGTTATCAAAACCAGCTGCGATCATTTTACCTTTTGTGCTTGTTTTACTTGATTACTGGTATGGCAGGCCAATTGGAAAAAGAAGCATATTTGAAAAGATCCCCTTTTTATTTTTAGCACTTGTATTCGCGGTGATCACTGTAAAACTCCAATCGAAGACTGCTATTGCTAGCCTGGATTTTTACCCTCTGTGGAGCCGTTTCTTTTTTGCTACTTATACTAGTATGATGTACATCATTCGTTTTTTTGTGCCATATCCATTATCAACATTTCATCCGTTCCCTGCAACAAAAACTCTTGGATGGCCTATTATGTTGTCGCCATTGTTCATGGTGGCGTTGTTAACTCTTATTTGGTTTAAAAGAAAAAATAAACTCCTTGTGTTTTCCTTTTTCTTTTTTATGATCAACCTTGCACTGGTATTACAAATTGTATCTATCGGGGGCACCTTGCTTGCAGAAAGGTATACTTATGTTCCTTATATCGGGATAGGTTTCTTTATTGGAATGATGCTCGATAAATATTCTGCAACGATCAATAAATCATTATTATGGGGGGTATCAGGCACCGTGGTATTGGTATTTGGCATTATTACTTTTCAGCGAACAAAAGTTTGGAAAGACAGTGATACACTTTGGACAAATGTGTTGGAGCATTTCCCCAACTCATCGGTACCACGAACAAATCGTGCAAATTATCTGATACGAATTTCTTCTGCACCGGAAAACAAGGGAAGGCAAGATGAGCTATTGCAAAGAGCTTTAGAGGATTGTAATGAAGCTTTAAAAGTGCCATTAAATCACGCAAAGGCCTACGAGAACAGGCAGAATATTTATTTACGCTTGAAGAAAGATTCATTGGCTTTGTCAGATGCAAATTCATTAATAAATCTGGAACCAGGGAACCGCTTAGGGTGGTATACGAAAGGTGTCGCTTATCAACGATTGAATATCCCTGATTCTGCATTAAAATACTTTAATAAATGTCTCGAAATAAATCCAAATACCGATTTTGCTCTTAATAACCGGGGAAGTCTTTTATTTAATTATTATAAAAAATATAATGAAGCAATGGCTGATTTTACAAAGGCCATCCAGATAAATCCACAAGGAGATTATTATCTTAACCGGTCATATTGCTACTATCAATTAGGACAGGTTGATCTAGCGAAAGCTGATGTACGAGTAGCAATTCAAAAAAATATCGCTATTCCTGATAATTACAAACAACTATTAAAACTTTGATCTATTGAATTCCTAAAGATGCTGCAAAGCTTGCCTCAAGTTGAATGCCGGCTTTCTTTGCTGTCAATGCATCGTTACGGGCATTTTCAATATTATTAAGGTTTTTATATGTGTATGCCCGATTCAAAAAATAAGCTGCCTGACGATCTAATTGAATAGCAGTGTTAATAAATCCTAAAGCTTCCTGGTTTTTACCAAGCATTCGGTAACATTCCCCAATCGTATTCGTAACATCGGCATCATTTGGCTGATAGCTTAAAAACCGTTGCCAGTCTTTTATAGCCTCGTCATATCTTTTCAAACTCATGAAAGTAATGGCCCTGTTGCTGTATGTTGGTTTATAATCAGGTTTCAGTTCAAGTGTTTTGGAAAAATAATAAAGTGCAGAGTCAAACATACCTCGTCTTGCATATAAAGCACCCATATTATCTAATGCGACGTAGTAATCTGGTTTTACAGTTAATGCTTGTTTATAATCGATGATAGCGGCATTAAAGTTATTTTGGTCCATATAGATATTCGCTCTGTTGTTATACGATTCATGATCGATCGAATTTATTTTAACGGCTTCCGTATAATAATTAATTGCCATCTGATAGTTTTTATTCGCTTCGGCATATTTTAAATTGGCGTCCTGTTCTCTCTTTGCATTCTTAGCCTGGTTTGCTTCCTCTTTGAGTGTATTTCCGTCTCTCCTGAAAAGTGTGGCCCTCGCACTATATGCTCTTGAACAAGGTTGATTTTTAATGACATTATCCCAAAGCGTTTCCCCACTTTTCCAGGTTTGTACCTGCAAAAAAGATAAAACTGAAAAAATAATTGTAACAGGAGCAAGCACCGCATAAGCTTTTGTCAAATTCCCTTTGGCAAACCTGTCTAAAAGATAACCTGCAATAAAAAACAAACCAATGTAGGGAACATAGGTATATCGTTCTGCAATAACAGCGCTACCGACCGAAAAGATTTGTAATACCAATAAAAGATTGGCGATATAAAAGCTAATACCAAAAGCAACGAATCTGTTTTTTTTCCAGGTGAAGTAAGTTACAGCAGCAAGTACCACGGCAAATAGCGGGGCTAAATAATAAGCGGCAGATAATTTTTCGTTTAAAGGGGGAAAAGGATAAAATGCTGAAAGTTTATAGGGAATGATCATCTTGACGAAATACATCAGGATGCCATAAAATCCGAATAAAATATTTTTAGCTAGTCCAAAATACTCTTCTCCTGTGGCACCAACGGTTTTCTGCGCATTGATCGTTAACAAACCCATGATGATCGCAGGAATAAAAAATGGGATCTTTTCGATAATAAGTTTAAACGAGAATTGACGTCTTCTTAAAATATCTATACAAAAAAGCGATACGGGAAAAATAACTGCTGCCGGTTTTGACATTAATGATAGGATGACAAATAATAAGGTGAGCCAATATTGTTTTTTTGATGAGGTATCAATGTATTTGGTGTAGGAAATATGTCCAGCAATAAAGAAGAGTGCATACAAAACATCCTTTCTTTCCGATATCCATGCCACTGATTCCACATGCAAGGGATGTATGGCAAAAAGAAGCGATGTAACAAGAGCAATAAGAGGGTTATACTTTGAAAGTAAAAAAGCCAGCCTATAAACAAGAAAGCAATTGACAAGATGAAAAATGAGATTAAACAAATGGTATGACCACATATTATCCTTGCTGATGGCAAAATTCAAAGCGAGGCTGAACATGGTTAATGGATGATAGTTCCCCTGTACCGGAGTTGTCAACAATTCCGGCAACCTGCTGAGATCGCGGATCAAATAGTTGTTCCCCCCAACATAATCAGGATCATCCCAGTTAACAAAGCCTGCAGATAAAGCAGGTATATAAATGATAAATGTTATAATAAGAATAAGCGGTATATGCCAATTGGGTATGGAGACTGCTTTGGGTTTAACTATTTTAGTGTGAGTATGTTTTTCTATTTTTTTCTTCTTTGCCATAAGAGTCTATTGCCGTGGTAAATTATTAAAATAAACTGACTTTACTAAAAGATCAATATAAAAAAAGCTCTTATATCAATAGATGTTCAAATGAAAAAGTCCCTCGTCGTAACGAGGGACTTGAAATATCTGAGTTTTTCTTTTACCAGATTAATTAGGACTTAGTACAATACCTTTTGCATTGTATGATCCAACAGTGACTGTGTACACTATTCTTGTTCTATAAACAGCAGGAACATTATAAGGAACCCATACATCTGTCTTTGCAACAACATCTCTTTTCATTTCTCCTACCTTAACACCATCCATTGTATAGAAACTGATAGCTGCCTGTCCGGTGACCGGAGAATTTATCTTGAGAGAGAAGTTCTCCTGATATGGATTTGGGAATGCAGTTACTATTAATGAAGGCTGAGATGATATTGAGTTGCTTGTAATAACTCTACCAGCGCCAGCACCTGCAGGAACATATCCAGTTACGAGCTTACATTCATCAAAGATGTTATTAATTCCATCCACAGCACTTGCTATTTCTGACAAGGTCAGTGGGCTAACATTTACACCACCCAATGCATCGTTTGCCAATTGGAGTAAGCCTCCAACAGTTGTAGCATATCCGTGTGTTGCCAGGTAGTTTGATATTGCCGGAGAAACCAATTGAGTTGGTACTCCAGGACCAGTCGGATCAGATGAACCACAATTACGTGGAGCGATCACAGCCAGGCTGCCATCAAGCAACACATCAGCCACTGTATTACCAGACATACCAATTATAGTGGTATTAAAGTATAATGTAAGTGTTTGAGCAAATAACTGGTTCCTGATCTTTCCAGCTTGCAATGGCACAACTGGCCAGCTTGGTGTATTACTGTATTCAGGATCGCCAGCTACATTATCAGTACCAAATACTGATGATCCGCCACCACCTGGCAACATCTTGAAGATATTGCTGCCTGGTCCCTGGTTTACATCAGTAAGCCTGATCACCCAATACTTCATAAGATCCTGGCGACCGAATACCTTCATGTTACCCGGAGCCGCAGTCAATGCATTGATCATGATTTGTGTCTGGTTGACTGTAGTTCCATTTGGCAGACAGATATTACCACCCGCATTGCCATAAGCACCCTGAGTCAATGTACATATGGTCTCACAACATCTCACTCTTATTGTTTGGGTGTAAGTCGCCGTTTTTCCACAAGCGTCAGTGGCAGTCCATGTTCTTGTAACTATACGCTTGAACCCGGTTGTACAATTAGCAGGATTATCAGTTGAACCTGTCATCGTAACTGTTGGCGTACCGCATGCATCAGATGCAGTTGGAGCAACTATTGATGGAACCGGCGCTGTACAATCAACATCAACACTTGCCGGTGTTGTTGTAAACACTGGAGGAGTATTATCAGATGTCCATCTTACAGTACGTGAAGTAGTAGCTGTCTTGAGACATGCGTCAGTTGCAGTAAATGTTCTTATTCTCCAACGGGCACAACCATTACTTTGAACATCACCATCGGATGATGTAATAGTTACAGCACCACAACCATCAGTTGCAGTAGCGGTACCAAGTGAACCATTAGGATTCTCCGGGTTACAACCAAG
>DATHDP010000112.1:0-89468 GCA_035318985.1 Chitinophagaceae bacterium
CTCTTGAGAAAAAAGATTTCGATAATATATTAAAAGGTGTTGTATTAGAAGATGGCCCGGCATCAGTTGACAAACTTGCCTATGCAGATACGAAAGACAAAACACAGCTTGGTGTGGAAATACACAGTGGCCGAAATCGTATTGTGCGCCGCATTTTTGAACATCTTGGTTATGATGTAAAAGGTCTTGATCGTGTAATGTTTGCCGGCTTAACAAAGAAAAATATTGAAAGAGGCAAATGGCGTTTCCTGAATGAAAAAGAAGTTCGTGAACTTAAATACTTTGGAAAAGGAAAATGAAACTCAGCGAGTGGATAATTTATGAAGACGAAGATCTGATTGCGCTGAATAAACCTTCCGGTTTACTCTCCATTCCCGACCGTGAAGGAAAGGATATTTCCCTTAAAAAATTATTGATCGAAAAGTATGGCAATATATTCACTGTTCATCGTCTTGACAAAGACACAAGTGGCCTAATTGTCTTTGCAAAGAATGAAACAACTCACAAACTGCTTTCGAAGCAATTTGAAGAAAGACAGACAGAAAAAATTTATCTCGGACTTGTTCTAGGCTCACTTGCGGAAAAAAAAGGAAGCATCAATAATCTCATATCTGAACATCCTCTGAAAAAAGGGTTGATGACTGTGTATAAAAAAGGGAAAGAATCACTAACTGACTATGAAGTGCTGGAAGATTTTAAAATTTTCTCCTGGGTCCAATTTCAAATTCATACGGGGCGTACACATCAGATAAGAGTACATGCAAAACATATCGGTCACCCGGTAGTATGTGATGAGCTTTATGGTGATGGAAAACCAATATTACTTTCTTCGCTCAAACATAAATTCAATCTTTCAAAAAATGAATTGGAAGAAAGACCGATGCTCAACCGGCTTGCGTTACATGCTTTGAGTTTACAGTTTACAAATACAACTGGTGAAAAGATGAAGTTGGAAGCTCCTGTACCAAAAGACTTAAGAGCATTGCTTCAGCAATTAAGAAAAAGGAAATAGATCTTATAACTCACCTCTTGAAACAGCATACAATTCATACCAATCCTGCCGATCAAGATTAATTTTAAAAGCTTCAGCAATATTTCTTATGCGAAGTTCATCAGTTGTACCGATCAGCGGCAATGCACCAAGCTTAACCAGCCATGCAATAGCAACCGATTCAAAATGTGAATTGTATTTTCCTGCAAACTCTTCGAGTTTACCTCTTAGACGCAAAGGAATTTTTTCATTGCTGTTAGCGATCTTTCCTTCTGCCAAAGGAGAAGTTGCCAACGGCCGCATATATTTTTGTTTGATATAATCGACCTGGCCATTATCAAATGCAGAAGTGTTCAGCAAATTCAATTCAATATGATTGGTAACGATTGGTATGCGCAGATAAGAACTCAACAACTGGTGTTGAAAAACGGAAAAGTTAACAACGCCTACATTTTTTATTTTTCCCGAATCTTTCAGCTTCTCTAATGTCAGCGCTGTTTCTTCGAGGTTAGATAACGGATCAAGCTGGTTCAATAAAAACACATCGATATAATCGGTTCGCAGATTACGTAAAGAATTCTCAAGACTATTTAAGATATGCTCTCTTGAAGTATCATAATGTTTTACACGATAATCCGGACGAGCAGGATGCGGAACATTAATGCCGCATTTTGTAAAAAGAACAATGCTTTCTCTTTTAATGCCGCTTCTTTTAAAAACATTTCCAAATATTTCTTCGCAGGTATAATCACCATAAGTATCACCATGATCAAAAGTATTGATATCAAGTTCAAGACAAAGATTCATTATCTGCTCCATTTTCTCTTCATTCACATAATTGCCTTTCCACCGGTAAAAACCATAGATGGCAGGTGACACTTTCGGTCCTGAATCGCTGAGATAAATTTTTTCCATAACTATTAAATTAAAAAAATGATCTTAAAATTATTTTATATCCGGTGGAGAAAATAAAACGCCTCCGAATAATAGATAAGCCCACAACAATGTCCAAATTATATTAAATACCTGCGCCCCGATAAAAGCCAACGCCGGTCTTCCTTCCTGTACTTTAAAAAGATCTAAAAATCGTGCCTCTAATCCAATAGATACGAATGCCAAAGCAAACCAAATTGTACGTAAACTATTAAGAATTCCGCTTACTTGTTTGCCGGTACCAGTTGGAATTAAAAAAGAAAAAACTAATGATGCGGCTATAAAGCCAAGAACAAATTTTGGAAATCTTTCCCATATTAGTTTTAAGGAAGGTTTCTCCTGGTCACCTGTTGCTTTTGTTTTCTTTACTACCCACCATGCGGCAATTAAAAATGCAGCGACCCCGATCAATACATTTTGAGAAAACTTGACAATGATACCGGCTTTAGTTGCAACAGGCCCCACTAATTCAGATGCAGCGGTTACAGATGCAGTTGTATCGAGTGTTCCTCCCAGCCATGCACCTCCCACTATTTCAGAAATGCCGAATTTCTTAATTATCCATGGCAATATTATCAGCATAGGTATAGCAACTAAAAGAACCAGTGTTGTTACATACGATAATTTTTTTTTATCCCCTTTGATCGCTCCGCTGGCAACAATCGCTGCTGATACACCACAAATAGAAACAGCCGATGCCAATATCACTCCGAATTCATCATCTACTTTTAAGCGACGGCATAACCAAAGAGCGAAGAACCAAACTGCAGCCACAACTAAAACTGATTGTAGTATTCCAGGTAAGCCAGCTTTAATTATATCAGTAAATAAAATTGATGTGCCAAGAAGGATCAAACCGGTTTTAATAAAAAATTCAGAACGTGCCGCTTCTTTCAACCAAGGTGGTAAACTAAAGAGATTGCTTAATAATAACCCGATCAATAAAGCAAACACTACATATTCAATTCCATAATAGCTTATCGACTTATTGCCGGCTATTATCAATGAAAAGATCGCAAGAATAAAGATGATCCCAAATCCTGCGACATATTTTTTAATATTATTTCCAGATGCTGTAGCTGCAAATGAAGAAAGAAAAAGAAATATAATACCAATTACTGCAAGAAGTAAAAGATTACCACCCGTCAAAACTTTTGTCAGTAAATCATTTTCATTTTTCCACTGGTAAATTGGTGTACTGAATTTTATATCTGAAAAGAAAACACCGGCAAGAATTATTGCGATCAGCAATCCACCAATGAATACAGCCCATATATCTTCTGATAACCCTGATAAAAAAGATCTTTTATTTGACTCAATATAGCTTGTTTCTTGTTCCATAAAGTTTCCATCATTATAATTCGATCTTCTCGATCATTACATCCCAATGTGCAATTAATAATTCAAACCGATGCTGTTCATCCTTTTTTAGCTTTTCAAGATCAGAATATAATTGTTTCTCGTATTGCTTTGTAAGATTTGGATCAAAGGCCAATTTTTCATTTTTGAAAACGATAGTTACTTTAAAATCGAAACGTGTGTCCTCTCCACTATGCAGTTTAGGTTTTTCTGCTTCCACACTTATGATATCCCCTTTATCAATTGCTTTTTTCAATAACGGATAGTGATTTACTTTCCATAGATTGATGAACTCATCAGCAAAGCCCCATTTTACTTTGTAATAGTTCTCAATAATGAAATAGTCTTTCTTATCCTGCGCATGAACCAAATTGACTGCAAGAATGAATAAGACAAGGAAAAAAGGCTTATACATATTTATTTTTCTCATATCTATTGTTTTAAAAAATTAAAATTATCTGCTTAATAATCCTGCATCCAAAACGAATTGCGAGCCTGTAATAAACCTGGATTTGTCAGATGCTAAAAAAATTACAGCATTTGCAACATCCTCCACTTCCACCCACGGAACATTGATAAGATTTCCTGCACTTCGTTCTGCTATCTCTTTAGGCGTTGAGCCTTCCAGCGCTGCAAGACCATCATTCATTGGTGTATTTACCCCTGTTGGATGAATAGACACTACTCTTATATTATATTGCGCCAGTTCAATTGCCCATGATTTTGTCAAACCAGTTAACCCCCATTTTGAAGCGGCATAATGACTCAATCGGTTCATACCACGCAAACCTGCGATAGAAGAATTATTGATGATCACTCCTGATCGTTGTTTGATCATCACAGGAATTATTCGACGGGCTACTAACCATGCTCCTTTTAAATTAATATCAAGCATGACATCCCATTCTTTTTCTGTCAATTCATGTGCAAGGCCATAAGCACATATTCCGGCATTATTGAAAAGTATATCGATCTTGCCAAGTTGCTCAACCGTTTTAGAAACAGCATTATTAATATCATCATCAACTCTTACATCGCCCGTAAAAACAAGACAGCTTACTCCATATGATTCACATTCCTGCTTCAATGAAAAAAGTTCATTTTCAGAACCTAGTTCATACCCGGGATATTTTAATGTTTGTGCAATATCAAATGCAGCAATATGAACTCCTTCTTTTGCCAATGCAATGGCAGTTGCTCTGCCCTGACCGTGTGCGGCACCGGTTATAAACGCTACTTTATCTTTTAAATCATTACTCATTTGTTCAGCAATATTTCATGGTTGATCTGTAAGCAGAAAGATATTCATCTATTTCTGTTTCAATAACATTGTTAAATACATTTGTTGCGATCATTATGCCAGCGAAAGCTGTTAAAACCACCATTTCTGTTTCATTATATTTTGTCGCGACAATATTATAAAGACGGTCGGCAATATTTCCTTTATGCTTTGCAATGCTGCTGCCAAAATTCAAAACATCTTTTTCTGATTCGCCCAACTCTAACTTTTCTGGTGTCTCACCTGAATCTATAATTATTTTTCTGAAAAAAGTTGAACACAGTGGACAATCAGCCGCACAGGAAATTGAATGTGCATATAGTGAAGCCATTCTTTTTCCTAATATCTTTTCAACTTCTGCATATAAAGGATACCATTGCATATACGCTTCAAATGCAATAAGGGAATGACCCAATGTCGCTTTCATATTTGTGATGCGGCCACCATACTCCTGCACATGTCGTTCAAAAGCATCTTTCACAGATGGTGAAATTTCTATTGTTACGGGTGGTTCTATTCTTGCCATAATTATTTTTTTCTTAAGTCAAGATTATGAAAGTAAAAAACTCTTGCCACATGATTGCTCCTGTATTTATTTCCCGCAGCCAATTGCTGAAAGACATTCATATAACCAACCTGTAAGTTATCATGTTTGTTTACATGATACGCAAATCCAAGGAAAAAACGGTTCTGATCAAAATAGTTATATACGATCTCCTTTCCGAAATTGATATGCACTTCATCATTCACAACAAATGAAAGAGATTTTGGCTCAAATCTTTTTTTGCTTAATGGTACCATAAAAAAGAAATTGTATCGAAGCCTGAAATTAAAATTATAGCCCTCTGCTAATTCATCATCATTTAAGATCTTTCTTCTGAATCTTTCTTCCAGCCGAAACCACTGCATAAGTCTGAGTTTAGAATACTTGCTATGCCATTGTATTTGCTGCCATGGCCGGTGTTCCGGCATTGTTACATTCTTGTGATTATCGGCGGGGTAATGACTTACATAAGCATAACCGGCAGTAAGCTTTGTATCATCATTAAGATAATAAGTTAAACCAAAACGAAAGATGCTTTGTGAAAGATCTGAAACAAAATCTTCTTTGGTTCGTAAATGTATATCTGTCCATGTACCCCATTTATTACTGAAACGTGTTTGATTGAAATATCCAAACCACATTTGCTGCACAGTTTCGGTTTGTTTTGTTTGAGAAAATAAATTTGGGTTTAGCGACAATGATAAAAAAATAATTAATAAGTACTTCCTAGGAATGCTGAATACTGACCTGAAAGTACAAGAGTGCGATGCAACAGTCGATGATAGTAGTAATAAAGCCCGGCTCATAAAATTATTTTCAGTTTTTATTGACGCCCCGGTCGGACTCGAACCGACGTAAAAGGATTTGCAGTCCTTTACCTGTCCTCTCGGTCACAGGGCTGATATATGGGTTAGTAAATAAAATCTTTTACATTTTAAAAAAGGCATCCCGAGGAATCGGGACGCCGTACTTTTCAACGATTGCTTGCCATATGAAAAATCGTGAATGCTTATGCTATTGTTTTAAAAAAAATTAAACATCTTTTAGAAAGAATATCGTAAGGTTATACCATACGTTCTCGGATCTCCAAGCACACCTGCATACTGCCCGGCATTACCACCCGCCACCAGCAATTGTTCATAATAGTTCTTATCAAACAAATTGCGTCCCCATATAAAGACTGATAGACCGTTTACAGCTTTGAAACCCAATCTTCCGTTAACAAGAGTGTAACCATCTATATTCAGATAAGCAGATGGAGACGGGCTGGAAGAAAAAGAAGAACGATAATAAACATCTGAGGCTATAAAGAACTTTCCAACTTTACCAAATAAAGTAGCCGCGGTAGAAAACTCCCCACTCAATGATCCTGCCCATTTGGATATACCAGGAAGCACACCACCCGAAATATCTTTGAATGATTTCTGCACTCCATTTTCTGTTAAACCAGTTTCTTCCAGCGGAAGTGGTGCATTTGTAAATTTTACATATTTAGCATCAGTATAAGCCAGCGCTCCATAGAAGGAGAAATGATTATTCGCTATAATATTTGCATCAATCTCAAACCCTTTTACATTTACCTCTTCAGCATTGGCGAGGTAGCCACGATTAACGCCTAACTCAGGTGATTGAACATTCGCCTGGTAATTTTCAATGTTGGTGTTGAAATATGCCAGGTTCAATGTGAAATTATCAATTGGATTAGTCTTAATACCAAGCTCTATATTCTTTACATCCTCAGGTTTTATTACCGCCAGATCAGTCGCCGGTTTACCGTTAACGGTTGGCAGACCGGCCACATTAACACCTACAGGTTTGAAGCTGGTAGAATATGTTGCAAAAGCATTAATACGTTTATTGACTCTGTATTGCAATGTAAGTTGATATGTCAGGTTATCTTCATCGGCATTGGCAGAATAAGCCTGGTTGCTATATACTCCATCTTTATAACCCTGCAGGATTACCTTTTCAGCTTGCGTACCGTTATAAGTAGCGGTATCAAGACCACCGTATGTTTTTCGATCGTATACCACATCCTTCTTATCATAATTGAAACGGAGACCTGGCAATACATGTAAGCCTTTTACAATCTCCCAATCCACATTGACGAATGCTGCTGCGCTCAAAGATTTGATAGATTGCAATGTTTTAATACCGAATCCTTCAAAAAGGCCGGGTGTTTTCCACAATTGGCTGGTTGTGCTCTGCTGGAAACGCCATGTAGCACTACCCGCTTCCTCAATTGTAACTGGGTTAGATTGTACTTCCTGATCAATTACATAAAGGCCAGCTACGCCACTTAAACGGGAAGAGAACTCTCCTGCATAACGAACCTCTTGTGACAATTGATCTTGTTTGGAATAATTATTCGATTTTGCTAAAGATTGTAAACCTGTGAAGTCTCTGTCATTAGAGGGATCCCATTTCCAGTAACGCCACGCTGTGGTGGACGTTAATGTACCCGGGCCTAATTTTATATCAACATTAAGCGATGAACCACCCAAGTCATTGCCTGAATTCCAAGGGGTATCATGATCAATTACTCTGTCAAATGCATTATCACTTGGTAGTTTGTATTTAAGGTCAGCAATTATTGCATTGAATTGACGGTACGCTGCCCGCTTTGTCTGCACAACACCTGCAACTACCTGGGCATAACCATCAGGACGCTGGCGGGAATCATCAACGGACAATGTGATGGAAGTATTATCGGATGGTTTGTATAATAACTGGCCACGAAAACCAAGATTGTTAATGTCGTTGGTATATTTTCCTGTACGTACATTCTTAATCACTCCGTCTCGTTGTGTGCCGGAGAATGAAAAGCGTGCAGCGAATTTTTTGCTTAAAGCACCTGTAACAGAAGCTTTAGCCTGAATGTATCCATAGTTACCATAGCTCACTTCAAAATTGGCACCCGGCTTAAAGCTCGGTTTACGTGTTGTTATATTAATAGCACCTGATGTTGTGTTTTTACCGAACAAAGTTCCCTGCGGACCACGCAATACCTCAACACGTTCTACATCTATGAAATCAAGGGTTGCTGCGGCTGGACGGGCATAGTAAACACCATCTACATAGAAACCTACTCCCGGGTCAATACCATCATTAGTAAGGCCGAATGGTGAACCAAGACCCCTGATATTAATCCCTGTGTTGCGGGGATTAGAAGAATAAAGCTGCACAGTTGGTACAAACTCTTTCACACGATTCACATTAAAAGCTCCTGCATCTTCTATCTGTTTACCTCCTATTACCGAAATAGGAATAGGAACATCCTGCAACACCTCGCGGCGGCGGCGAGAGGTAATAACAACCGTATCTACCTGGAATAGTGCATCAAGAACAATTACTACATTGTTTTTTTCATTATCCCTGATCACCAGTTCGTTTTTACGGAATCCAACTGATGTAACTACTAATGTAAAAGGAAACTTGTCAGGAGCAGCAAAAGAAAAATAACCAACAGAATCAGTATTAACTCCGATTGTGCTATTCTTTACTGTTACGCTGGCAAAGGGAACGCCTTCATTTTTTTCGTTAATAACTCTGCCTTTAAATTGTGAGAATGCCAGTACTGGCACTAAACCTCCTAAAAGTAAAATAATCCGTTTCATGAATTTGGTTTTGATTATAAGTCTATCAAAATAGTAGACTATTTAGATAAAAAAATTTAGATTGACATTTGGGTTAGTAAAAAAACTTCAGGCTGGCAACATCGTTGAAATTTGACAAATACATAATGCATAAATAAAAATTTTGTACTATTTATTTTGCAAACATAAGGTGCGATTATTATCCTACCAAATTGATAGACTAATTTTTTATAAAAAATTATTTTCATTTCTGAACAGTCATTAGTTAAACTATTTTAATAAGTATTCGTATGCTCCAGATAATAACAAGGATTCCTAATAATAGATAAGAAGTCTTTTTAGGAAGTTTTCCGGCAAGCTTTGCTGCAAGAGGCGCAGCAACTAAACCACCAATCACCAATGCAAGGATCGTTTGCCAATGGCTGACACCGATCATTGTGAAAAAAGTAAACGCACTGGCTAGTGTAACAAAAAACTCTGTGAGACTAACTGTACCCACTGCATATTTATGGCTTCTTCCCGAATTAATTAATGTGCTTGTAACGATGGGTCCCCAACCGCCGCCACCAAATGAATCAAAAAAACCACCTACACCAGCAAGTAAACGATATCGTTTAAATTTCTTTGGTGGCCTTTTATCACGAAAAGCATTTAGAATAAATTTTACTCCAAGTATTAATGTATATCCAGCAATAACGGGGCGAATATAATTTCCATATTTATTTCCCATGATCACCAGCAATATCGCTCCACCGATAGCGCCTAATATTCCGGGTATCAATAATGCTTTAAATAATTTTTTATTTACATTTCCAAATCTATAGTGAGTATAACCAGAAGCACCGCTGGCAAACATTTCTGCCGTATGAATGCTTCCGCTAATAACAGCAGGATTTACACCAGCAGATAATAATATCGTTGCACTAGTTACACCATATCCCATTCCCAATGCACCATCTACCATTTGTGCTAAAAACCCCGCAAGCACCATGATAGGAAAGGCCCTGTCTAATGTTTTATACCACTTATACGAATCGCTGGCCATTTGTTGCAAAGGCAGATAAGAAAAAATAAAATAACCAATAAGCATAAAAGCAAAAGCTAATAAAGAATAAGTGGCAATGCGGCGCCAACGGTTAGCATTGAAACTATTATCATTCTCTACTAAGGTCCTGGTAAGCTTATTCAACTTTTTTACCTTGTATTCAAAATTTCCATTGAGTTTGCTTCTCACTTTATGGAGGTTCTCGATCACATCATCCAACTCACCCGGCAATGCTTCATGCAATACTTCTTTTATTCGCTTAGCGGCAGTGGGGGATTTTCCATTAGTTGAAATTGCAATTTTCAGATTTCCTTTTTGCACAATGCTACCGAGATAAAAATCACAGAGGTCAGGAGTGTCTGCAACATTTACTAAAATACTTCTCTCTGTTGCCTGTGCTTTTATTTCTTCGTGCAATGACCTGTTGTCAGTAGCGAGGATAACAAGATCTTTTCCATTTAAATCATCATTTTGAAACTCACGCTGAAATATTTTACAGGTAGGATGCCTCAAAACAAGTTTCTTTATTTCATCTTTTACTCCCGGCGCCACGATTGAAACTTTTGCTTCAGGAGAATTCGCCAGTAAAGAATGGAGTTTCTCCAAACCAACATTTCCACCCCCAACAAGCAATAACTCCAGTTGATCCAATTTTAGAAAAACCGGGTAAAGCTGATTTTTTTTATCAATCTCGGAAGAATTATTTTCTATATGTTCGTTACTATCCATCAGCTTGTTTTAATATTCCATTTTATCGATCCACTCTTTTGCATTCTTTGTTGCATAAGAAATAATAATATCGGCACCGGCCCTTGTCAATGCTGTCCATACTTCCAAATGTGCAGCTTCACGATTCACCAAACTCTTTTCTACTAATGCCTCTATCGCTGCATATTCACCGCTTACATGATAGGCAGCAATAGGTTTTAATGTTTGCTGTTTCAGCTTTGCTATCACATCAGTATATAATGCAGCGGGTTTTATCATTAAAATATCGGCTCCCTCCTTTTCATCACGAAGACTGCTTGCAATTGCATCATTTATATTTAATGGAGACAACTGGTATGTTTTACGATTCTTTAAACCATTTGTATTCGGTGCAGAATGGCAGGCATCACGAAATGGTCCATAAAATTGTGAGCTGAATTTTGCAGAATAACTCATTATGCTTACAGTATCATAATTCAATGCATCAAGTGAAGTACGAATAGATGCAATGCGTCCGTCTGTCATATCACTTGGGGCAATGCAATCGGCACCAGAAATGGCAAGTTGCATTGCATACTTGCTTAAAACTTCAACTGTTTTATGATTCACCATTTTTGTATGGTCATCATTTAAAATACCACAATGTCCATGTGTTGTATAACTGCACAAACACAGGTCTGATGCGATCCAAACATCATTACCAAAATTTTCTTTGATTGATTTAATAACAGATGACGCAAAAGAAAAATCAAAAACGTTCTCCTTTTTATTTGCTGGAACAAGAAAAAGCAAAAACTTAGTTGCTCCTGCTTTTATGTTTTGTTCAATTGTATTTAATACACTTGATGCAGTATCGACTTCAACATTCGTCAGGCCACTCACTTCTCTTGGTTCAGCAATTGCTTCATCAACGAACAATGGTTGAATAAAACTTTTATGAGAAAGCTTTACAGAAGCAGTAAGTTCTCTTATATGTGCATCGGTTCTTAAGCGACGCTGTGTGATGGGATAGAATATCTTCTCCATTGTTCAAATGCTTTAATTGTTGGAAATATTACCGGCTCTAGTCCTGCTTTCTTTAATAACTCCGCAGTTTCTCCACCAGCACATAAATGTTTCGCATCCGGCTTTGCATGTTTTCCATAAAATTCATATTGTGAAAAACTGGTCCAGAAAATTGCATCTGCAACCGCAATTGATTCCGGAATCGTTTTATCATTTTTTGATAACAGTTTATAATTGCTCACTGCATTATAGCCTTTCAATCTCCATCTTTCCGCTGCCGCTTCGTGTGTGAGTATCGAAATATCTTCAGCCTCTATATTTAATAAAGGCATATTTAATGAGGGCAATAAAAATTCAAATCCCAGTGCATCAGTGCTGGCTGTAACCCAGTAACCTTTTTTCGAAAGCTCAAACCATGTCTTGGTACCGGAAGCAATGATTGTTTTATTTGATAAATTCTTCACTTCAGATTGTCCTTGTACGGCTTTGTAGTTTGCAATAAATACAACCGGTTTTGAAATCTTTAATTCTTTATCACCCCATCCATAATCAAAAAATCCTTTCATTACTTCTGTTGATGAAAACAATGTGCCTTCTATTTTTATATCTGGCAAAGGCTCCCATTTCACAAATTCAGTTCCTTCTGAATCTTTACCGACTGCATACAAATATTTAGCATTTTTTGTATGTAGTGTTGTTACACCAAATTTTTGAATACAGCCTGCACCATATTTTATAGCCTCTTTTTTCTCTGCATAACAATCAGCAAACAATTCTTCTTCATTTATTTTTTGCAAAATTTCAACTGCTTTGGTATTTAAATGATGGGCTTCTGCTACAATTGCTCCCTGGCAAGGGGCAGGCACACATTCGATCAAAGGGAGGAGTATTAATTTTTTATCAGCAAGTAATTCTTTTATCAGATCAGCATCTTCCTTACTTGCCAACAAACGATTTAATCCGGCAGTTGCTAAAATTGTTGCATCATACTCACCGCTATTCAACTTTCTCAGTCTTGTTTCTACATTTCCCCGGATATCTTTTGTTTCAATTCTGATTTCGCTACTTAATTGTGGCAATGCTTTTTTCAAAAATATGGTTGCCATCTCTTCTCTTCTCGGAGAGCAGGTTCCAATGATGATCGTCTCTCCTCTTCTTATCTTTTCCTCAACACTACTATTGAAAATTGCCACATCTCTTGTATCGTCCCTGTCAACTACTGCAAATTTATTTGCTCCAAAAAAATGTTCACTGCTCATATCTTTTAATGAATGAACCGCAATATCTGCTTCACCAATGGTCAATGCATCAAAAATATCTTGTGTAAAAAAATCACTACCTTCTACAGTATGTAATGGAATATTTTGTAAAGCATCACCTTTACTGTTGCGTGCAATCACTTCCACTTTCATATCGGGAAATGCGTTTTGAATTTTTCGCTTCACAATATCAATCTGCAAGAGCGACAGCCGGGAACTCCTTCCAATCAGTTTGATTGTCTCCATGCAAAATCTTTTTAAGGCTATACGCCAGGTGATTGATATGTTTCGGTAAATGTCTTGCTGTAATGATAATGCGCAGGCATTCTTCTCCAACAGGCACTGTCGGATAATTTATCGGCTGTAAATAAACGCCATGCTTTTCTAATAGCTGGTTTGCGACCTGCCTGCATCTCACAGCATCCTCCATCGGTATAATAGTAATGTGCGAATCGTTTTGCCTGAATCCAATTTCATTATTTGTAAATACTACTCTTAATTGCTTTACATTTTCAAAAAAATGTTTTCTTAACTGATAGTTCTGCTGAATGAATTGAATACTCTTATTAGCAGCAGCGCAAATAGCTGGGGGTAATGAAGTAGTAAAAATAAATCCGCTGCCAAAGCTTCTTATGAAATCAATGATAGTTGCAGATGCTGCTATATACCCGCCAAACACACCAACCGCTTTTGATAAAGTTCCATTCACAATATCAATTGAATCTTGTTGACCTTCCTGCTCTAATATACCAGCGCCGCTTTCACCATATAATCCAACACCATGCACTTCATCTATATAAGTAAGAGCAGCATATTTTTTTGCAAGATCAGCAATTGCTTTAACCGGTGATATAGATCCGCTCATTGAGTAAACTGATTCAAATACGATCAGTTTGGGGGTATCAGAAGTAACAGATCGCAGTAATTCTTCCAAATGCTCCACATCATTATGCCTGAAGATCTTCTTTTCGTTCTTACATCCACGAATGCCTTCTATAATGGAAGCATGATTTCTTTCATCTGAAAAGAAAACAAGACCGGGAATATTTTTACCAAGTGTCTGAAGTGTCGTTACATTAGCCTGGTAGGCTCCATTAAATAACAATGCAGTTTCTTTCCTGTGCCATGCCGCCAATGTTCTTTCTAATTCTCTATGATGATTGGTAGTTCCTGAAATATTTCTAGTGCCTCCACTTCCTGTACCACTTCTATGTGTAACAAATCCAAGTTTAGAGATCACCTCTTCATTTGTACTCATGCTTAAATAATCATTACTGCACCAGTTCACCGCTGCATGTTGCTGCCCTTTTTCATCAGCATAATAAAAACTGGGGAAATGCTGGGCACTCTTATTCACTTCAAGGAAATAACGGTAAGCACCGCTGTCTTTCAGCTCCTGAAGTCGTTGATTTAAGAATAATTGATAATCCATAGCTACTATGTGTGGTAAAGATAATAGATTTCCCTACTTAATTAGTAGACTAATTAAAATATTTTAACAAAAATGTCACTCAAAAGTCATCATACTTACATTCGTTCTTCAAAATAATATTTGACAAAACAGCTTTCCATTCTTACTTTTGTTTAGTCTACCTAAAAAGTAGGGTTTTTACCACAAGAGTTGCTGCCGGCGATCTATGTTTATAAACGAAATCAACGACTATGCAGAGTTTCCGCACCGAGTTAGAGAATCCGATTGTTGAAAAAGATATACTCGAATTAGAAAAAAAGATCCGTCTTTTCCGTGAAGGAAAAATGGATGAAGAAAAATTCCGCAGCCTGCGATTGGCCCGTGGTGTATATGGACAACGCCAGCAAGGTGTCCAGATGGTGCGTATCAAATTACCGTATGGTAAAATGACATTAGCCCAATGGAAACGCATCTCCGATGTTTCTGATGAATATTCAACAGGCAATCTTCACTTAACAACAAGACAGGATATCCAAATACATTTTGTAAGTCTTGATCGTACTCCTGAAATGTGGAGTGAATTAGAAAAAGATGATGTAACAATCCGTGAGGCATGCGGCAATACTGTTAGAAATATAACGGCATCAGATATGGCAGGAATTGATCCTGATGAGCCATTTGATGTTACTCCATATGCACATGCAATGTTTGAATATTTTCTTCGCAAACCTGTTTGCCAAGAAATGGGACGTAAATTCAAAATAGCGTTTAGCAGCAGTGAAAAAGATACAGCACTTATATTTATGCATGACCTTGGCGTTATTCCACGAATAAAAATCATTGATGGCAAGGAAGTAAGGGGGTTTAAGGTTGTAGTTGGTGGCGGACTTGGCGCACAACCGCATCTTGCTATTGCTACTCATGAATTTTTAGAAGAAGATCTGCTTATTCCCTATCTCGAATCTATATTACGAGTTTTTGATCGTCATGGTGAACGCAATAGCCGTCATAAAGCAAGAATAAAATTCCTTATCCAAAAGATCGGTATTGATGCTTTTAATGAACTGGTAGTTGAAGAGCAGCTTGCTTTAACACATCAGAGATATAAAGTTGATGTGAGTGGTGAATGGTCAGTGGTGAGTAAGCAATCAGCATCTGGTAATGGACAACCCAATACTCACAACCCACAACTCACCATTGACCCATTTAGATACCAGCTCTGGAAAACTACCAATGTCTTTGCGCAAAAGCAATCCGGCTATTTTGCAGTGTATGTTCGTGTGGCAAATGGAAATATCGGTTCACACACCAGCCGCCGGCTGATCGAAAAATTAAAAGATGTAATTGCAGATGATGTTCGTGTTACGATCAACCAGGGGTTGCAATTCCGTTTTATAAAACCAGAGCATCTTGAATACGTGTACAGTGTTTTGGATGAAGAAGGCTTGGCTGCTGCAGGTTTTGGATCCGTGGCCGATGTAACAAGTTGCCCGGGCACTGATACTTGTAATCTCGGTATTAGTAATAGCACAAGCACCGCAATTGCTTTAAGTGAAGTGATCGAAGAAGAGTTTCCGGAATTTTTATACAATAAAGAAATTTCGATCAAGATAAGCGGCTGTATGAACAGTTGCGGTCAACATGGTATGGCTTCTATAGGTTTTCATGGAAGTTCACTAAAAGCAAAAGGACAAATACTTCCGGCGTTGCAGGTGTTGATCGGGGGTGGTGTTCTCGGGGGTGGTGAGGGTCGCATTGCTGATAAAGTATTAAAAGTACCAAGCAAACGCGGACCCGATGTAATAAGAGTTGTGTTGAATGATTATAAAACCAATGCGACAAACGGAGAAACATTTTTGAATTATAGCAAGCGCAATGGTGAGAGATATTATTATGATCTGTTAAAACCTTTGGCAAGTTTGGAAACTTTACAAGCTGAAGATTTTATCGATTGGGGACAGGAAGAAAAATTTGCAACTGCAATTGGCGTGGGTGAATGTGCCGGAGTAATGATCGATCTTATCTCCACATTAATAATGGAGGCTGAAGAAAAAGTTGCAGCAAGTGAAGAGTGTTTATCCAATTCAAAATGGGCTGATGGAATTTATAATGCCTACGCTGCGCAAATACATACTGCAAAAGCATTATTACTGCAACAAGGTGTGCAATGCAATACACAACATGGCATATTAAAAGACTTCGATACGCATTTCAGCGATAAAGGATTATATATACCCGGAAGCTTTAAGACCGCGGTAATGTATATGAATGATGTACCGCCTTCTGAAACATTTGCCAATGAATATTTACAACAGGCAAAAAGGTTTATTGAATTTGCAAAAGTTTTTCGTGAGCAAACTGTGCTTGCTGAGAAGTAAGTTAAAATTTAAGTTTAAAATTAACTGTCTCAATTATAATTTTCAGTAACCTATTAATGTTGTTTACAGTTATTGCTAAGGTCAGGGCTTATGCAATAGGCCGGGTCATTTTCAATTCTGTCAGAGACTGCTTTGTTTCCTGCCATTCCTTTTTTGCTTTTTTTGTGTTCATCACTGGTTTATACTCCCTGTAAAAGGAAAGAATGTTTTGTTGTAAAGAAACAGTAACCCAATTAAATTGCCTGCCTTTCAGTTCAGCTAGCAATTCCGCATAAGTTTTATCGGCGATTTTATATTCACCGGGGGCAGTGTCAAGACCTGTATCAAAATTAATATTGTTTACAACAAGGGAACCACTTCGCAGTTTTGAAATACAATATGAGTAAAATATAACTGTAGTGTCAAAACTTTGTATAAATAATTTTTCTGCCACTGCACCCGGTGCTTTGAATTTTAAAACCTTCAGTGGACCTATTTTAGGGGCAATGCGAAACAACAGGGACCACACATTTGCAAAAGATGGAGGCCGTTCATCTTTACTTACAAAATCACGATTATAATTTTTTCGATGCATGGTATAAATAAATTTACGACTTGTCACACCTGGTGTCGCTTTACTGATCTCTCCTTTTTTACTGGCCCATGCTGCTCTTGTGATAACCGGGAAAAGATCTTTTACAACCCATCGAAATGTGCCGATCGTACGACCGAGATTATTAAACAAATCATTTATGTTAATACCATAGATACTCAAAAAAGATCTTTCCAATAATGGCCGGGCTACTTTAAAACCTATAAAATCATGATATGCATCGGGGGCATAATTACCTCTTGCTGTTTGCAGCACATCATAAGAAAATTCCATCCGGATATGGGAAACCGGATCTTCTCCATAAGTAACTATATCGCCGAATTTCTTTTCCACTTTTGGATACGTAAGCGGTACGCCAGGGTTAATGCCAATACTGTGACCATACTTATCAGCATTGTAATGACATAAAACACCCAATGCAAAAGCATATTCATTTAAGTTTTGGGCATCCTGTAATAATGCAAGCACAAAATCGCCGCTGCGTACATAATGAATTAAATTGGTGAATAATTCACTCCCACGGGGAAAATATCCCATATCCGGAATTACTGACCCACCATATGCATAAGCATGCGATTCTTTTAATTCCGCCTCTGTACTCCCCGGGTATTTTTGTTTTAACAGTGGAAGCATAACTTTTTCCCAATTGACATCAATCAGCGCTTCATGAGTTAAAATAGAATAAGCATGAGAGATACAGGAAATACAAAAAAAGAATAATACAGCGACAATTCTTTTGCATATCGGCAGATGACGCAAGCAGATCATATTCCTTTATTATACAAGAAACGTTCCCTTCTGTATCTATAACCAATGTAAACATTACCATTGCTGAGAATTATTGGCACAGTTTTTTTATAAAGAATGAAAAATCAACTATGAACAATTTCTGGAGATCATTGATCGCCGGCTATGCCGGATGGAAATGGGGAGGCGGCTGTCTTGGAGGCATTGTGGTTTTTATTATAGTGTTTTGGTTGCTTGGTTATATACATTGTTAACCTTTCGATAAGCCCAGGGTGACAATAAGGGGTGATAATTTGTGTTGATATTTTTTCTCATTATTAATAAAAGAATTGAGATCGCGGCGGGCACGGTAGTGACAGGATCTTTGCCCGCTGCGGTTATTTTTTTAAATTAGGGAGATCAAACAGTTTTCCCTGGATCGTAGTGAATCCGTTTTCAAATAAAAGGTAGCCTTTCGACCAACTCAGTGTGACAATGAATAGTAAGATGAAGAAAAACTCTTCGCTTCGCTCTGAACAGGCTACTGCAACAGTTGCTGAGTAGAATTGTTACCGTACAAGAGTGCGACGCAAGTAAAGTTTAATAGTAGTACAGAAGCTAGTTACATCATTGATCTCCCCTTTTTTATCTGGTATAGTTTGTGCAAAATTGATAGCAAGATATTTTATAAATAATCAATAATGCCTCCATCAATTCCTGCACTCAAAAAAACCTCCTTAAAGTCCTTTGTTCCGCTCAAGATGACCAAGGCAAAAAAATTGAGTTTAGCAAAAGATCCTGTTGCTACCGCTGAAGCAATACGACTTGTATATGTAAACAGCAAAGATGAAGGAATTGAAAGGGCTGGTGCAGGGAAAGGTTTCAAGTATTTGTATCGCAATAAAATCGTTAAAGACAAATCAACACTAAAACGCATACGTTCATTGGTCATTCCTCCTGCATGGAAAAATGTCTGGATATGCCGGATTGCTGAAGGTCACCTGCAGGCAACCGGCGTGGATGTAATGAATCGAAAGCAATATCGCTACCACTCAATGTGGAATGAACTGCGCAACAAAACAAAATTTTATCGCCTGCCTGAATTAGGAAAACTGTTGCCCGTTATTCGTAAGCAAATCAATGCTGATCTAACATTGCCAGGTTTACCAAAAGAAAAAGTGCTTGCAGCCGTAGTGAGTTTAATGGAAAAAACAGGTATTCGTATTGGCAATGAATTTTATGAAAAACTCTATGGCTCATTTGGGCTTACAACATTAAAAGATAAACACGCGGAAATAAAAGGTAATAAGTTGAAATTTTGTTTTCGTGGTAAGAAAGGTGTTGAACATACGGTATCATTAAAGAGCCATAAGCTGGCGAAGATCGTTCAGAACTGTCGTGATATTCCGGGCAAAGAATTATTTCAATATATAGATGAGAATGGTGATCGTCAATCCATTGATTCCGGAATGGTGAATGAATATATCCGCAAACTTGCCGGCGAAGATTTTACTGCAAAAGATCTGCGTACATGGTGCGGTACTTTAGTAGCACTAACTGCAATTACTGAAAATGGTTTAATAACAGATGGTGATCCAAAGAAAAAAGTAATTGCAGTCCTAGATAAGGTCTCCGACCAATTAGGCAATACAAGAACTGTATGCAAAAAATATTATGTTCATCCTTCGTTGCTTGAACTATACGAAAGTGGGAAGCTGGATAAATTGCTTTCAAAGAAAGATAACACCACTAAAAATGAAAGTGGTTTGTCCCAGGTCGAAAAAAAATTAGTGAATATTTTAGAAACCCTTTGACGGGGTCAGGATGAACTTTTCCTATCAGTGATAATCCCCTTCTGGCACGTTTGCTGCATAAGTTAAATACCGCCCCAGTTAAGCAAACAATAAGCTTATGAAAATTCTTTTATTTTTTTGTATCCTTTGTGGCCCCTTGCTTTCTATTGCACAGCAATCTCCCGATTCGTTAAAAATCAATAACGACACTGTATTCTCACCAGACAGTGCAAAAAAGATAAATGACACTTCAGATAAAAGGCCCCGTAATGCCTATGGCGATCTGTTGAATGATGATCCAAAATATAATCGCAGATATTCAGTTGGGCTTGTTTTGGCGAGAGTGACAAGTTCTAATGTTTTTGGGTGGGCTTATAGTCGCTATGTAATGAATGAGGATTGGGCAAAGGTCAGCATTCAATCATGGAAAAATAATTTTAAACATGGATGGGAGTGGGATAATGATGGGTTTGCAACCAATTTTTTGATCCATCCCCGTGCAGGCAGTGATTATTTCAATGTCGCCCGGAGTAATGGTTATAGTTTTTGGGGCTCCTATCCTTTTGCCTTTTTTGGAAGTGCCCAATGGGAATGGTTTGGTGAGAACACAAGACCTTCAAAAAATGATCTGCTCACTACTCCGATCAGTGGCGCATTTTTAGGTGAAATACTTTATCGAATAAGTTCAAACATTCTTGATGACAGAAGACGTGGGAGATCCAGAATGTGGCGGGAAATGGCTGCAGGTGTCATAAATCCCACAAGGGCACTGAATCGTTTTACGCAAGGGAAATTGTGGAAGGAAACACCATATGATGTAAATCAAAAAGAACCCTTAAATGTCACTTTAAGTGCCGGAGCTCACCGGGTAAACCTGGATAATAAATTTGGCACTGGATCTACAAATGCAATTGTCAATTTGCAACTGGATTATGGGGATCCATTTGAAGTGAGAAGGAGGAAGCCCTTTGATATTTTTCGCCTGAGATTGGAAGGTCGTTATGGTGATGACAAAAGAATCATTGACAATGTACTTGGCTATGGGTTATTATTTGGAAAAAATATCACCAAGGAAAACAATGGAATGCTTGTCGGGATCTTTCAGCATTTTGATTACTGGAGCAATAAAGTTTTTGAATTGGGAACCCTTGGTTTTGGAGCAGGTATCATTTCAAAAATAAAACTCAAAAGACATTCCAATCTATATTCAGGTTTACATATTGCCGGTGTGCCTTTAGCGGGAAGTATTACTAGACTTACTATTGATACTTCTGAAGTCCGTGATTATCCTTTTGGCGGGGGATGGCAAGCACGGATCGAAGAAAGATTAAATATTGGAAAGTGGTTGAGTCTTGGATTCAATGGTTATTATTACTGGATACACAACTATGAAGGCTCAAATGGAAAAAGCCAGGTTGGCATTTTAAAACCATTGATAAATATTCGCATTATCAATAATGTAAGTATCGGTTTTGAACACCACATTTACTATGATAATCATTCCATAGATGAAAATAATAAGGTGCGTTTGGAGAGAACGGAGCAAAAGATCTATTTACAATTCTTTTTTGAAGATAGAAGAAGATATGGAAGATATCATTGATGTTATCTAAATAATTTTATTATCGACTAAATCTCCGACCTGCGATTGTAATTGGATCATTTCTTTTAAGGCCTCTAATTTTTGTTTCAGCAATTTTTTTGTCATTTCATCAATTAGGTTTCCATCCTTATCGAATTTTTTTTCAGCCTGGGCTACCAAAACTTCAGGCTTGTATACGGGTTTCATATCTAAGAAAAGAAAGACATTATGAAAAGCTAACTGCATTCTTGTTGTGCCCCATAACCCCGTTGTCGCACCGATCACTGCTACAGGTTTGCGTAGCAATGGGGAATCTTCTCCCCTTGATGCCCAATCGATCACATTTTTCAATCCCCCGGGAATAGAATAATTGTATTCTGGTGAAGAAATAAGAATTCCATCTGCATCGGTTAACATTTTTCTAAAATGTTCTACCGGTTGGGGGCGTTGCTTAGCAGATGGCAGATCAAGATCAGCATTGTATAAAGGAATATCTTCTATTGAAATAATTTCCATTGAAACATTAAACGGTAACAGTTGCGAAGCAGCCTTTAAAAGCATTGTATTGTATGACCCTTTTCTCAGGCTGCCTGATAGTCCAACAAGTTGAATATAATCACTCATAAAATGTTTTATAAACATAAACAAAAACCATTCCTGCAAAGAAATGTAACGGCACAAACCTTGTGCTTACAAATTATAAAATAGAAGTTATGATCAGAAAATTAAAATCCGGCGAATACAGGCTTTATTCAAGAAAGAAAAATCCAAAAACAAATAAGCGAAGGAACCTTGGAACTTTCTCTTCATTAGCAGCCGCGCAAAAACATGAGCGGGAAGTGCAATATTTCAAGCGCCACTAATAACATCGCCGTTTTCATCTCGCTTTGGATTGAGTTTTGCAATTTGCAGCCATAATGGACGCCTGGGAAATTACCACGTTGATAATCGGAGAAGTATTGCTTACGCTTGCTACCTTCTCAGCTATTATTGCTTTACTAGTTTTTTCAATACGCAAACCTATCCGAAAACATAAGCCAATTGACATGCTGATCTTTGATAAGATCAAACCCCGTGTTAATGCAGTCAACAATAAAATTATGTCGTTTATTACTTTTTTGGGTACTCATCTGTTTCTTATCCCTGCAAATCTTATCCTGATCTTCTATTTTTTACTGGTAAAAAAACAAAACTGGTTTTCCATTCGTGTTATTACAATTGCCATAAGCAGCTTAGTGTTGATGTTGTTATTGAAACAACTATTTCAGCGTAAACGGCCTTTATCCCCTTTATTAAAAGCAGCGAAGGGATTGAGCTTTCCAAGTGGTCATGCGATAATGGCTGTTACGTTTTATGGACTATTGATCTATATCTTACAACACAGTATTACAATTGATTGGTTGAAATGGCTTGCTACAATTCTTGCTTTTGTTCTAATTATATCAATAGGATTTAGCCGCATCTATCTCCGGGTACATTATGCAAGCGATGTTGCAGCCGGTTTTATTATTGGCTTATTGTGGTTATTAATATCTCTTGCTGTTTTAAAATGGCTGGAAGGCTATGTTACTTCATTATAAAATTCACTTTTCTATATCGTGAAAAACAGTTCCGGCTTCAGTGGTGTTGAACCAATTGAATTGTTCATGCAGTTTTACTACATCACCGATTATAACTAATGAGGGCGAACTGAAAATTTTCCCTGCAAAATCTTTTGCGCAATCTATTAATGTAGTTGTATGAACCTGCTGATGAATAGTAGTTGCCTGTTCAATAACTGCAAGTTTCATGGCAGGTCTTTTAGAAAACCGTAAAAGTATTTCGGCAAGATCACAAATATTTTTTGCCGCCATGTAAAACACCAACGTATCCGCTGAATTAGCAAGATGTTTCCATGTTTCAGGATTGTAATAACTATTAGGATTATATGTGAGGAATTGAACACCTTGTGAATGTGATCTTGCCGTTAAAGGAATTCCTGCATAGGCTGATGCCCCTGATGCTGCCGTGATCCCGGGAATGATCTCAAAAGGAATATTCTTTTCTGTTAGTGCATGTAACTCATCCAATACATTGCTAAAGAAAGCAACATCTCCACCTTTTAACCGTAACACTCTTTTTCCTTGCTGCGCATGTTCAATTATCAATGTAGTTACTTCTTCCTGTGAAAAAGAACTATCGTTATATCCCTGCTTGCCTGCAAATAAGATCAATGCATCCTTTCTTGCATGAGATGAAATAATATCAGGATTTACTAAACGATCAGTGATTATCACATCTGCTTCAGTTAATCGTTTTTGTAATTTTAGAGTAATTAATTCTGCATCACCCGGACCTGCACCAGCAAGAGTTACAAATCCATCACTATTTATATTTTGTTCTGTCATTTTAATTTTATTTTGTCGACATCACTATCAATTCACTATTCATGATTTAATAAGAACTGCCGCAACTGTACTATTACTTGTTTCATCAATCAAGATCGCACTTCCATTTTCACTCAGTGTTTCATAGCTATCATATACTAACGGTGAAGCGGTCTTAATAGTTGCTTTCACCACCTCGTTCAACTTTACATTACCTTCTACAGGTTGTCTTTGCAAACTATTTACGTCCAACTTGTATTCAACATTTTTGACGATGGCCCTTACCTGACGGCTGTTATGTTGTAATAAATATTTATTACCTGAAATAAGGGGTTTATCGTCAAGCCAGCAAAGCAATACTTCCAATTCATTATTTACTTGGGGAATATTGTCAACTTTAACTATAGAATCGCCACGGCTGATGTCTATATCATTTGCTAATTGTATGACGGCACTTTGTGGTGCAAAAACTTCCTCTACCTCTTTACCGGCGATCTCAACAGAAGAAATTGTTGTTTCAATATCTTGTGGTAACACTTTTACTTTGTCACCTTTTTTATAAACCCCACTGATAACTTTTCCAGCATAGCCGCGATAATCATGCAGGTCTTCGGTTTGCGGACGAATGACAAACTGCACCTGGAATCTTGGAACTGTGAGATTAATATCACTATCCAGTTTTACATCTTCCAAAAATTCAAGCAGCGGTTTTCCATTATACCATGTAATGCGAGTTGACCTGTCAACAATATTATCACCGTCCAAGGCGCTGATAGGAATATAGGTCACATCTTGCAATCCCAATTGCTTTGCAACTTCATTGTAGTCGATCACGATATTATTAAATACATCTTGTGAGTATTCCACTAGGTCCATTTTATTTACAGCAACAACAACATGCGGGATCTTTAATAATGATGCAATGATCGAATGGCGACGGGTTTGTTCAACTACTCCTTGTCTAGCATCGATCAAAATAATTATCAGGCTAGCATTAGATGCGCCTGTGATCATGTTGCGGGTATATTGAACATGCCCCGGTGCATCCGCAATGATGAATTTTCTCTTTGGAGTGTGGAAATAACGATACGCTACATCAATTGTGATACCCTGCTCTCTTTCTGCACGAAGTCCATCAGTCAACAAGGCAAGATCAACTTCTCCATTCTCTTTATTCTTTGTTGATTTTTCCAAAGCTTCTAACTGATCTATCAAAATATTTTTGCTGTCGTATAGCAAACGACCGATCAAAGTGCTTTTACCATCATCAACGCTGCCTGCTGTTATAAATCTTAGTAAATCCATATTTGTATTTTAGTCGGAAAGACGGAAAGTCCGTAAGTCCGAAAGAAAATTTTAAAAATATCCATTCTTCTTTCTGTCCTCCATCGCTGCTTCGGTCACTTTATCATCTATCCTTGTTTCTCCTCTTTCACTTATTCTTGTTGAAATAATTTCATTGATCACTTCATCCAAGGTTGCTGCATTCGATTCTACCGCAGCAGTACAAGTCATATCACCTACGGTACGATAACGAACTTTTTTTGTAAGTACTTTATCATCATCTCCCGGTTGCACAAATTCACTGATCGCCACTAACTGTCCATCATGCTCGATCACTTTTCTTTCATGCGCAAAATAGATAGAAGGCAACTCGATCTTCTCATAACGTATATAATTCCAGATATCCAGTTCTGTCCAGTTGCTGATAGGAAATACTCTTACATTCTCTCCTTTATGAATTCTACCGTTATAAATATTCCAAAGCTCAGGCCTTTGCAGTTTTGGATTCCATTGTCCAAACTCATCTCTTACGGAAAAAATTCTTTCTTTAGCTCTCGCTTTTTCTTCATCACGTCTTGCACCGCCGATACAACAATCAAATTTGAATTCTTCAATTGTATCTAACAGTGTATATGTCTGTAGCCAGTTGCGGCTTGGGAATTTTCCTTTTGGTTCAGTAAGGCTTCTTTGTTTGATGGTATCCTCTACTTTTCTTACAATCAATGTTGCTCCGACTTCATTTACCAGTTTATCCCGAAAGTCCAATGCTTCAGGAAAATTATGGCCTGTATCAATATGTACTAAAAGAAAAGGAATCTTACTGGGAGCAAAAGCTTTTCTTGCCAAATGAACCATTGTAATTGAATCTTTACCTCCGCTAAATAATAAAGCAGGCTTTTCAAACTGTGCTGCCACTTCACGAAAAATGTGAATGCTCTCTGATTCTAATTCCTCCAAATAATTAAGATGATACTGACTCATGTTTCTTTTATTAGTCTACTAACTTAGTGGGTTGATGTTTATAAAAAAAAGCCTATAGCTTTAATTATTGTCAACTTTATTTTATCGCCTGGTTTTCCGATTCAGTTTCCGCATGAATATGTAAGCCACATTCCTTTTTACTATTGTCTTCCCACCACCAGCGGCCAGCACGAAAATCTTCACCAGGTTTGATAGCCCTTGTACACGGTGCACAGCCAATGCTTACAAATCCTTTATCATGTAAAGGATTGTAAGGAACATCATTCTTGCTTACATATTGTTTCACTTGCCCCCATGTCCAGCTAAGTAAAGGATGAAATTTTATAATTTGATTTGCTTCATCCCATTCAAGCATCGGCATATCATGCCTGTTGTTACTTTGCTCTGCACGAATACCGGTGATCCAGATCTTATTTCCCTTTAATGCCCTTTGTAAAGGCTCCACTTTTCTTATATGACAACACTGTTTCCGATTCTCCACCGATTCGTAAAAACTATTCGGCCCTTTTTCGCTTACAAATTCTTGCAATGTGTTTGCATCAGGATAATAAGCAGAAATAGTGAGCCCGTATTTTTCAACGGTTCTGCTCCATGTTGAATAAGTTTCGGGGAAATTTCTGCCTGTGTCAAGTGTAAACACTTTTACCGGAAGTTTATTAGATGCAATGAAATAGGTGATCGCCTGGTCTTCCAACCCAAAACTGGTGGAAAACACAACCTCACCGGGAAAGCGGTTTGCAAGAATTTGTAATTGCTCTGCAATTTCCTTTCCCTTTAATTCATTCAGTAATTCACTTACCAAGGCACTCATTTTATTTCCTGTTAGATCTTTTTTACTTTATATAGCAGAGCGCATCGTTATTATAAATTCGGTTGTGGTGTATAACGCAAATATGGCTTAACGATCTTTACACCTTTTTGAAATTTCTTTTGTGCATCTTCGGTTGAGACCGATAATGCTACGATCACATCTTCTCCATGGTTCCAATCGGCCGGTGTAGCTACGCTATAACCTGCTGTCAATTGTAATGACTCCAGCACACGCAATACCTCATTAAAATTACGCCCTGTTGTTTGCGGATAAGTAATGATCAGCTTTACTTTTTTATCCGGTCCAATGATGAACAAAGAACGAACCGTTTGTGTTAATGATGCATTAGGATGGATCATATCATACAATAAAGAAACATTCCTGTCTTCATCTGCGATCAGGGGAAAATCAATAGTGCAATTCTGTGTCTCATTTATATCCTTACTCCATCCAATATGTTTTTCGAGAGGATCAACACTCACAGCAAGAACCTTTGTATTTCGTTTTGCAAATTCCTCTTTTAACAATGCCGTTTTACCCAGCTCAGTCGTACATACAGGAGTATAATCAGCAGGATGTGAAAAAAGAATACCCCAGCCATTGCCTAAGTATTCGTGAAAATCAATTTCTCCTTCGGTTGTTTGTGCCTTAAAATTAGGCGCATCATCACCAAGACGTAGTCCCATAAAAATGATTTTTAGTTGAGCGACGAAGATAGGCCAATTGCCCTACCCTACCAACCGGGTAGACTGCTTTTGGCAAAATTATATCATGGCATGGAAGCAAGGTCTACAAGTGTTCGTTTCTCGAGTACATTTAAAGTGGCATCCCTCACTTCGATCATAATATCATGCAGTGCACATTTCTTTTCATCACAATTTTTACAACGTTCATAAAAATAAAGACTTACACACGGTAGCATAGCAATTGGCCCATTTACCTTCCGAATTATATCTGCCACTCGCACTTTAGCTGGATTTTTTACTAAAAAATATCCGCCTCCTTTTCCTTTTTTGCTGTCAAGTACTCCAATTACTTTTAATTCAAGTAAAATATTTTCAAGAAACTTAAGAGGTATCTTTTTCTTTTTTGCTATTTCAGAAATAAGCACCGGTCCTTCCTGGTACTTTTCGGTAAGGTAGGACAATGCTTTTAATGCGTATTGTGATCGTTTAGATAGCACTACTATAAAATTTCAAGAGTGAAATGAATTGGTGAATTTTTTTGCAACATGGCAGATACGCCACAATATTTTCCCAATGAAAGATCGATTGCTTTTCTCACCTTGTCTTCATTCTCTTTATCGGTCCTCATTTTATAAGCAATATAAATGTCTTTATAGACTTTTGGGAAATCTTCTGTTTGTGCCGCTTTTACTTCAATTGAAAACTCAGTGAATTCAACCCGCATTTTTTTTAAAACATCTACAACATCAATACCCGAACAACCAGCTAACCCAGATAATAAAAGTGCTTTGGGGCCAAAGCCATGTTTGCGGCTCCCGTCAATTTTTATTGTATTGTGATCAAGACTGCTTGTGAATTCATGATCCTTATGCCATACCGTGTTTGTTATTGTCATACGCGATGCTTTTGATCCTGTAAAACATTTTCCAATGTCCAGTCAATTCGTTTTTCAAAGTTATGTTTTCGTTCGTTACAATTTTGTTTATTACATACTTTGCATGAAAAGGGCAAGCAACCATCTACATGGACAAATAATTCAACCGATTCTCCGAATTCCTGGCGCACAAGAAATGATAACGCCTCCACTTCAGCATGAGCCTCATTTACATTCAAATACCAGGGAACTGTAAGGTGACAATCAATGTGCAGAATTGAACCATATTTGATCACACGAAGATTATGAAGGTCTACCCAATTCTCTCTTTTGTTTTTATTTAACAGGTCGACTATTTTTTTCAGCAATTCAACATCTGCTTCATCCATTATACCTGCAATAGATCTGCGTAAAATTTTATATCCCGTATAAATAATTATTACACCAAAAATGATCGCAACAACAGGGTCGATCCATTTTAGTCCCGTAAAATAAATTAATATCAATCCAACAATGATCCCGAATGTAGAATAGCTATCGCTTTTTAAGTGTTTACCACTAGCTGTCAATGCTATTGAGTTGCTATTCTTTCCTTTTCTTTCGGTTATCAGCCCGACAACGAAATTGACGATAGCCGCTGCAGCAACCAGGTAAATTCCATAATCAAGTTTTTGTAATTGGACCGGTTCAATTAAACTTCTTACGGCTTTATAAATAATTATAGCACCGGCCGATGTGATCAATGTTCCTTCAATAGCTGCTGAAAGAAATTCTGCCTTACCATGGCCATAAGGATGATTTATGTCGCGGGGTTTCGCCGCAACATACAAGCTGTAAAGTCCGATAAAACCTGCAGCAACATTTACAATACTTTCCAGTGCATCCGTAAGTATGGAAACAGAGTTTGTAAGATAATAGGCAATAAATTTTGCGACAAGCAGTATTACTGAAATACCCGCTACCCATTTTTGTAATTGTAAATTTTGTGCTTGTGCTTTCAAAAGCCTCAATTATAACAATGCAATATTATCCCGTTCTTTTGAAAACGGTCTTGATTTTTCTCCAGCTTCTGAAATAGAATTCTTTATTCATCAGGTTTGAATCCCGCATAGCTTTATAAGTGAGAAAGAAACCAACCGGCAGAAGAAAAAGTGTCGCCATCCACATTCCTCCAAATGCGGTCATCACATTTTCTTTTGCATACTTTTCGCCGCTAGTATTAAAAAAGAAGAAGAACATAAAAAGTAAAATGGCAATAACAAGGGGCGTTCCAAGGCCGCCTTTTCGTATAATAGAACCTAAAGGCGCCCCAATAAGAAACAAAACAAGACAGGCTAATGATAAGGTGATCTTTTTATGCCATTCGATCTTATGCAGGCGAAGATCTTTTTGCTTTACCATGAATTCTGTATTGGTGATCTCAGAATTTAATGTAATCGAACCAACTATTGCACCTGCTTTTTGATTAACCGCGAATAAGCAACTATCAGGAATTAATTGTTCAAATCTCTTTACTGTGTCTTTTGGCAACACCGGTTTTACATAACCGCTATCCAGGTACTTTGAAAAAGTTAAATTAGAAAATATATCCTGTTTTACTTTTTTTGAATATTGACTAACGTCCTTTTGAAGTGAGTCTATCGCTTTCGACAATTGTCGCATACTTTGCATTCGTTGATTCGTTCTGTTTACTGTGTCAGATGTACGTTTTTGCAAACCAAGAGAGCTCAGATCAAATTGTTTACTGTATTCTTTAAACCCTATCCTGATAAATTCGGTGTTCTTTGCATACTTGTCACCTTTTTCCTGGTAACGCCACCCATCTTTTAAATTAAACTCCAAAAATCTTTTGTTCCCTGTCGTACGCATGATACCACTGTTAGCAATAATAAAATTATCCTGCAGGTTATTTGGACCTTTTTCATAAATGATCACATCATTTATAACACTGTCATTTTCTTTTTTTCCGATCTTTATTGAAAACCCGTCTATCTTATCATAGAAAACTCCTTCCTGGATATCAAATGCAGGTTTTGACCAAACAATATCCGCTAACAATGTTTGTGATTTTAAGACAGCCACAGGAATAATATAATTCGAAAACAAAAATGCCACTCCGCATATTAATAAACTAACTACAAATAGCGGACGCATAAATCTAAGCAATGAAATACCTGAAGCTTTTACAGCAACCAACTCCATGCTTTCTCCAAGATTACCAAAGGTCATTAATGATGAAAGCAAAACTGCAAGTGGCAGGGCAAGCGGTACCAAGGCGGCACTTTGATACCATATAAATTCAAATATAACTTTTGTAGAAAGTCCCTTACCAACAAAATCATCGATCCATAACCAAAAAAATTGCAATATTAAAACCAGCAGCGTAATAAAAAATACGGCAATGAACGGCCCGACGAATGCTTTGATAACAAGTTTATCAAGTTTCCTAAACATAATTTATACTCTTATGAGCGAAGCCAGTTTCCAGTTCCTATTTTTGATCAATGATACAACAAACAAAAATACAATTTTTGCCGACTGAGATGGAATTAGTATCAAGTCCTGATATTATTTTAACAAAGAATGCCATTCTTCAAAAAATAAAATCATTCTTTGAAGAGTTGCAGATGAAACAACAAGATATTTTAAAAAAGTATTCATCTCAATTACCGGAAGAAGTACTTAAAATTTCACCCAAGATCTCAAGAGGAGAAAATTATAAAGGTTTGCCCTGGCTCGTTTTGGATAACCCCCGGTATTTTCAGCATAATAACATTTTTGCTATCCGTACTATGTTTTGGTGGGGAAATTTTTTCAGTATCACACTTCATCTATCTGGTAATAATAAAAATGATCTCTTAAAAAACTTAACCGATAACGTTTCATTACTGACAAAAAACGATTTCTATATATATAACGGAATAAAAGAATGGGAGCATGATATAGATCCGGATTCTTATAAAAAATTATCTGTTATCAACGAAGATGAATTACAAAAAATATTCTCGGCAAATAGTTTTTTGAAACTGGCAGTAAAATTTACAGTTGAATCCCTGGAAACTGTTGAAGATAACCTGTTGAGGAATTATGAACTACTGGTAAAATGCTGCTGTTAATTACTACCAAGACGATGAAAAAGTTCTTTCACCTGGTAATTCCAAACCATGCTCTGGTCTTTTATCTCTTTCTTCTCTGCAAAATCCTTTATAACAAGAATTGTTTGATTAGTAACTTCTGATTTTTCAATTTTGAATTCAAAGAATTCTTCTTTTGGTGTATGCAGCCAGTGAAACCTGATGAACTTGTCTTGTTCTTTTTCCAATACTTCTGCTTTCTCAATAGTACCATTCCATGTAAAACTGAAAATATTATCTCTATCATCAACTCTATCCGCAAACCATTCCTGTAATCCTGCTGGTGAAGCAAGGAAATCATATAAAATAACAGGCGAACATCTTACGGGGAATTCTAAAGTGTATAACTGTTTTGCCATTCTGTTTATTCATTAATAAGGTATCCAACTCGTGCAATAATAAAAAATTAATCAGTCAGTCAAAGTATTTTCCCTATTATTTTTCCCAGAATCCTTGTTTATTAATGTGGAGAGAAAATAAACCTATTAATGCTTCGTTAATACCTTACCAAAGAATATTTTGGACGTATCGCTTATTTGACTAAATTGCTTTGACGTTCAATACGTTCTGAGGATCAAGAAAAACTGTGAGGATTTTTTGGGTAGCAATTACCAAAACTAACCAATATTCTTTTTTACCCTAAAAAAACCTAAACACCCAATATACCTATGAGCATGAGGCAACTCAAGATCACGAAGTCGATTACGAATCGTGAATCGCAAAGTCTGGAAAAATACCTGCAGGAGATCGGCAAGGTAGAATTAGTTTCCCCCGAAGATGAAGTAAAACTGGCTCGCCTTATAAAACAAGGTGACCAAAAAGCTTTGGATCGTTTGACCAAGGGCAACCTTCGTTTTGTGGTATCTGTTGCAAAACAATACCAGAACCAGGGACTATCATTACCTGACCTGATCAATGAAGGCAATCTCGGCCTGATAAAAGCCGCCCAGCGTTTTGATGAAACCCGTGGTTTCAAATTCATTTCTTACGCCGTTTGGTGGATACGCCAAAGTATTCTTCAATCCTTAGCTGAACAAGCTAGAATTGTTCGTCTTCCTTTAAATAAAGTGGGGCTTACCAATCGTATTCAAAAAACTTACTCGCAACTGGAGCAGCAGTTTGAAAGAGAACCTTCTACTGAAGAGGTTGCTGAGGCTTTAGAAATGGATATTGAAGAAGTAGCCGCTTCAATGAGTATTTCATCCCGTCACATAAGTATGGATTCTCCTATGTCTGAAGGAGAAGAGAATACATTGCTGGATGTACTTGAAAACCCAAATGCTGATAAAACAGATGGCGACCTCGTTTATAATCAATCGTTGAAAACCGAAATAGAAAGAAGCCTGACCACTTTAACCGAAAGACAAAAAGAAGTGATCTGCTTTTTCTTCGGCATAGGCGTTGACCATCCTATGAGCCTTGAAGATATTGGCGAAAAATTCAGCCTGACAAGGGAAAGAGTTCGTCAAATTAAAGACAAGGCTATCACCAAATTGAAAACAAACACACGTTGCCAGGTTCTCAGAACTTATTTAGGCGCATAACAACTAAAAAACAGAAACACTGAAATAAACTTCTACACTTAACTAATACTTATCTTTGCCAACTTAAAAAGTGAACTTTAACTAGGTTCACTTTTTGTTTTGTGTAAATGAAATAATTCTCAATATGTTCAATTCTTTATCTGATCATCTCGAATCCGCCTTTAAGAACATTAAAGGTCAGGCAAGAGTTACCGAGCTGAATGTTGCAGCCACACTGAAAGACATTCGCCGTGCATTGGTTGATGCTGATGTTAACTATAAAATAGCCAAAGACTTTACTGACCGGGTAAAAGAAAAAGCCATTGGTGAAAAAGTGATCAATGCTATCAGCCCGGGACAATTAATGGTGAAAATTGTGAAAGATGAATTGACTGAGCTGATGGGTGGCGAAGAAGCGGTTTTTAACGCAAAAGGAAATCCTGCTGTTATCTTAATTGCAGGATTACAAGGTTCCGGTAAAACAACTTTCAGTGGCAAGCTGGCAAATTTTCTTAAAACAAAGAAAGGCCTCTCTCCTATGCTAGTGGCGGCCGATATTTATCGTCCGGCTGCTATGGAACAATTAAGAGTATTGGGCGAACAGATAGGCATTGATGTTCATATTGAATTAGAAAGTAAAGATGCTGTTGCTATTGCACAAAATGCCATCAAAGAAGCAAGAAGTAAAAATAAAAATGTTGTCATAATAGATACTGCCGGTCGCTTAGCAATTGATGAAGCGATGATGACCGAAGTATCAAACATTAAGAATGCTGTTAATCCGCAGGAGATATTGTTTGTTGTTGATAGTATGACTGGTCAGGATGCCGTGAATACTGCAAAAGCATTTAACGATCGTCTTAATTTCTCGGGAGTAGTTCTTACAAAGCTTGATGGTGATACAAGAGGTGGTGCGGCGCTTTCTATTAAATACACAGTCAACAAACCCATTAAATTCACCAGTGCGGGTGAAAAGATGGACACACTCGATGTATTCTATCCTGAAAGGATGGCTCAGCGTATTTTGGGGATGGGTGATATCACAACCCTTGTTGAAAAAGCACAGGAACAGTTCGACGAAGAACAAGCAAAAAAATTAGAACGTAAGATCCGCAAGAATAAGTTTGACTTTGCCGATTTCAAACAACAACTTGAGCAGATAAAGAAGATGGGAAACATGAAGGACTTGCTTGGCATGATCCCGGGTGTTGGAAAACAAATAAAAGACCTTGATATAAATGAAGACTCTTTCAAAGCAATTGAAGCGATGATAAATTCAATGACAAAGGCTGAAAGAGAAGATCCGGATCTGATCGATATGAGCCGTAAAAAAAGAATCGCAAAAGGCGCCGGCAAAGACATTTCAGAAGTAAATGCTTTTATGAAGCAGTTTGAACAAATGCGGGATATGATGAAGGGAATGAATAAAGCGGGGATGTTTGGTGGAGGAAAAATGATGCCGGGAATGAAAAGGTGAAATCTCATCCAACCCTTCTTCTCGGGCCAAATGAATAGAATTATTATAGCTGAACGGAGCGTCGCAATGGAAGTTAAATCAGGGAACTTTTGCCGGTCAACAAATAAAAATCCTTCAAATTGGCATTTTCCACTTTCGGGCTTATCTTCGCCGTCCCGGTGTCTACCGGTGTTTGAAACAATATTGTTAACGACATTAAATTTCTATTTAAGATGTCAGTAAAAATCCGACTCCAACGTCACGGCTCTAAAAAGAGACCCTTCTATTTCATCGTAGTTGCAGATGCACGAGCTCCCCGCGATGGTAAATTCATTCAAAAACTTGGTACTTACAATCCGCTGACTATGCCAGCTACCATTCAATTGGACAGGCAAAGAGCATTGGATTGGCTGAACAAAGGTGCTCAACCCACCGATACTGTTCGCCGTATCCTGAGTTTTAAAGGTGTATTATACCTGAAACATTTGTTGCGTGGAGTGACGCTTAATCTTTTTGACGAAGCCACAGCAATGGACAAATTCCAGAAATGGTTCAGTGAACACGAAGCGCAAATCAAAAAACGCCAGGAAGACGCAATGAGAAATCGTCGCGGTGGCCGTAGGCCTTATCAAGCAGGACGTCGCCCTGAAGGTCGTCCTGAAAGAAGAGCTGAAAGCAGCGGTGGCGAACAATAAGCACCATCCGATTTTCTGAACTAACTGAATCCTCTGAGTTATCGGGGGATTTTTTTATGCTCCCAACTTTAGCATTACTCTTCAGCTTTAGTTGCGTCGCACTCTTGTACATTCTGTTCGCTATTCAACTTTTTTTCACGCAAAGACGCCAAGATAATAAGAACGCAAAGTCCAGAATCAAACTCTCTTTGCGCCTTTGCGATTCCTTTGCGTCTTGGCGTGAAGCCTTTGTATTTCTCAGTTAACTCTACCGTAAATTCGCCTCAATTCTTATATGCAATACTTTAAAGCAGGAAAACTGGTAGCTGTTCACGGTCTCAAAGGTGACCTCATTCTGAAACATGAACTCGGAAAGAAATCATCATTAAAAGATGTAAAAGCAATTTTTATTGAAGACAAAAAAGATTCATTCTTTCCCTGGTTCATTGAAACGGCAAAAGCAAGATCAGCAGATGAAGTTTTATTAAAATTGGAAACAATAGATACGAGAGAAGCGGCAGCAAAACTTTCACAAAAAGAAATATGGTTGACGGAAGAAGATTTTAAAAAACTTTCTGCAAAATCAGCACCGGCTAATTTACTTGGCTATACTATTATAAATTTTAAAGATAGATTAAGCGAAGTGCTTGAAGTGATCGAACAACCACATCAAATGCTTTGCCGGATTGAAATAAATAAAAAAGAAGTCCTCATCCCAATCAATGAAAGTTTTTTAAAAAAGATCGATCATAAAAAGAAGGAAGTGATCGTAGAGTTGCCGGATGGGTTGCTTGATATTTATTTATAAAACCTTCTCCAATTTCACCAACATTGATTTTGTAGTTGTTCCCGTTTTTTCTATATACTTAAAGCCCAGAACTGCTCCCTTTACATTATTTGTTCTAATGCCCGGATTGACATACGCTGGCAGTTCTTCCGTCACCCACATATAGAAGGTAGAATCTATATTGATGAATTCATCACATTGATAACCCAGGATTAAAATTTTTTTGCCGGTGCCTCTATAATCTCTTTTGCGACGATCCCAAGGTTTTTCGGAAAATCCACTTAAGGTCGGCGCTTCATTGAATATTTCGTCATTCTTGTAGAGAATACTGTCAAAGTTCTTGTACAACATACTATCAATAGGTTGTAATGTAAAGTTTCCAACTGTTTGTATTATATGGTTTCCCCTTATAGAACGTTTCTCCAAACTTATAATTGTCTGATCTTCTGCAGCCCTGACAACCCGCAGTTGATATCTGTAAGCAGGTCTTGCTTTCTGTTGTTCAAGAAATTGTTTTATTTGTTTTGAAGAAAGATTATTCTTCGACGCGATATCTCTAACTAATGATTCCGGAATAATTGATATAGTAGTATCAAAAAATTCACACCTGTATTTTTGTTGAGCACTGGAATCAATAATAAGAAATACAAACAATAGGAATAAGATAAGTTTTCTCATAAAAACACAAAAAGGCAATCCTTCAATCAGAATTGCCTTGTCTTAAAGTTAAGAAATACTATTTAAAATCAGAACGTATAAAATCTGCCATTAATTTCATCCGGTAATAAAGATTGCTCATCATTAATGAAATATTGTTCTTGACATTTTCTACTGTTCCCTTATTCATCTTTTTAATATTCTTTAGCTCTTCTATCTTTTCATCTATTTTATCCATTAGCTTTTCTGCTTCCCATCCCTGATAACGTCGATTACGTTCATCATATATATGATAAGGCTCGATCCGGCCGGGTTTCAACTTCCTGAACTTAAAATTATTTTTTATTCCATCCTTAATAGCATCGTTTGAAAGCAGGTCAATAATAACATCCGCCGACACTTCATTTTTAAACCCATTGCTGAAAATATTCAGGTTGTTCCGCAGTTCACGGATCAATTGTTTTTTCATTATATCGCTGGTCTTGCTTTCCTGTGTCAGGAAATTCAGCAAGTCTTTCAGCGGACCAATCCCGGTTTTGAGCCATTCCCATTCCATTATTCAAATATAGCTTTGAAGTCCGAAAGACCGAAAGTCGGAAAAGTCAGAAAGACAGACTCAATTAAAAGTAACATTCTTTCGGACTTCCGGTCTTACCGACTTCCGGACTTTAAGTAATTTTGAATTTCGTGGAAGAATCCAAAAAACATATTGCCCATTTCGATCTTGACTCATTTTTTGTTTCTGTAGAGATCCTGAACAACCCTTCATTAAAAGGCAAGCCTGTTTTAGTAGGCGGCTATGAACGAGGGGTTGTTGCTGCCTGCAGCTATGAAGCAAGAAAATTTGGTATTCATTCTGCCATGCCGATGAAAAAAGCAATACAGCTTTGCCCGCATGCCATCATTACTTCTTCCAGCCGCGATCAGTACAGTAAGTTTTCAAGGTGGGTAACAGATATTATTGCTTCAAAAGTCCCGCTGTTTGAAAAAGCAAGCATTGATGAATTCTATATTGACCTCAGCGGAATGGATAAATTTTTTGGTGTAAGTAAGTATGCCCAGGAATTAAGGCAGCATATTATTAGCGAAACCGGTTTGCCGATCTCAGGTGGATTATCATCTGCACGGTTTATCAGCAAGATGGCAACCAACGAAGCAAAACCAAATGGTTTTTTAGAGATCCCTCATGGAAAAGAAAAAGATTTTCTATGGCCATTACCAGTTGAAAAAATTAATGGCGTTGGAAAAGAAACAGAGAGCAAATTAAAAGCACTTGGCTTTTATAAAATTGAAGATCTTGCTAAATCGACACCAGAGTATTTAGAAAAACATTTAGGCAAATGGGGTGAAAGTCTTTGGCGTAAATCCCAAGGCATTGGAAGCGCTGAAATAGTGACTGACTGGCAACAAAAAAGCATGAGTCATGAAAACACGTTTGACAAAGATTACACTGATGTAGAGTTTTTGCATAAAGAGCTCGTAAGACTTACTGAAAAAACATGTTATGGATTAAGAGAGGATGAAAAACTGACTGGATGTGTCACCGTGAAGATCCGGTATAAAGATTTTGAAACCACAACCCGCCAGGAAGTAATTGATTACACCGCACTCGATGATGAACTGATGGCCAAAGCAAAAGACATTTTCAATAAGTCATACCAGGCTGGCCGGCCGGTAAGATTGATCGGTGTTCGTTTCAGCCAACTCATTCCCTTTACAATGCAAATGAGTTTATTTGATAATAAAGTAGAAAAGCTTCAACTCTATAAAGCAGTCGATGATATTAAAGACAGGTTCGGCAGCAAGATGGTTACAAAAGCTGTTAATTCAGGATCAAAAGAAGATCCGAATCTTAATTTTACGAAGCATAATAAAAAGAAACAGCCCGACGATAAAGGCAAATTGCTTTAAGTATTATTTCCTCCTGTAGAATTTATTGCATCTCTTCCTCTTCTTATCTCTTTTTTAACAATCAAAAAATCTCGGTAAACTTTTTGCTATTGATTAAACCTTTGCTGACTGTTTTATTCAATAACCTGTTCCCACCACAATAATTGAATGAATTAACCCTACGCTAAAGTTTTTACAGCAGAATTTTTCCAGGTTAATGGCCTGAATGTTGTTATTAATTCAATTTTAAAACCACAACCATGAAAACACTCCGTGCTTTTTCAGCTCTGTGTTTATTTGTCTTTACTTTTTTAAATACAAACAGCCAATCATCACTTATTCCTAAGTATGAAATAGGCGTTCATGTTGGCACCTTTATTTACCAGGGTGACCTGACCCCAAATGATCTTGGCGCATTCAACACAATGAAGTTTGGTTTTGGTTTTTCCGCTACCAGGAATATAAACAGTCTTTATGCAATTCGATTTCAATTGCTGCGTGGGTCATTAAGAGGTGATGATGCTACATACGAGGATCCTGCCTGGAGACAACAAAGGAATTTAAATTTCACAACTCCTGTTACTGAATTATCGCTCCAAGCTGTCAGAAACATCATAGGCCTTATACCAAATGAAGCAGGCATTATAAATTTTAGCCCTTATGTTTTTGGCGGCGTCAGTTATTCTTTTTTAAATATAAAAAGAGATTGGAGCCAATTCGATTACTCACATTTCGCCGGAGAACCTGCTGTCATTAATGGACTAAATGAAGATATTGCTCATTCAGTCCCAAAAGGAATTTTTTCTATCCCTATTGGCCTGGGAGTTCGATATGGTATTACTGAAAAACTTTCATTCTCTCTTGAAGGGACTTATCGAATTCTCAATACTGATTATTTGGATGGTTTTAGCCAGGCAACTAATCCTGATAAAAATGATCACTATCATACAATAATGGCCGGTTTGATCTATTCTTTTGGAAAGCGAAACAGGTTTGATTGCCCCATAATTAAAAATTGATCTGGTTTTTTTGACACCTGAATAGTAAAGGCGGTTAATTTCTTCTTCTTTATCTTCGCCTACCTAAAAAATTGAACATGTCTCAAGCCTGGAAAGATTATCAGCAAAAAAATAAAGATCGTTTTTTAAGTGAGTTGTTAGAACTACTTCGCATTCCAAGTGTAAGTGCAAGAAGTGAGCATAAACCCGATATGCAGAAATGTGCAGAAGCAATAAAGCAACGTTTGCTCGAAGCTGGTGGCGATAAAGCGGAAATTTTTCAAACACCGGGTCATCCCATAGTTTATGGTGAAAAAATAATTGATCCAAAAAAACCTACAGTACTTGTTTATGGCCATTATGATGTCCAGCCAGTTGAGCCATTAGAACTTTGGCATAGCGGGCCATTTGACCCGGTAATTAAAGACGGGAAAATTTTTGCAAGAGGAAGCTGTGATGATAAAGGACAATTTTATATGCATGTAAAAGCATTGGAAACAATGGTGAAAACAAATTCACTTGTTACCAATATAAAATTTTGCATTGAAGGGGAAGAAGAAGTTGGTTCATCTAATCTTGCTGATTTTGTAAAGAGTCATAAAGATCTTTTAAAAGCCGATGTGGTATTGATCAGTGATACGGCGATGCTAAGTCTTGAAAACCCATCAATAGATATTGGTGTACGTGGCTTAAGCTATATTGAGGTAGAAGTAACAGGACCAAACCGTGATCTGCATAGCGGTGTTTATGGCGGGGCCGTTGCAAATCCAATTACTATTTTAGCGAAGATGATCGCTTCATTGCACGATGAAAACAATCATATCACCATTCCCGGTTTTTATGATGATGTGGTTGTTGCAACAACCGAAGAAAGAAAAAAAATGGCCGCGGCACCTTATGATGAAAAAGAATACAAAGACGATCTGGGGATAAAAGAACTGTGGGGTGAAAAGGGATTTACTACTAATGAAAGAACGGGCATACGTCCAACAATAGAATTAAATGGGATCTGGGGCGGTTATATTGGTGAAGGTTCTAAGACCGTTCTACCGTCGAAAGCCTTTGCAAAAATTTCTGCAAGACTTGTACCTAATCAGAATAGTGATAAAATGACCGATCTTTTGATAAATCATTTAAAGAAAATTGCGCCTGCTAATGTTGAGGTAAAAGCAGCACCTCATCATGGTGGCGAACCTTATATGACTCCTATTGACAGCAAAGCGTATAAAGCAGCGGCAGCGGCGATAAAAGATACATTTGGAAAGGATCCGATCCCTGTTCGTGGTGGCGGAAGCATTCCTATTTGCGCATTATTTGAAAAAGAACTGGGAATTAAAATTGTCTTTATGGGCTTTGGATTAGACAGTGACAATTTGCATAGTCCGAATGAAAAATTTAATTTGGATAATTATTACAAAGGCATTGAAACAATCCCTTATTTCCATAAGCATTTTGCTGAGATGTAATGTTTGATCGAAATTCATTTAATAAAACCTCATCTTCATCAGTTGAGGTTTTTTAATTTTGAAAAATGGCTGAAAAAGAAAAACTCCGTCTCGATAAATATTTATGGGCAATTCGTCTTTTTAAAACCCGTACACAAGCAACAACAGCATGCGATTCAGGTAAAGTGAAATTCAATGGTGTTCAAACAAAAGCATCTAAACATGTAAATGTTGGTGAGGAGTATGAAGTAAAAACTGAAGCAAAACGATGGCGCATTCGTGTCAGCGGGTTATTATACAAACGTGTCGCTTTTTCTGAAGCTATAAATTATTATGTTGACATTACTCCTGCTGAAGAAATCGAAAGATTAAAATTCCAGGCTGCCAGTTTTCATACAGGAAAAAGACAGAGTAAAATTGGCCGGCCAACAAAAAAACAAAGACGTGACATTGATGAATTCCTGGGTGAATAACTTTTCCTGATAAAATTCATTGAGTAATGGCGGAGTTTATTTTTTTGAAACTTACCTCCTTATTGATTTTGTAACTTTACAAATATGAGAATAGATATAATAAGCGTTTTACCGGATCTGTTGCAAAGCCCGATGCAACACAGCATCATGAAAAGAGCTCAGGAAAAAAAATTATTAGAAGTTAATATACACAACCTGCGTCAATGGGCCATAAATGAATATGGACAGGTAGACGATTATCAATATGGTGGTGGCGCCGGCATGGTAATGATGTGTGAACCATTGGCAAAAGTTATAGAACAACTTTCTACAGAAAGAAAATACGATGAAGTGATCTATTTAACGCCGGATGGAGAAATGCTGGATCAAAAAATTGCAAATACTCTTTCACTGAAAGAGAATATCATCATGATCTGCGGGCACTATAAAGGCATTGATGAAAGGATCAGGGAACACTTTGTAACAAAAGAGATATCTATCGGAGACTATGTATTAAGCGGTGGCGAATTGGCCGCAGCCGTATTGGTTGATTGTATCGGCAGATTAATACCCGGAGTTTTAAATGATGAAACCTCGGCTTTATTCGATTCTTTCCAGGATAATTTACTTGCTCCACCAGTGTATACAAGGCCCGAAGATTTTCGCGGATGGAAAGTACCAGAGGCTTTGCTTAGTGGAAACCACAGGCTGATAGAAGAATGGCGCAATGAGGAATCCTTAAAAAGAACGAAAGAAAGGAGACCTGGTCTTTTAGAAAACCAGTGAACATTCGATCCTGCAGTCTATCCTATTATCTTTCTTATTATAATATTATCAACAAAAAAACATAGGATAACAAGATCATCAGTGCATTGATAACAAAGGTCTTTTTCATAAATACGGATTTAATACCAACAGTTACCATAATTCAAATCTAACGCCAAAGACTGTTTTAAAATACCGGATTTGTTCCTGCAGTTCATATGGTTTTGCCCAGGAAAAATGTGCAGTATAATATATCTATTCAATTAACCATCTATCATTCCTTATGACTTTTTAAATGATTTTTACTTTACTTATTAAAGTAATTCTACAAATTACACTGTAAGTTTTCTGCAAGATCACCGAACAATTTTATAGCTATGAAAGAAATAATATTGAGCATATTACTATGCACTGCATTTTCTAATGTTTCTTTTTGCCAGATAAATAAAGAAACGCTGATAAAAGAAGTAGAAGAAAAGCTAAAAACCAACAAAGCAACAATCTTTCATTACCGAATTCCTGTTTGATGATGATGAACGGTTGGTTGGTAAAATAAGAGAGAATTCGATCCGTAATAATTTTATGATCTCAAAACCAGAAAAAGCAAAATCACCTTTTACACAAAAATTCTCTTACCCTATCACACTGGAGAAACAATAGCAATCGTTTGCTCTATTTTATATTGATTTCATCTTCCTACCGTTTATTTCAGGAACTTGCAGTTTCAACAATTGCAAAATGAAATCAAACCGCAGAAAATTTTTACGCAATCTTTCTTTGGGAACCGGCGCATTATCTATCGGCATTCCGTCATTGGCTAAAATAAAACGAAACGAAGAAGATATTAATCCTGTTGCCGATCATGGCAAACAAAGCTTCAACATGTGCGGTTATGCTGCACCAAAAATGGATGTGGTTAGGATTGGCATAGTTGGTCTCGGTATGCGTGGTTCTGATGCAGTAGCAAGATTAAGTTTTATAGAAGGTGTTGAGATCACAGCACTTTGTGATAAATATCCTGATCGTGTTACAAAAGCCCAGGCTACTTTGGAAAAAATGGGAAGACCTAAAGCAAAAGAATACAGTGGTAATGAAGGATACAAGGCTTTGTGTGAAAGCAATAATGTTGACCTTGTTTACACACCTACTCCATGGCATTTGCATACTCCTGTTGCTTTGTATGCAATGAATCATGGCAAACATGCAGCTACTGAAGTAAATGTTGGTGAAACGATCGATCAATGCTGGCAGGTAGTCGAAACATCAGAGAAAACAAAGAAGCATTGCATGATGCTGGAGAATTGTTGTTATGATTTTTTTGAATTACTCACATTAAATATGGTAAGACAAGGAATGTTTGGCGAATTAGTACATGCTGAAGGCGCTTATATTCATGATCTTTCAAAAGATTACCTATTTAATAAAAATGCATACGCCGATATGTGGCGGTTAAAAGAAAATATTGGCAAGAACGGAAATCTTTATCCAACACATGGTCTTGGCCCCATTGCGCAATGCATGAATATAAATCGTGGTGACAAATTTGATCACCTGGTAAGTATGAGCACCAATGATTTTACATTGAACAACCTTGCAAAAGAAATGTCAGCAAAGGATGATTTCTTTAAAGAATATGTTGACAAGCCTTATCGCGGCAATATGAATACAACAATTATCCGCACCAATAAAGGCAAAAGCATCATGCTTCAACATGATGTTTCTTCACTTCGTCCTTATTCAAGAATTCATTTGGTAAGCGGTACAAAAGGTGCAGCACAAAAATATCCTGGTCCGGAAAAAATTGCTTTTGGTCACAGTTGGATCAAAAAAGAAGAACTGGATGACCTCTATAAAAAATACTCGCCTCCGATCGTTAATCATATTGGTGAAATTGCAAAAGAAGTGGGTGGGCATGGTGGTATGGATTTTATTATGGACTGGAGATTGATCGATTGCTTACGCAATGGTTTACCACTTGATCAGAATGTATATGATGCCGCTGCATGGAGTAGTATCTTTCATTTAAGTCAGCAATCAGTAAAAGCAAGATCAAAAACTGTAGATGTACCGGACTTTACAAGAGGTGCATGGAAAACAAACAAGCCTCATGATATGACGTTGGATGGCGGAGCTACGACAACTGTCAGAAAAATTAAACCTGATCAAAAAAGTAATTAAAAAAAAAGCCGCTGTTAAAGCGGCATTTTTTATTATAGATTAATCAATGTGGACTTGCCATATAAGGGAATGAAGCAAGGAATGGTTTATCATTTCCATTTACATGGTCGCTGGTAAGACCGGGATTAGATGTACCGGTTGCCCCGCCAAAGATCAATGTCAGTTCTACATCGATCACATCATCTGCCAATGCACGACCAGTTAGGACCTGTGTTCCATTGTAAAAAGAAGTAACTCCGGTTGTACTTGCATTTAAAACATCAGTCACAAGCACACTTGCAAAAGTATTTTTATCGAGACCGAGGATGTTTGTTGTATATCCAAATGCCGTAAGCTTATTTATAAAATCTGTCTTAAATGCAGCATCCATAGCAGATGGTGTTGTTGTATTGAATTCATTTTTCCTTGATGAGCCAACGAACACAGTATTGATCGCAGGTCTTGCCATTTGATCACCCTGTACGTATACTTCTTGTTGAGGTGGAACACCTCCCGCTTTTGAAGCATCCCCATTATTGTTATTTAAATTTTTCTGGCAAGCTGAAAAGATTACTACAGATGCCACAAATACATATTTAAAGATCTTTTTCATTTTTTGATTTTTAAAATTTAGTAATCAGTTTACTGATGTCGAACCTGTAGCAGATTTAGATTCGGCCCAAACATTGATAGTGCCATTGCTTCCAAGTAAAGACTTTGGAACTTCAACTACAATTGCCATTACATTCGTACCGGCAAAAGTGTCGTTACCGGGATTGTTGAATGAAGATGCCGTTCCTGCAATTACTTGCCTGAAACGTACAAGGTCAAAGAAAAACGGATCATCACGGGGACCAGCAAATGCTTTTACCCCATTATCACCAGTAGCAGTTAAAGCATCTTGTCCATACTTAGTAATATCAGTCTGCACAGAAAGCTTATTAATGTTTAAATAACTAATAGTGCCTGCCACTTTGGGCATAGAAGGGCCATACACTTTCATTTTACCATTTTTTGCAATGCATTGGATCACGAGGTCTTCGACATTGTCGCCGTTATTATCAATATTGAACTCTATCATTGTATTCTCATCAAATCCTGCATCAGCAGTTGCGGCGGGAGAAAGTAATCCGTGTGTGTTGGCAACAAAAACCATATTGTCAGGATTTTGGCCACGGAAAACGTAAACGTCTGTAATGTCAGTCGGCTTGTTCGTAACAGCTGGTGCATCGATATGATCTGCAGCGTATATAATACCAGCAGCGGCAACGACCAGGCACACAAATACTGTTATGAAAATTTTTCTTTTTTTCATTTTGAAAGTTTTTTAATTATGTGATTTGTTAATTAGTTCACCAGTTGGATAAGTTTCCTATGAGCGGATTGATGTATAAATGCCGGGCAATACAGTAATAGATACGAGGGATGATGTATCATGGATTTAAACGAATAAAAAAAGACTGCGTTTAGCTTGATAAATTGAAGTATTACAGAAGCCTGAATTTATTCAACGCTTCAACCTTATTTTGAACGTGTAGTTTTTGATAAATATTCTTAAGATGTTTTTTCACAGTTTCCGGGCTGATAACAAGTCGTATTGCAATTTCCTTATAAAGTAATCCTTGGGCTACTTGTTCAAGCACTTCCTTTTCCCGTTGGCTCAATAAAGAATTTACATCATTGATGACAGGTTTTTGAAAAGCGCCGATCACTTTCCTGGCAATAAAAGGACTCATGGGTGATCCACCGTTGATAAGATCATGAATGGCTTTTACGATTTCTTCTTTAGTGATCGGGTCTTTTACTATATAGCCTGCGGCACCGCTTTTTAAAGCTTCAAAAATGGTATCATTATCATCATGAATTGTACACACCATGAATAGTGTTTGCGGTATCTTATCTTTCAGTCGTACGATCAGTTCAGGACCACGCAATCCCGGTAAACTAATATCTACGATCGCAATATCAGGCGGTGATTGCATTAATCCAATTAATGCTTTTTCGGCGCTGTTATACGAACCCGCTAACGTTGTATCTTTTTCCTGGTCCACAATTGTTTCCAGGGCTGTTCGAAATTGATCGTTGTCCTCTACGATGGCTACTTTGATCATAAAAACTGTTTATAAGGTATTTCAAACTTTAAGGTAAACCCTTCCTGGTTTTGAATAAAAATTTTTCCATTCAATTGATGAATTCGTTGTTTCATGTTTTTAAGTCCATTTCCTATATTGCTATTTTCATCAACATGCATTCCCTTTCCATTATCTGAAACTGTAATGATCAATTGCTCATCACAGGCAATATTAATAGTCACTTTATCGGCGCCTGAATGTTTAATAATATTATGGATTGCTTCTTTCACCGTAAGAAAAATATTTCTTCTTGATTCCCCGTCAATTTCAAGATCGGGTATTTTTTCCGGAATAGTAATAGTAAGCTGGCAAGGGTAATGCTCCAGCCATGATCTTGCCTGTCTCTGAATATATGAAATAAGGCTTGACAATTCATCATTCTCGGTATTTAAACTCCAGATCACTTCTTTCATCTTAGCAGAAATGTCGCCAACTGACTCATATATTTTTTCAACTTCACTGCTTGCTGCAGTGTCTTTTACTTTGCCTTTGGTCATTTCTGTCAGGAGCCTTATACCCGAAAGTCCGGCTCCGATATCATCATGCATTTCAGCCGATATCCTTTGCCTTTCGAATTGTATCGCTAACTGCTTTTCCAATAAAGCTCTTTGTTTTCTCAACCTTGAAATATAAATGAGACGTACAATGAATATTATAATTGATAAGGCAACTATTGCTACCAGCATACGAAACCACCATGTTTGGTACCAAAACGGAAGTATCTCAAGATTAATACCAACTGCATCCTCTACAAAATCTCCTTTTTCATTTAAATACCTGATATCGATCTCGTAGTCTCCATACTTAAGAGCATTTAGCTCTATTTTATTTTCATCATTCACAGATAAAAACTCATTCTGAAATCCTTTGATCTTATAACTAAAACGTGGTTTATTATTTGTAAATGACAATGCACTTAACCATATAGTAGCATTAGAGGTTCCGGGTGGCAATTGCACATTCTTCCATTCAATATCATTAAGCGTAATTCTATTATTCTTTTTTATGTACTCCAGCTTTTTTATATAAACAGGAAATGAATAAGAATTGCCTTTATAATTATCCAATTTGACCGATGTAAAACCATTGACTCCTGCAAAAAATAGTTTACCGTCAAAAGATAAGGCGCCTTTTTCATCAAAAGAATTATCATGCAGACCATCTTCTACAAAGTAGTTAAGACATTTTTTTATTTTATAATTTACTCTTGATAAACCATTGTTTGTACTTACCCAAAATATGCTGTCTTTTCCAGGAAGTATACCATAAACTGCATTATTACATAAGCCGTCTTGTTCAGTGATATATGTCCATTGACCAGTTTTTTTATCGTAACCATTTATGCCGCCGCCATAAGTACCAAACCATAAAACAGAACCATCATCATACATATCGAAAAAAACACCCGCCTTGAATCCACTATCATTACGATCATACCTGAGTAACTGAATTACTGAATCTTTTTTAAGATCGAACTTTGCTACTGCTTTATCAAACAACAACCAAAGAAATCCATCTTTATCAAGTTTAAGATTGTGGATATGATTTTCAGGTATTCCTCCTGATCTTACACCCCCTGCCTTCATTTGTTCAATAGTGTGATCTTTCAAATTCCATATTATTAATCCTTCCTGCTCTTCGCTTGCCCAGTAGATCTTATCCCCGGATCTTATCGTGTTATTAAAATAATTATTTATAAACGATCGCCACTCGGGATATTTCTGCAGTAATAAATCTTTTGATAGTTTTTTATCAGATGGTCTGTATCCATACATTCCGTCGTCAGAACAGATCAGCCAAAAGTCTTCATCTTTTTTAAAAACATAGTGAATGATACCCAACGCCGCAGTTCCATTGATCTTATTTACTTCTTCAGAAACAATATCACATAAGTATAATCCGTCAGTACCACAAGCAAAAAGTTTTGTTTCATTTACCGGAACAAGTGAATAAATATGATTCATCCGGGGGTTGCCATTTCTTCCACCTTTGAATGCAGCAAATGGGGATGGTTGAAGGCTCATTCTTGAAAGATCAGTAAGGGAACTTACCCAAAGACCATTTTCATTGTCGACAAAAAGATCTGTAATAAAATTATTCGCAAACTCTGTGTTACCAACCAGGTCGAATTGATTTGCTGTCATATCAATTTTGCCGAGCCCGTTATTTGTACCGACCCAAAGTTCATTTTTGTTTTTTGTCATCATGCAATTGATAGCATAATCACCGGTTGCAGAGGTATTGATTTCCCTTCCTGCCATCCACACACCGTCCCTGATCTTTCCGCTGAATATGTTTGAGCCCGAACTAATATAGCAGCTATCATTTATAGTTACAAGATCGGTAGCAGTAATGTTATCAGGCCCCGGGTCTTCCAACTTTTTTATGCTGTTCTGAATTTCAAATGAATTTATATTATAAAAAAGGACTCCAAAATTAACTGCACCGATCGCTATTGTATTCTTATTTACCGGCCTGATAAATGAAACATTAATAGCAGATCTAAGTTCAGCTTTCTTCTGATAATCTTTGTAAGTCTTTTCATTTAAACTATACACTTTTAAAAAATCTTTACCGCCAACCCAAAGATTGTTTTCTGTATCACAAAAGATCTTTGTTATCCATAAATTAGGAAGGCCTTTTTCTTTTCCTGATGTTTCTGATAAAAGATGAGTTATTTTCTGTGTCCTTATATTAATTGCTTCGACACCTCCGCTAAAAGATGCGACATATAGGTTCTCGTCATTTCCTAATGCGATATCAGTAATAAAATTTTCCCTGATATTGATGTCCGCATCACTGCTTTTCCTAAATGATTCAAAACTGGTACCATCATACCGGTAAACTCCATCCTGTGTTGCCAACCATATAAATCCATATTTATCCTGTAACACCTTTTTTATATTATAGGTGTTAAGGCCTTCTTTAAAAGAATAGGTCCTCACATTAAACTCCTGCGCAATACATAAGTTTTGAGTCAAAAAAAACAAGAAAGCCGTAAGAATAAATGGTGACTTCATGGAAACCTGATAATTATGAATTAAATTAAGAATAATTTTAGACTAACAAACCAACCTCTTCCATGAAAAAGAAAATACCCCCAAAAAAGTGGACACTCATTTTTTTGCTTAGTGCAAAGAATAATCTTTTTAACGAGCAGCTAAAGGTAATACAGGAAATATATTCAGTCGGCAGTAATAAAGATGTCGATTTTGTGATCTTATTTGATGCAATTGAAGGAGATAAGTTCTCAAAAAAGTTTTCTGCTCCGGCAATTTATCATGTTAATAAGGATGATGATTTTCTATCTGATGTTAGCTTTCATCAACTGCCTACTACTGCAAAAGGACTCACCACAAAAAAGAACTTTGAAAAGCTATTAAGGATGGCCATCCAAAATTTTCCTGCAGAGAATTTTGGTTTCTTTTATAAAGGGCATGGCGGGCCCGCAACAACTGACATTTCAAAAGGGGCTTTTGATACAAGACTGGTAAATGTAGACGTGAGGATGAAAGACGCAAGTATAGAAAGAAAATATTCAAAAGCTCAGCACGGATGGGATTTTGAAGGATATTGCGAATACCCAGCAATTTCAAAAAACAAAGTAAAACAAAAACCGATCTTACTCATTTACAGCAGGGGAAATACGGAATCGCTTACTTATTCCGGCATGGCTGATGTGATCAAGACATGCTTCAAGAAAAGTCCGGGGTTTATATGCCTGGATTGTTGCTGGGCTCAGCAAATTGAAAATGCAAACAAGTTTGTTGGACTTACAGATTATTTTATTGCTTCTCCTGACGAAATGCCTGCCTTGGGATTAGGGTACACACAACTTTGTAAACAATTTTTGAAAAGACCTCACATAAAAGCAAGGGAAGTTGCCAATTTACTTGTATCCATATTTTATTGTACCAATTATGCTGATTATGATAGTGATGTGCCTGAATTCAGAAAGATGGGTGTATCACTTACCAGTCTTTCCCTTTCAAACTTTAGATCGTTTACAGATCCTTTTACTATCCTCTGCAGATATTTAATTGATAAATTAAAATTTAAAGACGATCAAACTTATGTATTGATACATAATGCGAGAGCTCAGTGTCTCGACTATACATATAAAGACACGGATAAGTTAAAAGCGGGTAAAATAGATTACCCGATGTTCAATATTGACCTCATCTGGTTCCTGGAAAATTTATTATACTATAATGTTGACCTGCCATTGGACAATAAAATTTTCGAAGTCATCAATCAGCTTCAAAACAATGTTATTGCCGGGTTCATGGGTAATAACTATAAAAAGCCCTCCCCAGGATCGAGGGCTATTGGTGGTAACGGTATTGCTATTTGTTTCCCCGCAAACAAAGAACATGCAGAAGAATCTATTTTAAAAGATAATAAAATCGCTTTTTTCAAAACTACTGGATGGAAAGAACTGCTTACCCTCTATTACAATTATAAGTTTGATGAGAAAAAAAGCAAAGCAAAAGCCGGACCTACATTTAAAGGATTGACTCTCGAAAAATCATTAGCAAAAGATCCGGACAGGTTGATCTTTCATAGAAAAAGTAAATCAGCTAAACCTTCAAGAGCTTTAGCAAAATAGATCTGAATATTTATTCTTTTTTTACTCCGATCACCGGCAAAGTTTTTTCGTGGATCAATTGATTAAGCTTTACTACATCTTCAGCCATGATCTTTTTAAGCTTATTCAGCTGTTCATCAATTAGAGGTACCAATTCCGCATATGCATCTTTTGTTTGTTTTGAAAGCCCTGATTGACCAGCAGCAGATGCATTATATATGCTTGAAAGCTTATCATCGAGTTTAATTGGATAATTCAAAACATCCTGTCCGCTCTTTGCTTTTGTTTGATGCAATGCTTCTTCAACTGCAGTCATTTGTTTGTTAACTGTATCGATCTGTTGCTTTACTTCTTTCGGTAGGTCCTTGCCAACTCTTGCGCTGAGATCATTCATTTGTTGCCTTACTTCGCGGATGTTTTTGATCGCTTTCATGATCTCAGTAGATTTATCCCGGATAGTGATCAAATGATTGAATTGTTCTTCGTACTCCGTTAATGAAGTTTTATAATTCGGGTCACCAACAATAGTAAACGGAACTTCGGTCGAATCGCTGCCTGATTTGAATTTTGCAAAATAATTTCCAGGTGCTGCTTTTGGTCCGCCAACAAACCCATTCCATAAGATCAACCCTTCTACTCTTTCCGCTTCAGCATAATTCATATCCCATTCAAACTGGTTCATTCCTTTTGCAACTTCAAATTTATCTGCAGGTGTTTTAGCTGTTGTAGAAAAAGTTTTGATCGTTTTTTTATTCTTGTCCAAAACTTCTATAGAAAGTTTGGTTGAATCAATTGCGTTTGCCATATAATAATTAAATACAACACCATTTGGCGGGTTCATCCCAACATTGCGCATATCAGTTGTTGCTCCACGACCTCCGCCGCCACGTCTACCACCGCCCGGCATACGATAAGCAGGATTCACACTAAAGACATGCAGGTTTTTATTTAATACATCAGCATTCTTTTCCTGCAATACAGTCAGGTCATCTAAAATATAAATGCTTCTTCCCTGTGTGCCTACTATCAGATCATTGTTTTTAATAGTAAGATCTGTAATAGGAACTTCAGGTAGATTCAGTTGAAATGGTTTCCAGTTTGCTCCATCATCATAAGAAATATACATTCCATATTCGGTGCCTGCATATAATAAGCCTTGCTTTTTTCGATCTGCACGAAGACATCTTGCAAAGTGCAGAATATTAATTCCATTTACAATTTGCTTCCATGTCTTGCCATAATCTTCTGTTTTATATATATACGATTTGAAATCATCCAGTTTATACCTTGTGCCTACAATGTAAGCTGCGCCTTTTTTAAACGGATCCACTTCAATGCAGTTCCACATGATCCATTGTGGAATATTTTTTGGAGTCACATTCTCCCAGTTCTTGCCGCCATCTTTACTTACGTTTATCAAGCCATCATCACTGCCTGTCCAAAGCAGATCTTTTTCAACCCAGCTTTCCGTTGCATAAAAAATAGTACAGTAATATTCAACACTTGTGTTATCCTGAGTTATGGGTCCCCCACTTGAAGCTTGTTTCTTTTTATCATTTGTTGTCAGATCAGGTGAGATCATCTGCCATGTCTTCCCTTCATCTTCGGTTGCGAAAAGATGATTACCTGCTGCATATAATTTTTTAGGATCATTTGGTGAAAAGAAAATAGGATAGTTCCATTGAAAACGATATTTCGCTGCTTCGGCACCAGCACCCATATTATCAATTGGCCACACATTTATTGCACGGCTTTCTCCTGTACGATGATCCAGTCTTTGTAATAGCCCCATATAATTTCCACCATAAGTAATATCAGGATTCAAAGGATCAGCAACGATATAACCGCTTTCACTTCCTGCTGCATTTTCCATATCGGTTGCAGTAATTGCTGCGCCGTAAGTTCTGCTCCTTATTCTGAAAGCACCATTATCTTGTTGCGGCGCAAGCACACGATAAGGAAATGCATTATCTGTACTTACACGATACACTTGTACGGTAGGCTGGTTTTCATAAGTGCTCCAGCTTGTCCCCATATTAAAGGAAACTTGTGCGCCACCATCATCAGCAACGATCATTCGATTTGGATCTTCCGGATCGATCCAAAGATCATGGTGATCGCCATGCGGTGTATTGATGGATTGAAATGTACGGCCGCCATCATTGCTTCGCATAAAATTCACATTGGGACAATAAACACGGTTCTCATTTTTTGGATCAACAAAAACTTTTGTATAATACCAGGCACGTTGACGAATGTTATTGTCACTTGATGTTAATGTCCATGTATCTCCGCCGTCAGCACTCATATACAACCCGCCATCTTTATTTTCAATGATGGTATAAATTTTATCTGTATTTGATGGAGCTACTGCAACACCCACGATTCCCCACGCCCCTTTTGGTAATCCTTTCTTTGCTGAAATATTTGTCCATGTATCTCCGCCATCAGTACTTTTCCATAAACCGCTGCCATCGCCACCACTTTCTAATGAATAAGGAGTTCTTATTAATCGCCATGTACCTGCATAAAATACATTTGCATTACCTGGTTCCATTACCAGGTCACTGCAACCTGTTTGATCATTTATGAATAATGTCCGTTTCCATGATTTTCCACCATCGATTGTTTTGTAAACACCACGCACCAGGTTGGGACCAAACAAATGTCCCATTACTGCTACCCAAACTATATCAGGATTTTTTGGGTGGATAACAATTCGGATAATATGACGTCCATCTTTTAAGCCGATATTTTTCCAGCTCTTACCGCCATCATCACTGCGCCACATGCCACCAAGACCTTCGCTTACATTTCCACGCATTGTATTTTCTCCTTCGCCAACATATACTATTGTTTCATCAGAAGGAGCAACTGCTACTGCTCCGATAGAGCTTCCAAAATATTTATCAGAAATATTGTTCCAGTTGCCGCCACCATCTGTTGTTTTCCAAACACCACCGCCGGTAGCACCAAAATAAAATGTGTTTTTATTTTTATAGCTGCCAGTTGCAGCGCCACTACGTCCTCCACGGAAAGGGCCGATCAACCGATATTTCATTTTTGAAAATAATTGCGAATCCAAATTTGATTCAGGAGAAACTGCGGTATTTGACTTTGAATTTTTTTGTGCAGTTAAAGAACAGATACAGCCAATGCTGATCAGTAATAAAAAAAACTTTCTCATGTGTTTTGTGTTAGGGGAATGAAGTTAGTGATTTACCTTTATCCAAATCATGAGCATGAATTCATTTTCTATAAGTGGCAATCTTGTTGACGTACATCAAAAAAAAATTTATGCTGCTGAGATAACTGTGAAGGAAGGAATGATACATTCTATTAAACCAACTCACGACTCACAACTCACAACTCATAACTATATCCTTCCCGGTTTTATCGATGCACATGTTCATATTGAAAGTTCCATGCTTGTTCCATCTGAATTTGCAAAATTGGCAGTTGTGCATGGTACCGTTGCCACAGTAAGTGATCCGCATGAGATTGCCAACGTTTGCGGTATGGAAGGAGTCGAGTTTATGATAGAAAATGGAAAAACAGTTCCGTTCAAATTCAATTTTGGTGCGCCGAGCTGTGTACCTGCCACCATTTTTGAAACAGCAGGAGCAGCATTGGTTTCAACTGATGTTGAAAAGCTCTTAAAAAGAGATGAAATAAAATATTTAAGTGAAATGATGAATTTTCCCGGTGTGTTGAATGAAGATGAAGAAGTGATGAAGAAGATCGCAGCTGCCCATCGTTTATTAAAACCTGTTGATGGCCATGCGCCGGGATTAAGAGGCGAACAAGCCAAACAATATATAGCTGCTGGTATCACCACCGACCATGAATGCTTTACCAAAGAAGAAGCATTAGATAAGTTACAAAATGGGATGAAGATCCTCATTCGTGAAGGAAGCGCCGCTAAAAATTTTGAAGCATTGATCGATCTGCTGAATGATTATCCAAACCAAATGATGTTTTGCAGTGATGATAAACATCCGGATAGTTTAGTGCTGGGGCATATTGATCAATTATCCGAAAGAGCGGTGGCAAAAGGTATAAATGTATATAAGGTATTACAAGCTGCTTGTATTAACCCTGTTTTACATTATAAGTTAGATGTCGGGTTATTAAAAGAAGGCGATCCGGCAGATTTTATTGTGGTGAAAGATCTTGAAAAATTTAAAGTAGTGAAAACTTATATCAATGGAGAACTCGTTGCAGAAGAAGGAAGATCGAAAATCGAAAGTAGAGAGTCGAATGTGATCAATAATTTTTCATGCAGTAAAAAAGAAGTTAACGATTTTCATTATCTGCTGAATAAATATGGTGATGAAGAAAATATAGAACAAGTAAATGTCATTGAAGCACTGGACGGACAACTCATCACAAATAAATTATTAAAAAGTATTACAGAAGTAAGTGTTAGAAATGGTTTACTTGAAAGCAACCCTGGTAACGATATTTTAAAGATCGTTGTGGTAAATCGTTATAACGATACCCCTATTGCAAAAGCATTCATCAAAAACTTTGGATTAAAGCAAGGAGCTATTGCCTCATCAGTTGCACACGACAGTCACAACATAGTTGCAGTTGGTGTTGATGATGAAAGTATTTGCAAGGCAGTAAATATGGTTATAGAAAAAAAAGGAGGAGTAAGTGCAGTTGATAATGAGAAAGAAATGGTTCTTGCATTACCGGTTGCCGGGCTAATGAGTAATGAGGATGGTTATAAAGTTGCCGAATCATACACCGCTATTGATAAAATGGTTAAAAAAGAATTAGGTTCTACCCTCTCATCGCCATTTATGACGCTTTCTTTTATGGCATTGCTGGTTATTCCACATTTAAAACTGAGTGATAAGGGTTTGTTTGATGGAGACAGTTTCAGTTTTGTATAAAGGATAATAACTTATTAAGCAGGCCTGTCAGTACTGACAGGCCTTTTTATTTCTACCTGGTGTAGATAGTTTAAAATAGTGGGAAAATTATTGCGCAAAAACTATCAGCCATCTTACAATTTAAGCGCAACCTATTATCAGGCAATGCCGATTTTATCCAAAAAAAATCTGGCATTCCGCTTGGATTATCTATAACGGAAATGATACTTAAAGTCAAAATGGGTTATGAAAGGAATACCAATAACAACTGTAGAAACTAACACCAGGCTTGCCGAAAGTCTTATTGAAGAGCATATAAACAATATGCATCACGCAGAAAAAAATTTTGGCAAAAAAGGCCAATTGAATGGCGGTGTTTTATGGGAAAACTTTGAAAGCTTTAGCTGGTGTTGCGAACACTCCCCTGTGAAAGGTACTATTGAGATCGGTTACTTAGATAATGGTAACAGTAATGTGAAACACATTAGTATCCCTGTGGAAACGAATTTTGGCGTGGTTTGCACAAAAGAAAAAGAGAATAATTACAAAATTACCTGGAGTTATTCGCTTTCATGAACAGGATCAATTAGTTCTTAAAATGACGTTTTCAAGAATTTTCACAAATCCTTTATAACCATTTTGAAGATTAAAGCATCATATATAAAGACAGAAAGGAACAAGCATCTGTGATTAATGGCAAGTGACCCGGGAAAAAGATGATTGTAACCCCTCAAGTCACTTGATTATGAAAAAGACTCTACGCATTAAAGCAACCATCGACGAAGAAGCCTTTCTAGAAGATATGGTTGAAAAATTAGCCTTACGTCATAATTACACGGGTATCAATAAAAGAAAAAAAATAGGTATTGATGATGTTCTTGAAACTTCATCCACTGAAACTTACGTAAGTGGTACTATGGCGATAGAAACGAAGAACCAGCACATCAATATGCCTTTTATCACCAGTTTTCTATTTACCTGCATACAAGAAAGCAAAGACACCTATAGTCTTGAGTGGGGCATCTCTATGTCCTGATCTTTTCTTCTACTGGCGAAAATATTCGCAGTTTTTCACCGGTCTTTTCCCGTCATTCACCGACATCTCCCCCCTTATTACCTCTCATCCATTGTCTGTTCTGCATTGCCGTCATAGATTTGATAAAATTTACAACTATGACAGAGATCCAGGATTCCCGTGAACAAAGACGACAGGAAAGACAAAAGAGAAGGGAAGAAAGAAGACAGCGTTGGGCAAATGGTGCCCAGGGACAATTTGGTATAGTGACCAGTAGGCACAGCAATGTATTGACAGGAGCTTTTATTCTCATTATTGGTATTGTTGCTTTAATGAGAGCAACGATCCCCGATTTTCCTGCTTGGGTATTCGATTGGCATACAGGAATGATAGCATTCGGATTATTTATCGGCATACGCCATAATTTTCGCGGTGGAGCATGGCTTATTCTTTTACTTGTTGGCGGTATTTTTCTTTTAAGAGACATATTCCCTGAATTTTCATTTAAAACCATTTGGCCTATTGTATTAATAGTAGTAGGCGCATTTATTATCCTGCGGCCACGGCGCAGATGGAAGTGGGATGGTACAAAAAGAACTGAAGGAGCAAGTGATTCTTTTTTTAGCGAAGACATTGATTATACAAAAGATGATTTTGTTGACAGCACATCCATTTTTGGTGGAGCAAAAAAAATAATCATCTCAAAGAATTTTAAAGGCGGTGACCTTGTAAATATTTTCGGAGGTACGGAACTTGATCTTTCCCAAGCCGATTTTACTGGTATGGCGGCTATTGAACTCACAACAATTTTTGGTGGCACTAAACTTCTTGTTCCTTCAAACTGGTCAGTAAAATCTGAAGCTGTTACGATCTTTGGTGGCATAGAAGATAAAAGAAGAATGCAACAAATTACTGAACCTACTGAAAAGATTTTATTGATCAGGGGCACGGTGATCTTTGGTGGCATCGAAATAAAAAGTTTTTAACCATAAACCAAACCTTACTGATATGAACTGGTATCTTGCTAAAATCGTTTATCGAATAATTTGTGGCGATGGTGATCACACCGCACAGTTTGATGAGCAACTTCGCCTGGTCTATGCCACAACTAAAGAAGATGCGTTTATTAAAGCGCAGCAAACAGGTAAAAAAGAAGAAGAGAAGTTTTATAACTTGAAACAGGAATTGGTACAATGGCAATTCATCAATGTTAGTGAGCTTTATAAGATCGGGGAAATGATAGATGGTGCAGAGCTTTATTCACGCATTGAAGAAAAAGATGATGGTGACCTGTATACCGAAGTAATAAACAAAAAAGCACAGGGCATTCTTCATTCAGACACACATGAACTCTTGCAATTGGTATAAATAAGCATGGCAACTTCTCCATTTTCTGTAACAAGATTCAGGATCATCTTCATCGTTTGCTGGTTAATAATATTTATTGATCATGTGATACTGCTGCGCTGGTTTGGATTAAGCTGGACAACGGCTTTGGTTGATGGTGCCATAAATGATGCGTTGTTGATACTTGCTTGTTTCCTTGTGATCATGATGCTTCATTATTATTTACCGCAAAAAGAAAAGTATTTTCATCTTCTTACCTGGTGTTTTTTGATCACTGTCATTGTTATTTTAATTACAAAAGTTATTTTAAAAAATATTTACGTATCTAATGATGAATACATAACTTTTTTTAACCGCTCTATATGGGTCCGTAGTAGTCTTGATTTTCTTTTACTTGGATGTACGATTCTTATAAGCGTCATTTGGTACAACTGGCAGGAACAAACTGAACAGGAAGCAAGAAAACAGGATGCTGAAAAACTATCGAAGGAAGCTGAACTTTTTAAACTGCGCCAGCAATTGCAGCCTCATTTTCTTTTTAATAGTTTAAATAGCATCAATGCCCTGATCGGTTCAAGACCGCAGGAGGCAAGAAAAATGGTACAACAACTTTCCGATTTTCTGAGAGGAACTATAAAAAAAGAAGAACACCAATGGGTAACCTTAAAAGAAGAGCTTCAATACCTGCAACTATATCTTGATATTGAAAAAGTGAGATTTGGTCACCGGCTTGCAACAAGTATTGAATATGATGAATCTCTTGATGAATTAAAATTACCTGCATTGCTATTACAACCTATCATGGAAAATGCGATCAAATTTGGATTGTATGATACGATTGATGAGATCGAGATCACTTTAAAAGCAGTGAAAGAAGAAAATAATTTAGTAATAACCGTTACCAATCCTTTTGATCCTGAAACTTCAACGCCCAGGCAAGGAACAGGTTTTGGTTTACAGTCAGTGCAAAGAAGACTATACTTATTATTTGCACGAAATGATTTGGTAATCACTGAAGCAAAAGAAAATATATTTACAACAACAATTAAAATTCCGCAGGCATGAGCAGCAAAGTGATCATAATAGATGATGAGCCACTGGCAAGAAGCATCGTAATAGAATATATACAGCACTTCCCTGATCTTGTAGTTTCTCAAGTATGCAGTAATGGGTTTGAAGGATTAAAAGCCATTCAGCAATACAAGCCAGACCTTATTATTCTTGATATTCAAATGCCAAAGATCAATGGCTTTGAAATGCTGGAGCTTATTGAAAATCGTCCTGCTGTGATCTTTGCCACAGCATTTGATGAATATGCCATTAAAGCATTTGAAGCACATGCTATTGATTATTTATTAAAACCATTTAACCAGGATCGTTTTGAAAAAGCAATTAAAAAATGGAGAGAGCAGAAAAATAATTCAAACAGTGAAAAGCAAACAAAGCAATTATTGGATGATGTTTCACTAACTGCTCCACAAAGTGAAAGAATAGTAATAAAGGATGGCAGCAAGATCAAAATAATTCCTATCCAGGATGTACACTATCTTGAAGCCGCTGATGATTTTGTAAAAGTGTTTACCAAAGAAGGTTATTTTTTGAAAAATAAAACCATGGGACATTTTGAACAAGTACTCGATCCTTCCCAATTCGTCCGTTCGCATCGTTCCTATATTGTCAATCTGCAACAAATAACAAGAATTGATCCTTACGAAAAAGACAATCATATTGCAATACTTCGCTCCGGTGCAAAAGTTCCGGTCAGTCGTACAGGCTATCCAAAATTGAAAGCAATTTTGGGTCTTTAGTCATACGATAAAACTATATTTCACTTCGGTACTTCGACTATACCAAGGATCCTCTTAGCACCTGATAACCATATTGCTATTTTAGATTTTTTTTATCTACATTTAGAGACTAATAGTTTATCTGTAGCCCTTCGAAATCTATAGCCTTCTTCCATTTGAAAAATCAGTTTATTTAAACAACGATTATGAAAAAAATCAAAGCCTTTTCATGGCTTTATTTATGTAATTATATTTTGATAGCATGCTTTAACCTGCTATTCTCAATTACAACATTTGCGCAGAATGATCCTAAAGGATTGCCATTTATAACTAATTATCGCTACCAGGATTATAATGCAGACGGTGTGAATTGGTGGGCTACGGAAGATGATAAAGGAGTATTATATTTTGCCAACTCAAAAGGTACTCTTGTTTTTGATGGTCAAAGTTGGGAACTGGTAAGGCCTCCTGGCATTGCAGAAACCAGAGCATTGGCAAAAGGCAAAGATGGAAGAATTTATGTTGCAACGAATGGTGACATAGGGTATCTGGCCCCAGGTAAAAAAGGAAAATTAGAATTTATTTCATTGAAAGATAAGGTGCCTGAAGACAAAAGGAATTTCGGTATCGTATGGGAGGCAATTGTTCTAAATGATGGCAATATAATGTTCAGGTCAAATAACAAGTTACTGATATGGGATTACAAATCGTTTAAAATACTTGAAAGTAAAGAAGCATTCCATGTGGGTGGCCTGATCGGTGATCAATATTACTGCAGGATATGGACAAGAGGTTTGACTATTTTAAAAAATGATAGTTTCTATGTAGTTCCTAATGGAGAAAAATTTGCCAATGAACGTATTTATGTCATGTTGCCTTATGACGAGAAACGCATACTTATTGGCTCACGTACACAAGGACTTTTTTTATATGATGGAAAAGACTTTATTCCATTTAAAACAGAAGCAGATAAATATATTTTTAATACCAGTCTTTATGGAGGTCTTATTCTCAGCAATGGACTTATAGCGTTGAATACGTTTAATGATGGAGCAGTCATTATTGATAAGCAAGGAAAACTTATTCAGCGGATCGACAAGACTGTTGGACTCCAGGATAATTCAGTCGATAATCTTTTTGAAGACAGCCGCGGTATTCTTTGGATGCCTTTATTCAATGGAATTGCTAAACTTGATCTTCGTTCCTCTCTTACCTATTATAATGAGTCGATGGGGTTACCTGCAAAGACTGTTTTTTCAGTTGGCAGCAACAATGGAATGATATATGCCGGCACAAACAATGGCATTTATATTCTTAATAACTCAACTAATCGCTTTGGAAAAATGGTCGGCACCAGTGGACAGTCCGGCGGTTTTATAAAAAATGGTAATGATTTTCTTGTAGCCGGAGCTGAAAAAGGATTATTAAAAATAATTGGGGATAAAGTGATACCTGTTATTCCCGGTGTTAATTATGATTTTCATGTAACACAGATATTGAGATCAAAAATTGATACAACAATAATATACTGTGATCTTAGAAATGGACTTGCTATTGTAAGATACGATCCTGCATCTGGTACTTATCATGTTGAATCGTACGCCGAAGGATTGGCATCCGCTGCTGGATATTTTAGTGAAACCAAAAACGGAAATCTTTGGATAGCAAGTGATAACCCAGGAGAGCTAAAATTGGTAAAGCCCGATAGAAAAAGTGGTAAAGTAATTGTTACAGAAAAATCATTTGCGGTTTATAATTACAAGCAAGGGTTGCCAGTAAAAAATTTATTTGTCTCAGATTTTGGAGATAAGACGTATTTCTTTTCCCACAGAGATTCAATCTTTGTTTATGACGAGCAAAAGGATCGTTTTATTCGGGACACAACTTCATTAGTAAAAAATTATATAGATGCCGATGCTGATGGCACAGCTATAAACCCCGAGGATAATGCAGGAAATATTTGGGCAAATTTTGGTAAAGGTGTTTTTGTTAAACTTAAAACGAAAGATGGGAGCCTGAAAATTATTGATGCACCATTCAGAGAGCTTGGAAAAAATTATCCTGTATGGGCTGTTACTACTTCTGCAGATAACAATGGAAAGAATATAATTTGGTTCGCTGGCAGAGAAGGAATAATAAGATATGATGGTGATCTTAATGAAACATCAGGAAAATCTTTCAATACCATTATTCGTGGTATTACACTCAATGAAGATTCTGTTTACTACTCAGGCTATGCTCCTTCGGCTGATAAAGCTGAGTTTGGTCATAAATGGAATTCTGTAAGTTTTCAATATTCTGCCCCATTTTTTAAGCAGGAAAATGAAACGTTGTTTTCCACTTATCTCGAAGGCCGTGATAAAGGATGGAGTGAATGGAGTAAACAGACTTCCCGCGAATTTGGTAATCTTTCCGCTGGCACATATACATTCCATGTAAAAGCAAAGAATATTTATGATGTAGAAAGTCCTGAAGCTGCGTATAAATTTATCGTTGCGCCACCTTGGTATACTACATGGTGGGCTTATGCATTATATATTCTTGCAGGCGCTGGCTTAATTTATATGATTGTTCGTTGGCGTACCCGTCAGTTACATGAAAAACATCGTGAACTCGAAAAAACAATCGCGGAAAGAACTAAAGAAGTAAGTCAACGTGCAGCAGAGTTAGTAGTTATCAATAGTGTGCAGGAAGGTTTGGCAAAAGAACTGGACATGCAAGGCATTTATAATCTTGTTGGCGATCGGCTTTGTGATCTATTCCCGGATACACAAACTTTAGTGATAAGAACATTTGATCATGAAACAGGAATGGAACACTGGCATTATTCAAAAGAAAAAGGCCAGCGTCAACAAGTAGAACCCCGATCTTTCAACTGGAATAGCAAATTGCTGATCCAAACAAAAAAACATCTTGACATAAAAAAGGATTATGTAGAAACATCAAAAAAATATGGCGGCACAGGTGTTACGGCAGGACAACCTCCTAAATCAGCATTGTTTGTCCCAATGATGGTTGGCGATGTTGTAAAAGGTTCAGTTAGTCTTCAAAATGTTGACAAGGAAAATGCATTTACTGATTCAGATCTTCGTTTGCTAACCACTCTTACCAATAGCATGAGTGTAGCACTGGAAAATGCAAGATTGTTCGATGAGACTAACCGCTTACTCGATGATGCAAAACAAAGAGCTACCGAATTAGCAACGGTAAATAATATTAGCCAGGCTCTTGCTTCTCAACTAAACCTGGATGAATTGATAAAGCTAGTGGGTGGTGAAATGAGCAGTGTGTTCAAAGCAAATATTGTTTATCTGGCTTTGCTGGATAAAAAAACAAACATTATCAATTTCCCTTATCAACGTGGTGATAATTTGAAGCCGCTTAAATTAGGTGAGGGATTGACGTCTAAAATCATTTTAACTGGTCAACCAATTCTTATTAATAAAGATCTGCAGGAATTGAGAAAACAAATGGGAGTCCAACAAGTTGGTGTACCTGCTGCTTCTTACCTCGGTGTGCCAATACCTGTAGGCGATGAAGTGATCGGTGTCCTAAGTGTTCAAAGTACAGAAAGTGAAAACAGGTTCAACGAAAATGATCAGCGATTGTTAGGCACTATTGCAGCCTCGGTTGGTGTTGCTTTGCGCAAGGCAAAACTGTTTGATGAGATACATAGTGCAAAAATGGATGCGGAATCTGCACGAAAAAATGCAGAGAAGGCAAACGAAGCAAAGAGTGCATTCTTATCAACAGTAAGTCATGAATTAAGAACACCGCTTACTTCGGTGCTTGGTTTTGCTAAGATCATTAAGAAAAGATTAGAAGAAAAAATATTCCCGATAGTTGATAAGCAAGACCCGAAGACAGAAAAAACGATCAACCAGGTTTCAGAAAATCTTCATGTGGTAATTTCTGAAGGTGAAAGATTAACACATCTGATAAATGATGTATTGGATCTTGCAAAAATTGAGGCGGGTAAAATGGAATGGAACCAGGAAAAAGTTTCAATGTCCGAAGTTGCTGAAAGAGCTATCGCTGCTACATCTTCTTTATTCGATCAAAAAGCATTAAAACTCATAAAAAATATTGACACAGATCTTCCTGATATCACCGGCGACAGGGATAAACTGATACAGGTGATCATCAATCTTATTTCTAATTCTGTAAAATTCACTGACAAAGGTTCTGTTACTTGTACAGTCTCACAAAAAGATCATGAGATCGTGGTCAGCATCAGTGATACAGGTATTGGTATTGCACCGGGAGATTTTGAAACTGTTTTTGAACAATTCAAACAAGTTGGTGGAGATACATTAACTGATAAGCCAAAAGGAACTGGACTTGGTCTACCAATTTGTAAAGAGATAGTAGAACATCATGGCGGTAGAATTTGGTTGGAGAGTGAGGTTGGAAAAGGAAGCATTTTCTCTTTTGCATTGCCAATAACTAAAACAAACGGCATTGCTCGTCCAATGCATTTGGATGACCTCGTAAAACAATTGAAAGAACAGGTTGCACAATCACATATCAATCTTGCAGGCAAAGCATCTAAAATTCTTGTTGTTGATGACGATGATTCGATACGTTCATTATTGCAACAGGAGTTAAGTGACGCTGGGTATACAATTGAAGAAGCCCACAATGGAAAAGAAGCATTAGTATGTGTAAGAAAGAACCGGCCTGATCTTATTATTCTTGACATTATGATGCCGGAGATGAATGGCTTTGATGTGGCCGCTGTTTTGAAAAATGATCCTTTAACGATGGATATACCTATCATAGTTCTATCAATCGTACAAGATAAAACAAGAGGGTTCAGGATCGGTGTTGACAGGTATCTTACCAAACCAATCGATACAGGTTTACTCTTTAGCGAGATCGGAAGTTTGCTTGAACAGGGTAAATCAAAAAAGAAAGTGATGGTGGTTGACCAGGATAGCGCCACTGTTAACACACTTACCGAAGTGCTGAAGACAAAAGGATATTCTGTAATGGAAGCAAATGAAAAAGAACTTTTGGAAAAAGCAATAGCCAATCAACCGGATATTATTATTATCAACTCTGTTCTTTCAGGTAAACAGGATATCGTTCAAACTATCCGCTTTGAAAAAGGGTTGGAGAATGTTTTATTCCTGGTGTATCAATAAATATTTATAAACTAAAATGATCAATAAAAAATGGAACAAAAGATCTTAATTGTAGATGACGAAGCACATATTCGTATGCTGATAGAACAAACACTGGAAGAGTTGGAAGACGAAGGCGTGGAGTTTTTAACAGCAGAGAATGGAGAAATTGCGCTGGATATCATTCAGAAAGAAAATCCGAAACTAGTTTTCTTAGATGTGATGATGCCCAAAATGAATGGCATGGAAGTTTGCCGCCGGGTAAAAAAAGAACTTGGATTAAATAATGTTTTTATTGTTCTATTGACAGCAAAGGGCCAGGAACTTGATCGTCAAAGAGGACAGGAAGTCGGCGCCGATGTTTATATGACAAAACCTTTCGACCCAGAGATAATTCTTACTAAGGCAAAAGAAGTTTTGGGAATTGAATAATGATCAGTTAAAAACTGATCTCAGTCTGCAAGTAACACCACACGAGATAAACTATGGCAAGAGTTAGTCTAAAAAATATAGTCGGCAAGAAGAATGAAATTAATACAGCTGTGCTGGCTTTAATGGATCAACTGAAGAAAGCGACATGGATCGAAGATGAAAATGGAAAACTCTTATTAGGCAATCCAACTAAAACTCCCGGATCTTCATTTTCAGTAACCCTCGATAATGAAATTATCGGTTGGGTAAAAGGTGATGAAAATTCTTTAATGATCGCAAACCTTCTTGCTTATTTAGTACAGAAAGAAGCAGAGAAAAAAAAGTTAGGAACAGAAGTGCTTAATCTTTACCAAGAGTTGAATGTGATTTATAATTTCTCTGAACAATTAACACAGACAATTGATCCTGATGTTATTGCTCAACTAACACTTGAGCAAGCTATACATTCCATCCCTTCACATAGCGGAGTAATTGTATTATGGAATGAAGAAAAAAAGCATTTAGCCGTGCCAGCAAGATCTGGTGAACAATTATTTAATGAAGAACATCTTCGACACAACCCCGGTGTGCTACTCAAGATCGGTCTCAGTGGCCAATCTGAGATCATAACTGATCTGTCTTTATTAAAAGAGAAAGGAATAATTGAAAATGATGTGCATTCACTTATTTATGCTGCCATGAAAGTGAAGCATCGGATTATGGGTGCTATAATTCTTGCGGGCAAAAACATTGAGCAATATTCTGCGGCGCATTTAAAATTATTAGTAACACTGGCCCTCCAATCTTCTACCGCTATTGAAAGCGCCATGCTTTATGAAAAGAATATTCGTGAAGCAAGGGAAAGAGAAGAAGCCATGCTTCGTATTCATGAAGTAACAAAGAAATTTGTACCGCATGAGTTTATCAGGTCATTGGGTAAAGAAACATTGACCGATGTGAAACTTGGGGACCAGGTTGAAAAAATTGTAACCGTTCTATTTACAGATATACGTGACTTCACAACACTTTCTGAGAAGATGACGCCGGAAGAAAATTTTCATTTTGTTTCTTCCTTTAATGCAAGACTTGGCCCCGTCATAAGATCAAACAATGGTTTTATTAATCAGTATCTCGGCGATTCTATCATGGCCATATTTCCGGAAAACCCCGAAGATGCTTTACGTGCCGCCGTGGGAATGCAAAAAGCTGTTCATGAATTAAATAAAGAACGAAAAGAACTTGGACTTCCATCTATCAGGGCTGGCATTGGCATGCACACTGGTTCACTTATCATGGGTATTACAGGTGATGAATTCAGAATGGATGCTGCTACAATTTCCGATACGGTAAACACCGCGGCAAGAATTGAAAGCCTCACGAAATATTATAAATCTCCTTTATTATTAAGTGATCACACACTTCAATATTTAAATGGTCAAAATAATTTTCAATTCAGGCATCTTGGCAGTGTAAAGCTGAAAGGGAAAAATAATCTGCTTAGTATTGTTGAATGCATTAATGGATTTGAAGAATTACTTTTCGAGAGAAAATTGCAAACACTTTCACAATTCAACGAGGCAATGAACTTGTATCATGATCAGCAATTTGAAAATGCTTTACAACTCTTCCAAACTATTCTCACAAATGATCCGGATGACCTTACTGCAAATTATTTTCTTACTAATACAAAAAAATATTTGCGTGAAGGAGTTCCAAAGAATTGGACCGGTACAGAAGAAATGGTAAGTAAATAAAAACCAGGCTGGTTTCAGATCACTCTTCTCTCAATCCTTTGATCACTATATTACCTGTCCCATTTTTATCACAGGGATATGCAAAATCTTTTTGCCATCTTTTGGGATCATTGATCGTTGCATAAAATTCATCTAGATATTTTGTAATGGACTTAATATATTTTGCATCGAGCAAACTGCACTTAGTGAATAAACTATAGATATCATTTTTTAACTTATTGTACAGGGCGATCGGCTTCTCAAATGCTTTCATATCCGTCATACAATAGCCACGATAACGGCGTTCCTGCACAGACTTCATCAATAATTCTTCAGCCGGATGTGCATAAGGCGCATCTACAATTCCGGCATGATCAAAGTCGTAAGGTACTGTAATTAATTGCGTGAAAGAATCTGTCTTCAGCAATTTTATGTTTTGTAAATATTGTACAGACCAATCTGTGTTACCGATAAGATATTCGAATACCGCCATTGTTAAAAAAGCATCTTGCTTTGTTTGCTCCGGTCTAAGTTTCTGTTCTACGGCAGTTGCTTTATTACGTGCCGCCATATGCTTTTCATCTTCTATCAAAAATCCATAGAATGGAGCTGCTTGTTTTTTACTTTTACTGTCATTGAGATCTATTCGCACCAGCCTTGCCTGGAAACTCTTTGGCGTAACTAAATTGTAAATCTTATAAACAAGCCACTCACGAATAACATAATCATCACCGGTGCAAGGCATCACCAGTTTCAATTTTTTTTGCCCCTTGAATACCGAAGACAAACGATCAACATCCTTAGGAAAGTTAATTTGCAAAGGCGGATATTTGCAATTCTCCTTTAGCTTTCTGAAATGTCCCCTCGTTTTCATTTTCATCGGTATGTTTACTTCGCTGCTGTCTTTATTTTTATAGGAGAGAGTGACTGGGTGATATGCTGGAGTTTCTCCCCTGTCATTCAGTAATTCCCGGATGTTACCCTTTAATGTAATTGAAAGTATTTCGTCTGACTCAAAAAGATCTTTTTCGAAAGTTGGCTTATATGTCGGGGCATTATTTGTTTCTTTTCTTTCGATAAAAGAAAAAATAAAAAAGCTTACTACTAATATTGAAAATTTAACAACCATTGATTCAAGTTGGTAACTGAATTACAAATACCGTTCCTTCTCCTTCTTTTGTTTCCACTTTAAGTTCTCCACCGTGTGCTTTTACAATATCATAACTTAAAGATAGACCCAAACCCGTTCCCTGACCCGTTGGCTTTGTAGTAAAGAACGGTTGAAATATTTTATCCAATATTTTTTGAGAGATGCCATTGCCATTATCCTTAACCCTTATCTCGATCTTATCATTTGATCTTTTTGTACTAACTGAAATAGTAGGTTCATACTCCTCTCCTGCTTGTTTCTTTTTTTCTGAAACAGTGTAAAAAGCATTTGTAATTAAATTAAGAATGACCCTTCCGATTTCCTGTGGGACGATATTGAGTTTACCGATCGTTTCATCAAGATCTGCTTTCATCTTCGCATTGAATGATTTGTCTTTTGCTTTTAAACCATGATAAGCCAATCGTAGATATTCATCGGCTAAGACATTGATATCTGTTGGTTCTTTTTGCCCACTGCTGGTGCGACTATGTTGCAGCATTCCTTTAACGATCCCATCGGCCCGTTTTCCATGATGACTAATTTTTTCCGAATTAAATTCAATATCGTTTGCAATCGCTTTCACCTCTTCCAGGTTGCCTTTAGCTGCTTCATTCTTTAATTCTTTAATTAATTCTTCATTCACTTCAGAAAAATTATTGACAAAGTTTAATGGGTTTTGAATTTCATGGGCAATGCCTGCAGTCAATTCACCAAGCGAAGCCATTTTTTCAGATTGAATAAGCTGTTGCTGGGTTGCCTTCAGATCATTTAATGACTTGGTTAATTCTTCAGTTCGTATTGAAACCTGTTCTTTTAATTCCTCATTTTGGGCCTTTAACGCTTTCACCGGCAAACTTTCACCGGCGGCCAGGTGTGCAGATGGCTCTGACACATGTAAATGAATTGCACGCCAATGATCATTGCTCCATTGAAATACAGTCGATCGTCTTCCGTAATAACTGTTTTCAATTCCATCCAGGCGATAATTTATTTCATAAGTGGCATGAACAATTCCAACAGCATCCAGAACTTCAGATTGTATATCTATAAAATGAAGTTTCGTTCCTGCAGGCAATTGCTTACCAAACACTTTAAAGATCTTTTCCTTGAATTCATTATAGCTATTGAAGATCTCATGTTTACCCGTTCCAAATCCTTTAATATTGTCCGACATTATTTCCTGCAAATCGGTTTCCGGATCTGCTGTCTGGCCCAGAATAGCAGTAACCAGTCTGTGGAAAGTTTCCAATAGCAATTCAGGTTTGCTTTTATTTGCCATCCGGTTTTATTTTGATCTCAAAGGTCAAAAAATATTATTGGGCCGGAAGAGAAATAATAAACTCTGATACTTTCTCCTTCTTTTAATTATCACTTCCCTATTTGATTTACCGAACTGATCAAAATGGTCTTACTCTTTTTGGAAATGAAGGTGTCGGCACTTGTTTTGGCGGATTACTTTTTAGTTGCTGCATTATAATTTCAATTGCTTTTTCCAACTGAGGGTCATGTCCGGCAATTACTTCAGCAGGCCATTGCTCAACTTCCACATCGGGTGGCGTACCAACATTCTCAATGCCAAATCCTTTTTCATCATAGAAAGCAAGATTAGGAGCGGTAACACTACCTCCATCTATAAATTCAGGAAAACCTAAAATTCCAACAAGTCCACCCCATGTTGTTTTTCCTACAAGTGTGCCCAACTTAGCCTGGCGAAAAAGATAAGGCAGATAATCACCACCAGAACCTGCCGTTTCATCCACCAACATTACTTTGGGTCCTTGTATGGAAGCATTTGGTGCCTTTTGATCTTTTCCATACCGTAGTTTCCAATATGATTGAACTGGGCGTTTCAGAATGTCAATATAATAATCAGCAAGCTGCCCACCGCTGTTAAATCTTTCATCTATTATAATAGCGGATTTATTCGCTTGTGGAAAGAAATAACGTTTGAAATACTCATGACCATCAGCCGCTGTATTCGGCACATACACATAGGCCACTTGTCCATTCGTAGCTTCATTTACTTTTTTAATATTTCCTTCTACCCAATCCCTGTTTCTCAAAGCACCTTCATTGGCAACGGGCACCACTTTTATTATTCGTTTATTTTGACCATCAGCATTGTTTGCTACTGTCAGCGTAACGATCTTTTCTGCGGTGTTCTCAAAATAGCTGTAAAAGTTTTTATCCGTAGTTACATTGTTACCATTCACTGCTAAAATATAATCTCCTGCCTGCACATCAACTCCGGGCTCTGTAAGCGGCGAACGCAAGTCAGGATTCCAATTCAAGCCACCATAGATCTTTTTTATGCGATACCGATTGTTGCTTACTTCATAATCTGCACCAAGTAATCCGCCGGGTACAAAATCAGGATTTGAACGTCTGTCACCAGTAGCAGAAAACCTGTGATGTCCTACAGATAATTCGCTAAACATCCACGTCATAATTCGATACAGATCATTATTACTTGCAACATCGGGCAATAACGCTTCATATTTTTTCTTCATCGCCGCCCAATTGGCGCCATGCATATTTGGATCATAGAAGTAATCACGATTTACACGCCATGCTTCATTGAAAATATTTTTCCATTCTTCCTGCGGAGAAATTTTTACCTGTAACAAAGAAGTATTGAGTGCAGCATCCGGTCCAGGCTTCTGACCTGTTGCAACTATGCCCCATTTTCCTTTATTGACGAATAACATTTTCTCGCCTTTCGCTGCTATTATAAATCCTTCTGCAGGCATTATAGGCTCACCCTTTCTTTTTTTCAAACTATAATTGTGAAGCATACTCGGAGCAGCATCATGCGGTGCAACAGATATATAATAGAGTTCCCCTTCTTTCGGCACAGCCAGTGAACGATATATTCCCCGGGAAAGTGGAAGAGGAACTATCCTGTTTTGAATACCATCCCAGTCAATTTTCAAATTGGTTTTACTTGAATCAGTTTTTGCTGACGGTTTTGTACTCGCTGTATCTTTTATTTCTTCTGTTTCATTTTCTTTGGCAAAAGGTGACATCACACTCTTTTGAAGTGTAACCAGGTAAATAGAATTGGTTGCTTCCATGTCCTCGCTTGACTGATCAAACCAATTGACAACAGGACCGGCATCCGTGCTGGCGAGCAAATACAAATATTTTCCTGAAGGATCGAAGAGAGGTTCAGTTGCATTCGACATACCATCTGTGAGTGCATGAGACTTATTTTCAGACACTGAATAGATCCAGGCTCTTTCAAAATTGGTTTCAGTTATAGTTGTATAAGCAACATATTTATTATCAGCCGACCAGCTACCAAACATCTCTCTGAAAGGACCCGGTGTGTAATAAGTATCCTCTGCAATTTTTTGAATGTTGCTACTTGCTACATCAAGTAAGTATAATCTTCTTCCATTGTCAACAAAGCAAAGTTTTTTGGCGTCAGGTGACCAGTAAATAGAAGAATAAAATCCTGACCCGTTCAGTGAAATTATTTTTACATCACCAGTTCCATCCTGGTTTTTAATATGCAGCGCATATTCGCCGGAAGCATCACTGAAATAAGCAATACTCTTTCCGTCCGGTGACCATGCCGGGGAAACTTCATGTACGCCAGGTGTGTTTGTAAGGTTGAATGCATCACCTTTTTGCGCTGGAATTGTAATAATATCTCCGCGATAATCAAAAACTACCCTGACACCTGAAGGAGAAAAATGTGCATTGCGAATGTATTGATCACCCTTTACAAATCTTGGCCGATAATCTAAAAGATCAGCAGCAATACCAATCTTTAAGCGGGAAATTTTATTGTCCTGCATATTATATATGTGCAGGTAACCGGCCTGTGAAAAAATGATATCTCCATTGTTGCTTCCTTCAAGGCTTGATACAGGAAAATCATCGAACTTACTTAACTGGCTGACGGCTTTTGTTGAAGGATCATAACTGTATAAATTAAACTCACCATTTCTGTCGCTTCGAAAATAAACTTTGTTACCCTTCCATACGGGTTTCGAATCATTGCTGCCACCCGTTGGTTTGGGGATCTCCACTACTTTATGACTCTTTATATCATAAAGCCAAATGCGGCTCGCGGTGCCGCCTCTGTAATTTTTCCATTGCTCAAACCTATCGGGTATCGTTGTATAGGCAATGCTGTTTCCGTCTGGACTATACGAAGCCCAGAAAGCATTGGGTATTTGAAGTTGTTCTTCAGCACCGCTTGCTACATCTACTGTAAACAACTGGAGATAACGATTTGTAAAACTATTTCGCTGCGATGCAAATAATATTTTTTTGCCGTCGGGTGAAAAGTCACGAACAAGATCTCCGCCGGGATGCCATGTCAATCGCTTTGGAATACCACCGGTAGCAGGTACAATAAAAACATCAGTATTGCCATCGTATTGACCGGTAAAAGCGATCATAGTGCCATCAGGAGAAAACACCGGGCTTGATTCTGATCCTTCACTTGAAGTAATTCTGCGGGGATAAGAACCGTCCCTGTTTGCTACCCATAAGTCTTCTGCATAAATAAATGCAATACGATCTTTACTGATAGCCGGCTGCCAAAGCAACCGGGTGTCTGTGCCATCTATTGCCCACAATTTGTTTGTGGACAATATTAGGAATGCTCCTAAAAGAAATAAGCAGTAACGTTTCATACAATTTTTTTTAAAAGATTATTTATTGATGAAAATAAATTTCGTTTCCTAACGCAGATCCCTGCTGCGTATTTAAAGTTAACGCTTACTATGACTACGCAGGCAAATGAATTATAAACTCAGTTCCTTCACCTTCTTTTGTTTCAACTTTCAATTCTCCACCGTGTGCTTTTACAATATCATAGCTTAATGATAAACCCAAACCTGTTCCTTGTCCTGTTGGCTTTGTGGTAAAGAATGGTTGAAATATTTTATCTAACACTTTTTGAGGAATGCCATTTCCATTGTCTTTTACTTTAATTTCAACCTTTCCATTTTGCTTTATTGTAGTTACTGTAACAGTTGGCTCATATCCTTCGTCAGTTTGTTTTTTCTTTTCATCCACAGCATAAAAAGCATTGTTGATCAAATTAAGAATAACTCTACCAATATCCTGTGACATTATATTGATCTTATCAATCTTGTTGTCGAAATCAGTTTTAGTTGTTGCATTGAATGATTTATCCTTAGCCCTTAGTCCATGATAAGCCAATCGCAAGTATTCATCAGCTAAAGCATTAATATCTGTTGGTTCTTTTTGTCCACTACTACTTCCCGAATGTTGCAGCATCCCTTTTACAATTGCATCTGCACGTTTACCATGATGACCTATTTTTTCTTCGTTATCTGTAATGTCTTTTGCGATAGTTTTTACTTCATCATAATTTCCTTTTTCAATTTCTTCATTTAATTCTATAAGTAATTCTTTATTTACTTCAGAAAAGTTATTTACAAAGTTTAAAGGGTTTTGTATCTCATGCGCTATACCTGCGGTGAGCTCTCCAAGTGAAGCCATTTTTTCGGACTGGATCAATTGCTTTTGGGTCGCTTTCAATTCGGCAAGTGCGTTCTCCGCTCTGTTCTTTTCAGCTTTCAGGTTTTGCAAATCTATCCTGGCCTGCGTCAAGTCCTTGAATCGGGAATAAGCAAGAGAAAAAACGGAAGCCACACGTTTAAGCAAATCCCAACTTTCCTGCGAAATAACACCCGCATCGGACCGGCTAATTGCACCGTTAGAAAATTTGTAAAGGTGATAAGTTCCTTCACGCATCTCTTCGCTATAATAACCGCGGATAGTTTCGCATTTTGCCTCACAGTAACGGATCCACTCCTCGTAAACATCAGCTGTCATAGTGATTGATACTTCTTTGGTTTCTGAATGATAAAACCGGAGCATCTCACGACCTACCCACGTATCGTGCAGGTCTAATTCAAATTCGTAACTCGATACTTTGTTCTCTGTAGTGCTGCCATCTTTTAATGCAAACCAGCATTCAGACTTCCGGGCCTTTTCGTCATAAATATAAATATGACAAGTTTCCAGTTCGTTTTTACCAAGCACACTCATCTCATATCGGAAAACCTGGGTTACATCTTTCAATTCTTCAGGTTCTTGCATGGCCTGTGCCCGGGCCCTGACCCGCTCTAATGCGGATTCAATTTGTGCTTCTCTTACACTTGCTTCTGCCTTCAGCAAATCAAGGAAGCGGGTGTAGATCAATCCAAATACCTGGGCAAAGCGAATCATGATCTTGCATTGCTCTTCGATAAGCGGTTGATTAGTGATCACATTGATCGTGCCACCGGGGAAAAAAAAGGAGTAAAAATGTTCTGTTTCATTAAATACCTGCTGCCTCGGTACCGAGAGATAGGTAGACATGGTTCGATAATATGACCTGACTTCATTGCCCGAAAGTGTTGTGAGGGCATATGGTTTATTCTTCTGCCTTGCAGGAATGATGTTTTCAAATACGGGATGAATATGTAAATTAAAATAGTAGAGCATCCGAATCATTTCTCCGCTATCAGCATAACTTGTAAGCCATAACTCCATGGCTTCGTTGAGATCGTCAAAAATGCCAACAGCAGTCTGAATCGCCTTAATGCCCAATTCATTTAATTGCTGAAATAAAACGGCGGATGCTCCTCCCAGTTCAGAACTAGATCGCATAGCCCCGGCTCTATGCCTTACATTATCGAGGGCTGCTTCAATTTCGATTTGTCGCGTTCTGTGTTCCAGTTCACTGGACTGATCGGCCAATTGCTTTTTCAAACTGGCGTTTTCTTCCATTAGCTCTTTCTGCTGCTGGTTATCCATACGCCAATTTAAATAATTGAAAGGAATTAACGTGGCTTATTTACGTAAGAAGAAGTGATTTGCTTTCAGTGCATCGACTCAAGCAAATATTCCCTATTTATCTATTTGACTGAGCTACTTAATTATTCAGCACTCTCCAGGTCAATAATATTTGATATTTCGGTAATGCTGTTGGCAGGGAATCCACCCATCTGGGCATGTTTGCGAATCAATTCTTCGCTGGGAGCAATGTAAATACAATAGATTTTATCTCCTGCTACATAGCTATGAATCCATTGAATTTCCGAGCCAAGGACGCACAATACTTCTTTCGATTTCTGAGAGATCGCCTTTAGATTTTCCGCGGAAAACTTTCCCGCACCCGGTATTTCCCTTTCTATGATAAATTTTGGCATAACTATTATTTGTTTAATACACCTATTTATTATTTGTTTAATACACCTATTTTGTTTGTAATATCAAAATCAAGTTAGTGTTTTTTCTTTTCATTCATTAGTTTTGATTTAGCCAAAGAAAAATAATTTTTCGACAAGCCAGTAGCCTTGCCGGGGTCAATTAAATTTTCTCATTACGCCGGCAGAATAATAATAAATTCGGTTCCTTCACCTTCTTTTGTTTCAACTTTTAATTCTCCGCCATGTGCTTTTACAATATCATAACTCAATGATAAACCCAGACCTGTGCCTTGCCCGGTTGGTTTGGTAGTAAAGAATGGTTGAAATATTTTATCCAATACGTTTTGTGGAATGCCATTACCATTGTCAGCAACTTTTATTTCTACCCTACCATTAGCCTTTTTTGTACTTACTGAAACTGTTGGCTCATATCCTTCGTCAGTTTGTTTTTTCTTTTCATCCACTGCATAAAATGCATTATTGATCAGATTAAGAATAACTCTACCTATATCCTGTGGCATTATATTGATCTTGCCGATCTTACTGTCAAAATCAGTTTTCGTAATTGCATTGAATGATTTGTCTTTTGCACGAAGACCGTGATAAGCCAATCTTAAATATTCATCCGCTAGTGCATTGATGTCTGTAGGTTCTTTTTGTCCACTGTTGCTTCTTGAATGCTGCAACATTCCTTTTACTATCGCATCAGCCCTTTTTCCATGATGATTTATTTTTTCAGAATTGAATGTAATATCTTTTGCGATCGCTTTTACCTCATCCAGGTTACCCTTATCGGCTTCTGTAGCTAACTCTTTAAGTAGTTCATCATTCACTTCAGAAAAGTTATTGACGAAGTTCAAAGGGTTTTGAATTTCATGTGCAATGCCTGCAGTAAGTTCTCCAAGCGAAGCCATCTTTTCTGATTGGATGAGTTGTGCTTGTGTTGATTTCAATTCCGTAAGCGTACGTTGTATTTCTTCTTTTTGATATTGAAGTAATATGTTCACTTTCTGTTTACGCCTGTTATTGAGCCAAAGTATAAATGCTATTAATAAAAAAATAATCAGGGATGCAAGCATAATATACATCTTAACCTGGTTTTGATATTTTATTTTCGCTGCTTCAATTTCTTGTTGTCGTAACTGTTCGTTGAAAGTTAAGCTCTGTATCGCTCTTGTTTTTTCCTTATTAAATAAGCTATTATTAAGCGCAATGCTTGATTCTAAATATTTAATCGCACTGTCATTTTGGTTCTTCAACTTATAATCCTGAGCCAGAATAGTCATTGCGTCAAGCACCCCTCTTTGAAAAAATAAAAATGGCCTTTTGTTTAGTATCTCTTTCGAGTAATAAATCGAGGAATCAATATTTCCTGTTTCCTGGTATAGCCGGGCCATGTGGTTATAAGTATAAACTATATCTAAATTGTTTCCAGTGGGAATAGAGGCGCGGTAATAATTTAAAGCTTGTTCGTAGTGTTTCTTTTTAGCTTCAACGACACCAAGCGAATATTTTAAATAAGCGTTTTCATTTTGGTACCCTTCTTTCTGAAGTTCCTCATAATATTTATTTAATTTGTTTAGATAAAGAGATGCTGAATCAATTTCGTTTGTCAAAAGATAAATTGAACCGATAGTTATAAATACTTCATTGGGTTCATTAGGCGAGCCAAATAAATTTTTTGATAAAAAACAATATTTTAGACCCTGCTGATAGTCGCCTACATCTCTATAAATGACTGCAAGTTGATTGTATAAGGCTGGAATCATTTCTCGGTCCTGCAAGCTTTTATACAGGTTTAAAGACTTGAGTGCCATTTCTGCAGCTTTATCATAATTTCCCGATGCCCAAAAAGCCCATCCATAAGAAGACATGGCTGCAGCTTCACCTTTTTTGAAGTTTAATTGCCGTGCTAAACTTATGGCCCTTTGAGCATACACTATACCTGTATCAACCTGCAAAAATGCGCAAGTGTAGCCGAGATCGGCGAGCAACAAAACTTTATCTGTATCATGTTTTGCACTGCTCAGCAACAGCTTTAAACTGTCCGGGTTTTCGGAATATTTTTGAGCTTCAGTAAAAGAAAAGAATTGGAAGGCTATTATTATAAGTGCAAGTTTTTTCATAATCAGTTTATGATAAAGCCATAGTTAAAATCAGATGTTATCTTTTAAAGGCAACTTAATAGTAAACACACTTCCTTCACCTTCTTTCGTTTCCACATTTAATTCGCCATCATGTGCCTTTACAATATCATAGCTCAATGATAAACCCAAACCTGTTCCCTGTCCTGTTGGTTTAGTTGTAAAAAATGGTTGAAATATTTTATCCAACACTTTTTGTGGAATACCATTACCATTATCCCTCACCTTTATTTCAACTTTTTGATTTGTCTTTTTAGTGCTTACTGAAACCGTTGGTTCATATCCGTTTTGATTCAGTTTCTTTTTTTCATCTACCGCATAAAATGCGTTGTTGATCAGGTTAAGAATAACTCTTCCAACATCCTGTGGAATAATATTGACCGTGCCGATGCTCTCATCAAAATCTGTTTTTATTGTAGCATTAAACGATTTGTCTTTTGCACGAAGTCCATGATAGGCCAATCTTAAATACTCATCCGCCAAAGCATTAATATCTGTTGGTTCTTTTTGTCCGCTGTTGCTTCTTGAGTGCTGCAGCATTCCTTTAACGATCGCATCAGCTCTTTTGCCGTGATGATTTATTTTTTCTGAATTGAATGAAATATCTTTTGCGATCGCTTTTACTTCCTCCAGGTTTCCTTTATCTGCTTCTGCATTTAATTCTTTTAGCAACTCATCATTTACTTCAGAAAAATTATTCACGAAGTTCAACGGGTTTTGAATTTCATGGGCAATACCTGCGGTAAGTTCTCCCAACGAAGCCATCTTCTCTGACTGGATAAGTTGTTGCTGTGTTGTTTTTAATTCATTATATGCTTTTTCAATTTCTTTAGCTTGTGCAAGTTCTTTTTCCTGCGTTCTTTGTCGCTCCTTCCTTATAATATAAGACCTTTGGTATCTATAAATTGAATACGCAGCTACAAGCCCCAAAAATCCGTAAACGATATAGGCCCACCACGATCTCCACCATGGTGGATTAATAATAATGCGAATACTCTTTTCAACAGAACTACCATCACCGCTAACCGCTTTTACACGGAAGTTGTAAGTGCCCGGGGGAACATTGAAGAAAAATGCACGATGATCACTTCCGATATCATGCCATTCATCATCATAGTTCTCCAGCATGAACAGGTATTTTTCATCGCCGGGAGATACGTAGTCTATTGCAAAAAAATCAAATGAAAATACATTTTGATCATGGGTCAATTGTATCTCTTCAGTTTTCCATAAAGGCGTTGTTAATATACCGTTCGGTTCCATTTTTACCTCGCTCTCACCTAGTTTGAAACCAGACAAAACAAGTTGTGGAGCGATAGAGGTATCTTTTAGTTGCTCCGGGTAAAAAGAATAATAACCTCCTCCTTCTCCAAAGAACAGCCTGCCATCTTTTGCTTTATGATTATCATTAAAGAAAAAATTACTATAACGTATTCCGTTCATATCCGTATACCTTCTCAGTTTGGTCCTGTCTTCATTGATCTTTATAATAGAAGTAGCAGTAGATACCCAGAGATTTTTTTTATCATCCTCCATGATATTTATGATACTGCTGACGCTTACGGCTGAATGCTGATCGGCAAAAAGTACAAATTCATCCTTTGCTTTGTCGTAATAATAAAGTGCCTGTTCGCCACCTGCCCAAATGATGCCTTTGGAATCAATACAAATAGATTTTATAAAAATGCTTGAAATGTATTTTCGGAATTTTCCTGTTTTTGTATCCAGCCTGAATGCACCAACCTCTGATGCAACCCAAATAAAATGATCATTGTCCTCGGCAATACATAGAAAAAAATTGCCACCGAGCCCAGTGCTATCTATATTGTTTTTTTTATAATTAGTAAACTGCCCGGTATTTTTATCCATACGTGAGATACCAGAATCCGAAGCGGCCCATAAATTCTCTTGATGATCAATAAACAGGAAATCAAAATTGTTGCTCGCTACAGCGATTGGGTTTTTAGGATCATGTACATAATGAACGAATTTTCCGGTAGCCGGGTTAAATTTATCGAGCCCATTCCTTGTGCCCAACCAGAGATTACCTTCGTCATCAGCCTTTATTGAACTTAGTGTATTAAAGCAAAGGCTGTTCTTATCTTTTGGATCATTTGTCCATAATTTTTCTTTTTGTGTTGTAAGATCCCTGCGCAGAAGACCATCATGAGTACCGATCCAGAGTATACTATTATTCTCTTCACAATAAAAGGCGTTTGCGTGTTGCTGCTGCATCTTATAAAAAGGAACTGTTATTTTGTTATTATCCAGTTTGAAAAATCCTTGATTTGAACTTACCCAAAACATGCCATCTTTAGTAGCAAGTGCTTTTAAAACAAAAGCAGATGCAAACCCTGTAGCGGTATCTTTAGCAGACAATAGCTTCTCCCCTTCATAGACGTAGCCGTAGTGGGTTGACTTTTTACTAACCGGGTCATACCTGTTGATGCCGGCATTACTGAAACCGATCCACAATGCCCCGGTAGCATCTTCGGTAATAAACCTGGCCCGTGAAAATGCTTTTTCGGGAGCAGGTGTTTGGCTAAGTGTTCCCGACTTCAACGGATCAGGATAGTAGCGGGTAAACTCACCCGTGTTCCTGTCCATTTTAAAAAAAGGGCCGCCAAATGTGGATATCCAAAAATTACCTTCCCTGTCTTCATACAGATCATAGATCCTGTTATCAGGAATGCTTTTAGGATTTAACGGATCATTTAAGTAGCGGATAAATTTTCCGGTTTTTCTATCAAAGCGATTTAATCCACCGGTTCCAGGAGTTTTCTCATCAATGAATGAAAGGCAGCCTATCCAAAGCTCTCCTTTTTTATCCTCGAAGATCTTCGATACCTCATTATGACTCAGGCTTGACGGATCATTCGCATCATTCCTGTAATGAATAAATTTTCCTGTCTTCTTGTCAAGCATATCCAATCCGCCAGAGGTGCCGATCCAAAGATTACCCAAATGATCCTCGAGAATGGAGGCAACTGTATCATTACTTAAACTGGAAGCATCTTTCGGATCACGCCTGAAATGAGTAAATGTATTTGTTGCCGGATCAAACTTATCAAGGCCCGATCCTAACGTTCCTATCCAGATCATATCCTCAGCATCATTAAACACACGAAAAAGAATACCACTTGTCAATGAATTGGGATTACGGGGATCGTTTGTATATACTTTGAAATTGATACCATCATATCGTTTCAATCCCTGGTCAAAAGTGGCGACCCACAAAAATCCTTGCTTATCCTGCGTCATATCTGCAATTGCAGCCGAAAAACTTGTTGTTACCTGGGTGAAGCTGAGGTCCTGGGCATGTAATACATTTATACAAAACAGTAATAAGCAAAACTCAATGCGGAATAAAAACTTTCTCATGTATGTTATTTTATCCAACAGGTAATTTAATAATGAATTCTGTTCCTTCGTTTTCTTTTGTTTTTACTTTTATTTCACCACCATGTGCTCTTACAATATCATAGCTCAAGGACAAACCCAAACCTGTTCCTTGTCCTGTCGGCTTGGTAGTAAAGAATGGTTGAAAAATTTTATCTAATACTTTTTGCGGAATGCCATTGCCATTGTCTTTTACACTTATTTCAACTTTGCCATTTGCTTTTTTTGTACTCACCGAAACATTGGGCTCATACCCATCCTGATCTTGTTTCTTCTTTTCATCAACAGAATAAAATGCGTTGTTGATCAAATTCAAGATCACTCTTCCTATTTCCTGGGGAATGATATTTATTTTGCCAATGCTTTCATCAAAATCAGTTTTAATATCAGCATTGAAAGATTTGTCTTTGGCCCTTAGTCCGTGGTAAGCTAATCGCAAATACTCATCTGCTAAAGCATTGACATCTGTTGGTTCTTTTTGTCCACTGTTACTACGACTATGCTGAAGCATTCCTTTTACAATTGCGTCTGCTCTTTTGCCGTGATGATTTATTTTTTCTTCATTCTCTTTAATATTTTTCAAAATTGCCTTTGTCTCATTAAAATTCCCTTTATTCATTTCCTGTTCTGCTTCATCAATCAGCTCTGTGTTTACATCAGAGAAATTATTGACGAAATTTAAAGGGTTTTGAATTTCATGTGCAATGCCGGCAGTAAGCTCGCCAAGAGAAGCCATTTTTTCTGATTGAATAAGTTGCGATTGAGTAGATCTTAAATGAGTAAGTGTAGTTTCTAAAACTTTATTTGCTTTTTGTTTCTGCCGGTTGTTACGATAAAATATGATGGCAAGTAATAAGAATACTCCAACAGCTGCCAGTAATATGTAAATCCGGATCTTATTTTTCAAACTTTCCCTTTCTTGCCTGATCTCCTGCTGACGCTGTTGTTCATTGATTGCCAGCAATTGAATTTTATGTGTTTTCTCCTGTCCAAAAAGGCTATCGTTCATCGCTAATGCTATTTCATGGTAATAATATGCACTATCCAGTTTGTTCGTGGCTTTATAAAGTTTTGCAAGAATCTTGCTGGCATCCAAAATAAAGATCTTCTGAAATGATCTATGCCCGTTATTAAATGCCAGTAATGCGTAATAAAGACTAGAGTCAGTATTATTCTTAATATTAAAGAAATATTCAGCAATTTGGAATTGAGAGCTACTGATATTTAACAGGTCATTGTTGCTAATAACTTCCCGGTAATAACTAAGGGCTTTATCATAGTTACCTAAGTGATATTGTACATTTCCAAGATGTCTTAATATAAGTGACCTCAATGGACTCCTGGTAATATCCATAGATTTTATATTGCTTAAAATCTGGTAAGCATGTTCATGGAAAAACAAAGCAGAGTCAAGAATATTTAATTGTTCATAAGCGACCCCGATGCTTGTCAAACCGAAGCAAATCATTATTGTAAATGAATGTTTTTCGTTTAATTCTTTTGCCTGGAAAAGATAATTAAGACCCTGTCTTGATTCTCCAAGATCAACATAAGCGACCCCGATAAAATTCAAACAACCTGCTTCCATTTCCTGGTTGCCGATACTTCTGCTTATTTGTAATGCATCGAACAATGCTTCTAAAGCCTGTGGAAAATCGCCGCCGAGCCGATGATCTTCGCCCAGCGTAATTAATGCCTGCCCCTCCCCTCTTACAAAATTTAATTGACGTGCGAGTGAAAGAGCTTCTTCAGCAATAATGACTGATGAATCCGGTTTCGAAAAGCGATATTCATCTGCAATGCCGATCAATCTTTTGACCTCGTTAGTATCCTTTGCGTGTTGTGATAATGTTTTATCGGAATTATCCTGCGCAGCTACATGCACCGAAAAAAAGAAGAAAGAAAAAAATAATGGTAGCTTAAAAAAAAATCTTTTCATTATTTGTTTTATAAAATGATAATAAATTCCGATCCTTCATTCTCTTTCGCCGCCATTTTCAATCATCCTCTCCTTTATATATCATAAGGTCTGACTAAATCTAATGTTTATTTGCGTTGCCTGAAAAGCCATTCCATCATTAAAGGATCACTATATGCCCCCAACCATGAAAAATGTCCCACTTCAGGATATTGTGTAAATCCCGGATGAGCTCCTGCCTTTGTTAATGCCTGCAACATTTCAAGTGAATAAACTGGACTTACAGAAGGATCTTCCGCTCCATGAAATATCCAGATCGGTATATGTGCTATAGCTGGTGCTTTTGAAACATCACCACCACCACAAACCGGAACAGCTGCAGCGAATAATTTTGGATACCGCATAATGGCATCATAAGTTCCAAAACCTCCCATTGAAAGACCGGTAATGTATATTCTTGTGGTATCAACACGCAATGTCTTTTTAAGTTTATCAATTAACTCGATAAGCAATTGCATTGGTTTAGTAGGTATAGGCAGCAGACTCATCTGCGTACTATTTCTGTCACGGTTAAAATTTGACCAGCTAATATTTGAAGGGCATTGCGGAGCAATGACAAAGGCCGGGTAACGTATCATATTTTCATCCGATGCAAAATTCATTGCACCCCATTTCAATTGCGCTTCATTGTCGTTACCACGTTCACCAGAACCATGTAAAAAAATTACCAGTGGAAATCTCCGCAAGGTATCGGCATCAGGAAAAAGCTGGCGATAAAGCAACGTGTCGCCTTTATCATTAATATAGCTATTGACGCTAAACTTTGAAGATGATTGTGAAAATGCAGTTTGCAAGCTCACAGAAAGAAAAATTGTCATTAAAAAAGTAAGAGGCTTCATATCTTTTCAATTTAATTATTAAAAGTTGTCGGAAGTGAAATAGCAAAAACAGATCCTTCTCCTTCTTTCGTTTTTACTTTTAACTCTCCACCATGTGTTTTTACGATGTCATAACTCAGAGATAATCCCAACCCTGTTCCTTGTCCCGTTGGTTTAGTAGTAAAGAATGGTAGAAAAATTTTGTCCAATACTTTTTGTGGTATGCCATTACCATTGTCATTCACCTTTATTTCAACACGGCCATTCGTCTTTTTTGTACTAATTGAAACTGTTGGCTCGTAATTATTAACTCCTGATCTCTTTTTTTCGTCAACAGCATAAAAAGCATTGTTGATCAAATTCAAAATAACTCTGCCAATATCCTGGGGAATGATATTTACTTGTCCAATGCTATTATCAAAGTCTGTTTTTGTTATTGCATTAAAAGAGCTGTCTTTTGCACGAAGACCATGATAAGCTAACCGTAAGTATTCATCACATAATGTGTTGATGTCTGTAGGTTCTTTTATACCGTTGCTGCTTCGTGAATGCTGCAACATTCCTTTTACTATCGTATCAGCCCTTTTACCGTGATGATTTATTTTTTTTTGATTTTCTATAACATCATTCGCCAGGGCTATTGCAGCTTCTGTTTTACCCCTGATTAATTCATCTTTCATTTCTGTAAGTAATTCTCCATTTACATCCGAAAAATTATTTACGAAGTTCAATGGGTTTTGAATTTCATGAGCAATGCCGGCTGTGAGTTCACCCAGCGACGCCATTTTCTCGGATTGGACAAGTTGAGATTGGGTAGATCTTAAATTAGTAAGTGTTGCTTCTAAAACCTTATTTGATCTTTGTTTTTGACGATTGTTTCTAAATAAGAAAACGGCAGCTATTAACAATATGCCCAAACCACCGAGTAAAGAATAGATCCTTATTTTGCTTTTTGTTTGCAAACTTTCTTTTTCTAATTCTTGTAAACGAAGTTGCTCATCAAATCCAATATTCTGAAGTTGTTTGATCTTTTCAAGGCTCAACAAAGAATCTTGTGCAGCATTGGCAAGCTGCAAATAGAGTAGTGCACTGTCGGGTCTTTTTTGATTTTTATAGATATCTACCAAAGAATTGTATGCTTGAATAATATTTGTTACCTGGCCCGTATTTTGGCCCGTAACCAATCCTAGTTTGGCATAATAAAGAGCGGAGTCATTTTTGCCAGTCTTATTATAATACCTGGACATTAGCACATAGCTATCACCTATACTTGAATTATTATTTTGTTCCTTTCCGGATCGCAAAGCATTTAAAAAATTTTCCAGTGCCTGTTCATATAAATTTTGTCTCAAATAAATTCTGCCGATATTATTATAATTGTTGCTTCGGTATTTTTTATATCCGGCCCGGTCTGAATAGCCAAGGGATTTCCTGAAAGAGATCAATGCTGAATCCAGTCCATTCTCCTGTAAAAATTTTGCTCCCAGGTTCATGAAAGCCTGTGAAAGCAGTGTATTGTCATTTATCCTGGTAGCCGTTTTTATACAATCCTGAATTGTGTTAAGCTGCTTATCGTAATTCCCTGAAGTCGAATATATGCCTGCAACATCACTTTGAATAGTACCTAACATACTTAATCTCGCAAATTCAGGCATCCTGCTATTAGTAAATTTGGAAATATTCCAGATGTTCTTTTCGCATTCCTTATTTTCTACAATTTGAAGCGCTTCATTAAAGGATCTCATCGCTTTGACATAATTTCCCTGGATACTTGAAATGAGTCCCATTAGATCTAATGCATCTGCTTCCCATAATTTTAACTGTAATTTCCTGGCCAGTGGAAGATCTTTTTCAATATAAAAAAAGGCACTATCTGAGTTTATATCAAAATAAAAAAGTGCAAGCTCCCTGTTGGCTGCCATTCGCAACGTGTCATTTATATTTTGCTCAAGTGCTTTTCGTAAACTGTCTGCTTGATGTTTAGTAGGTTCAAGAAATAGTGGGTTCACCTGTGCTATGGAAAAAACAGGTAACAAAATATACAAGGCAATTTTTATTGATCTCATTTAGTATATTTTATACGACAGGTAAATAAATTATAAAACTAGCGCCGTCATCTTCTTTAGTTTCCACTTTTAATTCCCCACCATGTGCTTTTACAATATCATAACTCAACGATAAACCCAAACCTGTTCCCTGTCCTGTTGGTTTGGTTGTAAAGAATGGTTGAAAAATTTTATCCAATACTTTTTGCGGAATTCCGTTTCCATTATCCTTCACACTTATTTCTACTTTACCATTATTTTTTTTAGTGCTTACTGAAACTATCGGCTCATATCCATTGCCAACCTTTTTCTTCTTTTCATCAACAGCATAAAATGCGTTATTGATCAAATTCAAAACAACTCTGCCAATATCTTGAGGAATGATATTAATCTTGCCAATACTTTCATCAAAATCCGTTTTAAGATCTGCATTGAAAGATTTGTCTTTTGCTCTTAGTCCATGATAAGCTAATCTTAAATATTCCTCAGCTAATGCATTAATATCTGTTGGTTCTTTTTGCCCGCTGCTTGTTCTGGAATGTTGCAGCATTCCTTTTACAATTGCATCGGCTCTTTTACCGTGATGATTTATTTTTTCCAGATTCTGTTTTATGTCATCGGCAATTGCAATAGCTTCTTCTTTTTTGTTGTTATTTAATTCCGTTTTCATTTCATCGATCAACTCATTACTTACTTCAGAAAAATTATTGACGAAGTTTAACGGATTCTGAATTTCATGTGCAATGCCTGCCGTCAATTCACCAAGCGAGGCCATTTTTTCTGATTGGATAAGTTGCGACTGGGTATTCTTTAAATTAGTAAGAGTTGTTTCTAAAACTTTATTTGTTCTTTGTTTTTGCCGGTTGTTCCTGAAAAGAATAACTGCAATTATTAAAAACACAGCGGCACCTGCCAGCAAAGCCCATTGTCGCATCTTATTCTGATAAGCAAGCCGGGCAGCTTCCAATTCTGTTTGTCTTTCCTGCTCTTTCATTGTTGCAGACTGAAGCTGCTGAACTTTTTGTACCCCGTATAAACTATCTTTTGCTGCAGAAGCAATTTGATAATATCTTATTGCTTCTTTAGGATCTTTTTCCGCATATAGTTCCGCTAATAAACTGCTTGCTGCGAGTATGCGGTTCCTGTACTTAAGCATTTCGCCAAGCTTCAATCCTTCTTTTGCATAAAAAATTGCGGAATCAGGTTGACCAAGTTTCTTAAAAACCTGGGCCATGGCGTTGACGGCAGTAGCTGCTTCCCTGAATGCTGTTCCCGCCATCGCCGTTGCATTACTCTTGCGATAATATTCTATAGCAAGCGGAAGTTCATTTCTTTTTACTGCTATATTTCCCAGCAACCTGTTATTTATAACTATCCAAAGAGGATCCGATGGATGTTTTTCCTCAAGTATTTGTACCAGCTTTTCGGCGCTATCCAATTTGTTCAGCTGCTCATATCCATCCGCTAAAAAATATTGTGTAACGGACCATTGAAAATCATCGTAGTTTTTCTTTAAAAGTTCATCTGATCTTTTAAGATAGGTCATTGCTTTTGTCGCATCCCTGACAGCCAGATATACATTGGCAATGCGAACCAAACTGTATATCTGTCCATAAACATAGCGTTCCTCTTCAGATATTTTTAAAGCTTTTAATCCATGTTCCAGGGCATAAGGCAGATCTCCTTTTTCTCTATACATAACACATAGTAAGACCAATGCATGGACCTCTCCCTTTTTAAATTTTATCTCGGTTGACCTGGATAAAGCTTCGTTTGCAAGAATTAATGATGTATCGGGCTTGTTGGCCCTGTAAGCCTCACCTAATTTACATTTTAATAAAATGCGGGCAGTATCCGTTGTTGCGGCAGAAAGTTTTTTCAGTAAACCGTCCACATCTTTAAAGGCTTCCTGCTGAGCTGAAACAGGAATGAAAGAGATCACCGATACCAAAAAGGTCAAATAGAATTTCATGGTTCAGCAGTTTTAGAAGTCGGTAATTGAATAATAAATTCACTTCCTTCACCTTCTTTCGTTCCCACCTTCAACTCACCACCATGTCCTTTTGTAATTATATCATACGCCAAACTCAAACCCAAACCTGTTCCTTGTCCTGTTGGCTTCGTGGTAAAGAATGGTTGAAATATTTTATCCAGGACTTTTTGCGAAATCCCGTTACCATTATCACTCACTTTTATTTCTACTTTACCATTACTCTTTTTAGTGCTTACTGAAACTATCGGCTCATACGCATTGCCAACCTGTTTCTTCTTTTCATCAACAGCATAAAATGCATTGTTGATCAAATTAAGGACAACCCTTCCAATATCCTGCGGAATAATATTGATGTTCCCAATGCCTTCATCAAAATTAGTTTTCATGGTTGCATTAAATGATCTGTCTTTTGCTTTTAGTCCATGGTAAGCTAATCTTAAATACTCATCAGTTAATGCATTAATATCGGTCGGTTCTTTTTGTCCACTGCTTATTCTCGAATGCTGCAGCATTCCTTTGACAATAGCATCGGCTCTTTTGCCATGATGATTTATTTTTTGTTCATTCTCCTTTATATTGTCAGCGATCTCTATGGCCGATTGCGTATTACCAGTTGCCAATTCCGTTTTTAACTCGTCTACTAATTCTGTGTTTACATCGGAAAAATTATTAACGAAATTCAACGGGTTTTGAATTTCATGGGCAATACCGGCTGTAAGCTCCCCAAGAGAAGCCATTTTCTCTGATTGGATCAATTGCTGTTGTGCTGCCTTCAGTTCATCATAGGCTTTTTCAATTTTTACTTTCGCTTTGTGTTTTTGCCTGTTATTTCGGTAAAAAATTATTGCTAGCAATAACAACACACCAATACCTGCCAGTAGAAAATAGGTTCTCATCTTATTTTGATAAGCCACTTTTTCTCCTTCAATTCGCTGCAGTCTTTGTTGTTCATCGAGGTTAAGTTTTTGAAATTCGGCCAGGCTGTTAATTCTCCGCTGGTTGATACTGTCATTGGTCACCTGGGCAAGTGCGAGGTATTTATAAGCACTATCATTTTGATCGTTCAACTCGTAAGCATGGTAAAGGCCTTCATAAGCATCACCCAAATTATATTCTATCTGTGTGATCTTTCCCATTTTCTTCATGGCCTCCAAACTTTTCGCAGCGTAATAAACACTTGAGTCTTTTTGCATAGAATTGAAATACGAAGTTGCCAGGCCATGATACGACCTTGTAAGTGCATCTGTATTATTTTGTTTTAATGCGGATCCAACACTTTGGTGAAAATATTGAACTGCCTGGATCGTATCCCCTTTCATCAAGTGGATCTTACCAGTATAATAAAGGATCGTCGACAAATATTTTTCCCAACCAGAGCTCTTTATAATTGATGCTGCGTCATTTTCATGATACAAAGCTGAATCAAGTTTACCTGTTTCCATGTAGATGCGACCAAGATTAAGACTGGCAAGCAGCGAACGGGCATAGCTATTTATTTCAACAGCAATTCTTTTCGCTTCTTTAAAATGAATAATTGCTTCCTCCCTGTTCATTGTTTCCCGCATCAGGATCCCATAGATGTGATGGGCACAGTTCAGTG